>CANRHH010000064.1 GCA_947630375.1 uncultured Oscillospiraceae bacterium | reverse complement strand
GGGGACACTGCGGGTATGAACCGCATGCTCTAGCCAACTGAGCTATGCCGCCAAATTGCTTTCAAACAACATCCTGCATTTTACCAGACAAGGCACAAGTTGTCAACTGATTTTTTTCAAACCGCCCTCTTTTTTCTTTTATAGTTTTTTGTTCCGGCTGTAAAAAGCACTTGGAATTGACGGAAAAACACGTTATAATAGGAGAACATTCACAGCAGGACAGGAGGAGACGCCTATGGATGCTGTACATGAGAAATATATCCCAAGTGCCGACATCTATCTGTTTAACACCGGCAACGCCCGCAAGGCCTGGCTCTGCTTCGGCTGCCGGTATGTGCCGGAGCTGAAGGAGCACCGTTTTCTGGTCTGGGCCCCCAACGCCCGGCAGGTCCATCTGGTGGGCGATTTCAACGGCTGGGACCGGCAGTCTCTGCCCATGGAGAAGAGAGAGGACGGCGTCTGGGCGGTGTTTGTGCCCGCTCTGCAAAACGGCCAGCGATATAAATTCTGCATCGACGGGGCCGACGGGCGGCAGATCCTGAAAGCCGACCCCTTTGCGGCCTTTGGCCAGAACGGAAAAGAGACCGCCTCCATCATCTGGGACGGCGTGCCCTACGCCTGGGGTGACGGCGACTATATGGCCAAGCGGGCCACGCGCCGCTTTTTGAGCAGCCCCATGAACATCTATGAGGTCCACGCCGGGTCCTGGAAGGATCTGCCGGGCGGCGTTACATACCGGACCCTGGCGGATTCTCTGGTTGACTACTGCCGCCGCATGCACTATACTCATGTGGAGCTGCTGCCCGTGACCGAGTACCCCTTTGACGGATCCTGGGGCTATCAGGTCACCGGCTATTACTCCCCCACCTCCCGTTACGGTACGCCGGAGGACTTCAAATACATGGTGGACAAGTTCCACCAGGCCGGGATCGGGCTCATTATGGACTGGGTCCCCGCCCACTTCCCCAAGGACGAGCACGGCCTGGCGCTGTTTGACGGGAGCCCCCAGTTTGAGTGCAAGGAGCGGCGGATGGCGGAGCACCCGGAGTGGGGGACGCTGGTGTTCGACTATGAGAGCGACCAGGTCCAGAGCTTTTTGGTATCCTCGGCCTGCAAATTCTTCGAGGAATTTCATATTGACGGCATCCGGGTGGACGCGGTCAGCTCCATGCTGTATCTGAACTATGCCCGGAAAGAGGGGGAATATACCCCCAACCGGGAGGGCGGCAACATCAACTTGGGGGCGGTAGCCTTTTTGCAAAAGCTGAACACCGCCGTGCTCACCGGATATCCCGGCGCCGTGACCATCGCCGAGGAGGCCACGGCCTATCCCAAGATCACCGCCCCGCCCTATGACGGGGGTCTGGGCTTCTGCCTCAAGTGGGACATGGGCTTTATGCACGATACCCTGGATTACATGGCCATGGACCCCTATTTCAGAAGCAGCAACCACAACAAGCTGACCTTCTCCATGATGTACGCCTTTAACGAGAACTTCATCCTGCCCTACTCCCACGATGAGGTGGTCCACGGCAAGAAATCCATGGTCAACAAGATGTGGGGCGACTACGAGCAGAAATTCCGCTCTCTAAAGGCCCTGTACGGCTATCAGATGGGCCATCCAGGCAAGAAGCTGACCTTTATGGGCAGCGAGTTTGCCCACTTCATCGAGTGGAACTGGAAGCGGGAGCTGGACTGGTTTCTGCTCAAATATCCCCGGCACGACGAGATGCAGCGCTACTGCGAGAAGCTCAACCGGCTGTATGTGGAAAACCCGGCCTTCTATGAGATCGACAACTCCTGGGAGGGCTTCCAGTGGCTCAACGTGGACGACGCCGCCCGCAGCTCCATCGCTTTCATGCGCATGGCCCCGGAGAAGGACAGTTACATCGTCTGCGCCTGCAACTTTACCCCGGTGAAATATGAGGGCTTTGTACTGGGTCTTCCCCGGGCGGGGACCTTGAAGGAGCTTTTGAACAGCGACGAGAGCTGCTACGGCGGCAGCGGCGCCGTCAATCCCAAGGCCATTTTCAGCCGTAAGGAGCTCTTCCTGTCCTGGCCCCACTCGGCCCGGATCACGCTCCCGCCTATGGCGGCGGTGTTCTTCCGCTTTAAGCCCCGGAAGGAGCGGAGCGCAAAAACGGCAGATATCCCCCATACCGAACATATGATCAGCAAAGGAGAAGAGGATGAAAAAGGAATTTAAGGAAATGCTCAGGGAAAAGGGCCGGGACGAGCTGCCCAAGGTCCTGCTGGCGGCGGCCGAATGCGCCCCCCTCTCCAAAACCGGCGGCCTGGCCGATGTGGCCGGGGCCCTGCCCAAATCTCTGGCCCAGCTGGGGATCGATGCCCGGGTCATCACTCCGTACCACCGGGTGATCAAGGAGAAATATGCCGATCAGGTGGAGCACCTGTTCTACTTCTATGTGGACCTGGGCTGGCGGCATGAGTATGCCGGCATTGAAAAGCTGGTGCTGGACGGGGTCACCATCTACCTGGTGGACAACGAGCACTATTTCGGCGACAAGATCTACCGGGGCGGCGAGGCCGAGGGTGAGCAGTACTGCTTCTTCACCCGGGCTGTGCTGGACGCGATCCCCAACCTGGATTTTGCCCCCGACGTGGTCCACTGCAACGACTGGCACACGGCCATGATCCCCTTCCTGGCCAAGACCCAGTACCTAGGCGGGATGCAGGAGGATCTGAAATTCCTGCTGACCATCCACAACATCGCCTTCCAGGGCATCTACAGCTACCACTTTGTCAAGGACATGCTGGGGGTGGACGACCGGTATTTCACCTATGACGCCCTAAATCTGAACGACAACCCCAATTTCCTCAAGGCCGGCTGCCTGTTTGCCGACAAGATCAACACGGTGAGCCCCAGCTACGCCTGGGAGATCATGACCTCCGAGTACTCCGAGGGGCTGGAGGATGTGCTGCTGTACCGGGCGGAGGATCTGTCCGGCATCATCAACGGCATCGACAAAAAGGTCTTCAACCCCAACGCCGACCCGCTCCTCCCCGCCAAGTTCAGCCGGGGCCGGCTCAAGGGCAAGGCCGTCTGCAAGGCGGCGCTCCAGGAGCGGATGGGGCTGGAGCAGCGGCCGGACGTGCCCCTCTTCGCCATGGTCACCCGCATGACCGGGCAGAAGGGCTTCGACCTGGTGACCGCCATTCTGGACAGCCTCATGGGCAGCGAGGACATGCAGTTCATGCTCCTGGGCACCGGGGACGCCCGCTTTGAAAACTTTATGCGGGCGGCGGAATACCGCTACAAAGGCCGCCTGTGCGCCTACATAGGCTACAGCGAGGAGCTGTCCCACCTGGTATATGCCGGCAGCGACTTTTTCCTCATGCCCTCCCGCTTTGAGCCCTGCGGCCTGAGCCAGATGATCGCCATGCGCTACGGCTCCCTGCCCATCGTCCGGGAGACCGGCGGCCTGCGGGACACCGTCCAGCCCTACAACCAGTATACCGGCGAGGGCAACGGCTTTTCCTTCGCCAACTATGACGCCTGGGAGCTGCGGGACACCGTCCGCAGGGCCCTGGCCTGCTATCAAGACAAAGATGTGATGACCGCTCTGATCAGCCACGCGATGGAGACGGACTTCGGCTTTGAACTCTCCGCACAGGAATACGCGAGGCTGTATATATGCATGTTGTAAAAGAGGCAGAAAAAACGTGCCGTGTCTCCTTCGGCGGTGTGTATAAGGAGTGCTGGTCGGAAGACTATACCATGTCCATCGAGTACCAGGGGCAGAAGACCGTGGAGGCCGGGCTTTCCGGCGGGGTCTGGCGGGCCCTGGGCGGGGACAGGGAGCTGGCGGAACAGCTCAACTCCCGGGACTGTCCGGCGCTGCCCTGGCAATATTTCCAGGCGGCGGCCACAGTCCGCGCCGCGGTGGACGACTGCAAATCCCGGGGCCTGCCCGGGGATAAATTAGGCGAGTGTTTTTTCAGCCGGGGCAATCCGCTGACTGCCCCGGAGCTGATGCGGGTCCTCATGGATGAGGAGGGTCTGTCTGTAGAGGCGGCCTATCGGACGGCGGCCTGCTGCTGCGCTGATCTGACCGCCGGGGAGATCCAAATGGAACAGATGTTCCCTATTCAGTCCCGGACAGGGCACGTCCTCTGCATTCTGCGCGACATGCGCCGGAAAACCCTGGCGGTCGCCTTTGACGGGCGGCAGGCGGAGTTTCGCTCCCCTTACGGGGCCGTGCCCTGCGGGGAACGGATCCGTTTGAGCTTCCGGGTCCTGGGCGGGGTGGTCCAAAAAGCCTCCCTGGTCCTGACCGGGGACAAGCAGCGCAGAGAAACGCCCATGAAGCAGGCGGGAGACCGTTTTTCCGTCTCCTTCAAGGCTCCGAAGGAGCCCGCCGCCCTGTGGTTCTGCTTCAAGATCCAGACGCCGGAGGGGATTTTGTGGCTCTGTCCGGACGCCACCGGCACCGTGGGCCGCCTTTATGACAGCCAGAACGAGGGCTTCCGGCTGACGGTGTACAAAAAGGATTTCGAGACCCCCGCCTGGTTTCGGCGGAGCGTCGTCTATCAGATCTTTCCGGACCGCTTTGCCTTCTCCGGCGACGGCACGGCGGAGAAGGGCGTGGCCTATCACAAGGCCCTGGGCCAGACGCCGGAGCTGCACGGGAGCTTAGAGGAGCCGGTGCGCTCCCTCCCCCGCCCCTTCGAGGCGGCCTACAGCCCGGATGATTTCTACGGCGGCACCCTCCAAGGCATCCGGGAAAAGCTGCCCTATTTGCAGGAGCTGGGCGTCAGCTGCCTGTACCTGAACCCCATTGTGGAGGCCCGCTCCAACCACCGCTATGACACCTCGGACTATCTGCGGGTGGACCCCATTTTGGGCACCAACGAGGACCTGGCGGCCCTCTGCCAGGCCGCGGAGGCGCTGGGGATCCGGGTGATTTTAGACGGCGTTTTTTCCCATACCGGGGCGGACAGCCGGTATTTCAACCGCTACGGGAACTACCCGGAAAAGGGTGCCTGCCAGGGGAAGGACTCCGCCTATTATTCCTGGTACGATTTCAAAAAATTCCCCAGCCAGTACCGCTGCTGGTGGGGTTTTCAGGACCTGCCGGAGGTGGACGAGCACAACCCGTCCTGGCAGGACTTTGTGGTCACCGGCAAGGACAGCGTCATTAAGCGCTGGCTGCGCCTGGGGGCTGCCGGCTGGCGGCTGGACGTGGCCGACGAGTTGCCGGACGATGTGCTTGCCCTGATCCGGCAGGCGGCCCGGGAGGAAAAGCCGGATGCGCTGATCTTGGGCGAGGTCTGGGAGGACCCGGTCACGAAGATCAGTATGGGGGGCCGCCGGAACTACGCCTTGGGCTGGTCCCTGGACAGTGTGATGAACTATCCCCTGCGGGACGCCCTGCTCCATTTCGTGCACCGGCGCTGGGACGCCTACAGGCTGCGGGATTTTCTGACCGCCCAGCAGATGAACTACCCCAAGCCCCTGTATTATTCGCTGCTGAACCTGTACGGCTCCCATGACACGGACCGGCTGCGCACGGCCCTGGCCACGCCGGTCTATCTGCGGGGCCTGTCCCGGGAGGAGCAGACGGCGCTGAAGATCGGACCGGAGGCCCTGGAAAAGGCCCTGGAGCTGGAGAAAATGGCCGCGGTGCTGCAATTCAGCCTCCCCGGCGTCCCCAGCATCTATTACGGGGACGAGCAGGGAATGACCGGCGTGAATGACCCCTTCTGCCGGGCCCCGTTTAAAGAGGACCCGGAGGCCAGAGGGCTCCACGCCCACTACGCTGCCCTGGCGGCCCTGCGCGCCTCCACCCCGGCCCTGTCCACCGGCGAGGCCCTGTTTATGGCCGCCTCGGCGGATGTGCTGCTAATCCTGCGCTGCATCCGCGGCGGGAAGGACGTGTTCGGCCTGCCGGCGGAGGACGGGGCCACCCTCACGGTGCTGAACCGGGGAGAGCGGGAGGCCCGTTTTGAGGCGGACTGCTCCGCCGCGGGCAAGGGCATTTTCCGCGGCGTCATCGGCCCGGAGAGCGGAGAGATCATCCGGCTGTAAGAAAGAGAGACGGGAGACAGAGATGAACGAGAAGGATCTGAGCTGGTTCGAGCGGCTGTTCGAGAGGGCGGTCGGGGCCTTGCGGGCGAACGCGCTGCCCTTCGGTTCCGCCCTGGCCGCGGGGCTTCTGGCGCATATGTTCGCCTTTACCAATCTGATGCCCAACTATGACGGCCTGCTGTATTTCTTCGGCAAGGGCGGGACGGCGGACTCGGGCCGCTGGGGCCTGGATCTGCTGAGCCTGATCTTTCCCGATTTCCACATGCCCTGGCTCTATGGGAGCATCAGCCTGCTGCTGATGGCGGCGGCCGCCTGTATCATCGTGCGTCTGTTTGAGATCAGGCGGCCCATGGCCCAGGCTCTGCTGCCGGCGCTGCTGGTGGTCTTCCCCTCCCAGACGGCAATTTTCTGCTTTATCTTTACCAGCAGCTGTTACGCGGTCTCGTTTCTGTCGGCGGTGCTGACAGTGGCGCTCACCCGGCAGGGCGGCTGGAAAAATCTGCTTTTCGCGGTGCTGCTGCTGTTGTTCTCCTTAGGGATCTACCAGGGCTTCATCACGGTGGCCGGCAGCCTGCTTCTGCTCCTGGTGGTGAAGGACATTTTAGACGGGCAAACCGCGGCGGGAGAGATCCTCCGGCGGGGCCTGCGCTATCTGCTGGTGCTGCTGGCGGGCATGGCGCTGTACTATGTGTCCATCCGCCTCTCCCTGCGCCTGACCGGGACGGAGCTGAACTTCTATTCCAACGACGCGGTGTGGATGGGGCCCGGCCTGGCCCGGGGGCTCTACCTGGCTTATTACTGGTTTGTCTACAACCTGATCTCCCGCTACAACCTGCTGGTGATCTCCAAATTCCAGCGGCTTCTGTATGCGGTCTGCCTGCTGCTGGCCGGCGCGGGCCTGGTCTGGAGCCAGGTCAAAGCGAAGAACTGGAAAAACAGCCTCCTCTTGCTGCTGTGCCTGGCGCTGCTGCCGCTGAGCGTGGGCTGCCTGTATGTGATCGTGGGAGACTGGACGGTGCATACCATCGTGCTGTTTGGCTACGCGTCGCTGTATGTGCTCGCGTTTATGGCGCTGGAACAGCTGCCGGAGCGGGTGAAAAAAAGCGGGCGCGGCCTGGCGCTGCTGCTGTTCACCGTCATTGCCGCCATGAACATCGGCTACGCCAACCGCACCTATCTGAAGCTCGATCTGAAATACGAAAACGCCTTTTCCCAGAGCACCGTCCTGCTCTCCCAGATCCGTTCCCTGCCGGGCTTCCGGTCGGATATGAAGCTGGCCATTTACCGGTACCTGGACCAGGATACCGGCATCTGCCCCCCCGAGTTTGGGGATCCGGCGGAGGATCTGGTGGGCGTCAAGGAGCCGCTGCTCAAGAGCGCCCTGTCCGAGGAGAACTTCCTGCGCTATTTCCTGGGTGCGGAGATGGAGACGGCGGACGACGCGGTGACGGAGGCTTTAGCCCATGACAGCCGCACCGCGGACATGCCCTGCTATCCCGACGAGGGCTCCATCCGCATTCTCGACGATGTGGTGTTCGTCAAATACCGCCCGGCGGAGGAGGGATAAACCCCTCCCCTTTCCCGGGATGCCCGCTAACAGAACGACCCCTCCGGTTTTCCGGAGGGGTCGTTCTGATTTCCTCATTTCTGTCCGTAATAGGCGTTGGCGCCGTGCTTGCGGTAATAGTGCATGTCCAGCAGGGCCTGCTGCATGGGCCCCTGGGCGGGGTTGAGGACCATGGCGTGCCAGTCCATGAACGCTACTTCCTCCAGCACCACCGCGTTGTGCACCGCCTCCATGGGGTCCTTGCCCCAGGTGAAGGGCCCGTGACTGTAGACCACCACGCCGGGGACGGCCTCGCTGTCCAGGTCCCGGAACGCCTCTATAATGACCTTGCCGGTCTCCTTCTCGTACTCCCCTTTGATCTCCGCCTCGGTCATGGGCCGGGTGCAGGGTACGGCGCCGTGGAAATAGTCCCCCTGGGTGGTGCCCATGGCGGGGATCTCCCGGCCGGCCTGGGCAAAAGTGGTGGCCCAGCGGCTGTGGGTATGCACAATGCCCCCTACCGTGGGGAACGCCTTGTACAGCTCCAGATGGGTGGGCGTGTCGCTGGAGGGCCGCCATTTGCCCTCTACGACCTTTCCCTCCAGGTCGACCACCACCATGTCCTCCGCGCTCATGGTCTCATAGCTGACGCCGGAGGGCTTGATGACCACGAGCCCCTGCTCCCGGTCGATCCCGGAGACGTTGCCCCAGGTAAAGGTCACCAGTTTGTATGCGGGCAGCAGCAAATTGGCCCGCAGAACTTCTTCTTTCAGTTTTTCCAGCATGATCTTTCCTCCTGATATATTCGCTTTGCGGCCCGCGCGCGGGAGCCTCCGCAAAGCTCTGCCCCGGGCGCCGGAGGCCGGCCCCCGGCGCCCGGGGCAGAGCTTTTTATAACGCACAAGGCCGCGGATGCGGCCTTGTGCAAAACGGGAAATGCCAATTGATCAGCCAACGACCTCGGCATAGACCTCGTCCCAGTGCTCCAGGATGTCGGCCTTGTGCTCGGTCAGATACGGGGTGTCACGGTCGACCCACTTGATCTCGCTGGCGGGCTTCAGCCAAGCGCCATCGGGCTCGGTGTAGTTGGCGTTGGTGTAACGCAGGGTGCCCATCTGCTTGGCAGCCATAGCGGTCTGGCCTTCAGCGGAGGTGACAAAGTCGATCAAGAGCTTGGCGTTCTCGGGGTTGGGGCCGTTCTTGATCAGAGCCATGCCGTACACGGCAGCGGAGGTACCCTCGGCGGGATAACGGACTTCCACATTGGTGGCGCCGTCGCGGACCAGGGTGATGGCGCCGTCTTCATAGGTCAGGCCCACCACATACTCGCCGTCATACACACCGCGGAAGCAGGTGGAGGAGGACTGCACGATGGTCAGCTGAGGCATCAGCTTGGCGATGTAGTCCCACGCCTCGTCGCTGTCGTTGCCGAAGACGGACATGATGTTGCAGACGTTGTTCCAGGCGGCGGAGGAGTCATGGGGAGAGGCGGTGACGACCTTACCGGTCAGTTTCGGATCCAGCAGATCGGCATAGGACTGGATGTCCAGGCCCAGCTCAGCCTCCAGCTCGGTGTTGACGCAGAAGGCCACGGTGGACAGGTGATCCATGGAGTACAGGCCGTTGGGGGAGCGATAGGCTTCCACGTTCTCGGCGTCATGCGCGGTCACATAGTCCTCATAGATGTCCTCGTAGGTACGGCCGTCAGAGTCCGCCATACCCCCCCAGGTCACGTCGCCCTGAGGATTGGAGGCCTCGCCGCGGATACGGGTGGTCAGCTCGCCGGCGGAGCCGTTCTGCACGTCCACATAGACGTTGGGGTACACTTCATTGAAGCTGGTGATGAGGGCGTCCAGGTCGCTGTCGGTCATGCTGGTGTAGAGCACGACTTCACCGGTGTAGTCCTCGGGAGCCTTCTCGGCAGGGGCTTCTTCAGCGGGCGCTTCCTCGGCGGGGGCTTCTTCGGCAGGGGCTTCGGCAGCGGGAGCCTCGGTAGCGGCAGGAGCGCTGCCACCGCCGCAGGCGGCCAGAGCGAAGACCATGCACAGAGCCAGGATGAGTGCAAGAAGTTTCTTCATGTTTCGTTCTCCTCTTTTGAATGATTTATTTCCCAAACGCCCTTGCACAGGCGTTATAAGGACTTGGAAAGACTTACAGCTGCACGTCCTCGGATTTGCTGACGGCCAGATACAGCAGCAGAGACGCGATGGTGACCACCGTGGTGATAGCCGCGAAAGCCGCCGCCATGCCGTAGTTGCCGCGGACGATGGCCATATAGGTGCTCAGGGTCAGGGTGATGCTCTTGTTGTTGTACAGGATGATGGAGCTGGAGATCTCCGTGATGATCGCCACCCAGCTTAAGATCGCGCCGGAGAGGATGCCGTTGGCCATCATGGGGATCGTGACCTTGACGAAGGTCTTCATTTTGGAGGCGCCAAGGCTGATGGACGCCTCCTCGATACTCAATGAGATCTGCATCAAGGTGGCCGTCGCCGAGCGGATGGTATAGGGCAGACGCCGGATGACCAGCGAGAGGATCATAATGGTCAGGGTGCCGGTGAGCGCGAAGGGCTGCTTGCCGAAAGCGATCAGCAGCGCCAGGCCGATGACCGCGCCGGGCATGATATAGGGCAGCATGGCGATGGTATCCAGGCCGTTGTTGATCACATTGGAGCGCCGGACCACCAGATAGGCGATCAGCACCGCGATCACGATGATGATAGCCAGCGCCACCACGCCCATAAAGACGGTGTTCTTGATGGAGCGCATCAGCAGCTTGCGCATGGCCGCCTGATAGTTGCCCAGGGAATAGCCCTCGGTAAAAATCGCGCCGGAGCTCTTGCGGAAGGACAGATAGATGATGTACAGCTGGGGCATAAAGGCGATCGCCACCAGCAGATAGCAGTACAGGTGCATCAGGAAACCGGCCAGGCCCTTGGCGGGCTTTTTCTCCACCGGGTGCAGGGCGTTCATGGAGAATTTGAACTTGCTGGTGCCCCACTTCTGGATAAAGAACGCCACCGCGGTGACCACCACGGCGATAACAGCCAGGGTAGCCGCAAAGTTGTAGTCCTGCCCGTTCTCGCCCAGGTACTGGTTATAGATCAGCACCGGGAAGGTCTGGAAGCCCTCGCCCAGCAGCATGGGGGTGCCGAAATCGGCAAATGCCTGCATGAACACCATCAGCGCCGCAGCCAGGATGGTGGGCATGGAGAGGGCCATCACGATCTTGAACAGACGGCTGACGCCGGTGCAGCCCATGTTGGCCGAGGCCTCCATCAGGGTGTTGTCGATGTTCTTGAACGCGCCGTTCATGTAGATAAACACCAGGGGGAAGAACTTCAGGCTCTGCACCAACAGGATGCCTTTCAGGCCGTAGATGCTGCCGATGTTGATGCCGAAGGTGTTTTTCATAAAGGCGGTGATGACGCCGCCCCGGCCCAGCAGCATGATCCAGGAGTAAGCGCCGATGAAGGGGGCGGACATGCAGCAGAGGATGGACACCACGAACAGCAGCTTGCTGCCTTTCAGGCGGTAGAAGCAATAGAAATACGCAAAGGGAATGCCCAACGCCAGGGACAGCAGCGTGACCGAAATGGTGGACTTGGCGCTGTTGAGAATAGTGACCGTATAGTTGCTGCGGCTGAAGAACTTGCCGAACTGTTCAAAGGTAAACCGGCCGTCCGGAGAAATGACGGACTGCTTCAGCAGGCCAAACATGGGGTAGACCATGAACAGCAGGAAGATCGCCAGCATCAGGATGGAGATCACGGTCCAAACTTCAAATTTTTTATGTTTCGCCATCTTATCCCTCCCGGCTTCAGGCCTTCAGGTCGTTTTTCACGCCGGTGAGGATGTTGGCAGAGCCGTCGGCCAGGAAGACGTTGACCTTGTCGGTATTCACACCCAGGGAGATCTCCGCGCCGGGGGCCAAGGTGTCCTCGATGGAGGACTCCTGGATGATCTCCGCATCCTCGCCGGTGGAGAGCTTGACGAAATAGTGGGTATTCAGGCCCAGGAACACCGCGTCCTTCACCACGGCCTTGATGCCGGGCACATTGGGATCCCGGTTCAGCAGCAGCTCCTCGGGCCGGACGCTGACCACCACATCCTGGCCCTTCATATGCTCGGGAGCCACGGTGGGCAGCGGCGCGGAGTACCCGCACAGGTTCAGCACCGCCTTGCCGTCCTCCACGGTCACGCTGCCGTTGAGCACGTTGGTGCGGCCGATGAAGGTGGCCACAAAAATGTTGGCGGGCCGCTGGTAAATGCTCTTGGGGGTGCCCACGTGCTGGATAACGCCGGCGTTCATAACGGCGATCCGGTCAGACACGGCCATGGCCTCCTCCTGGTCATGGGTCACGTACACGCAGGTGATGCCCACGTCGTGCTGGATGTTCTTGATAACGGTGCGCATCTCCACCCGGAGCTTGGCGTCCAGGTTGGACAGAGGCTCGTCCATCAGCAGCACGTCGGGCTCGATGCACAGGGCGCGGGCCAGGGCCACACGCTGCTGCTGGCCGCCGGAGAGCCGCTCGGGCATCCGGTCGGAATAGTCGCTGATCTGCATCAGCTTCATGAACTCATCGGTCCGGGACTTGATCTGGTCCTTCGGCAGCTTTTTGTTCTTCAGGCCGAACTCCACGTTCTTGCGCACGGTCATATGGGGGAAAATGGCGTAGTTCTGGAAGACCATACCGATGTTTCTCTTGGCCGGGTCCAGGTCGTTGATGCGCTTATCCCCAAAATAGAAGTCGCCGCCCTCGATGCTGTTAAAGCCCGCGATCATCCGCAAAAGCGTGGTTTTCCCGCAGCCGGAGGGCCCCAGCAGCGTGAAGAACTCGCCCGGCCGGATGTCCAGGCTCAGGTCGGGGATGATGACGTTCTCCCCATACTTCTTAAGCGCGTTTTTTATGACAATCTCTACGCTCATTTCTTCCTCTCCTTATTCTTTAGTTTCCGCTATATAAAATTGCCGCGCAATTTCAAGCCTCGATCATCCGGCGCATCCGCATCAGAGTCAGCCGGTTGCGCACCAGAGGGGAATATTTCAAAATCACCGGCAGCGCCTGGGAGGAGACGCCCACGTCCTCCAGCTCCCGCTTGGCGCCGATCTGCTCCAGCAGGCCGTACAGGGTCTCCGCCTTGGGGATCCCGGCCAGGATCTCCCGGATCTCCGGCCAGACCTCGGCCAGCTTTTGTTTGGAAACGGCGGCCAGGCAGTCGTCCCGGTTCTCCCGGATAATGGCCTCCGCCAGCTTTTCCCCGAAGAAGGCGCGGTACTCGGCCTCGCTCACCGGGGCATAGTCCTTCAGATAGGGGCCGATGTCCTCGATGGCGGCCAGCCGCTCATACTCCCGGGCAGCCAAGACAGAGCCCACCCCGGTCTTTTCCCCGTGCATGGCGGGAAACCGGACCTCCAGCCCCGCGGGGCCCATCTCGATCAGGTGGGAAATATGGTGCTCCGCGCCGGAGGCGGGCCGGGAGTTGCCCATCATCTGCATGGCGATCCCGCTCATGACCAGGGCATAGGTCACGCTCTCGTAGGCCGCGTCCTGCCCCTCCAAGATGCCGGGGATGCTCTCCATCACCGTATCCGCCGCCTGGCGCACGATCTCCATGATCCGGGGGCACAGGTACTCCCCCGTCACCAGATGGGCGATCTTCCACTCGGCCAGGGCCACATACTTGGCCATGATATCCCCCACGCCGCTGCGGATCAGCTCCATGGGGACCTTTTTGATCACGTCGATATCGGCCACCACGATCTCCGGGGCCACCGCGGGCAGGGTCTTTTTAAACCCGTACCAGGTCATGGCGGCCACGGTGCTGCAAAAGCCGTCCACACTGGCGGCGGTAGGCAGGGCCACAAAGCGGATCTTCCGCTCATGGGCGCAAAAACGGGCGATATCGTGGATGGTCCCGCTGCCGACCGCTAAGATCACTTCCACATCCGGCTCCAGCCGCTCCAGCACCACAGCGGTGGACTTCTCATCCGCGTGCAGGCCGGCCGGGTCCAGAACGATCTCCTGCTCCGCCCGGGGATGCCGGCCGGCGGTGGCAGCGTAGGCGTTGGCCCCGTACAGGGCGCAGCGCTTGCCCCCGATGCCGTATTCCGCCAAGATCTCCTCCAAGCGGTTCAGGCAGCCCGGCTCGATGATCGCCGCCCGGGTGACCATCCGGTGCTCTCTCCCGCAGCTGCAGGGGCCGCTGTATACAGTGCTGTCTAAAATCATGCTTAATCTCCCTGATTCAACAATTCGCCGATATAGTCCGGCAGATGCCTGTAATCCCCCACCGGGAAAAAGCGGAAATCCGAGGCGTAGACCGCCTCATCGTTCCCCCCGGGGCCGTAATCGTCCCCTACATAGGCGATCTGCCCATGGGAGTAGCCCTCTTCTCTGCAAAGCCGGTCCAGCGCGTAATATTTATTGTACGGCATGGGGGCCATATCGAAGGAAGAGGAGCCCCCGATAAAAACCGTATATTCCGGGAAAGCGGCCTTGACCTCCTCATAAAAGACGGCCCGCTTCTTCCGGTCCGGGTCAAAGCGGAGCTTGTCCTCCAGGGCCGCCGCCGTCCCCAGCAGGGGGAAGGTCACGCAGCCGGAGGCGTGAAACTCCACATTGTCCCCCGCGTACTGTTCATAGCCGAAGCGCCGCCGCAGCGCCGTGATGCGCGCCGAGACGCTCTCCCGGTCACAGGGGGCCGCCTCGTCATATACCTTGACGAGTTCCCCCGCCGCCGCGTCATATGTATAATACTGCATCCCGTAGTTGCCGATTATATCAATGGGATAATGCCCCATCTGCTCATAGATCCGGCGGCACGCGCCGGCCCCCACCATCAGCAGCCTGTACCGGCTGGAGAGCCTGTCCAGAACGGCCCTGTTTTCCTCCCCCAGCGGCGACTTATGCTGGGTCAGCGTGCCGTCCAGGTCAAACGCGATCACTTTAAACGCACTCATTCCGCTCAAAAATACCGCCTGTTTTCGATTCCGCCCGACCGGAAGGACGCTCCTTCCCGCGCCCCGCCGGGCGCGGAAAAGGGATTCCGCCCGATCGTTTCAATTGTTCATATATTTTATCATGCAAGGCTCTGTTTGTCAACGAAGGATGCCCGTTTCCGGGCATAAACAGCGAAAAAAAGTCCGCAAAAACGAAACCAAAGGCTATTTTTGTTTACATAACTCTCATATAGAACGTCACAGGAGAGCGCGCCGGCGGCACAGTACCTTGTGCCGCCGGCGCGCTTTCGATACAATATCTGCCCTTATCTTTTGTTTTTCTGATACAGGGCCCACAGGCCCTTCAGCAGCAGGTCGTCGTCACAGATGATCGGCCGCCGGCAATAGGGGATCACCGCCTGGGCCAGGCCCCCCGTGGCCACCAGGGCACAGCTCTGCCCCAGCTCCGCTTCAAAGCGCTCTATCATGCCGTCGATGGCCGCCGCCGTGCCAAACACCGCCCCGGAACGCATGGCGTCCACCGTGTTGGTGCCGATGCTCTTCTTCGGCGCGGCAATGGAGATGTCCGGCAGCAGGCTCGTGTCCGCCGACAGGGCCGTGTAGGAGGTCCGCACGCCGGGCAGGATCGCCCCGCCCCGGTAGCAGTTGTTCCCGTCTACAGCCACGACGGTGGTGGCGGTGCCCAGGTCCAGGACGATCACCGGCGTCCCGTAATGGATGGCGGCGGCCACGCTGCCCGCCACCAGATCCCCCGCCAAGGAAGAGGGATCGTCAATGCGGACATTCAGCCCCGTTTTCATCCCCGGTCCCACCAGCAGGCAGCGGCAGCCCGTGAGGCTTTCGACCGCGGAGAGCAGCGCCCCGGTGACCGGCGGGACTACCGAGGACAGGATGGCCCCCTCAAAGCCCGCCGGGTCGATGCCCTTCAGCTCCAGCACCTGCTTGAGCTTGATGGCATACTCCGCGTCCGTCTCGCCGCTTTTGGTCTGTATGCGCACGATGCTGAGGATATGCCCCTCCTCGATGCAGCCTACCACAATGTGGGTGTTGCCCACATCCAGCGCCAGGATCATGCCCGTCCCTCCTTTGAATCATATTATGTAAACTATATTTATTATGTTAACTTTTTTATGTTAATTTATTTCCCCGCTCCAGCGCCAGCAGACGCTCTTTCCGCTCCAGTCCGCCGGCATAGCCGGTCAGCGCGCCCCCGGCGCCCAATACCCGGTGGCAGGGGATCAGCAGGGAGATGGGGTTTCTGCCCACGGCGGCGCCTATGGCCCGGGCGGAGGCACAGCCTATGCGCCGGGCCAGCTGGCCGTAGCTGACCGTCTCCCCATAGGGGATCTCCTCCAGTGCCGCCCAGACCCGTTTCTGAAAATCCGTGCCACGGGGAGCTATAGGAAAGTCCCGTACCGGGTCACCCCCGGCAAAGTAGGCGTTCAGCCAGCGGCAGGCCCGCTCTAAGACGGCCCCGTCCCCGCCCTCTTCCGCCGCTGCCGGCCCCGCGCCGGCCAGACCGGCCCGCTCATATTTCTGCCCCCGGAACCACAGGCCGCACAGGGCCCCGTCCCGGGCCGCCAAAAGGATCTCCCCTAAGGGGGAGGGGACGCTTTTCTCCGTCACGGCTCTGCCCTCAGTTGGCGATGCCGTGGTGGGCGCTGGGGCTGTCCAGCCCTAAGGCGCTGAAGGCATAGCCGTTGTTCAGCCCCCAGTTGATCACCTGCTCCACCGCCGCCACGCTGTAATCCTTGATATCGTGCTGGAGGACCACAGAGGCCCGCCGCCCGGAGCAGCCGTCGATGATATTCTGGACGATCTGCCTGGTTTTGGTGGTCTCCCCCGCGTCTCCGCTGGTCACGTTCCAGTCGAAATACTGGTAGCCCATGTCGTTCACCGCCTGGGCCAGCCGGGTCATGATGCCGGGGTTGAAGCTGCTGACGGTGTTGGAGCTGCCCCCCGGGAACCGGAGCAGATTGGTATAGCTGCCGGTCTGCTCATAGATCATCTCCTGGACCGCGTCAAAGTCGTCGAAAAACGCCTCTTCGCTGGCGTAGATCTCATAATAGTTGTGGCTGGCGCTGTGCACGCCGATGCTGTGCCCCTCCCGGTAGGCCCGGCCCACCATGTCGAAATAATCCGGGTAGTTGCAGGTGACAAAGAAGGTAGCCTTCACATTATAGGCCTTCAGCAGGTCCAGCAGCTGCTCCGTATAGGGACCTGGGCCGTCGTCAAAGGTCAGGTATATGGTGTTCCGGCTGGGCTGCACCGCCTCCGGGCTGGGCGCCGGCAGGATGTTGACCGTCCGCACGGCGCTGACCGTCTCCCCCGCCGCGTTGGAGATCGAATAGCGCAGCTCATAGCTGCCCGGCTCATAGGGGATCACCTGACCCTCGGTCTGCACATAGGAGGACAGGTCGTTGCCCTGGGAATCCACCGCCGTAAAGCCCGGGTCCGTAAAGGTCCGGCAGGCGATCAGCTCCATGGTGTCCCCGCCGGTCAGATGGATCTCCGGCGCGGTGACGGCATACTTTGGCTCCCGCTCCACCTGAGTCTTGTTCCCGGCGGCATCGCTGACGGTATAGATGATCTTCTCCCCTTGCACTTCCCGCCGGACCTGCTCTGTCAGGTCCCCGTCGCAGAGGTCCTCGGCCACGAAGCCCTCCTCGGTGTACCCGTCCAGCCAGCTGGGCTCATAGCCTTCCTGGTGCAGCAGGCGGATCTCCGGCGGCGTGGTGTCCACCACCTGGACATGGCGGACGGTCTCATACCGGCCGAGCAGATACCGGGCCACATAGTGCAGCTCCCCCTCCCCGGTCTTGGAGGTGTCGATCTGCCCTTCCACCGACAGGGGGAGATGCCGGCTGCTCTCGCCGAAGAGCCGCCCGGCCGTGACCGCGTAACAGCCCGGGTCCTTGTAGGGCTGGCCGCACTCCGTGGTCACCGTCCCGGCGCCGTTCATGTAAAAACGCACATGCCGGCCGTCCACCGCTACGGCCGCTGCCGCTACCAATACGGCATAGACTGCCAGAATCAGCAGGGCGGTTTTCAGCCGCTTCTTTTTCTTGCTTACCTTCTCGCCTTCCGGCGCGGAGCTCAGCTCCTGCGCCTCCGGCTCGCCCTCTCCGGCCGTGTTGGCCGTGTTCTTATCTTTCTTCTTCATCCCATGCCTCTGTGCCCGCGGCCGGATCCCGATCGTGGCCGGGGCAAATGTTATGTAACCCTATTATAACCCAAAATTCTGAACATGGAAGAGGGAATTTGTAATTTTTATAAAATTTAAGAAACATTTCTCCGATCTGCCGATTTTTTTCTTAATTCTTGCTAAAAAACTTGTATGTACCGCCCGGAAGTGCTATAATCCAAAAAAATATTCTTTTTCGGAGAGGTAATATGGCTTCTATCAACTCCATCGGCAGCGCGCGGCTGATTATCCGCGAAGTAGGCAAGACCATCGTCGGCAAGGACGAGGTCTTGATCAAGGTCCTGTTGGCCGTCCTGGCCGGCGGGCATATTCTCATGGAGGATATCCCCGGCGTGGGCAAAACCACCATGGCCGTCTCCCTCTCCAAAGCTCTGGGCCTGGAATACAACCGGGTCCAGTTTACTCCGGACGTGCTCCCCTCCGATATCACGGGCTATTCGATCTATGACCGGAACACCGGCGCCATGAACTACCAGAAGGGCGCCGTTCTGTGCAACCTCTTTCTGGCCGATGAGCTGAACCGGGCCACCAGCCGCACCCAGTCCGCCCTGCTCCAGGCCATGGAGGAAGGCGAGGTGACGGTGGACAACAAAACGTATCCGGTGCCCCAGCCCTTTATCGTCATTGCCACCCAGAACCCCACCGGGGCCAAGGGGACCCAGATGCTGCCGGACTCCCAGATGGACCGTTTTATGCTCCGCCTCTCCATGGGCTATCCCTCTCATGACAGCGAGATCGAGATGATCAAGCGCCGCCAGTCCGGCCTCACGCTGGACGCCGTCACCCAGGTGGTCAGCCGGGACGAGCTGCTCCGCCTGCGGCAGGAGGTGGAAGACGTCTATATCAAGGATGAGATGATCGACTATATCGTGCGGCTCTGTGCCCGGACCCGGGCGGACAGCCGCATCCTCCAGGGGGCCAGCCCCCGGGCCTCCCTGGCCCTGACCGCCCTGTCCAAGGCCACCGCGTGGATCCAGGGCCGGGACTATGTGCTGCCCAAGGACGTGCACTTTATCTTTTCCGACTGCATCGAGCACCGGCTCCTCTGGGAACAGGACCCCACCTCCAACGAGAAGGCCGCCGTGATGGAGGAGCTGTTTGCCTCTGTCAAGGCCCCGGCTATCAAATAATATATGCCCACCTTTCATTTTTTGCTGTATTTGGCCTCCATCGGGGTGGCCTGGATCTTTCGTCTGGCCTATGTGGGCTGGTTCGGGCGCTATCTGCTGGCCGCGGCGATCACGGTCCCGCTGCTGCTTTTGCTCCTGTCTCTGCCCTCCATGCTGGCCCTGCGGCTGGAGCTCGGCCTGCCGGAGAGCTGTGTGCGGGGGGAAGAGAACAAGCTCTGTATCGGTTTTAACACCGGCAGCCTGCTGCCCTTGAGCCTTATCAAGCTCCAGCTGGAGATCGAGAACCGCTTTACCGGCCAGCGGAGCCGGAAAACCTATAAATTTCGAAGCATCCTCTCCTGTGACGGGACGCTCCCCCTGCCTACGGCGGACTGCGGCCTGCTGGTCTGCCGGGTGCGGAGCTGGGAGTGCTATGACCTGTTGGGCATGGTGCGGATCCGGCGCCGGGAGGTGCTGGAGGCGTCCTGCGCTGTGCTGCCCCAGGCGGTGGAGCCCCCCTCCCCGCCCAACATTGGCGCGGCTGTCAGCGCCGGGGTCCGGCTCAAGCCCAAATACGGAGGGGGCTATTCCGAGGAGCACGAGCTCAGGCCCTACCGGCCCGGGGACATGGTCAACAGCATCCACTGGAAGCTCAGCTCCAAGACCGACAGTCTGATCGTCCGGGAGCCTCTCGTGTGCGAAAACAACGAGATCTTTCTGGTCTTCACCGGCAAAGGGGATCTGACCCGGGGCCTGGAGACGCTGTACTGGATGTCTTTGGAGCTCTGCCGCATGGAGCTGGCCCACACGGTGGTGGGGCCGCGGCAGTTTGCGGTCACCAACGAGGCCCAGGCCCGGGAGGCCGTAATCGGGCTTCTCTCTTCTCCGCCCGCGCCGCCCTGCCCCTTTAACCGGGCCATGGCCCGCTGTGTATTTCTGGTGTCCGGGCAGGAGGTAAAGCTATGATGAACCGGCTTTTGAACCGCTCCTCTACCCTGCTCCTGCTGCTGCTCTATATCTTCTCTTTCAGTTTCTTTTTCACCGATTGCTTTGGCCTCACCTTCAGCGGGTCCGCCCCGCTGTGGCTGGGCGCGCTCTGCCTCAGCGTATGGATCTCCGCGGACTTTCGCCGGGGTCTGTTTTTGGGTCTGCCTCTCTCCGCCCTGATTCTCTATGCCGCCTACCGGCTTTACGGCGAGGACCTGGCCGCCCAGCTTATGGACCTTTTTGACAAGATCGCCGGGGCCTATTATGAGCGCTTCTATGCCCCCGGCAGCCGGGTCTACAGTTACGCGAACTATTCCGGCAACCACACGCTGGTGCTGTTGTTTGCGGCCTTTTTGCTGGCCTCGTATCTGTCCACCGGGCTCACTTCCCGAGGCGGGCGCGTGTTTTTCTCCCTGCTGGGCACGGTGCCGCCCTTTTTAGGCTGCATCCTGGTGACCGGCAGCCCCAGCATCCCCCTCGTTTTCGGGATCGTGCTGTTCTGGGCGCTGCTGGCGGCGGGCGGCGGCCATTACCGGGTGGACAGTCCCCAGGGCCGCGCCGTCTTCGCCGCCGCGCTGCCCATCACGCTGCTGCTGGGCCTGATCTTGGTGATCCAGCGGCCGGGGGAATATGAGGCCACCCAGAAGGATATCGAGGCCAGCCAGCGCTTTAACAGCCTCGGCAGCGCTCTGCGCGACTGGATGAAGGACTCCGCGCGTTCTCTCCTCTCTCCGGAGGCGACTCCCTCTCCCTCCGCGTCCCCCGGGCCGGAGGGCCAGGCGCCGCAGCCGGACCCGGCCCCTGTGACCCTGGACCTGACCAAGGGCTATAAATTCACGGATGACCCGGTCCTCAGCGTGCTGGCGGACGAGAGCGGCTACGTCTATCTGCGGACCCGCTCCCATGGGGACTATACCGGCAATTCCTGGCGGGAAGCCAGAGAGCCGGAGGGCGGCTCCTCTCTCGCCTTTGCCGCCTATGCCGCCGAGGCCTCCGGCAGTGCGCACCAGATGCAGCTGCGCCCGGACACGCCCCAGGATTTTCTCTATCTGCCCTATTACACGCCCCTCTCCCAAGGCTCGGACAGCCTGGTCCCCTCCGGCGGGGAGCCTGAATACAGCGTCACCTATTATGACCTGGACCCGGAGAACCAGAGCCTGCCGGAGGACTATGTCCAGGCTGAGCTGGCATACCGGGGGTTTGCCCATGATTACTACACGCGCCTGCCGGAAACCAGCCGCTATGCCCTGGCGGGGATCGCCCAGCGGGCGGAGCTGTCCGCCGATTCCCCGAACATCGTGGAGGATGTGGCGGAATATGTCCGGAATACCGGGGTCTACGACCTGGACACCGAGCCCTACCCCTCAGACGATTACGCGGTCTATTTTCTCACCGAGGCCCGCCGGGGCTACTGCCTCCATTTTGCCACAGCGGCCACGGCTCTGTACCGGGCTCTGGGCATCCCCGCCCGGCTGACAGAGGGCTATCTTTTCACCGCTGTCCCCGGCGAATACACCCAGGTCACCCAGGAGAACGCCCACGCCTGGGTGGAGGTCTACAACGACGGTCTGGGCTGGGTCCCTGTGGAGATCACGAAGCAGATCGTTCCTCCCGCACCGGAAGAGCTGCCGCCGGAGAGTCCCAGTCCGGAGGAGGAACCCGGCGTCCCCACGCCGGAGCCCAGCGCCGATTCCGCCGCGCCTGCCTCTCCCGGCCCGGCCGGCCTGCCCGTAGGAATGGACGGCCCGGAGGACGGAGCCGGTCAGGAACCGGGAACGTCCTTTGTCTTCCCGTGGAAGGCTCTGGGGATCGCGGCCGCCGTGCTGCTGCTGGCCTCCCTTGTCCCCCTTCGCCGCCTGCTGCTGCTGAGCGCCGCCGCCCGGCGGTGCCGGGCGCCCGACCGGCGGAGGGCCGCCGTCGCCATCTGGAAACAGGCGGTCAAGGTCTCCGCTTACGGGCCGCAGGTCCCCCAGGAGATCGTCATCTGTGCCGAAAAGGCCGCCTTCAGCCAGCATGAGCCCAGCAAGGAGGAGCTGAAGAAAGGCCGCGCTCTGCTGGACGGGATGACTCGGACCTGCTACGGCCAGCTAAAGCCCTTGCAAAAAGTCCTGTTTAAGTTTGGTTCTTGCCTTATGTAAATTTTATTATGTAAACTTACGCTGCCGGGTTCCGGCAGCGTAAGTTTTTTGCGCTTATTTTACCCGGCTCTCCCGCAGCGTCAAGGCCGCAGAAAGCATCTGCGCCGCTTCGCTGCGCTTGAGGCTGTTGTCCATTCCCGCTGTACCCTGCAGCATCCCGTGGGCACTCAGGTTGACGCAGGCCTGGGCCAGCGCGGGCTCCAGCTCCTCGTCGGGCTGCAGGTAGCTGACCTGGGCCACCCCCATCACCCGGTCCAGGATCCTGGCGGCCTCTGCCCGGCTGATCGCGGCATCGGCGTCAAAAACGCCGCCGGCCTCGTCCGAGCGGCCGTAATCAATGCCGCACAGCGCCGCGGTGACCACATAGCCCTTCATCCAGGCAGGGATGTCCCCGTCGTCGGCATAGCCGGTGGAGAGGACGTTTCCGAACACCGGTTCGCCGGATACCAGCATACACATGCTGATAAATTCTCCCCGGGTGACCGTCTCCTCCGGGTGGAAGCAATAGACCCCGCCCAGCTGTTCCCCGGTAAAGATCCCGTATTCACTGAGGGCCACGGCGGCGTACTCGTCTCCGCGCCCGGCCATATCCGCGTAGAACACATCCTTTTTCTGCTTTTCAATGCGGATGATGACGGTGGCCTCCTGGGAGTAGTTCCCGTCCCCGTCCAGGGCCTTGTAGCCGAAGTAATCCCGACCTTTCTTTCCCTCATCCGGGGTATAGATAAAGCTGCCGTCGGCCTTCAGCTGGATGCTTCCCTTGACAGGCTGGGTGGTGATCTCAAAGCTGAGCGCGTCCCCCTCCGGGTCGAAACCCGAGAGGCTGCCGCCGACGGACACATTCCGGTAGGTGGTCAGCTCCAGATTTTCCGCCACCGGGGCCCCGCCCTCGGCAAAGCCCGGCGCCGCAGAAGCGGCGAACAGGAGCACCGAGAGCAGCAGCGCGAGCACAGAGAACATGCGTTTTTTCATAATCGTACCTCCAGTCAGAAAATCACTGCACCGGTAGTTTGTGCCTGTGGGACAACTTTATTCAAATTGTGGTAGACTTTGAGGGGCAAGCTATGTTAAAATAAATATATTCTTTATAGAAAAGAGGATCCGCCTATGCCGACTATGACCGCCGCTGCCCAGTGGCTCAACAGCACCTTTGCCGGGTTTGACCAAGGGGTGACCCAGGCCGTGCACCGGCTGTATGAGATCTCCGGCGGGCTGCTCACCCCGTTGATGGAGCTGATCTCCTTTTTCGGGAAGGGCGGCATCTGCCTGATTCTGTTCTCCCTGCTCCTGATGCTCTTCAGCAGGACCCGCCGTTTCGGCACGGCCATGCTGCTGGGCCTGGCCATCGGCGCCCTGTTTACCAACCTGTATCTGAAAGTGGTCGTCGCGCGGCCAAGGCCATACGCGGATGTAAACGGCTTTTTCTATCCGCTCTGGCAGATGATGGGGCAGCACGTGGAGAGCGATATGAGCTTTCCCTCCGGCCATACCACGGCGGCCTTTGCCTCCATGGTGCCGCTGTTTCTGTTGGGGAAAAAGCGCTGGAGCTGGCTTGCCTTGGTATTCGCCTTTTTGATGGGCGTCTCCCGGATCTACCTGGTGGTGCACTACCCGTCGGATGTTTTGGGCGGCCTGCTGGTGGGGACTGTGGCCGGGGTCCTTGCGGTGCTCCTCGCCCGGTTTATTCCGGATAAATTCTACGCGTACAGGCTCCGGAAAGAAAAACAGGGAGGGCAGCATTCATGTTCGGACTCGGCGGGTTGAAATTCAAAGACCCTGATAAAAAATACATCCGGGATGAGGCTCATGTGGCGGATTACAACGCTACGGAGGAAATAGGCCGCCGGGTGCGCCCGGGCAAACTGGGCCTGTATTATCGGGATTTAGGCGTCAAGTACTTTGTCCCCTACTCATATATCGACCGGATCTTTATCCGCATCAGCGAATGCGCGCCGGACGACAGCCCCGCGTACTACTATTACCGGCTGATCCTCGTCCACGGAGAGAAGGAATTTGCCAATCTGATCATCAACAAGGAGGAGGACGCCGACCTGGCCCTGAGCCGCATCCGGGAAAAGCGCCCGGAGATCAAAGAGGGCTATGTCCCCCCGGCAGACGGAAAACGCCGTTCTTTTATGTAAACCAAAGCAGTCCCAAGTCCCGGCCTTACCGGCTGCGGCTTGGGACTTTTCATATAATAATGGCCCCCGGCTTGTCATAGGATGTACCAAAAGGAGTGATGAGCTTTGATAGACATCCGGAAAGTGATACAGAAGCACCGGGGGCTGCTGTCCGGGCTGGGCATGGTCCTGCTCATAGCGCTGATCTTTTGGACCGTGAACAGCCCGTCCATTGTAGGCGTGGCCGCCTCCCAGCGAAAGCTGCCCATATACAGCACCCAGCGGGAGGATAAAGTGGTGGCCATCTCTTTCGACGCCGCCTGGGGCAACGAGGACACCCAGACCCTCATCGACATTCTGGCCAAGTACAACGTCAAGACCACCTTTTTCGTAGTGGGAGACTGGGTGGATAAGTACCCCGAGTCCGTCAAGGCTCTGGCCGATGCGGGCCACGAGGTGATGAACCACTCCTCCAGCCACGCCCACTTCTCCAAGCTCAGCAGCGAGGAGATCGTCTCGGATATCACCGCCTGCAATGAGAAGATCGCCAGGATCACCGGCATGACCCCTACCCTCTTCCGCTGCCCTTACGGGGAGTATGACGACCATGTGATCGAGGCCATCACCGGCATGGGCATGACGCCTATCCAGTGGAGCGTGGACAGCCTGGACTGGAAGGGCATCTCTGCCGACGAGATTCAGCGCAGGGTCCTGCGCAGCGTGGAGCCTGGGAGCATCGTGCTGTTTCACAATGCGGCCGAGAACACCCCCGAGGCCCTGCCTGGCATTTTAGAGAGCCTCATCGCCGACGGCTACACCGTGGTCCCCATCTCCCAGATCCTCCTCACCGGCGAGACCATCATCGACCACACCGGCAAACAGTGCCCGGCCTGAGCCGGGACCGTCCGTTTATAACAAAGCACCCATAGACGTGCAGGAAACTGCGTCTATGGGTGCTTTGTTGCAAAATAATTCCGTTATTCGCACGGTGGACGGCACTCTCCGGTGGAACGTGGAGGCCCAGGGGCGGGCAAGGACTGCGGCCCCGGATCGCCCGCAAGATAAACGGGGGCTGCTGCCCCTGGTGCGCAGCTCTGGCAGGGGAATATGATTATCCTGGCATACCGGAAGATGTGTATCGTCGGCATCTTCGGTACCGCTACACAACAGAATATAATCCCGGATACGGCAGGTGCCGACAGGACGTCTGGACAAGCCCGGAGGAAGATGCTAAGATAGGGGCACGGAAGGCCTATTTCTCTTACACATTCCGCCTGCATGTGCCATAATATTCATGCGGTAATGTTTGTTTCACACCAAAATTTTACCACGAAAACAACACCGAGGTACTGTTTCTTGTAGTCCTCGATGTTGTTTTTTCCCGGGCTGTTTTGCTACAGCCTCTCCTGATATTTATACTCCTGATCTATATATTTGACCGATTACTTCTTCCCATTCACTGTTTTCCCGAAGCAAATGCTCAATAACATCTCGCACAGCTCCCTCGCCCCCTTTTTTCTTGCTGACGTAATTGGCCAGCTTGGTTACTTCCGTGCAACTATCCGCTGGGCACCCGACAAATCCAACTATCTTCATTGCTGAAAGATCATTCAAATCATCGCCAATATATCCGACTTCTTCTTTTAAAAGTGAATGAACCGTCATAAAATTTTCCAAAAAAGTGCGTTTGTCATGTACATTCTCAACGATATAGTCCACCTTTAACTCTTTCATCCGGCGATCGGTAGCCGCACTCTTTCTTCCAGTTAACACTACAACTTTAATCCCGAGTAAATGAGCAGCAAAGAATCCTGCAGCATCGCGTGTGCAAAATTTCTTTAGTTCGTTTCCATGGTCATCATAATAAATGCCGCCATCCGTCATTGTCCCATCGACATCAATTATCAAATACCGCAGATTCATTTTCGCTCTCACACTTCCATATCATATTTAGAAGGTGTTAAAAACTCTATTTCAATATCCAAATTTTTGAACGCTCGTGCTACAGCAATATTAAACTGATTCCCAAATTTTCTATAACTGGTTAATCCTGTATTGTAATAATTCTTTTCATTGTCATCATATCCGTCGGCTCCCGCAAGCACTGCCTTTTTTACATTCAATCTTTGCAAAAGCATTAACAACATAATCAGACTGTTGCAGCCTTCAGAAAACGCGCCGGACACACTGTTATAGTCGATATAATAATCGGCTTTATGCTCGCTAAGATTAGAAGTTACAATTGTGTGACAGTTTGCCTTGGCAAAACTTTCAAATCTTCTATTATTTGCAAAAAAAGCATATGTAACGGGAAATTCTTCCGGCACGAAGTTTACCGTCAATACAACAGAATCATTTTCTTTAATATATCTGTGTATTTTTTCGCTGTATGTGTTCAAAGAAGCGCCCGGTGCCATAATAACCACAGAGCGCCCTAAAAATTCCGCTTTCATCTTATCACAGGCGGCGCTGTCATCAATGCGATTATTCATAAATTCATCATACAACTTATCCGCGTATTCAGCATCGAATACCGTTGTCTTCGCTCGATCGACACGAGACAAAATATGATGAATATCTCTGCTCGTGAGCGTTCCCTTTTTGAGATAATGCTCTGCATAATTTCGATGCAGATTAAATCTTGCCGATAAGAAGTACGCAGGTGTATAGCCCCACTCTGACCTTCCCTTTATCGGCTCGATGTAATCGTAAATTGCATCGAGCATATAGTCAATATCATATGTTTTACCTGCATTTTCATTGAGATAATCTGCCGCAAGCTCTATCGGCAGATTTCCGGGAATACGTCCCATACCCATAAGACTGCCATCCACCGAAATTGGTCTGTTCAGGTGCATATCCACAAACCGCTGTGACAGTGAGCAGCTCAGCGACATATTCTCATGCAGATGAAGTGCCATACGAACAGTTTTATCTAAATTATGATCCACAATCGCCGCTATACGATCCAGATCACGTCGTTTCATACTACCGAAGGTATCGACAATGGAAAACTGATATGGAAGAATATCGTTGATCTCCGCTATGATTTTCAATATCTGCTCATCCGAGTAGCCCATAATATTAATTGGATTGATGCTGATCTTATAGCCCTTTTCCTTAATTGTTCGAGCAAAATCCAGCCCCTCGGCGATGTCGTAATCGTGTGCGGTAATGCGGATCATCTCGATACCGTGCCCACAATAAGGACTGAGCTTGTTGATATCATAGTTGCTGCACATTGCCATAGCGGAAAACATCGTTGAACCAATTTCTGCAGGAAGCAGCTTGTTCAATTCTTCAATGCAGTTACATACAGTGACATCCGGGTCGTACTTGTCCACATTGCGCAAAAAGCCGACTTCTACTACATCCACCCGCGCCCGAACGAGTGCGCGGATAATGGCTCTCGCCTGTTGATAGCCCCATCTCCAGTCGTTTATGTATCCGCCGTCCCGCAATGTACAGTCCAGCAGCTTTAAATCTTTAGTCTCCATTTATCTTCATTCCCCATAATTATTTTTTGCACTTCCGCTAAATCCTTGTCGGTATCCACAGACAAGCTCTTACAAGACGGCACGAAAAATAGCTTTAATTGTTTGCCATAGTCTAAAAATCGCAAGGTATCGATGCCCTCTATTCGTTCAAATCTACCGGGTTCTGTATTTTTATAAAAATCAAGCATTTTCTTATTGTAACCAATAATAC
Source organism: uncultured Oscillospiraceae bacterium (assembly GCA_947630375.1). Classification (GTDB taxonomy): domain Bacteria; phylum Bacillota; class Clostridia; order Oscillospirales; family Oscillospiraceae; genus Limivicinus. The sequence goes on along the minus strand of CANRHH010000064.1, from coordinate 15,283 downwards.
CTACATGCTTATAATATTTAAACTCCAACGACTTAAATGGATACGGAATAGGGGCGCGTGACATATAAGAAGCGTTCATTGCATCATCAAACACCATTTTAATATTAGATAAATCCATGACCTGAGCCGGGTCGTCCATCTCAGTAATAATATTCGTGCCAAACTCTATGTTTTGGGGGACATCATCGGGAATTACAGCCTCAATTGCCTCTGTGTTTATCAGCGGTTCATCTCCGTTCAATTGAACATAGAAATCTGCTTCTATCGATTCGGAAACTTCCTGCAAACGGTGAGCCGCCGTCGGATGTGTTTTGGCAGTCATGACAACTGGAATATTCAAGTTTTTACAGGCTGTCTCTATCCTTTCGTCATCTGTGGCAACAAACACCTTTTCAAGTTTTTTTACCGTGATAACACGCTGATAAACCCACCACACCATAGGCTTTCCGCAAATTTCTACGAGCGGTTTGCCGGGCAATCTGGTCGAATTGTAGCGTGCGGGAATAACACCTATTACCTTCACGCAGCCACGCCTCCCTTAAGGAGGCATAGCACCGATAGTACAACTAAACTACAGCCGTTGTACCCCCCCATTACAGTTGTTGTACCCACCTGCATTTTTTCGGTCAATATCCGTCTGACCTGCTCCAGATCTTTCGGCGTGTCTACGGAAAGCATTTTGCAGTCGTGATCAATTGCCAGCACCCGTTTGTGGTGTTCTGTCCAACGCAAAAGATCGATTTCCTCCGCCCTTTCTACCGCGCTACGCGGAGTTTTGTGGTAAAATTCCAGTGCCTCTTTGCTCATGGCAGAAATTCCCAAAATTTTTCGGTATGTAAAATCCATAGAACCCTTAGGATAAGGGATAGGCGCTCTAGAAGCATAGATGATTTCATTATCGCTGTTGGCAACAATCTTATTGTTAGTATAATCCATAGCCTCTACCGGATTTTTTATTTCGGACACAAGATTTGTCACATAAAATCTTTCCATTTCACGCTCGTCGGGAATAACCGCCGAGATGACGTCCGGGGTGATCAATGGCTCGTCACCCAAAATAACAACATAGATGTCCGCGTCAATTTTGGTTGTCACTTCATAAATACGGTCGTTCGGTGTTTTATGCCGGTCCGAAGTAAGAAGTGCCTGAATACCGTGTTTCTCACATTCCTTCATGACGATGTCGCTGTCGGTTGCCACATAGACATCGTCCAATTCTTTAACCTGCTTCGCCGCATTGTGTACCCACCATACCATGGGTTTCCCGCAGATATCTGCCAGCGGTTTCCCCGGAAATCTGCTTGATTTGTAGCGCGCTGGAATCACGCCGATTATCTTCATTTTTTCGTTTCTCCTTTATCTTAAAGTTTTTCCGATTCGCAACGTCAGGAAATAACTATCTTATGCAACAATCTGTTCACAAAGAAAAAATGATACTCTTTCGCATCTGTAGCGATCACTGTTTCGCCCTTAAATTCCGCAATGTTCAACTGATGGCCGCCAAGGCGATAAAATTCTTCATGGGGATCAAAAATATTTTCTTTTACCACTTCTTCCTTGTAACAATTCACAGACAATTCTTTGACTTCTAAAATATGAATATTGTCCCCGTATCTCTTTTCGCAGTCCTGGGCCAGCCGATATGTTCGGCCATCGTGTTCTATAAAAGATCCCGCGTTTCGCCCATACTTGTTGCTCACGCAAACCGGGGACTGGGGATGTTCGTGATATGACCCCATCAGATCGTCTGCGTAAAAGAGGTGCAGTTGGTTGACTTCACCAACTTTTATCGTCGTGAACAAATAATAAATCCCATCCCGAACGATGACCGACGAATCTGAAAAACTGATTTCAAAACGATCCTGCCCGTTTTCTTCGATGAGTTTTTTCACAAACGTGAATTTGGTAAGCTCAGGATTTGCCGCCTCATACAGCCGGACAGATTTGTCGCCACACGTTTCAGGCATCATGTAGATATTTCCGTCCTTTTCGAATACCCACGGATATGACAGATGGAAAGATTCGCTCAACACCTCAACGGGATCAGACCAATGCGTTAGATCGTCCGTTCGCCGCATCATAATAGTCCCATTATGGTGCAGCTTCTTTTGCTCATAAAACAGAAACAAGGTGTCATTATGTATGAAAAGGAACGGGTCAGCTACGATGATGATCGGCTCACGAAAAACGCCGGTTTTATCGTTTTTAATCTGCAAAACGCATTGAAGTCCCTCTTCCTGAATGATTGAGAGCTGGGTTTTAAAACATTCTTTCTTTTTCATACAACTTATCTCTTACGCTCCTCTATTTGATTACACCAAACACATTTAGCAAGACAATAACCATAAGGGCGGGAACAACAACCGTCGTAAGGATTTTCTCATATTTAGTCAACTTTCCATCTCTCCCATTTGCCGTAAGTTCATTTTCATAACCCTTCCAGCCCCAGACCTTCCAAACAAAGATGCAAGTAAACAAGCAGCCGAGCGGAAGTAACACATAAGCAGTAAAGCAATCAAACCAATCATAAAATCCATAATACTCAATACCTGTAATGTAAGGCCAAGGTAGTTTAACGTTTCTAAGCGGTCCAAATCCAAGTGAAACCAGTATATTTCCCGCACCTATCACAGCTGTGGAAACAAAAACAGCTTTTTTTCTACCAAGTTTACACTTTATTTCAAATGTACGAATGCTGATTTCTATAAAACTAAACAATGAACTAAATACTGCAAATAGTAACGCAACAAAGAACAATGAACCAATAAGTCTACCACCAGGGAAATTTCTAAATATGCCTGCCATTACATCAAACAACAGCGCAGGTCCTTTCTGAACATCTACTCCCGCGCCAAATGCTGCAGGAATTATCACAAAACCTGCAAGTATCGCAGCAACGGTATCCATAAGACTTATCATAAGGGAATCTTTGGCAATATTATTCCTATCCGGCACGTTAGCACCAAGTGTTGTAAAAATACCCCAACCAATTCCAACAGAAAATAAAACTTGAGTCGCCGCGTCTGCAAACACCTTTACATTCATTTTCCCAAAATCTGGGAGCAGATAATATTTTAGTCCTTCTAAGGCTCCTTCCGCTACAAGGCAAGCATAAACGCCACATACAATTAGTAAGATAAATAGGGCGGGTAGCATTACTTTTGAAATCTTTTCAACATAATTTGTAATTCCAAAAAGAAGTAAAATTGCAACTATAAATAAAACAATAAAGCTATAAATGATAGGCTGAATTGGAGCAGAAATAAAGCTTTGAAAGAAATCATTAGGATTATTTCCGAAATCTCCTGAAAAAATAAACTGTAGTGCATATCGGAGAACCCATCCACCGACAACGACATAAAAGAAGTTTATCATTATCGTGCAGATGTTAGCCATCCAGCCAATAAATCCCCATCTTTTATTTATTTTTTCATATACAGTAACTGTGTCAGCCTTTCCATTCCGTCCAATGGCTGTTTCCATATTCACCATTGGTTCAGCAAGAAGTAACACAATTAAAATATAAACAACGATGAAAATTCCTCCGCCCCCTCGATAAGCAAGATAAGGGAATTTCCACACGTTTCCAAGCCCGATTGCTGCACCCGCGGCAACCATAAGATAACCAAATCTTGAACTCCAAACAGATGTGTTGCTTTTTTCCGGCCCTTTCATAGTTAAAATCCCCCTAAATAAAACGATCAATCAAATATATTCTTACTCGTTTTATAATAAATCTATATAACATTCCAAATACTGGCTTAGGGTCCTTCCAATTTGAAAAAAAATGGCAGTCTGCTGTTATAAAATCTTTTATCCATGACAGAACGCTCATATGTTTTTCTCTTATGGCCATGGCAAAGTCTTCCGCTTCAGCCATTGCAATTATATTCTTTCTATGTTTTATAGACTTTAAATTTAGTTGTTTTTCGATGCAGGCTTTTGCCCAAAGATAAGGCATATTATATCCGCCTTTTGTATAACCATAACTCCATGTAGAATTTCTGAAATTTACTTCCAAAAAGAACAATTCATCATTATTGTCTATTAAATATTCCGCTTCAAAAATTCCAGTAAACCCTATTTGTTGAAGTATACTTTTTATTTGATTGTATACGTTTTTATCAACTTCAGGACGTATTACCATATATCCGCCATAACTAATATCAGAAAAGCGAAGATAATTCGTATAATACGGAATTTCTACATTTTCTCCCCCGTTATAGCTGAATCCGTCTACGCAGTATTCGTTCTTCTTATGTATGTATTCCTGAACCAAAACCTTTTCGCTTCGTATGACCTTGTAGGCTTCCAGCAATTCACCTTCATCTTTACATATGAAAGAATCGGCCTTCCATCTATATAGCGTAGAATTGATCGCTTTGGTAATGACTGGATAGCGGAGAGATTTAGGAAGCTGCCCCGCCTCCAGCACTTCATAGCGCAGGACCTTGCAGCCTTTTTCAACCGCAAGCTCAGAGATGTTCCCTTTATCCAGATAATGGGTAATTGTCCCTTTTTGTTTGCCGTGGAAAAAGAAAAACTTGTCGATCAAAAGGTCATAATGCAAGTCCAGCAACGAGGCGATCTCATCGCTGCATGTGTAGACAAACGGTTTATACTTTTCGTTGCCATACACGTCTATCAGTATCTGCAGCCCGTCGTCTATATTGTCCACTTGATGAAGTTTCCCGACATATCTGGACAGAGGAATCAGCCAAGGTTCCTTCGCAACAAGGATCACAACCGGTCGTATCTTCTTTTCGCCAAGACTTCTGATCACACCGAGGGGATTATAATGATCTCCGCAAAACACAATAAATTTGTGAAGCAGCAGTTCATTGTCATCTTTCATTTTCCGCGCTCCTTTCAAAACAAAGTGTCAAAATCAACCCGCTCAAAGGATTCCAACTTTCCGCCTCTCGTCGCGTTATATATTTTCAGGCCGTGCTCCCGTGCATATTTGGCGGCATGATTGAACGCGACCTCCATTTGCCATGTTGGCACCGGATTTACTTTTGAAGATGTGGTATAGTCTTTTTCCTTGCTTACGAAATGATCTTGCCCGGAATCGTTATAGGTAATGGTCCCGTCCCGGTTCAGATTAACGGCATAAGACATATTGCAGCCTAAAATATACATTTCGGTGCAGCCTAAAAAAGCCGCAAATTCTATCATGGCATAGGCGGAGGTTCCAATAGAAGGCAGTTTTTGTGCATCCTTGCTTGAAAATCGGGGATCATCCAGCAGCCCGAGCGACTCGTCAAACCCCAAATAAAGCTTGTTTCCCTTGGCATCCAACGATTTCAGGAAGCGTTTTCGGTCGTACAACTTATACCCGCACTCACAGTTTTTGACCAGTTCTTTGTTTTTCCTGACAAAGACCACATCGTCCGTTGCAGATAAAAAAGTGGGGCGCCAAGGTGTCTGATCGTAGATCATTGCAATCGCATTCATTCCGATCGACAGATCACCATGCTCATATATTTTTGTCAGATCTTCCGCTCTGAGACTTGGTCCGTTGCAGACAATAAAGCACCGCTTTCCCTTATAAGCCCCGCGCAGCTTCTCTAAAAGAACGCGGTTTCTCTCGCTGGCTCCGCTTAAGGCAAAAGCACCGAGAGAAAGAAGGCTCTCCGCCCCTTTTAAACATCTTTTTACTATTCTCTTTAGCCGCATTGTTTCTTCCCTTTTGTGAACATCAGATTATATCCAGGTATTTTTTTACAACATTCGCCCCATATACTACGATGTGGTTATGCATTATAAAATTCATAACTATATAAACGCATCCACCGATCAGTGTGCAAGCTACGCATCTGAAAAGCAGATCCTCCACCAATGGCATCACAAAAAATATTGAGACACCCATAATCGCAGAAGCAATAACCCCTTGAGAGATTGCCTTCCAGGAGACCGGAAGGTGAATAATTTTTCTAAGATAGAGTATCTGGTATCCATTGACAATGATCTCACTGATAACAGAGGCCACAGCGGCACCTTTTTCTTGCCAAACAGGGATCATCAATCCATTTAGCAAAATATTGGCAGCTGTAGCGATCGCAGCTGCCGGCAATCGCTTTTTTTCACTTTCCGTTGCCATAATAAGTTGGTAGCAGAAGAGATCTCCAAAAGTTTTGACAATGATCAGCATGGCCATGAGCCTTAAAGCCGTCGAAGCCGGAAGAAACTCCGCTCCAAAAAGCAACTGCATGATATCCGGCGCAAGCATCACGATAAGAACTGTTACCGGCAACGAGCAAAAGGTTATAACCTGTCCCCCGAATCCAACTAACTCCTCCATTTTCTTTCGGTCATGGATATAGTAATAGGACAGCCTTGGTAAAAATGCCGCCGAAACAGCTATACAGGCTGACACAACAACATTAATCGCTTTGTGCGCATTGTTATAGAAGCCAATAGCCCGATTGGTTCCCATTGAGCCTAACATCGTGACATCCATCATGCTGTACCCAGTAGAGAGGAACATCCCCGCAAGCAGGATCATTAGCGGTTTGATATGTACATTTATCTCAAAATCGCTAAAGTCGAAATTCACAAATTTAAAAGCGTGAACGATATTAAAAAGGTAGTTCCCGCACTGCGCAGCTCCTGTAATAGCAGCATAAGTAATAAAATCATCTTTTGTGTTTACAAAGAGGAGGATCGCAATAAATGATACGATTTTGATAAATATATTTCTCAGCGTAATATATTCGTATTCTTCTTTCCCCTTGTATAGCCAATCGATGTTAAAAAAATTAAAGAGCAGTTGAAGGCCGGCGCATAGATAAAGGACTACATCTTTTTGAGAACCTTTTATTGCGAAAATGAATATCACATAAGCTGCTGATGATAAAACAGTTGATATAGCATTGATCACAAACAGCTGTGTGAAAATCTGGTTGGTCCTTTTTTTATCTCCTTGAAAAGCTGCTATTTTTCTTATTCCATATACAGGTATTCCCAACGCCGCGAGAAGGACGAAATATGACGCTATATTTTGCGCGTACGCAACCTTACCAACACCGTCCGCCATTAATACTCGAGAAACATACATGGAAGAAAGAAGGGGGAAAATAATGTTGGCTGTTGTGTAGATAACATTATATATTGAGTTCTTTGCTAAGGATTTCAAAGGATCACACTCCCTTTCTGCGGGGAAATTGATAAACTGTACAGCATTTTTTATAAAAATAAATCGCCATACCATTCAGCAAGATTCGCTGTATTTATCTAATCATACTGGGTTTTCCTATTTAAAGTGGATTAATTATATTTCTTCTCCCATATAAAGATTTTCCACCCGTTTAATTTCTCGGTTCATATCATATAAATCAAGATTCCCTTTCCATGGTCCCTTCACTGTTTCATCAAGAATCACCTTGCGCCACTCCTCAGGAGAGGCGTTCAGGCTCATTGGTACAGCCAGGTCGCTTTGAAAGGCCTCCTGAGGGACTATATCTGATATGATGCATCGTAGCCCCGCCACCTGCGCCTCGATTAACACAATGCCTAGCCCCTCATATATGGACGGAAACACAAACACGTCCATGGCCTTCATCAGCTGTGGAATATCGGAACGGTGCGAGAGTATAAGCACTCGGTCCTGAATGCCCATATCTTGAATTTTTTCCTCAATTTCAGTCTGTCTGGGCCCGGCACCCACCAGGATCAAGAAAGCATCTTCTCTGGTTTCCAACACTTTCTGAAATACATTAAGTAAAAATTCATGATTCTTTTCCGGAGAAAATCTGCCTACATGGCCGATAACAAATGCCTCCTCCGGAATTCCCTCCTTTTTCCGAATGTCACTTTTCTCCTCCTTCACATCTCTAAAACGGTGTAAATCAACGCCGTTGCGTATCACCACCGTATTGTCTACACCTAGCATGTTGTTTATTTCTTTACGCATATCCTCGTGCAGCGCGATAAATCTCAGGCCGTTGTCCCGAATTAGCTTTTTTGCGCAAAAATGCTCCAAAGGCCGCTCTTTTCCGATATACTTTGCCGGTAAGCTGTGGCATGTGTAAAGCAGCTTCACTTGCTTTAGCTTGCTTCTGATTGCACAGATATACTTCAACAGCTGGGAATGGATATGTAAAACCTCGATTTTTTCCTCGGTAATGATCCTGTTTAAAGCCAATGGCACATACCACCAATAGTTGATTTTCTGGATGGTCTTCCACAAGACCTCACTGTGTTTAAATAAGGAGATTATCTTCACGCCTGCCTCTGCAAGGACATGGTCGTTGGCAGAGTTTTCATTTCTCCTTAAAACAATTAGTACCGACTTTATCTTGCTTTTATCCAGCATTAACAGATAATCTTTGACCAAGGTTTCTGCTCCGCTGTCTTGAATACTCCCAATAAATTCAGCAACCTTGCAGCTCATCATGTTTCCTCTCTAAGAATTATACAATTTTTATACTTTATCCATTCGATTCCGCCAAAAAGCAGAACATATCCGTAAATTTTTTCAATTCCTATATCATAAGGGTTTCCATTAAAAGTTCCTCATATTATTCCCTGGAAATTTTTATTTTCATTTTTTAACAACTCCACTGATATTTTCTTTAACCTAACCAAATAGATAGCTCTCATAGTGCGTGGATTCCAGATTTGCATGGAAATACACATAGTACCAAAGCAGGAACATGACCAGAAGAAACAGGCTTAAAATTTGTCTGTTCTCTACCTTTTTATAGCCTTTGACTACGATCTCTGGAATCAGGACAAGATAAGCGCTGAAATAGTAAGTCGTGATCCTTCCAAACAAACTGCTGCGGGTCGTTAGAATCTGGAGGGCCGTGCAGCATAGGGCCATATGATAGAAAACATCTATATCTTCTCTTTTTTTGCTGATCGTCTGGTAAAAATAGCCCACAAATATCAGCAGTGCAAGACGAACCAGCAGGTTAAGGATCGTTGACCTCTGCCCTATCACATCGTATATACTCCCTACATAGTTGGCGTAAGGAGTATGCAAAAGGAGAGAATAGATCGCATTCATGCTGAGGAGCGCTATGGCGGCCGCTAAAAAGTATAAAAAAACAGTCCTTTTCGTTAACTTAACATTTGCCATGAAAAAGAGAGGAATAACTGACCATACGGAGATATGAAAACCTGACGCCAGCAGCAGGTATATCCATGTTTCCGTCTTTTTCCCCTCTATCCAAAGAGACAGCGCGTACAAGAAGATCGCCAAGGCCAGGATCTGGCGATACTGCCCCATCATCTGTTGAAACAAAGAAAAAGCTACGAAAAGGAAAATGCTGAAGAAAACATTCCTGCTCATCCGGTAAATTGCTTTAGAAAGGAATATCATGGTGAGAGCAGCCATCACAAAATTAACAAAGGCAAAGCTCAACCCCAGATGACCAATAATCCAGCATAACCCGCAATATAAAAGCTCCATATCCCGATTTGGTATGGCAAGCGGGTTTCTATAATGGTGAATTTGAGCAAATATGGTATAGTAAGTATATGTATCGACCCCCGAATAAGGCGTCCTTGTCCCTGCAATTAGCACAAATTGCGTTGAACAAAGGACCAGAAAAACGATATCCTTTGTTTTCTTTTCCAACGGACAGCATCTCAAAACAAATGCATATAAAAAAATAAGGGCTAAATTAAATACATAGACCATATTTCTTTTTTCCTTCACGCCTGGTTTTGCCGATGTTTTTCACAAATTTTTAAATACTCTGCCTGATATTTCTGGCTCATAGACCTTGCATCATAGCAAGTTTTCACACACTTCAACGCTTCTGCGCTCATTTGCTCCAGACTCTCATTCAAAAGCTTCACGATCTGTTCCAGGCAGTCTTTCTCTTCTCCTAGGCGAAACATCTGCCCGATATTTTCGTTCGTTTCGAACAGCTCTCTATGCTGCGGAATATCCGACAATATGACCGGCAATCCCGTGGCCATCGCCTCCAGCACACCGCAGGGCATTCCTTCAGATTTACTTGCAGATATATATATGTCCGCAGCCCATAGATAGCGTTCTACATTTCTCACCGGGCCAGTAAACAGGATTGTTCTTTGTTTTTTATATTTTTCTTTTAGTTCTTTAAGCTGAACGCCACCGCCTACTAGCAATAAAAACACTTTTTCACTTATTTCTTTAAATCGCTTTGAAAAAACTTCTAACAGAAAAGAGACATTTTTTCTCGGTATAAAGGACCCCGTATATATAAACACAAAAGCATCCGCCGGAATATTCAATTCTGTTCTGATTGCGATTTTTTCTCCATCCGGCGCAGGAAAGAACTTGTCTGTCTCTACACCGTTGCAAATGTACCCAAATTCAAGGCCTAACTTTTTACGGTAAATTTCCGAAAGGCTCTTGGAACAGCATATCACTCTTGCATTTCTCATAGCACACAGATGTATTTTTGCAAGAACATTCCCTTTAAGCGCTCCATACTTTGCGGGATAGTCGTCATATACGAAATTGTGAGAAGTAATAATATGGTTGTTAAAAGCGATTCTGCTCACTGCATAATCTGAAAACGCTCCATGAGAGTGTATGATATCCGGATTTAGTGTTTCTACTGCCTCCCGCAGTTTTCTATCCGTACCCGTCAGAATTTGGAGCTTTGAAGTTTCAACAAAAAGGTGGTTCTCTATAATCGGTAGAAACTCATTGAGACGTGATGTTTCATCTTCTTTGTACAGTGTGATCAAATATGGTTCAAAGATCTCTCTGTCTATATGAGCAATTATATTAAGCAAGATTTGTGTCGGTCCACTGCGTTTACAAGAATTTATGAAAAAAAGGATTATTATTTTATTAGATGATCTCATATTGCATGTAACCTTCCCTTTATTGTTTACTCTTTACGCTTCAAACTCTTTTTTCTCAAGCATTCACTTTATCCTATACCTCACTGCCAGCAGGATATTTCTCGCCCATGTAGGGACGGCATATTTTGCTTTAGCAATAAAGATTTCTTTTCTGTTTTCTGCTTTAAAACGTTTCTGCATCTGGGCAGCCGTATTCTCCTCATATTCCCGCACACGCTCTGGGCGGTCATTTGATTTAACTGAAGGATGCTGTAATTGGTTATTATGCGCAATCGCCAAATTTATCGGCAACTCTTGTACTTCTAATTTCAATTTAGGCAATATAACAGAAGCCTTCTGACTGTTAACCAGCAGCAGAGAACACCCATTTTTTATATTCAGCTTCAATCCAAGACCTTCTGCTCCCCACAGGTCTCCCATGGTAAAATCCCCCGGGCGATTTAAAGAGGCATATGGACACGAATAGCAGCTTTCCCTATATATAGATGTCCGCAGATAATAATAATAATAATAATAGGAGTCCGAATAATGGGCCGGCTCGCTTTTGCTTTGTCCAGAGCTATCTAAGTACTGCAATTCTCCACTGAGCGCCCAGCCCTTATTCTTTTTGCTTCGGAACAAGAAGTCCGTGACTGTTATATTCCGTTCTTCTTCCACCCCTTTAATAAACTTTGTAAAGTAGGCCTGAGACGGCACTCCGTGGCAAACTAAATCGGCGGTCAGCAAACTGCTATATGTTTTTCCAAGAAATTTTTTTAGTCCTGCAATTTGACAGGGCGTTCCTGTATAGAGCACCAAAAGCCCTGCCTTTAAATCCTCTTCCACCATAGAAAAGGTATTGTTGGTATCGCTCTGGACATACTTTGACCCCTGGAGCCTGTCAATTTGCTCCCACCGGTCTATCCGAACATGTTGTACCGTCATATCCGGCTGCATCATGCTGCCATATACAACGCCGTTCTTTGCCAGGACATACTCTGCTAAAGCGGCAAAAACACCTCCGCTGGTGCTGTTCATCAAAAGGTTTTTTTCATGATTGACAGCTGCGTAAGCTTTGCAATAATCTGGTTTTTTAGCTTGCATCCCAATAGGACAAACGCTCTCGCATTTGCCGCAAGATATACATCTTTCTGGGTCAATAGTTGGATACCTGAACCCCAGCTCTCCATGAACCCAACTGATGCATTGAGCAGGACAGGCTTGCGCACAAGCACCGCAGCCCGTGCAGTATTCTCTATCTCCTATTATTGTCATGTTCTTTCTCCCAGCGCCTCACAAAGGAAAGCCTTTGACGCAGTTCTTTTTGCTTCAAGTATTTTGTTTATCTTTTCAAAATCCAGCGGTTGCGCAGCTAATTCCTTCAAATTGGAAAAATCTTCTGTAATCCGATCCTCTATTCCGTATTCTTCCAGCAAAAAGTGTAATTTATTGGAATTATTCCTCAGCTTCACAACCATCGGGGTGTTACAAATAATAGAAAAAACTGTTCCATGAAAGGTATCCGTGATCAACACTTCCGCCCCTTTGATCCACTTCAAAAGCTCATACGGGCTCACATTCACGTTTCTGTCACACCAAGGATGATAAAAGCCAACTGAAACCAACTTCAGCCCCATACTTTTAGCGAATGCCTTAATTTGCTCAACTTCTTGCATATCATTCATACGGCTGTCATAGGCATAGACGACCGCATATTTTCCACAGGCTATATCTCCGGACATCTCCTTTTTATAACCGTAGAGAATTACCGGATCACAGACAAGGGTAGCATTCTTCCCTGTTATGCTCTGAACCAAATCCTGAGAATTGCGATCTCTCACGCCTAAGGAACTGAGCCCTTTGAGCCCCACAGCGATAGCGTCCGTCATTTCTTTGCGCTCGATATCTTCAAGGGTGGTCGGCCCAAAGGAAGCCGCATAACTAAGCCGCTTTTCAACCGGCAGACTCAATCCAAACAGCATGGAATTGAAGCCGATTTCAAGGCTGAATACCTCGTCGCTTCCGATGATGACAGCATCCCCATGAAATTCTGAATATGGTACCAGATTCCCCATACACTCCGCTCTGAACCGATCAAGTGTTCCCCTTTTCTTTACATTGTAAAGAATATTTGGCAACCCTCGCTGACACATATACTTTACGTAAAATGGGATGCTCTTCAAACTAATCTGGTACTTGTTTCTCTGCTGAGAAGAGATATATCTATAATCTCTGTCAAACGACAAAAAACTTACTTCGTGCCCCATTTCTGCCAGGACTTGTTTTAATGCATTTGCCTGCATCACTGCGCCATGATTATGTACGCCATAATATGTCAAAATTCCAATTTTCATTATTGTTCACAAGCCTCTTATTCTCTTAATGCAGATTTATAAAAACTTTTTCGCCATGTATTTGGCAAAATAGACGCTGTCCCGCGCAAGACTCCTCCGAGTAGGAAGTCATTATATTTTATAAGCCCGCTTTCATACATAAATCGCAACAGACGAATTTGAGATTTTGCGTATTTCATACCACCCCGGCGTTTATACATTCCTTCTCCAGCGCGCATATGCAGCAGAACTTCTTGAATATTATAGCCCTGGCTCCCATTCAGAATCATTCTGATCCATAGATAGTAATCCTCCAACAGATAGAAGTCCTGATAACCTCCTGCTGTTTGTACAGCACTTTTTTTATACATGACACAAGGGTGGTTGAAAGGATTGCGCCATTTTGCAAATCGTATAATTTCTTCCTGCGTCTCTGGCACAACTCGTAGTGCATCCGGAATCTCCGGATATAAAATAAATTCTGAAACAGTCCCGCTGCAAATGTCTATCCTTTTATCTTTTTTAAAAACCAGAAGTTGTTTTTCACATCTGTCCGGCAATGAAATATCATCACTGTCCATGCGAGCTACAATTTCATGCTTGCAGTATTTCAATCCCTCGTTTAGCGCTTTCCCTAGCCCGCCATTTTTCTTCAAACGAACTACCCGCAGTATTTCTCCGATTTGGTCCTGCATCCGTTCTATCACCGCATCAAGTTCTTCTGTTAATGGTCCATCGCAAACCAGAACGAAATCATCTGTAGGAACCGTTTGCCTGAGGATGCTTTCCATGCTTTGTTTCAGGAAATCTGCATTTTCTTTGTAATATACAGACATCAGGACAGAGTATTCCTCAAAGATCATTCTCACTTCGCCCCTTGTCCCGTCAGTACGATCAGCACTGTCTTCCATATGATCTTCAGATCCAGCCACAGAGAGCGGTTCTTAATATACTCCATATCCCAGACCACCTTCTCCTCCGGCTTCAGATCGTATCCGCCGTTTACCTGGGCCAGGCCCGTAATCCCCGGCTTCACCTTCAGCCGCTCGTGGAAACCGTGCACATAGGTCTCAAACTCATCGTAAAAGCACTCCCGCTCTGGCCTCGGCCCCACAAGGCTCATCTTCCCTGTCAGGCAAAGTAAGAATTGCGGCAGCTCGTCCGCCCGTACCTTCCGCAGCACCGCTCCCACCGGCGTCACCCGCTTGTCCTCTTTCCCCTTGGACCACTGGGCCCCGTCCCGTTCCGCATCCAAGACCATGGTCCGGAACTTCAAAATTTTAAATTTTACCCCGTTCATCCCTAGCCTCTCCTGCCGGAAAAACACCGGCCCCGGAGAGCTGCACTTCACCAGCACCGCGATCACCGCCATTGGAATTGCCAGCACCAGCAGCGCACAGGCAGAAAAGACGATATCAAAGAGACGCTTGAAGAAGTCATACACCGGCTTATCCGGCAGTTCCCCCAGTGGCTCCACAAAGTATTCCCCTTCCTTTTCAAAAGGGAGTATGACCTTCTCTTTTTCCCTCCGCTCCTCAAGCGGGGCTCCGTTCTCCACGATTTTCAGTTCCGGGCTTATGATTGCCATCTGTCCATTCCCACCAATTTGTCGTGTGATTTTGGGACTAAGTAAGTTTCCATATAGCAGTCTTCGCAAAGCTGTCCACAGCCTTCCACATAGTATGATCGCTGGTCGATTGGGGTCGTCTTCCGATATCCGGTGTCCCCGTGGCACAGGACGCAGTACTCTTTCTCGTCCCGTTCCGCGCCTGTCCCGGTGGGCTTGTCCGCCCCTTTCCGGCCCCAAGCAAACAGGTCAATCCGTTTTCCTCCGCTGTGAAATACCATGTGCTCAAACCTCTTGCGTTTATAGTCGCGCTCTGTTCTCTGATTTTTTATAGGCGCTTGTCCGGCTCCTGGGCCCGACCCAGGAGATGCAGATCTCCTCCAACAGAGCGACGCGCTCCGGGCTCAAGCTGCCTTCCCGGCGCTTCTCCCGTTGCCGGATGAGCCAGGAACCCAGGCTCTTGCCCCCATCGCCCTCGTAGCATTTCGGAATGTTCAGATGCCCGTGCTCCTGGTAAAAGCGCTTGGCGGCGGCATATTGCCGCTCCCAGCTCTGGTCCGTGCGGCTCCGGTTCCGACGGATGCCCAGCAGC
>CANRHH010000063.1 GCA_947630375.1 uncultured Oscillospiraceae bacterium | reverse complement strand
CACAAAAACAACACCGGGGTACTGTTTCTTGCAGTCCTCGGTGTTGTTTTTTCAGGGCCGTTTTGCTACAGCCCCTTCATACAGGAAATGAAAAAACCGCCCGGCCATTTGGCCGGGCGGTTGAAGGTCGCTATGCAAATTAACGCTTGCTGAACTGCGGAGCGCGACGTGCGGCTTTGAGGCCGTACTTCTTGCGCTCTTTCATTCTGGGGTCGCGGGTGAGCAGACCGGCGGCCTTCAGAGCGGAACGGTAATTCTCGTCCACCACCAGCAGGGCCCGGGAAATGCCGTGCCGGATGGCGCCGGCCTGGCCGGACACGCCGCCGCCGGAGACGGTGGCCTCGATATCCACCTTGCCCAGGGTGCCGGTGGTGACCAGGGGCTGCCGGACGATGAGCTTCAGGGTCTCCAGGCCGAAATAATCGTCGATATCACGGCCGTTGATGGTGATGACGCCGCTGCCGTTGGGGATCAGATGCACACGGGCCACGGAGGATTTCCGACGGCCGGTACCGTACATATAGGGCTTCTTGGTCTTATAGGTTGCCATCTCTTTTTACCTCCTTTAACGATCCCAGACAACGGGCTTCTGGGCCGCGTGGCTGTGCTCCGCGCCGGCGAAGACCTTCAGCCGCTTGAGCTGCCACTGGGCGATGGTGTTCTTCTGCAGCATGCCGCGGACCGCCAGCTTCATGGCCAGCTCGGGCTTGGTAGCCATCAGATGCTTGTACTGGGTCTCCTTCAGGCCGCCGGGGTAGCCGGAATGGGTCCGGTAATACTTCTGCTCCAGCTTCTTGCCGGTGAGGACCGCGTCTTTGGCGTTGATGACGATGACATAATCGCCGCAGTCGATGTGGGGAGTGTAATCGGTTTTCAGCTTGCCGCGGAGAATATCGGCGGCGAGGGCCGCGGTCTTGCCCAGGGGCTTCCCGGCGGCGTCAAGGACGTACCACTTGCGGGTAACGGTCTCCTTGGTGACCATAGTCGTGGACATATTCGAGTGCCTCCATATAGAAATAAAAAATGAACGATCCGAGCGCCTTTCACGCGCTCCTCTTTTATACCACAGGAAAAATGGCCTGTCAACACCGAATTTAATTTTCAAAAGCAATTCTCTTAAAATCGCCGGAAATCTTTGATTTCCTTTGAAATGCTCGATTCGATTTTTCGTTTTTCCGCCTGCCGCCGGGCGCGACTATATCACGTAATCGTAGCCCTCCGGGCCCCGGCGCATCAGATCGGCCACGGTGCTGCTGTCCAGATAGTCGGCGATGACCTTGTCCAGCCCCTTCCAGAAGGGCAGCGTGCGGCAGATCCCGGCCCGCCGGCACACGCCGGCCCCTTCCTCCAGGCAGGCCACCGGGGCCAGCGTCTCCTCCGTCAGGCGCAGGATACTGCCCACCGTGTACTGCTCCGGGGGCCGGGTCAGCTTGTAGCCGCCGCCCTTGCCCCGCAGGCCGCTGAGAAACCGGGCCTTTACCAGCATCCGCACGATGCTCTCCAGATATTTCTCTGAGATCTCCTGCCGGTCCGCCAGCTCCTTTAAGGGGATAAATCCCTCCGACTGGTGCTCCGCCAGGTCCACCATGATCCGCAGCGCGTAGCGCCCTTTGGTCGAGATCAACATACCGGCGCCCTCCTCTCTTTGCGATAAACCTATTATATAACCCGGTAAATAGGAAAATCAATCAGAAATTTTTTAAAAAACCCTTGACAGAGCCGGAGTGCCGCGCTATAATCCCTATAAACCTATCTGAAAGGTTGGTTAATACAGGCCGGCGCTTGACCGGCCGCTTCTGTGCAGGAGGAATACATCATGAGCAAGATCTTTACATCTGCCGACCAGTTGATCGGGAAAACGCCGCTTCTGGAGCTGGCGCACATAGAGAAGGACCAGGGCCTGGAGGCCAGGATCCTGGCTAAGTTGGAGTATTTCAACCCGGCCGGCAGCGTCAAGGATCGGATCGCCAAGGCCATGATCGACGACGCGGAGGCCAAAGGGGCGCTCAAGCCCGGCTCTGTGATCATCGAGCCCACCTCCGGCAACACCGGCATCGGCCTGGCCTCTGTGGCCGCCGCCCGGGGATACCGGATCATCATCGTCATGCCCGAGACCATGAGCGTGGAGCGCCGCCAGCTGATGAAGGCCTACGGCGCGGAGCTGGTGCTCACCGAGGGCTCCAAGGGCATGAAGGGGGCCATCGCCAAGGCTGACGAGCTGGCGCAGGAGATCCCCAACAGCTTCATCCCCGGCCAGTTTGTGAACCCCGCCAACCCCGCTGTCCACAAGGCCACCACCGGGCCGGAGATCTGGGAGGACACCGACGGAAAGGTGGACATCTTCGTGGCCGGCGTGGGCACCGGCGGCACCGTCACCGGCGTGGGCGAATATCTGAAGGAGCAAAACCCCGCTGTGAAGGTGGTGGCGGTGGAGCCCGCCTCCTCCCCGGTGCTGAGCAAGGGCACAGCCGGGAGCCACAAGATCCAGGGCATCGGCGCGGGCTTCGTGCCGGAGGTATTGAACACCGGGATCTATGACGAGATCATCGCCGTGGAGAATGACGACGCCTTTGCCGCCGGCAAGCTGGTGGGCCGGTCTGAGGGCGTGCTGGTGGGCATCTCCTCCGGCGCGGCGGTCTGGGCGGCTATCCAGCTGGCCAAGCGCCCGGAGAACAAGAGCAAGACCATCGTGGCCCTGCTGCCGGATACCGGCGACCGCTATCTCTCCACCCCGCTCTTTGCGGACTGATCCCATTTTATCAAACCAAGCCCTCCGGCCTTTTGGCCGGAGGGCTTGACAGCCTGTCAAAAAAGCTCGCCGAAAGGCGGGCTTTTTGGTATAATGGAGGAGGGGGGTAGAAAAGATGGATGAATG
>CANRHH010000062.1 GCA_947630375.1 uncultured Oscillospiraceae bacterium | reverse complement strand
CAAAAAACAACACCGGGGTACTGTTTCTTGCAGTCCTCGGTGTTGTTTTTTCTGGGCCGTTTTGCTACAGCCCCTTGCGTCCTTCTTATAGGATTTTACCAATCTTTCATGGCGGAAATGAATTTCTTGATGGGCTCTGTCAGCGGGTGGCCCTTGTTGGTCACCACGCCCATGCTGTAGAACCAGTCGCCTCCGGCGTCCGGGATGATCTTCACCCCGGGGATCTGTGTGTCTCCGGGCCCCACATAGAAGCCGATGCCCATATTCTTCCGGCAGAGCTCCTCGATCATGTGCATGTCCTGGGTCTGGATGCCGATCTTCGGCTTAAAACCGTAGCGGGCGCACTGTTCCTCCAGCACCGAGTGGCCTTTGTTGGCCGAGCCGAAGCCGATCAGCAGCTCGTCCTTTAAATCGGCGATGGAGATCTTTTCCCGGCTGGCCAGAGGGTGCTTGTCACAGAGAATGTAACGGGTGGGCTCCCGCCGGATGTGGTGCACGGTCAGCTTCTCCTCGTTGACCGGCATGATGCACAGGCCCACATCGACCAAATTGTTCTCCAGCGCTTTGTCCAGCACGTTGTCGGGATATTCATGGAGCACCACATCGATGGAGGGGTTTTGCGTGATGAAATTGGTGAACAGGCCGGAGGACAGCATATTCATCACCCCCGGCGACACGGCGATCCTGAGCTCCCGCTTGCTCTGGCTGCGCAGATCGTCGATCACGGCCAGCCCGTTTTTATAGGAGGTGACGATATCCAGCGCGTAGGGCAGCAGATTCTCCGCGTATTTGGTGGGCACAATGGCCGTGGAGGACCGGGAAAAGAGGGGGACGTTCAGCTCCTCCTCCATCCGCCGGATGCTTTTGCTGATCCCCTGCTGGGTGATGAACATGCTGGCGGCCGCCTGGGTGAAGCTCCGGGTCCGCATGGTCTCGATGAAGTGTTCCAACTGTTTAATATCCACGTTGCCTCCTTGGCCGCCTTTTGAATGTATAGGTCCGCCGGGAACTTATTCCGCCGTGACGACCCCGTCCGGGCCGACGGTGACGGTCATCCCGGTCTGCACATAGGCCAGAAACTCCTCGCCCAGGCTGTCCACCACGGGCATTTTTCCCTCGGTCCACACGGCCCCCAAAATAGCGCCGGAGGCGGCCAGAGAGTCGATGGGCATGGAGAAAAGCATACAGGCCGGCTGCTTGTTCATGGCGCAGGCCGTATACAGCACCATGCCGCCGGTGGTGGAGCCGATGGTCATGGGCAGGCAGAGCGCCTTGCCCAGCATGGGCTTTTTATAGAGATCGGGGTTGTTCTGGTCGCCGCACTTGACCTCCTTGTCCCCGAACATCAGGGCCATCTGGTAGCTGGCCAGGGTATTGAACCCGCCCCTGCTCACCAGGGCCTCAGCGGTGCACTGGCCGGGGACCACGACGCGGCCTTGAAACTGTCTCATTTTCCACCCTCCTTCCCGGTGATCATGTTCAGGATCTCCGCCTCGGTGTAATACCGGGCGCTGGTATAGGTCCGCAGCTTGTTGGAGGAGGTGATGACCGCCTTGCTCTTGCAGAGGGGGTTGTTCATGTACATCAGCGGGCAGATGCTGCTGAGCACCACCCCGGCGTTTTTCAGCACAGCGGCCCGGCTCTCCTTCTCAAATTCCCGGATCACCGCGCTGGGGGCGGTGAACACCGTGGGGATCGCCACTTTTTGCCGGCCGCTGGTCTGCAGCCCGGACGCCACCGCGTCCGTCCAGTCCCGCAGCTGCTGCAGGGACATGTGCGGGCAGCCCACAAAAGCCAGCTGGGGCTTGGCCTGGGGGTTCTTCCATATGACCGGGTAACTGTTCTTCACCCGCTCCAGCTCGCTGTCGTCGATCACATAGACCTTGGCGCCCTCCGCGATCAGGCCCTCGCACTGCTCCTTGGCCTCCGGCGTGAGCCCCTCCACATGGTAGAGCCCTACGGCCCCGTTGGAAGCGGCGGCGGCCCCCATATCCTTCAGATAGGCGCAGGCGGCGCCGTCCAGCTCCGTCCCCAGCCAGGGGCCCATGCCCTTGATGTAGGGGACCTCCTCCATCACCTTCATGCCGATGGCGGAGCCCAAAAGCTGGGCCTCGGGCCGGTTTTTGCACCGGACCTCCACCACCCAGGTGGCTTTCCGGCCCTCGTCGGTCAGCAGGCCGAACTCCGGCACGAAGCCGGCGATGGAGCCCATCAGCTCCAGGATCCCGGAGTTCCGGTTGCAGCGGGCCCCCAAGACCGAGTTGGCGTAGATCACGGCGGAGGACTCCGCCCAGGAGAGGATCTCTCCCTTCTCCGGCTTGTTGCCCACCTGGTCCAGATAGCAGGCGCAGGTGTAGGCGTCCTCGCCGGTGATGCCTAGCTTGTTCAGCTGCTCCTCGTAGCGCTCCTGCTGGGTGTACATGAGTTTCCGAAAGACGAAATTGTCCAGAAACGAGGCCGGGACATGCTTGTCCAGCGGCCGGGGGTCCGCGGTAAACTTCTGGCCCTGGGGGAGCCCTGCCTGGATCAGCTGGTCATACAGATCGTATACCGGGCTCATCACCTTCAACCCGAAGCTGATGACCGTGTGCCCGTACTTACTTGTGACCGGCACCATCCGTTCAGCCCCGAAGGTGTCCCCGTACATGACCAGCGTTTTGACGATCTTGGCCATGATCTCCCCTTTTTCACCGTTTAACATGGCCTGCTGCTCAGCGGTCAGCTGCAAATCGATCACTTCCTTTTTCGTTTTGTGTGGGGGTTCCGACCGTTCATAACATGTTGTTATTATTATAACAGACAGGCATATCCTTGTCAATGTAACCTTGACCGGACCCGGCGGCGAACTTTCCCCATAAGGGCCCTTTAGCTGCCCG
>CANRHH010000061.1 GCA_947630375.1 uncultured Oscillospiraceae bacterium | reverse complement strand
TCCGCCGCCAGCCGCTCCTCCCAGGCCAGGCCGTTTCGGCCCCGCACTTGGGCTAAACCGCTGAGCCCCGGCCGTACCCGGTGCCTCTGCCGCTGCTCCGCTGTCATGAACACCATGTCCCGCACCAACTGCGGCCGGGGACCGATCACGCTCATGTCCCCCTTCAGGATGTTCCAGGCCTCCGGCAGCTCGTCCAACGAAGTGGCCCGCAGAAGCTTCCCAAACCTGGTGAGCCGCTGCTCATCGGGCAGCGGATTGCCCTCCTCATCCCGGGCATCGGTCATGCTTCGGAACTTACACAGGGTAAAGATTTGCTCCTGGCCCGTCGCCGGATCGATCTGCCCGGGCCTGGGCTGCCTGAACAGCACGGGGGACCCCAGTTTGAAGCGGACCAAAAGCGCAATCAGCAGATACAGCCAGCTGAACACCGTCATGGCCGCCAACGCACAAAAGATGTCCAATATTCGCTTTACGTACTTTTCGTACACCTTTTGCGCTCACGTCCTCACGCAAAGCAGCTCTTGACGATCTCGATGATCTTCTCCTGCTGCTCCTTGGTCATTTTGTTGTCGCTGGGGAGGCACAGGCCGCGGCGGAAGATGTCCTCCCCCACGTTCTCGCCCCGGTCCTCCGCGATGTAGGCGTTGGTTTTTCCGCGCCCATTGCCGGAGGCTGTCACATACGGGTTCATCCGGAACACCGGCTGCATGTGCATCGGTTTCCAGATGGGCCGGCCTTCCGCGTTGTGCGCCGCCAGCGTCTCTAAGATCTCCGTGGGGCTGCTCTTCCCCGCCTCGCGCAGATACAGCGCCTCGCTGTCGCTCCGCACCTGCCGGGCCAGCGCCTCTTCATCGATCACCAGGCAGCTCAACCAGAAGTTCGGCTCCATCTCACCCTCTATAAACGGGTTCATAGATACCGGCAGGTCTTTGAATCCCTCTTTGTACCTGTAGTAAATGGCCTTCTTCTGCTCCATGTGCTCCCGCAGGTGGGGGAACTGGCCCCGCACCACCCCGGCGATCACGTTGCTCATCCGGTAGTTGTACCCGATCTCCTCATGCTGGTACCAGGGCGCCGCCTCCCGGCTCTGGGTGCTCCACTTCCGGGCCTTGTTGGCCGCCTGCACATCGTCCGTCAGCAGCATCCCTCCGGCGCTGCCCGTGATGATCTTGTTCCCGTTGAAGCTGATGGCGTTATACTTGCCGAAGGTCCCGGTGGGTTTTCCTTTGTAGGTGGCCCCCAGGGACTCCGCCGCGTCCTCGATCAGCGTAGCCCCGTGGGCCTCGCAGATGGCAGAGATCTCGTCCAGTTTCCCCGGCGTGCCGTACAGGTTCGCGGCTACCACTGTTTTCACCTCTGGGTACAGCGCAAAGGCCTTCTCCAGAGCCCGGGGGTCCATGTTCCAAGTCTCCCGTTCCGAGTCGACGAAGACAGGCACGCCGCCCTCATAGGTCACCGGGTTTACCGTGGCGCTAAAGGTCATATCTGAACAGAATACCTTGTCCCCGGGCTGCACCCCTGCCAGCTTTACCGCTAAGTGCAAAGCTGCGGTGCCGGTGCCCAGGGCCACGGCCGCCTTGCAGCCGATGAGCTCCCGGGCCAGGCGCTCCGTCTCGTCGATATTCTCGCCCACGGTGCTCATCCAGTTGCTCTCATAGGCCGCCTTTATATACTGAAGCTCCTCCCCGTGCATCGTCGGGGACGAAAGCCACACCTTCTTCTCAAAGGGGATTATTTTCCAGCCCATCACGCCGCCTCCTTTCTGCAAAAGGCAGGCAGTACGGGCCAGATTACATATTCTATTTCAGGCCGCTGTACCCCCCCGAAATATTCGGGAGCGTTTTTATGATCTCTGCAAACTGTTCGATCACGTATTCCACATCCTCATCCGTCAGGCGGGTGTGCAGCGGCAGGGTGATCTCATTTTTGAAATAGTCATAGGCGTTGGGGAAATCTGCGATATCATAACCCAGGGCCTTGTAAGCCGTCATCATAGGCAGAGGCTTATAGTGCACGTTGCAGGCGATCCCCCGCTCCGCCATTTTTTCAATGATGCCGCTTCGCTGCTCCGGCCCAATGCCAGGCACCCGGCAGATGTACAAATGCCCGGAAGAACGGTGCTCCCCCGTATAGTGAGGCAGACTCTGTACACCCAATGGCCGGAATGCGGCGTCATACCGTTCGATTAGCTCTCTCCGCCGCCGCAACATTCCCTCATAGCGTTTCAGCTGGGCCAGACCCAGGGCCGCCATGATGTCTGTCATGTTGCACTTATACCATGGGCCGAGAATGTCATATTCCCAGGCGCCCAATTTTGTTTTTGCAAGAGCATCCTTAGATTGCCCATGTAAACTATAAAGCTGGACCTGGTGATAAAGTTCCTCGTTATCTACGCCCGGCAGACTCCGCCAAGTCAACGCCCCGCCCTCCGCTGTGGTGAGATTCTTCACCGCATGGAAGGAAAAAGAGGAAAAATCCCCCATGCTCCCGGTCATTTGTCCCCTCCAGGATGCGCCCAGAGAGTGGGCCGTATCTGCCAGAATGGCCGCCCGCCCCAGCGCCTCCTGGAGTTCAGAGGATGGATTGAATAAATAACTTTTTTCTTTTACGAGAGAAAATAACTCCTCATAATCGCAGGGTACACCGCCCACATCCACAGGGATAATAGCCTTGGTCCGTCCGTTAATCGCCGCGGCCACCTGCTCATAATCCATCTCCAGGCTGTCCCGCTGTATATCCACCAATATGGGCTTGGCACCCACGTGGCAGATCACTGACGCAGAGGCAGTATAGGTATAAGCGGAGGTGATCACCTCATCCCCCGGTCCCACGCCCAACAGCCGCAGCGCCATCTCTGCACAGGCGGTCTGGGAATTAAGGCATACGCAGCCATCCGCACCCACATATGCCGCCAGTTTTTTCTCCAGCTCCTTTACCCGAGGGCCGGTGGTGATCCACCCGGACCACAGGGCAGCGGATACCTCCTCGATCTCCAACTCCGAAATATCCGGAGGGGAAAATTCGATCCTCATGATTTCTGTCCTTCCTTTTATATGCGCTGTTCAGGGACCGGATTGGTGCCAGTAGCCCAGGTCATGCCGATACTATTGAGCAGGGCAATTTTATCTTCCTCTATCTGACCATTTCGCCGCTTGTTTCGCTGTCGGATCAGCCAGGTATTCAGATCCTTTCCATCCGGCCCTGGGTATCCCTTTGGGACCCGAAGATGCCCGTGCTCCTGGAAAAAGCGCTTGGCGGCGGCATATTGCCGCTCCCAGCTCTGGTCCGTGCGGCTCCGGTTCCGACGGATGCCCAGCAGC
>CANRHH010000060.1 GCA_947630375.1 uncultured Oscillospiraceae bacterium | reverse complement strand
GCGCTCCTATGCCCTGGGCGCGTCCAACATCGCCGGGTACGGGCGGCCGGACTGGAGCCTGGTGGGCGACGTGTCCGAATCGGACACCGGCGGCAGCGTGACGCCGGAGGCAGACCCCTACGGCGGCGTGCCCACCGTTCAGAGCACCTGCACGGTGGAGCTGCCGGAGATCTATTCCGGCTGTGTGGGCGAGGCGGTACGCGCCGCCCAGCTGCTCCTCATCGGCCGGGGCTACAGCTGCGGCCCGGACGGCGCCGACGGGGATTTCGGCCAAAACACGAAAAACGCCGCGCTCCGGTACCAGCAGCTGCACGATTTGGAGGACGACGGCGTAATTGGCAAAGACACTTGGACAAGACTTATCAAAGAATAGAAAAAGGAGGGGTAAAATGAAAGCTACCCTTTGCACGTCGCTGGGCTTACTGGGCGGGGCTATCTGTGCGGCCCTCGGCGGGTGGGATCAGGCTCTGGCGGCTCTGCTGATTTTTATGGCAGGGGACTATGTATCGGGCTTGGTGGTGGCCGGGGTGTTCCACGCCTCGCCCAAGAGCGAGAGCGGGGCCTTGGAGAGCCGGGCCGGGTGGAAAGGCCTGGCCCGCAAGGGCATGACGCTCCTGATCGTCCTGATCGGGGCCCGGCTGGATGCCCTGCTGGGGCTTTGTTACATCCGGGACGCGGTCATTATCGCGTTCATCGTCAACGAGCTTTTGAGCATTTTGGAAAATGCGGGGCTGATGGGCATCCCCCTGCCCGAGATCCTGACGGAGGCGGTGGAGCTGCTGAAGGACAAGAGCGAAGCGGAGAGATAAGAAGGAAAACGACGTCCGGGCCAAAGCCCGGGCGTCGTTTCGGTGAGAGCCTTAAAACAAACCGTTGCTTTTGGGAAGGGGGTAGTCCAGCTCATAATTCCGGCACAGGTCCAGAAAAGCCCGGGCCCCGGTAGTCAGGTATTTCTCCCGGTGGTAGATGATGTAAAACTGCCTGTGAAAGCTCAAGCCCTCCACCTGCACGGCCGAGACCAGCCCCTTCTCAAGAGGACCTATCACCATGCGGTGAGGCAGCACGGCAATGCCAAGCCCGCTGATCACAGCATTGACCAGAGCGGTGGTGCTCATAGCTTCCCAAATGGGGGTCACTGTGAAGCCGGCGCTTGCCGTCATATGGTCAAACACTTCCCGGGTCCCGCTGCCCTTTTCCCGCAGGAGAAAGTTTTGTTGCCGGAAGGTCTCCAGAGACAACCGGGTCCCAGGTGGGAAGGTGTCCGGCGGACAGATGACAATCAGCTCATCTTCCATGTAACTCTCTGAGACCAGGTCATCTCCATGGGGCGCGCCCTCGATCAGGGCAAAATCCAGGATGTTCTGCCGGATCTTCTCCTCCAACTGGTCGGTGGGGGCGACCAGCGCCCGTACCTGGGTCCCCGGGTAGCGGTTATAGAAGGCCCGGACATAGCCGGGAAGAAACTGAGCGCCGATGGTGATGCTGGCCCCGACCCGAATCAGACCGAAGGCGTCCCAGTCTTTCATCCCCTTCTCCATATCATCAAAGAGCCGGGCAATATGCAGGGCATAATCCCGGAAGCGGAGACCCGCTTGGGTGATCTTGAGCCGCCGCCCGATCCGGTCAAAAAGAGCCACGCCATAATACTGTTCCAGTTCCCGGATCGACAGGCTGACCGCCGGTTGGGACATGTGCAGTACCTGGGCAGCGCGGGTGGTATTGAAATCATTCTCGCAGATGGCCAGAAAAATCTTTATGTGCCGTATCGTCATGGGAACTCCTTATATCATTTTTCTTATTGATATTATTTAATTATAATATTTCCAACATAAAAAAGCAAGGATTATAATAGGCCTCGTCAGGAGGGAGATCGAATGGAAAAAAAGAAAGGGGTATACCGGACCCTGTTCAGTGCCGCGTTCAAATTGAGTGCCGGGACGTTCGGCGGCGGCTTTGTGATCGTGCCCTTGATGCGGGAAAAGTTCGTCAGGCAGCTGCACTGGATCGAGGAACAGGAGATGATGGATCTGATCGCCATTGCGGAGTCAGCCCCCGGCGCCATTGCGGTAAACGCCTCTATTCTGGTGGGCTACCATGTGGCCGGGTGCCTGGGCGCCCTTTTGGCCGTACTGGGGACCGTCCTGCCGCCGCTGCTTATCATCTCTGCCGTCTCCTGCTGTTACAGCGCTGTACGGGACAATGTCCTGGTGAGCCTGGTCATGACCGGTATGCTCTCCGGGGTGGCGGCGGTGATCTGCGATGTGGTGATCACCTTAGGCGCCCGCGTGATAAAGGCGGGGCGTCCGGTCCTATGGCTCCTTATGGGGCTGGCCTTTGTGGCTGTGCAGATATGGAAGGTCAATATCGTGCCGGTCATGCTCCTTTGCGGCGCGGTGGGGGCGGCGGACACGGCTCTTGGCCGGAGAAAGGCGGTCAGACCGGCATGACATATTGGCAGCTGTTCTGGAGCTTTTTCCAGATCGGCCTGTTCAGCATCGGCGGCGGGTATGCGGCCATGCCCCTCATCCAGCACCAGGTCATGGACGTGCACCCTTGGCTGACCATGACGCAGTTCGCGGATATTATGGCGATCGCGGAGATGACGCCCGGCCCTATTTCTGTCAACGCCGCCACTTTTGTCGGCATCCGGGTGAGTGGACCGGCTGGCGCTATTGTGGCTACCGCCGGATGCATATTGCCTTCCTGCGGCATTGTGATGGCGCTGGCATACATCTATTACCGGTTTCGGGGACTGTCTATAGTAAAGGGAGTGCTGGCCGGGCTGCGCTCGGCCGTTGTGGCTATGATCGCGTCTGCCGGGTTGTCGCTTTTGACTCTCTCATTTTACGGGCAGAGGACGTTGCCGGCGGAGCCGGGCAGCCCCGATCTGCTGTCAGTAGCGCTGTTTTGCGCCGGACTTTTTGCGCTGCGGCACTTCAGGGTGAAACCCATTTATGTGATGATCGGCTCCGGCGTGCTGGGGATGCTGGCATATTTTATTTGAAGAGGTTGAGGAATGGACAGATACGTATTGTTGGCGGGGGTTCTCCGGAAAGAGGGGTCGAAAGACGCGCTTATGTGTATAAAAGGCGGTGTGTCCGGCCCGGCGAAAAGGCTGCTTTCCCCCGAGGGAGTGTGCGTAGCCGCCACCGGCATACGCAATATGGACCGGGAGGCGTGCCCGGGCCGCGCGGACAGCCACGCCTATGTGCTGGCGGATGGGGGCGGCAGGGAATATGCCGTAGCGACGCCCCATTACGCGCCTGGGGCAGACCCTGCCGAATCCGGATGGCCTGTCTGCCGAATGCCAAAGGTAGATCACGCGGACATGACCGCGGCGGGGAAGGCATATGAGCTGTACATGGACAGCGAAGAGAACTATACCCTGTATGACTGCGCGCACCACCCGGTCGTGCACCTTCTGCATCGGGGACTGGCCGGAGGCTGGATCATAGAGGATACGGAGGGCTTTTCGCCCCAGCTCCTCTGCGCAGTATTCGTTTTTTGCCGGTATATAGAGCGGGAGAATGCGTTTATAACCGTGTGACAGCCCCACACCGCGCAAGGGGTTGGCGATACAAAAAAACAGAGTGAAGGTTTTCACCTTCACTCAAATTGTCGACAAACCTGCTGCCAAGTTAAGCTGACAGCGGGTTTGTTGCATATGAGTTGAAGAAATTTGGAGA
>CANRHH010000059.1 GCA_947630375.1 uncultured Oscillospiraceae bacterium | reverse complement strand
GCCTTGATAAATTTCCTCCGGACCTCGGACCGGCTGACGAATGGGCCGAAGGTGGTGGAATTTGAAGAGGCGTGGAGCCAATGGCTGGGCGTGAAGCACAGCGTGTTTGTCAACTCCGGGGCCTCGGCCAATTATATCACGATGGCGGCGCTGCGGGATCTGTATGGGCCGGGAGAGGTGATCGTGCCGCCCATCACCTGGAGCAGCGATCTGTCCTCTGTGTTTGCCGCAGGGCTGACGCCGGTGTTTGCAGATGTGAACATGAGCAACCTGGCCATGGACGAAAACGAGGTGCTCTCCAAAATTACTGACAAGACCCGGGCGGTATTCCTGACCCATGTTCTGGGCTTCAACGGCCTGACGCCCCGGCTGCGGGACGAGTTGAAAACCCGGAATATCCCTCTGATCGAGGATGTGTGCGAATCCCACGGCGCTTCAATTGGGGGGGGTAAAATGCGGCAGCATCGGCCTGGCCTCTAACTTCTCCTTTTACTATGCCCACCATATGAGCACCATCGAGGGCGGCGTCATCTGCACCAATGACGAGCGGTTTTACCAGCAGTGCCGCCTGTACCGGAGCCACGGCATGGTGCGGGAGCTGACCGACGAGAGCCTGAAGCGCTCCTATGCGGAGCAATACCCGGACCTGAGGCCGGAGTTTTTGTTCGCTGTGCCCGGGTACAACATGCGCAGCACGGAGCTGAACGCGGTGCTGGGCTTAAGCCAGCTCAAAAGGCTGGACGCCAACAATGCCCGCCGGGTGGAAAACTTTGAGCTGTTTGTTCGGAACCTGGATCCGGAAAAATATTTTACCGATTTTGCGCTGGAGGGCGCGGTGAACTACGCCTTTGTAGTGCTGCTGCGGCAGCCCAGCGAGGAAAAATTCAAAGCCCTGACGGAACTTCTGCGGGCGGAGAACGTGGAATTTCGCCGGGGGACCGCCGGAGGCGGCAACATGGCGCGGCAGCCTTTCGTGCGGCAGCGGATGCCGGGCTTTGATCCGGCGACCCTGAAAAACGCGGACATGATCCACTTCTATGGCTTGTATACAGGCAATTACCCGTCTTTGGAACGGGAAAAGATCCTGGGCCTCTGTGAAGTGCTGAATACCCTATAACATCTTTTGGAGGAAAACCTATGCGCGCATTGATAACCGGCGTGACGGGGATGGTGGGGTCCCACCTGGCGGACTACCTGCTGGAGCATACGGACTGGGAGGTCTACGGGGCCTGCCGCTGGCGGAGCCCGATGGACAACGTGTCCCACCTGCTGGACAGGGCCAACAAAAAGGACCGGGTGTTTTTTGAGTATGCGGACTTGAACGACGCGGTGTCGTTGGTCAAGCTGTTGGAGAAGGTCCGGCCGGACTATATCTTTCACCTGGCGGCCCAGAGCTATCCGCTGACCAGCTTTGATGCGCCGCTGGACACGCTGAATACCAACATCCTGGGCACCAGCCGTCTGCTGGAGGCAGTGCGCATCGCAGGGCTGGACCCGGTGATCCATGTCTGCGCCTCCTCGGAGGTGTTCGGCAAGATCCCGCCGGAGAAGAAGCCGGAGACGGGTATCCATGAGGAGTGCCCCTTCCACCCGGCCTCCCCCTATGCTATCTCCAAGGTGGGTACCGACCTGCTGGGCCGCTACTACGCCGAGGCCTACGGCATGAAGGTGATGACCACCCGGATGTTCACCCACACGGGCCCCCGGCGGGGGGATGTGTTCCATGAATCCACCTTTGCCAAGCAGATCGCCCTGATCGAAGCAGGGCGTATCGAGCCGGTGGTGAAGGTGGGCAATCTCCAGTCCCTGCGGACCTATGCGGACGTGCGGGACGCGGTCCGGGCCTATTATATGCTGGTGACGGTGGACCCCATTCCCGGGGAGTATTACAACATCGGCGGCAGCTATACCTGCACGGTGGGGGATACCCTGCGCACGCTCTTATCCTTTTCCCCGGTGGGAAAGGATATCCGGGTGGAAGTGGACCCGGAGCGGCTGCGGCCCATCGACGCGGATCTGCAGGTGCCCGACTGCCGGAAGTTCAAGGCTCACACCGGCTGGGAGCCGGAGATCCCTTATGAGCAGACCATGGAGGACCTGCTGGACTATTGGCGGGACCGGATCCGGAAAGGCGAGCAGTTTCTGACGAGATAAGAAGAAAGGCAATTGAACCATATGGTCATCACACAGACACCCTTCCGCATGTCCTTTTTTGGCGGAGGGACGGATTTCCCAGGCTTTTATGAGAAATACGGAGGGCAGGTGCTCTCTACCAGCATCGACAAGTACTGTTACCTTACGGTACGGCATCTGCCGCCCTTTTTTGAATACGCCAATAATATCATGTACTCAAAGTGTGAGCACACAAAGCATGCCGAGGAGATCCAGCATCCGGCGGTCCGCAACGCCATGAAGTTTCTGGACATGCATGACCTGACGGTTCTGTATGATGCAGATCTGCCGGCCCGGACCGGCCTGGGGACCAGCAGCTCCTTTGCGGTGGGCCTGCTGTCAGCTTTCTATGCCCTGAAGGGAAAGTATGTAGACAAGAAGCGCCTGGCAGAGGAGGCCATCTATCTGGAGCGAGTGCTGTGCCAGGAGAGCGGCGGCGTTCAGGACCAGATCGCGGCGGCCTACGGCGGATTTAATAAGATCGTGTTCAGCGCGGACGGCTTTGAGGTGAACCCGCTGGTGATCTCCAACGAGAAGAAGAGGCGTCTGAATGACAATCTGCTGCTGTTCTTCACAGGCCTGTCCCGCTTCTCTTCAGAGATCCAGGTGGAACAGGAGAAAAACTTAGAGCGGAAGAACCAACAGCTGCTGCGGATGAAGGACATGGTGGACGAGGCGGAGAAGATCCTGGTGCAGGGCGATGTGGACGATTTCGGACGGCTGCTGGACCAGGAGTGGCGCCTGAAGCGGGAGATCAACGGCAAGGTGTCCAACGTGCTGATCGACGAGTACTATGAGACGGCCATGAAAAACGGGGCCCTGGGCGGTAAGCTGCTGGGCGCCGGAGGCGGCGGATTTCTGCTGCTGTATGCGCAGAAAGAGAAGCAGGCGGCGGTCCGGGAGTCCCTGAGCGGCCTGATGCAGATCCCCTTCCGCTTTGAGACAGGTGGGAACCGTATTCTGTACTATGTGCCCGAGAGCTACGCACCGAAGGGAGAAAAATATGAACACAACAGCTGAAAGCATTCTGCGGCGGTATCTGGAGCAGTACGGCTTTGTGCGGGAGCTGGAAGAGCCCCTGCGGCAGACCGTGACACTGCTGGAGAGGACCTACCGGAACGGCGGTAAGCTGCTGGTCTGCGGCAACGGAGGCAGTTGCGCGGATGCGGACCACATTGTGGGGGAGTTGGTGAAAGCCTTCCGGCTCCGCCGCCCCCTGGATGGGGAGCTTCGGGCGGCGCTGTGCGATGGCGGAGAGGACGGAGCGGCGTTAGCGGAGAGACTGCAGGGCGGCCTGCCGGCCATCAATCTGGGAGCTCACACGGCGCTGAACACAGCCATTCTGAACGATGTGGGCGCGGACTATGTCTATGCCCAACAGGTGATCGGATATGGCGAGGCGGGGGATGTGCTGCTGGGGATCAGTACCTCCGGCAACTCCCGGAATATCCTCTATGCCGCCCGGGCGGCCAGGGCCAAGGGCCTGACGGTCGTTGGACTCACGGGCCGGAGCGGCGGGAAGCTGCGCGAGATCAGCGATGTACTGCTCTGTGCTCCGGCGGACTGCACGGAGGATGTGCAGGATATGCATTCGGTTTTGTATCATATTCTCTGTGCGGCCTTAGAGGCGGCGTTCTGGGGAGATTAGCTTATACATAGAGGTGAGGCGGATGACAGCCGTCCTTATGGCAGGGGGCCTGGGGACCCGGGTGGCCTCTGTGGACAGCAGTGTCCCGAAGCCGCTGCTACCTGTTGCCGGGAAGCCGGTGCTGACCCATCAGATCGAGTGCCTGCGCGGGCAGGGGATCACAGAGATCGTCTTAGTGGTGGGCCATCTGGGCAGGCAGATCGTAGACTATTACGGCGACGGACACAGTTTAGGCGTACAGATCACGTATATTGTGGAGGAGACCCCGCTGGGGACGGCGGGGGC
>CANRHH010000058.1 GCA_947630375.1 uncultured Oscillospiraceae bacterium | reverse complement strand
TGGCCTTTTCCCTAACTTTCCCTCTCATAGGTATAGAAATGGAGCTGTAGTGAAACTTGACGTTTCGCTACAGCCCCCTTTGGTATGCCCGACAGGATTCGAACCTGCGACCTTTGGAGTCGGAGTCCAACGCGCTATCCAGCTGCGCCACGGGCACATGTATTCAGCTAACGCCTTGCGGCGGTAAACTGCTTTTTCAAAAATAGTGGTCAAACAGTAGTCAACAACTGCCGATTTTTTGCCCCGGCGCCGAAAAAAGCCAGTAATATCAAGGCTTTTTGCCTTATCTCTACTGAAAGCGCCTGAAACGTCGGAGTCCAACGCGCTATCCAGCTGCGCCACGGGCACATATTGCTTTCCCTCCCGCCGTTTCGGGCCCTTGAACATCCCTTTACAACGGAGGCAAGATTTGTTATAATGATCTCACCCGATGAGGTACTTGCATATTATAGCAAAACTTTCCCGCAAAGTAAAGAGTTGTTTTTATTTTATTTTGTTTTGTTTTTTCCTGGAAATAAACGCGTGCAAGGGGGAGCTATGGAAAAAATCACACTTGGCAAGACCGGGCTGGAGGTCACAAAGACCGCCATGGGCTGCCTGCCTGTTCAGCGCTGTACGCTGGATGACGGCGTGCGGCTGCTGCGGGCAGCGTATGAGGGCGGCATCAACTATTTTGACACCGCCAACGCCTACACGGACAGTGAGGAGAAGATCGGCCTGGCCCTGGCCGACGTGCGGGGCAGCATCGTCCTCTCCACCAAGAGTGCCGCCCGGGACAAAGAAGGCGTCCTGCGGCACATCGAGAACAGCCTGCGCATGATGAAGACCGACTATATCGACCTGTTCCAGTTTCACCAGGTGGCCCAGGTGCCGGACCCGAACGACCCCGACGGGGCCTTTGCCGGCGCGCTGGAGGCCAAAGCCCGGGGCTGGATCGGGCATATCGGCGTCACCTCCCACCGGGTAGACGTGGCGGAACAGTGCATCGCCTCCGGCCTGTTTGAGACGCTGCAGTTTCCCTTCAGCTACATATCCGATGACCGGGACCTGGCCCTGGCGGCCAAATGCAAAGAGGCGGGCATGGGCTTTATCGCCATGAAGGGCCTGGCCGGCGGCATGTTGGGCAGCCCCCGGGCCTGTTACGCCTTTATGGCCCAGTATGACAACGTGGTCCCCATCTGGGGCATCCAGACCTTGGAGGAGCTGGAGCAGTGGCTGGCGCTGGACAAAGAGGATCCCGCCATGGACGAGGAGCTGGCCGCCTTTATCAAAAAGGAGCGGCAGGAGCTGTCCGGTTCCTTCTGCCGCAGCTGCGGCTACTGTATGCCCTGCCCGGCGGGGATCGAGATCCGCAACTGCGCCCGGATGAACATGCTGCTGCGCCGCTCGCCCTGGCAGCCCTATATGAGCGACGAGTGGCGGGCCAAGATGGAGAAGATCAACGACTGCCTGGGCTGCTACCAGTGCAGCCGGCGCTGCCCTTACCAGCTGGATACGCCCAATCTTCTCAAATATATGTTGAAGGATTACAGGGAATTTTATGAAACACACAAAGATCTCTTGTAAAAAACGCCGCCGTTTTGTCTCGCTGCTCCTGTGCGCGCTGCTGTGCGCCGCGATGCTGCTGCCTCTGTCCGGCTGCGGGGAGACGAAAATGTCCCAGTCCCAGCTGTTCGCCATGGATACCGTCATGACGCTCACCGCCTACGGCAAGAACCGGGAGGCCGGCCTGGCGGCGGCCCAGGGCATCATTACGTCCATGGACTCCATGCTGGACCCGGAGCTGTCCGGCAGCACCGTCGCCTCCATCAACAGCGCCAACGGCGCCTCCGTGGTCATTCCGGGGCAGGTGGCCGAGATGCTGAGCACGGCCAAGCTGGTCTACGATCAGAGCGGCGGGGCTCTGGATCTGAGCCTGTATCCGCTGATCAAGCTCTGGGGCTTTGTGGACGGGAAATACTACGTGCCCACCGCGGAGGAGATCGGCTCCGCGCTGGCCCGGCGCTGCTTTGACCAGATGGTGCTCAACAGCTTTCCCAGCAGCGGCTCCTATTCGGTCTCCTTCCCTGCGGGAGGGCAGATCAGTTTTGCTTCCATTGCCAAGGGCTGCGCGGCGGAAAACGCCATCAGCGCCATGCGGCAGGCGGGCGTGGAGAGCGGGATCATCTCCCTGGGCGGCAATGTGCAGACCCTGGGCCTGAAGCCCAACGGCTCCAAGTGGACCGTGGCCATCCAGGACCCCAACAACACCGCCAGTTACCTGGGCGTGATCAACGTGGGCGAGACGGCGGTGGTCACCAGCGGCACCTATCAGCGCTACTTTACGGACGTGAAGGGCAAGACCTACCACCACATCCTCAGCCCCACCACCGGGTACCCGGTCAGCAACTCGCTGCTGTCGGTGACCATCATCTGCGAGGACGGCACGATGGCCGACGCGCTGTCCACCGCCATGTTTGTTTTAGGCGAGAGCCGCGCGCTCAACTACTGGCGCACGTACGGCGGCTTTGAGATGATCATGGTGACCAGCGACAACCGGGTGGTCTGCACCAGCGGCCTGATCGAGGAAGTCACCCTCTCCAACGACAGTTATACGCTGAGCTTTTCCGAGTGATACAGATGGCTGATTTAAACACACCGGTCCGGTATATCAAAGGCATAGGGGAGAAAAAGGCGCAGGCTCTTGGGAAGCTGGGCGTCTTTTCTCTCTATGACCTGATCTCCTTTTTCCCCCGGAAATATGAGGACCGCAGCCTCTTCAAGCCCATCTCCCTGGCTATGGACGGGGAGACTGTATGCCTGCGGGCCATGGTGGCGGATACGCCCCGGCTCTCCCGGGTCCGCCGGGGGCTGGACCTGGTGAAGCTGCGCATCGTGGACGAGAGCGGCATGGCGGAGCTGACCTTTTTCAACCAGCCCTACGCCAAAGACAACCTGCACCGGGGCGAGAGCTATGTCTTTTATGGCCGGATAGAGGTCAAGGGCAGCCGCCGCAGCATGGTCAACCCGGTGTATGAGCGGGAGGGGACGGAAAACGGCGTCACCGGCCGGATCGTGCCCATTTACCGGCTCTGCGCGGGGCTGAACCAGCGCACGCTGATGCAGGCTGTCCGCCAGGGGCTGGACGCCTGCGCGGGCCTGGTGCCGGAGGTCCTGCCGGAGCCGGTCCGGCAGCGCTGCGCCCTGGTCCAGGCCCGGTACGCCTATGAGAACATCCACTTCCCCGCCGATTACGGCGCGCTGGAGCTGGCCCGGCGGCGGCTCATTTTCGAGGAGCTCTTTGTCCTGGCCTGCACCCTGAGCTGTATGCGGGGGCAGCGCACCCGGGCGGAGGGCATCCCCATCCGCCGGCCGGAGCTGGACGGCTTCTGGTCCTCCCTGCCCTTCTCCCCCACCGGGGCTCAGCGCCGGGCGGTGGAGGAGGCTTTGGCGGATATGTCTTCCGGCGCGGTGATGAACCGGCTGGTCCAGGGCGACGTGGGCAGCGGCAAGACCTTAGTGGCCGCGGCGCTGATCTGGAGCGTGTGGAAA
This sequence comes from uncultured Oscillospiraceae bacterium, assembly GCA_947630375.1. Taxonomy (GTDB): domain Bacteria; phylum Bacillota; class Clostridia; order Oscillospirales; family Oscillospiraceae; genus Limivicinus. The sequence continues at coordinate 761 of CANRHH010000058.1, read as the reverse complement.
AGCGGCCTGGGTAGCGCCTTTATGGCCCCCACGGAGATCCTGGCCGAGCAGCACTATACCACCCTCTCCGCCATGCTCTCCCCTCTGGGCCTGCGGGTGGGCCGCCTGACCGGGGCCATGAGCGCCAGGGAGAAGCGCCTGGTCAAGGAGGCGCTGAAGGAGGGGGAGCTGGACTTGATCGTGGGGACCCACGCCCTGTTCAGCGCGGACGTGGAATACGCCCGGCTGGGCCTGGTGGTGACCGACGAACAGCACCGCTTCGGCGTGAGCCAGCGCTCGGCCCTGATCAGCAAGGGCGGCCGGCCCCATGTGCTGGTCATGTCCGCCACCCCCATTCCCCGGACCCTGGCCCTGATCATCTATGGGGACCTGGATGTCTCCATCATCGACGAGCTGCCCCCCGGCCGCCAGAAGGTGGACACCTTTGCCGTCAACGAGAGCTATCGGGCCCGGCTCAACGGCTTTATCAGCCGCCTGACCGGGGAGGGCCGGCAGGTTTTCGTGGTCTGCCCCATGGTGGAGGAGAACGAGGAGCTGCCTGTAAAGCTCAAGTCCGCCCAGGAGCACGCGCAGGAGCTGGCCGCGGCCTTTCCCGATCTGAAGGTGGCCTGCGTCCACGGCCGGATGAAGGCCAAAGACAAGGACGCGGTGATGGCCGCCTTCGCCGCCGGGGAGACAGATATCTTAGTGGCCACCACGGTGATCGAGGTGGGGGTGGACGTGCCCAACGCGGCGCTGATGATCGTGGAGAACGCGGAGCG
>CANRHH010000057.1 GCA_947630375.1 uncultured Oscillospiraceae bacterium | reverse complement strand
CGATGTGGTCCCGCTTGTCGATGACCAGGACCTTTTTGCCCCGGTCCGTCATCTCCCGGGCAAACACCGCGCCGTACAGCCCCGCCCCCACGATCAGATAGTCATAGTGCATACGGTCTCTCCTTGTATATACGAAGCTACGTTATCATATTTTAATGATCTTATCAAGGTCCTCGGCGGAGAATTTCAGCCGGCACACGATCGCGCCGCTTCTGCTGTCGATGCGGTTTGCGGTGCGGTTTCTTATATGCTATAATTATGCTATAATAGCTGTGATGCAGCTATTATAATTGATTCAAGGCGGTTTTGCTCCCGGCTTTGCCGGAACCGCAAAACATGCCGCATTATAGCATCCCGCCTCCGGCTGATATGCTATAATAGCCGCGATGCGGCTATTATAATTGATTCAAGGCGGTTTTGCTCCCGGCTTTGCCGGAACCGCAAAACATGCCGCATTATAGCATCCCGCCTTCGGCGGATATGCTATAATGGTTTTATAAAAAGCCATGTGTTGAAGGGAGACGCGCCATGACGTGCTCTGAGATAGACAAGGCCACATGCTCCCCCGCGGCCCGGGCCGGACACAGCGCGGCGGCACCGGCCCCCTGCCGGGCGGTCCTGCGCTGATGTACCGGCTGCTCATCGTGGACGAAAGCGAACAGGCCCGCGCCGGCCTGCGCTCGCTCCTGCCCTGGAGGAGCTACGGCTTTGATACCGTGGCCGAGGCGGACAGCTATGCCTCCGCCGTGGACCGGGCACTGGATATACGCCCCCACGCGGCGCTGGTGGCGCTGCGGCTGGGTGAGCGGTCAGGCGTCGATCTCATCGAACATCTGCTTGCCGCGGGGCTGCAGACCGCCTTCTGCATCCTATCCGACAGCGGCGACGCAGCGTCCATCCTCCGGGCCATGCGGGCCGGCGCCAGGGACTGGCTGCTCTCGCCCCCCGACGCGGGGGAGGTGCGCGCTTTTTTGGAGCGGGCGCTGCCCGGCTGCACAGGCGGCACGAACGGAGAGGGCCCCGGCAGGGACCTGGTCCCGCACGTGGACCCCGCCCGGCTCTCCCCCCTGGCCAACAAGATACTCCTCATGGCCCTCGGCAGCATGGATACCGCCCCCGTCACGCTCACATCCATCGCGGAGGCCCTGCACATGAACAGCAAATACCTGGGCCAGGTCTTTCTGCGGGAGACGGGCATGAAGCTTTCGGCATATGTGACCGCCTGCCGCATGGAGCGGGCCGGCCGCCTGGTCACCGGGACCTCGGAGAAGATATCCGCCATCGCCAGCATGGTGGGCTACAGCCAGCCCAACCGCTTTTACGTCCATTTCAAGACCTATTTCGGCGTCTCCCCCGGCACCATGCGGGCCCTCTCCGCCCGGCCGGAGGACGCGCCATCGGAGGAGACCTCCCATGAAGTCGCTTTTGAACTATGACAGTCCCTTCTTCCAGTTCCTATGCCGCGTGGCGGACATGGTCATCGTGAACGTCCTGTTTCTCGTCTGCTGCGTCCCGGTGGTGACGGCGGGGGCCTCCCTGGCCGCCATGACCCGCGTGAGCCAGGAAATGGCCCTGGACATAGGCTCCGGCGTGGTCAGGACCTTTTTCCGGGCCTTCCGGGCCAACTTTAAGCAGGCTACGGCGGCGTGGCTGGTCATTCTGCTCATCTGCGTGTCTCTGTTCTGCGACAGGCTTCTCATAGGCGCCTATCTCACCGGCGGCCCCGCCACGGTCCTCCGGGCGCTGACCGTGGTGCTGGCTCTGGGGTCCATGGCCATCTGCTGTTATCTGTTCCCGCTGATGGTCCGCTATGAAAACACCCTGAAGCAGCACACCATCAATGCCGTCATCCTGGCCGTGACGAAGCTGCCCCGCACCCTGGTCATGACGGCGCTGGGCTCCATCCCCTTCGTGCTGTGCTGGTTCTCCGTGGTCACGTTCCTCAAGAGCCTTTCCTTCTGGATCATCATCGGCTGCGGAGTGATAAGCTGCCTGCACAGCCTGCTGATGGCCCCCGTCCTGGCCCAACTGGAGGGCAGGGACAAGACCGATGAGGCGGAAGAAGAACCGGAAGATGAGGAATGACGCCGGTACGCGCAAAAAGCCTCCCTCGTCAGAGGGAGGCTTTTTCTGTGTTTTCCTTTATTTCAGCAGTATGGACTTGATCTCAAAGGGCTTGATGGTGAAGCGGACCTGGCCGTCCTCCACCGGCAGCTCCTTCTCTATCTCCTCCAGCAGGTCCACGCTGTAGGCCCTGGTGCAGCCCGCGGGCACGGTCAGCACGGTCTTCGTCCGGGCGTTCTCGCTCTCGTATAGCCGCAGGACGGTCCCGCCGCCGTCCTCCGCCATTTTGACCGTCTCCATGATGACGTTGGCCGGGCTCACGGCGGCATAGCTGAAGCCGGCGCCGGGCATGCCGTGGCCCACGGCGTAAGCGGGCTGGTTGAGCTTATATGCCTCCCGCACCGTGCCAGCCTCCTGCCAGGAGCCGCCGTGGGGATAGAGGGCGTAGGTGAACCGGTGCTCCTCCACGTCCGCGTTGGGGTTGGGCTCCACGCCGCACTTGATGAGCGTCAGGGCCACCACCCCGTCCAGGACGGAGTGGCCGTACTTGCAGTCGTTCAGCAGGCTCACGCCGTAATGGCCCTCGGAGCAGTCCATCCACTTCTGGGCGCCGCTCTCGAACCGGGCCTTGTCCCAGGTGGTGTTGGTGTGGACCTTGCGCTTGACGGAGCCGAACTGGACCTCAAAGGTGGCCTCGTCGGTGTGGATGTCCAGGGGGAACTCCGCCTTCAGCAGGTGCTGGTGCTCCTTCCAGTCCGCCCATGTCTCAAAGTCGATGCGGCGGGTATCGGCGTAGAAATGCACCTTCTGCCGGATGGTGCTGCGGCTGCACCTGTATTCCAGCTCCACCGTGGCCCGGACCGGGCCCTCCTCCGTCCAGCGCATGGATACCAGCTCATCCACCGGCCAGCTCTTCTCCGTGTAGAACATGTCGATGTCCCAGTTGTCGTAGTAAATGGGCTTGTCCTCAAATAGCCGCAGCTGGTTCAGCTTCCCGCCCGGCAGGGCCAGCTCCCGGTCGTGCTCCCTGTCATACAGGGACGCGATGTGGCCCTGTTCGTCCAGCGCCACCTTATAAAACGGCGTCTCGATGTGAAGGTCATCCGCCCGGACGAAGGGGTTTTCTCCCGCCACGGCACCATCTGCCGCCGCCAGGGTCATCCAGCCCTTGGAGGGCAGGCCCCGCACATAGGCCACCGCCCCGTCCGCCGTCTGCTGGATGGGATATACATGCCCCGCGCCGTCCCGGAGGGCCGCAGCCTTCACGTCCCCCAGGCACACCACATCGTCCCGCTCAAAGCCCAGGGTGTTGAACACGGTCACGCCCTCGCCCGGTCCGGCCAGCGCCTCCATCCTGTCCCGGATGAGAGCGCCCGTCTCGGCCAGCAGGCCCTCGTACTCGGCCTTTGTGACCTCGTACACCTCCCCAATGGAGCTGCCCGGCAGGATGTCGTGGAACTGGTTCAGGAGCACCACATCCCGCCACAGGCGGGTCAGCGTCTCCGCCGGCCAGTCACCGGAGAGCACACCCAGAAGCTCCAGGTCCATGAGGGCCAGCTCGCTCTTGCGGTTGCCCCGCTTGTTGCGGGCCATGGAGGTATAGGTGCCGCGATGGTACTCGAAGTAGAACTCCCCCTCCCACCGCTCCAGGCGGCGGTTGTCCTTCACCCGTGCGGCCAGCTCGTCGAAGTAGGTCCGGGCTGTCTCCTGGCGGACCTTCGGCATACCGGGCAGGCCCTTCTCCATGCGCTCCGACGTCTCCAGCATGGCGCGGGTGGGCCCGCCGCCGCCGTCGCCGTAGCCGTAGGAGATGAGGATGTCGTTGTTGATCTCCTTGTTCTGGTAGCGCTCCCAGCCGCCCATGATGGCGTCCGGGTGCAGAAAGCCGTTGTAGGTGGTAAAGAAGCTGGTCTTGGGGTCCTGGCCCACGCCCACCGTGGTGATGAGGTGCGCCAGCACCTCGGAGCCGTCGATGCCGCGCCAGATGAAGGTGTCGTTTGGTATCTTGTTAAGCTGGTTCCAGGCCAGCTTCGTGGTCATGAAGTAGTCCACGCCGGCCTTTTTCATGATCTGGGGCAGGGCTCCGGAATAGCCGAACACGTCCGGCAGCCACAGTATCTTGCAGTCATAGCCGAACTCCTGCCGGAAAAACCGCTTGCCGTACATAAACTGGCGCACCAGGCTCTCCCCGGAGGTGAGATTGGTGTCCATCTCCAGCCATGTGGCACCCTCCACCTCCCAGCGGCCCTCGGCCACCCGCTCCTTGATGCGCGCGTACAGGTCGGGGTAGCGCTGCTTGAGGAAGTAATAGAGCACCGGCTGGCTGGACATGAATTTGTAGCTGGGATACTCCTCCATGAGCTTCAGGACCGTGGCGAAGGAGCGGACCACCTTCTCCCTGGTCTGGGCCACCGTCCACCACCAGGCCACGTCGATATGGGTGTGGCCGATGCAGGTGGCGATCACCTCGTCATGGCCGCCCATCTTCTCATAGAGCTCCCGGCCGATATGCTCCTGAGCCGCCGCGAGAGAGGCGTAAAATGCCTCCGAATAGGGCTGGCGCATGTCCAAAAGATTGATGGTGTCATTCAGTACGGTCTGGATATCGAGCCGCACCTTGCTGTCCGGCCCCAGGCGGGCAAAGCCCTGACGGGGCACCTGGATGTCCCAGTAGAGCCTGTTGATATCCTCGTCCAGGGTGTACAGCTCCGCCAGGAAGCAGAACTCCCGGTGCAGGGTGCCCGTGTACGCCTGCACGTCCACGGTCATGGTCCTGCCGCCCCTGGCATGGCGGTCCAGCAGCACCTCCCGGTGGTTCATGTCCGCCCCCTGGACGGGCACGCCGTCCAGGAAGATGAGAAATTGCGGGTTCTTCCCGTCGTCCCACTCCTCGATCTGGGTCCTGATGCGCAGCCACACGCTCTTCCCGTCATAGGCCTCCGGGATGGTCACCTGGCCCCGGAACCAGTAGTGCTCCCCCGGGATGCCCTTGAAGTCGCCGCCGTGGCCCTTGAACTTTCCCTCGAACTGGTCCGTGCCGGCGTAGGTGGAGTACCAGCGCATGGTCTCGCTGTCGAAGGGCTCCCAGGCGGGGCCGTTCCTATCCGCCTCCTCCGGGCGGAAATAGAGCCCGTGCTTATACTGCCAGCGGGTGAGCGGGGTGCTGTCCAAAAAGCGCAGACGTCCCAGCTGGTCACAGATGACCTGGATACGTTGGTCGATGAAATACATACAAGATACCTCACAGTCTGTCGTTATGGCCGCTGTCCGCAGACCGTTCGGAAACGGCCTGGGGACGGAGACCATATGGGCATTATACAGGATACCCGGAGAACAGACAAGGCGCCATTGCGGCCATTGGCCGCAATGGCACCTCCGGGTCTTACTTATCCTTGGCAGCAGTACCGGTCAGGTCTCACCCCTGGGTGGCGGCCAGCCAGGCGTCGAACTGGCTCTGTGCCTCGGCGAGGATCTCGTCAAAGCCCTCTGCCCGCATGGCCTCCATCATGTTGGGCACTTCCACGTCGGGGTCGCCGGTGCCGGTCTGGATCAGGCCC
>CANRHH010000056.1 GCA_947630375.1 uncultured Oscillospiraceae bacterium | reverse complement strand
GCTATCTGATATACAAATCAAAATGGGGTAAGGCAGCACTACCGCTAAAATGGTAACGCTATCTTACCTCATCAAACTCCCGCCCGCTGTTCAGTTTCTCCAGCACTTTTTCACTGATTCCCGCCATCGTTTTGATCTCCTTTCTGTTTGTCCACCGGCTTGGCCGGCCGTTTTTCGTCGCTCTCGATGTATTCGCCCCGGATATAGTAGATCTGCCCTTGCCCGTCCGGCAGGGGCGGCATCTGGAGGATCTCCCGGCCCTCGTCCCGGTTCAGCATCCCCCGGTCGAAAAGCTGGGTGATGATGCGCAGCTTATCGGAGGTGGTCGCAAATTGCAGCCGGTTGGCGGACCAGAGGATGTTGCAGCCCATGGCCCTCTGCTTCGGCGTGAAAAACATGTTGGTCATCACCAGGCTCAGCTGCAGGGCAAAGGGCTCGATCTTGGCCTCGTAAAAGGCGCTCCAGGTATCATCGTTAAATTTGTTGCGCAGGATGTCGTCATTCACGCCGAAGTAGCTCTCCACGCTCTTATTGATGAGCTCCATCTGCTTATCGTCCACGATGAAAGCATTGGAAGTCACCTGCTTCACGTCGGCATATTTCTCATCAAAAATCACCACGCCGCCGTTGTTCTCCGGGGACAGGTTCATTTTCCGGAAGCGGGCCTGCTCTGCTATAAGATCTTCCGACCGCATAGGGCTGCCCATCTTCGCCATGAAGCGCACCGCGGCTGCCTGCTGGATGCCGTAAGTAATGCCCTGATTCTGCGTGTTGATCAGGTCCAGCGTGGGGTTCAGGGCCTGGTTGGTCTCTCCGAAGAGGTCATTTTTGTACTGCATCTTGACCATCACACCGCACCGGTCATACTCCACCGCCGCCCGCTGCCCGCCGGCAAAGCGAAAGCGCAGGTACAGCACATGGTCCTCATCTTCCACGATCTCGCAGACAGAGGGCAGCACCGGGAAGGCCCCCACCGTTTGCCCCCGGGCATCCAGGACCGGCACCAAAAAAGCGGTGTTTTCCACCTCGTAGATGGTCGCCAGCCGGTATAAAAATTGGCTGGTGTTCTGCCACGGGTTGACAGCGAATTGCAGCGTCCGGGACAACCGGTCCCCTCCGGGGCCGGACGCGTTGGGCTTGAGCTTGCTGCAATGGGTAGCGATCGCGTGGATCGCGGCCCGGGTCTGTGCCATCTCGTACAGCCCGCCGGCCCGGGAGTAAAAAACCGGCTGATAAGCGGTCAGCAGCTTAAAGTAAGTTTGAGACGGCAGCTCTTTGCTGATAGGGCCGAAAAGCCGGTCAAAAAGTCCCATAGATGTTCTCCTTAAATCATGTTGAGATAATCCCGCTGCTGATTGAGCAAGACCACATAGGCGTCCAGCAGGGCTGCCGTGCCGTCGATCCGGCGGGTCGCTTTGCTGGTCTTTCTCGGCTGGATGTTGCCGTTGACGTCCTCATCGTAGGCCGTGTTGGCCAGGCACCATTTGTCGATCGGGTTGTTGTTGTACACGATCCGCTTGCTGCTCAGGTCATTTCCCAGGCGCTTCATGGGCCCGCTCAGGGTCTTCTTGCCCTGGATCACGGGGACCATGCACTTTTGCCCGAAGGTGCCCTGCATATCCTCCACCCAGTAGGCCGCGCTCCAGCTGTCATACCCCACCCTGTACAGGTAGATGTCCAGCACATTCCGCACCTCCGAAAACCACTCCAGCACATCCCGCTGGTGGACGAAGTTGCCCTGGCAGAGCCGGACAAGCCCCCGCTCGTTCCAGCGATCATAGGGGATCTGGTCCTGCTGGACCCTGGTGGCCAGCTGCTCTTCGGGCAGCCAGTACATGCTCAGCACGAAGATCTTCTCACAGCCTGGGACCATGAAGAGGACCTTGGCAGCCGTCAGGTCCGTGGTGCTGGAAAGATCCGCGCCCCCGATGCCATACCGGGGGTACGGAAGCTCCTGCTCCACGCCCTCATGCACCCACACAAAGCGGTGCTCTTTCGGATACAGCCGGAAGGTGTCCCGGTTGTCCAGCTGCTCGAAGGTCAGCCAGGCTTCGGAGCTGGTCTCCCGGATATTAAATTCCTTGCAGACCAGGTTCCGGACCAGGTCCGGGTTGGCCTTGGCCTTGGTCACCTTCTCCTCCAAGGTTCGCAGGTTCTTGATGGTCCCCAGGCCTGGGTTGGCCTTTTTCCAGCAGGCCGGGTCCGGCCACTCCGCCCGGCGGTCCAGCTCGTAGATGAAAGAGATAAAGCGGTCGTCGTGATAGCCGTCCGGGTCATCGTACCCGTTGAGGACCCGCTCCGCCTCCTCATATTTGCTGTCGTAGATATCCTCCCGGATCGTGCCGGCGGTGGTGGTCATAAAGATCAGGGGCTGTTCCCGGATGGCCACGCCGTCGGCGATGATGTCATAGAGGGCCTGGCCGTTTTTCCATTGGTGCAGCTCATCCATCAACGCGCCGCTGACGTTCAAACCGTCCAGGGTGTCCCCGTCCGAGGCCAGGGGCTTAAAGACCCCGTCATTGGCGTCGCACTCCATGGAGGCCACCAGCGTCCGGACCCGTCTGGAAAGAGACGGGGATTTTTTGACCATGCGCTTGGCCTCGCCCCAGATGATCTTTGCCTGGTCTCGCTTGGTGGCCACGGCGTAGACCTCCGGGCCGGCCTCCCCGTCTGCCAGCAGCAGATACAGGCCCACAATGGAGGCCAGCAGAGACTTGCCGTTTTTCTTGCCTACGATCAGCAGCGCCGTCCGGTATTGCCGGATCCCGTCCTCATCCACAAAGCCGAAGACCGCCGCCAGCAGGGCCTTCTCCCAAAGCTCCAGGACCACCAGCTGCCCGCCGTACTTGCCCTTGGAGTGCCGGCAGAAATTCTCCGCAAATTCCAGAATGTGATTGCCCCGCCGGGGGTCATACCGGTACGGCCCCTCCGGCCGGTTTATCTGCTGGGCCAGATGCCGGTAGGTCTTGTACACCTTCAGGCTGACGGTCTCCCGGCCGCTCTCGATGGCCTCCCAGTACTCCAGGATCGGATTGTAGGTCAGCGGATACTGCTTCAGCTTCACGGGGCATCACGCCCCTGGACAAAGGCATCAAAGCCGTCGCTGCCGGCAGCCGCCGCGGCGTCCTGGGGCAGCATGGCATCCAGCTGCTTGATGATCTTCAGGTAATTTCCCGTCATGGTCTGGAAGGTCTGGCCCTGGGGCCGGGCCCGGTCGTAGGGCTCCATGCCCCGCGTCTGCTGGAAGGGCTCTGTCCAGCCGTTTTCCCGGAGATCCGCTTCCAGGTCCTCACACTCGACCCGCATGAAGGCGGCCCGCTCTATGAGCCCGGCGGCCAATGCCTTCTTGGAGGGATCCAGGTTCTTGTACAGCTTGTTGAGCCGCTGCCGCTCGGACTTGATCCGCTCCTCTTTCGTCTTTTCCCTGCTACTCTTGGCCATCTCCTGCCACCTCCCTTTTCGTCTTTTCCCTGCTACTCTTGGCCATCTTCTGCCACCTCCCTGCAAAGCGCCCGGATCTTCTGCCAAGTCCCGTTTTTTCCCGGGTTTCTCCCAGGCATCCCCGGCGTTTTTCCCCGACTTTTCCCGGCGTTTTTTCTCACGCGCCTGGCCGTGCGCGCAAGGCATTTTAAAATTTCATCTGGCCGGTTTTCCGGCCTCCGAGGGGGGCCTCGCGACCCCCTGCATATTCTCCGAAACTCCGGCGGCGGTCCGGCGACCGCCCTCGCCGGGCGGCGGATAGGGGGGTATCGCGTCGCCGTTGGCATCGAAACGCAGCAGCAGCGCGTCCGGCTTCGCCACGCCGTGCCCCGGGTACAGGTCATGGCACGGCTTGCACACCCACCGAAGGTTGTCATGATTCAGCGCCACCATCGGGTCGCTGATATTCTGCTCCGTCAGCGGCACGGGCCAGTGGTGGGCGATCTCGCCCAGGCGCCGACCGCAGTCCTGGCACACGCCGCCGTCGATGGCCAGCCGTTTGGCCACGAAGCACCGCCGGCAGCTTAGCCACCTGGACGAATGCATGAACCGTCTTGCCCAATCCTGCATAGTTCCTCCCCGGACACCCGGGCGCCGGCCGCGTCTCTCCGCGGGCTATCACCTCCGCGGCCCGGAACGAAAAAAGCCGGAGCCAGCAACCTCGCCCATGGCGAAGGATTACTGGCTCCGGCTCTCAAAGCCCTGGCCCTGCTTTATCGTGATGTAGACCTTGCGTTTACAGTCCCGGCAGTAGATGCCGACCCTCTCTGCGTTTTCAGTTTGGTCGATATGCTTCAACCGTTTGTTGCGGTGACAGACGGGGCACTCGACCCACCCATCTCTCACTGTCAACATTTTACCATAACCCTCAAGATATTGCAACACTTTGAGCCCCCTTTGTCCTAAAGATAATACATATTTCAAGGCAGAAAAATTTATAAAAAGCTCAGCTGCGGCGCCTGCGCCGGCGTGTGACCCGGACCCTGGCCGTCTGCTCCCATCCGGGCGCCAGGTACTTGATCACCCGGTAAGCGGCGAACTCGGTCCGCTGGGCCACGTCCAGCAGCACGGTGCTGCCCTCGGGCGGCCGGATGTCCGCGTCGTCCTCCACCCGGAAGGTCTCGGTCTCCGGGTGCCGGGCGTTGCGGGTGTATGACCAGGAGCGCAGCCCGGGCTTCTCCCGGTCCTCCTTGGCCATGTACCTGGCCAGGGACGCCCAGTTTTTTTCCTTGTCCACCCGCAGCGGCTTGATCTCGATGTCGCTTCCGTAGGGCCAACACCGTCGGATCGCATCATAGTCCTCACCGGTGGCGTTGACCACCAGGTGGTGGTGATAGCGCCCGTCCCCGTGCCGGTTCTCGGTCGCCCAGAACATGACCGCCTGCTTCCCAGCGGCCGCCCGCGCCTTGGCCAGCTTTGTCCGAAACGACTTGAGCCTGGTCAGGGCCTGCTTGCGTGTATCCGGCAGCCGGTCGTCGGAGTAGGTGAGCGTCACCACCAGCGCGCTGCCCGGCGTGGGAAAGTTGGCTGCCAGCATCAGCTCCAACTTCTGATAGCTGTATGTCCGGTTCATGCGGGCCTGGGCCTCGCTGCTGGCCTTGCGCTTGGCGGCTCTGGCCCTGGGCGTGTCGCTCCGCGAACAGCGCGGATATAGGGCCTCTATCACCAACGGCCCTGCCTGAATGATCTTTTTAGTTTTAGCCACGGTCTGCCTCCTTGGTTCAGCAGACCGTGGCCCTCCAGGCTCTCGTCCTCTTTAAGCTGTGTGTATTTCTTAAGATACCGCTGGGCGCTATAAATTACAAGTCCCGCCTGCGTGATTTTTTCGGCGGCGGCTGCAGCGGCCCCGCGTCATAGCACAGGTATATATGCCCGCCGGCGCGGATCCGCCCGGCCTTCACCCGCTCCAGCACGGCCCATGCACCCAGGGCCAACCCTCCGATAAAGGCGGCGGGCACCGCCAGAAAGAGCGCTATGTACAGAAGTGATATCATGCCCCGCCTCCTGTGTCCGGATCGGACACGATCTCCAGCCCCAGCAGGGAGGCGACCTCCACCGGATGCTGCTGGATGTACTCCTGGCAGCCGCTGTGATCTCGGTTGTTCCACGCGGACAGGCGGCAGTTGAAGCAATGGTTGGACTCGCCGATCGGCGAGACACAGTACAGCTCCAGCACAGCCGCCTCCAGGCTCTTGTACTCTTTAATAAATCGCACAGTCCCTTTCCTCCTTTGCCAGCTGCCTGGCCTTGGTCATGCACCACGCGGCCAGGCACTTCTCGCAGATCTCCGGCGACCGGATGAGCCGCTGGCACTTCGCCCGGTCCCTGTGCCGGCACAGCCCGGCGGCCTCCATGACCCGGGCCGCCACCTCCAGCGCCCGCCGCTCCAGCTCTTTGGGCGGCTCGCTGACCTTATCCACTTGCCCGCAGCGCTCCGGGTCATTCCGGCAGGGCCCGGAGCCGTGGGTGCAGCCGCCCTCTCTCAGCGGGCACCCGGCGCAGCAGCGCTGGTCCCCATAGACAGGGCAGCGGAAGATCAGGCAAAGCCGCCGCTCACCCGTCGCCATCGCCGCCTCCGTCCCGGGTCTCCTCCCGGTCCAGCTCCATCCGCCAGGCCAGGCCGGTGATGATGCCCAGCATAAAGGGGTCCTCCGTCACGATCCGGCCCCCGCAAAAAGGGCACACGTCCCCGGTCCGGTAGATCTTCACCGGGATCTTGAGCCTCTCACTCGCCATGCTCCGCCTCCTGCCCCTTGATGGACACCACCGTCGTGCTGAAAATGTGGTCAAGACTGTCCGCAAGGGCCCGGAGAGAGGGCGGGCTGTTCTGCGCCAGCCCCTGCCGGATCTTGTCCATCACCACAAAGAGCAGGGGGTAATCCAGCTCCGGCGCGTTGTTGAAAACGGCCAGGAGCCGGTTTCCGTACAGGTTCAGACCCTCTTGCAGCGTAGTGAGCGCCGCCTCCCGGTCCCCGGCCTTTGACAGCCGGGAGACCTCCAGCGAGTAGCATTTTCTTTTCATTCCCAACTCCTCATTCCTAATTCCTAATTCTC
>CANRHH010000055.1 GCA_947630375.1 uncultured Oscillospiraceae bacterium | reverse complement strand
TCCGCCGCCAGCCGCTCCTCCCAGGCCAGGCCGTTTCGGCCCCGCACTTGGGCTAAACCGCTGAGCCCCGGCCGTACTCGGTGCCTCTGCCGCTGCTCCGCTGTCATGAACACCATGTCCCGCACCAGCTGCGGCCGGGGGCCGATCACGCTCATGTCCCCCTTCAGAATGTTCCAGGCCTCCGGCAGCTCGTCCATCGAAGTGGCCCGCAGAAGCTTCCCAAACCTGGTGAGCCGCTGCTCATCGGGCAGCAGATTGCCCTCCTCATCCCGGGCATCGGTCATGCTTCGGAACTTACACAGGGTAAAGATCTGCTCCTGGCCCGTCGCCGGATCGATCTGCCCGGGTCTTGGCTGCCGGAACAGCACCGGGGATCCCAGTTTGACGCGGACCAAAAGCGCAATCAGCAGATACAGCCAGCTGAACACCGTCATGGCCGCCAAAGCACAAAAGATGTCCAATATTCGCTTTACGTACTTTTCGTACACCTTTTGCGCTCACGCCCTCACTCAAAGCAGTTCTTGGCGATCTCGATGTTAAGGACAACCAGCCGTTTACTTCACGATCTCCGCAAACTGTTCGATCACGTATTCCGCTTCCGCATCCGTCAAGCGGGTGTGGAGCGGCAGGGTGATCTCGTTTTTGAAGTAATCATAGGCGTTGGGGAAATCCGCAATGTCATAGCCCAGGGCCTTATAGGCCGTCATCATGGGCAGGGGTTTATAGTGCACATTGCAGGCGATCCCCCGCTCTGCCATTTTTTCAATGATGCCGTTTCGCTGCTCTGCAGTTATTCCCGGGATACGGGTCAGATACAAGTGCTTTGAACTGTCCATCTCTCTGGTATGATGGACCAAATGCGCTACTCCCAGTGCATCGCATACCGCGTCATAGTGTTCTATGATCTTCTTGCGGCGGGAGAGCAGCCCCTTATACCGGTCCAGCTGCCGCAGTCCAATGGCCGCCATGATGTCCGTCATGTTGCATTTGTACCAGGGCCCTATAATGTCGTATTCCCATGCGCCGATCTTCGTCTTTGTAAGGGCATCTTTGTCCTGTCCGTGGAGGGAAAGGAGCTGGTACATGTGGTATATTTCCGCATCATCGATTCCATCCAGCGGCAGCCAGGTAGAGGCGCCGCCTTCTGCGGTGGTGAAATTCTTTACCGCATGAAAGCTGAAGCTCGTAAAGTCTGCTATTGCTCCGCAATATTTCTTCTCCCCGTTCACGACCCGGCTTGCACCCAAGCTGTGGGCGCAGTCAGCCACAATGGCAACCCGTCCTATGGCCCTTTGAACGCGCGATGCTAAATTCTGTAAGCCATCTCTGTTGTCACTCAACGGAGTAAACAGCGGTCTTTTTCTCTCTACGATTTCGAATAGCTTGTCATAGTCGCAGACAATCCCACCCAAGTCTACCGGCACAATCGCTTTTGTTTTCTCTGTGATAGCTGCCTCGAGCTGCTCATAGTCCATCTCCGGCATGTGTGTGACAGCGTCACCATTCTCTTGGATGTCCACAACCCGAATTGTCGCCCCACAGTGGAGCGCCGCGCTGGCGGTTGCGGTGTAGGTGTATGCCGGAACAATCACCTCATCACCGGGACCTATACCGAGGATACGCAGATTCAACTCCTCTGCTGCCGTTGCCGAGTTCAGGCAGACCACTCTGTTTGCGTACTCGTCTCCGACATTGAGATCTGTTTTCCCTCTATCTATGTATGCGGCCAGCCGTCTCTCTAAGAGCTTGGTCCTGGGGCCAGTGGTGATCCAGCCGCTCCGCAGTACCTCCGTCGCCTCTGCTATTTCTGCCTCACTGATGTCCGGCGGACTAAAACTGATCGTTCTGTTGAGATGTGTGTTCTCCATTGCTTGTCCGTGTCCCTTCAAATCATTTTCAAAAGAAACTCGGTTCTTTTGCCGCTCCTTCTTGCCACGCCCGGATGGATTCTTTGGGACAGGGCGTGGCGTTATCTTCCCAGGTAAAACAAAGCGAATTACCGGTAATTCATCCGGAATAAAGTTCATTTCTTTATCATTAAAAATCCATTTTCCCCTGAAAAAGCGCTGTAAAGTGCAGAAAAAGGGGAAATTTCTGAATTTTTAAACTATATCTTTTTTCTTATACAGGCCAAAAAATAAACGGCAGGCCCGGCTTGCCATATTTGCGGCTCTTTTGCCGCGCGCTTTACAGGTCGGAAAATTCTGCCACATATTCTTGTACAGAAGGGCAGAATTGGCCCCGAAAATTCTGTATAATAATATCACCTCCGTGCCTTGATGTCAATATCAAAGACCCTTTTCGCCAAAAAATCCCTTTTCCGCGTGTGGATCTTTTTGTTGAAAACCGGCCGTGCCTAAGGCTCAGAGACAGGGAGGAAAAATACAGAAGGAGGGCCATGCCATGCCAAGAAAAGGAGAAAACATCTATAAGAGAAGAGACGGAAGATGGGAAGCCCGGTACATTCACCACTATGAAAACGACCGGCCCAAATACCGCTACGTTTACGGGGTCAGCTATTCCGAGGTCAAATCGAAGCGGGAGGTAAGGCTGCGGGCCCCGGACCGGGTGGGACCGACTGAGGCAAAAAAGGCCTGTCCGTTTGAATTTCTGGCCGCCCTGTGGCTGGAGAATATCAGGCTTTCCGTCAAGGAGTCCACCTTTACCCGCTACCACCGCGTTGTGGACCGGTATCTGCTGCCTCGGCTGGAGGGGCAGCCGGTCGCCAAAATGGACCAGCGGTATTTAAGCGATCTGACGGGCCGCCTGCTGCGGGAGGGCGGGGTAAAAGGCGGCCCCCTCGCCCCAAAAACGGTCGCGGACATGCTCTGCGTCCTGAAGGCCATTTTCCGATACGGCGCGGAAAACGGCCTCCCCTGCCCGGATATCAGCGGGCTGAAGCCGCCGCAAAACTCCCCGAAAAGGGTCTCTTATTTGGCGGAAAAAGACAGGCAAAAACTTGAACAGATGTTATTCGATTCCGAGGATACCACCAGCCTCGGAATTATCTTTACCCTTTTTACCGGCGTGCGGATCGGGGAACTCTGCGGCCTGCGCTGGGGGGACATCGATTTTGAGGAAAACACCGTCCATATCGTCCGGACTGTGGAGCGGATCGCCGACCTGGACCCGGACAGCCCCAGGCGCACAAAGGTGATCGTGGGTAAGCCCAAGACAGAGAGCGCCTGCCGGGTGATCCCCCTGCCCAGCTTTTTAGCGGAATTTCTGCAGGCGCGCCGGCAGAGCAGCGAGATCTATCTTCTGACCGGCACGGACCGCTGCACCGAGCCCCACCAATACTACATCCGCTACCGCAAGTTCTTAAAACGGCATCAGATCGACGCCTGCACCTTTCATGCCCTGCGGCACAGCTTCGCCACCGGCTGCATCGAGCAGGGCTTTGACACCAAATCTCTCGCCGAGATCCTGGGCCACGCCAGCGTATCGACCACGCTGGCCATCTACGTCCATCCCAGCCTTCGGCAAAAGCGGATGCAGATGGAGCGGCTCCGCCCCGCCTGCCTGAACGCGGCGGGCAAAACGCGCTGAATTGCTTGACAAGTCCCGGAAAATTTGCTATGCTAAATCAATAAAATCCCCGCAAAATCTCACATAAGGAGGCACTTTTATGTATCCGCTTTGGAACGCCCTGGAAAAGGCAAAGAAGCTCCGCTGGGTCGAGCTCTCCCATCCCCTCACCAACGACAGCCCCTATTGGAGCGGTATCCCCGAGGGCTCTGTGGAGCTGGCCAAGACCGTCTACGACTGGGGGATGCCCCAGCTGGACTGCCTGATCCAGACCTTTAAATTTCCCGGACAGTTCGGCACCCATATGGACTTCCCCGGCCACTTTATTAAAAACGCACCCCTCTCTGAGGCATATGGCGTGAAGGATATGGTCTTTCCCCTCTGCGTCATCGACGTGACCGCGCAGGTCGCCAAGGACCCCTGCTATGTGGTGACGGTGGAGGATATCCAAGCCTATGAGGCCCAGTACGGCCCCATTCCCGACGGGGCCTTTGTGGCGCTGTACACCGGCTGGTCCAGCCGCTGGCCGGACATGAACGCCCTCTCCGGCATTGGGCCCGACGGCAGTGAGAACTTCCCCGGCTGGTCCTTAGAGGCGCTGAAGTACATCTATGAGGTGCGGTCCGCGGCCGCCAACGGCCACGAGGCCCTGGATACCGACGCCTCCGCCGAGGCCGCCAAGGCGGGAGATCTGGCCTGCGAGCGCTATGTGCTCGCCAAGGGCAAGCTCCAGATCGAGGTGCTGTGCAATCTGGACCAGGTGCCCCCCGCCGGGGCGGTTCTGGTCGCCGCCTGCCCCAACATTGTGGGCGCCACCGGCTTGCCTGTCCGCGTGTGGGCCATCACGGAATAAAGAACACGTTTTTCAAAAAAGATCTGCCTGTGCGATTTTGCACAGGCAGATCTTTTTTGTCACGCGCCCGAGTCCTCCAGGGGCAGGCGGAGCTCCGCCTGAAAACCGCCCCAGGCGCTCTGCCCGAAATGCGCCGTCCCGCCGTGGGCCGCGGCGATCTGCCGCACCAACTGCAGGCCCAGCCCGTGGGGCAACCCGTCCTCTTCCGGTCCGCCGGAGAGGCCGCCGGGGCCGCTGTTGAACCGTGCCAGCTCCGGCTTGGAAACGCCCGCTCCGTCGTCGGCCACCGAGAGCAGGCAGCTTTTGCCCTCTCTGCGGGCCGACAGATAGATCCTGCAGCCGGTCTCGTTGTGGACCATGCAGTTTTGCAGCAGGTTGTCGGCCGCCCTCTGGAGCAATTCCCGGTCCGCTGTCACGAAGCAGGGGCCCGGCTCCCCCAGCCATCGGACGCTCCACTGGCCCGCCGGATCCGCGTTGACAAAATCCGCCGCGGCCTGCCGCCAAATGGCGGCGGCATTTTCCCGCCGCAGATGCAGCGGCTGCATGTTGTATTCCAGCCGGGAGGCCAGGTTCAGCCCGCTGACCAGATCCCGCATCCGCTCACTCTGGCGCAGGATGCACAGGGCCCGCTTTTGCTGCTCCGGAGTCAGGGCGCTGTCCCCGGAGAGCTGGGCAGCGCAGCCCATCACCATGGACAGGGGCGTGCGGATATCGTGGGAAATGCCGGCGATCCAATTGGCCCGGGCCGCCTCCTTTTTGCCCAGCCGGGCCTTTTGCTCCTGGAGGATCTGGGAGGTCCGGTCGATATGGAAGGCCAGCTCGGACAGGGGGCCCCGCTCGGGCACCGACACCGGCTCGCCGGTGGGCAAAGCCCGGATGCCGTCCACGATAGGCCGGACCGAGCGCAGCAGCGCGGCGTTTGCCGCCCAGTAGATCAGAAACACCAGCGCCAGGTTGGCCAGCGCTACAACCAGCGCCGTCATGGGCAGATGGGCGATGAGGCTGTAATCCCAGCTGGGCCACATCAGCTTCCAGTATCGGGTCTCCGGATAGCCCAGGACCAGCAGCCCGTCCTCCGCCTCGCCGGTATAGGTGGGGCAGTCCTCCAGATAGCCCCGGGTCAGCCGGGCCACATTGGCCAGGGAATAGCGCTCGGGGACCGTCTGCGGCGTGTTCTCCGTCCTCCAGACCACCCGGCGGCTGGCCTCCCCGATCAGGATGGCCCAGGCCCCCTCCTCCTCCAGCGTCTCCCGGGCCGGGGCGTCCAGCACATAGCCTGCCGCCGTTTTCCGCAGAGCGCTTGCCGTTTCTTCGGCCACCATATAGGGGGAGCGGGAGCCTGTCCGGCCCCGTCCGATCACAACAAGGGCGGCCAGATTCAGCAGCAGCAACAGCAGGCCGCTGACCGCCAGGATGGCGGTGAAGCGCCGGATCAGTTTCGGTACGCTTTTCATTACAATCCCCATTCCGCCGCAAATCCGTCAGCACAAAGCAAAATGAACCCCCATTTGCGGCAGAATGGGGATTGTTGGCATGTGCCGCGGTTGCCGCTTTTGCGGCGAGCGGCACGCCGTTTTAATATAAAATAGTGTGATTTTTTCACACTATTTCTCCTCCAGCAGCAGCTTATAGCCCAGGCCCTTCACCGTCACCAGGGACTGGGGCCGGGAGGGGTTTTCCTCGATCTTCTCCCGGACCCGGCGGACATGGGCCATCAGCGAATTTTCATAGCCAAAGGGGTTGTCTCCCCAGAGGGCCTCACACAGAGCGTCGATGGTGACGATGCGCCCCGCGTTGCGGTACAAAACGGAGAGCAGCTCATACTCCTTGGCAGTCAGCGGGAGGCGCTCTCCGTTTTTCAGTACCTCCGCCCGGGAGAAATCGACCCGGCAGGCCCGGAGTTTCACCATCGGGTTTTCCTCCCGGTAGCAGCGGCGCAGCACCGCCGCCACCCGGAACAGCAGCTCCCGGGGCAGGAAGGGCTTGACCACATAGTCGTCCGCCCCTAAACCGAAGCCCTTGAGCCGGTCCGCCTCCTCGCCCCGGGCGGTGAGAAACAGGGCCGGGGTGTCTCCCCGCTCCCGCAGCCGCTCCAGAAGGGCAAAACCGTCCCCGTCCGGCAGCATCACATCCAGCACCGCCAGCTCCGGCCGGATCTCATCCGCCAAGGCCAGAGCCTCCCGGACGCTTCCGGCCGTATAGATATGCCGGTAGCCCTCCTCTTTCAAAACGGACTCTAACAGAGCCAAGATCTCCCGCGCGTCGTCCACCAGTAAAATGCGCTTCTCTTTCCAATATTCTTCCGCCACTATGACCCCTCCCTCTGTCTGTAAAAACTATACCACATTTTTCCCCTTTTTGCGAGAAAAGCGGCAAATGTAAGGAAAATGTAAGGCTGGGAGAAGACAGGTTTCAGCTTGGGGCGCTATGATGGGGGCAGCTTTCAGAAAGGAGCGCGACCCCATGAACATGATCGAAACACAGCACCTGAGCCGGAGCTATGGCGGCTTTCCGGCGGTCTCGGACCTGAATATGCACGTGCCGAAGGGCGCGGTCTACGGATTTTTGGGTCCCAACGGGGCGGGCAAGTCCACCACCATGAAGATGCTCCTGGGCCTGGTCCGGCCCACCGGCGGCAGCTTCACCGTGGACGGTCTCCATATGCCCCAAGACCGGTCCGCCATTTTGCGGCAGACCGGCTCCCTCATCGAGGCCCCCGCCTACTACCCCAACCTGACCGGGGAGGAAAACCTGGACATTCTCCGGCAGATCCTGGGCCTGCCCAGGTCCGCCGTGCCCGAGGCCCTGGAGCTGGTGGGGCTGGAGGAGCACAGGCGGAAGCTGGTGAAAAAATACTCTCTGGGCATGAAGCAGCGGCTGGGCCTGGCCGGGGCCCTGATCGGCCGGCCGCCCCTCCTCCTGCTGGACGAGCCCACCAACGGCCTGGATCCGGCAGGCATCCACGAGATTCGAAGCCTGATCCGCTCCCTCCCCCAGCGCTGCGGCTGCACCGTGCTGGTCTCCTCCCATCTGCTCTCGGAGATCGAGCGGATGGCGGACTGGGTGGGCATCCTCAACCGGGGGCGGCTCCTCTATGAGGGCAGCCTGGACGCCCTGAAACAGCGGGCAGCAG
>CANRHH010000054.1 GCA_947630375.1 uncultured Oscillospiraceae bacterium | reverse complement strand
GCCTTTTCCCTAATTTCCTCTCTCATAAGTATGAAACAGGGGGCTGTAGTGAAACTTGTCGTTTTGCTACAGCCCCTTCTTAATCTGTAAAAATGCTGCTCTTGAAGATAAATGAGAGGTTAGCTGCACAAAAAAGTTACGCCCTCTCATAGCCTCTGCGCAATAAGATTTATGCTCTTAGGACCATGTAAAGTAGCGCGTGCCGCCAGTGTTTCGATTACTACCCAAAGAAGCATCGGGGTTTTCCCAAGGGGTCCGGGGATGCTGCCCCGGGGCCTTTTCTTTAGGGTACCCTTTCTTTGCGGCAAGGCAAAGAAAGGGTACAATAGTACCGAGAGACCAAACTGATTTTCCGATGGTTCTCAAAATAGAAGTTCCGCCAACAACCCCTCCGCCTCGCTGCCGCTCGGCACCTCCCCTTGCACAGGGGAGGCATGAGGGTGCGGAACTTATTTACATGATTTTCCGATTCCTTCGGAAAAGATTTTGACTTTCTTGAACATACAAAGGGGCTGTAGCTTAACGAATCGTTTTGCTACAGCCCCTTTGTGTTTATACGCTCTACAGCAGCGCGGCCAATGCCGCCACGCTCTCGGGCCGGGTGGCCCAGCTGGTGACCAGGCGGATGGCGGTGCGCCCCTCGTCCACCGGCTCCCAGAGGTTGAAGGCCACCCCTTCCCGCAGCCGGGCCAGGGCGGCGTTTTCCAGCACGAAAAACTGCTGATTGGTGGGCGAGTCGATAAACAGCGGCAGGCCCTTCCCGGTCAGCTCCTTTTTCAGCTCCAGGGCCAGCTCCACCGCCCGGCGGCTCAGCTCCAGGTACAGCCCGTCCGTAAACAGCGCGTCAAACTGGACGCCCAACAGCCGGCCCTTGGCCAACATGGCCCCCCGCTGCTTGGTCAGCGTGTCGAAATGGGCCGGGGCCCCGTGCCGGGGGAAGATCAGGGCCTCTCCGCAGAGAGCCCCCTGCTTGGTGCCGCCTGCGGTGAAGGCGTCGCAGCAGCGGACGATGTCCCCGATCTCCAGCTCCGCTGCCGGGGCGGCCAGGCCGTAGCCCAGGCGGGCCCCGTCGATATACAGCCGCAGGCCGTACCGGCGGCAGAGCGCCGCGATCTCGTCCAGCTCCGCCCCGGTGTAGAGGGTGCCCAGTTCCGTGGGGTGGGACAGATAGACCATCCCTGGGAAGGGCATGTGGCTGTGGGTCTCGTCGGCGTAGAAGCGCTCCAGCCAGGCCGCCAGGACCGCCGGAGGCAGCTTGCCGTTTTCGGCGGGCAGGCCGATGACCTTGTGCCCGGTGAACTCCACCGCCCCGGCCTCATGGGTGTTGATGTGCCCCGTCTCCGCGCAGAGCGCCGCCTCCCAGGGCCGCAGCAGGGCCGAGACGGCCACGGCGTTGACCTGGGTGCCGCCGGTGAGGAAAAACACGTCCGCCTCCCGGTCCCCGCAAAAGGCCCGGAGCTTCTCTTTGGCCCGCAGGCAGTAGGCGTCCTCCCCGTAGCCGGGAAGAGTGGTCATGTTGGTGTCGATCAGGGCCTGGAGCACCTTGGGGTGGGCGCCCTCGGTGTAATCGCTTAAAAAGGACAGCATAGGGCGCGCCTCCTACAGCTTCAGGAACTTGTTCATATCCTTCCGGGCCCCTAAGATCAGCAGGGTCTCCCCGGCGGCGAACACGTGCCCGGGCCCGGCCAGCGGCGTCAGCACCCCGGCCCGTTTCACGGCCAGGATGTTGAGGTTATAGCGCCGGCGCACATCCAGGTCCACCACCGTCTTGCCCAGCCAGGGGGCGGGGACAGATGCCTCATAGATGGCATAGTCGTCGGTCAGCTGCATGTAGTCAAAGATCCGGTCATCGCTGTAGGTGACAGCGGTCCAGTGGGCCATGTGCTGCTCCATGCGGATCACGTCATCCGCGCCGTTGCGCAGCAGGAACTTGGCGTGGCTGTCCCCGGTGGCCCGGGAGAGGACGAAGGGGGCCCCCTGCTCCTTCAGCAGGGAGGTGACCTCTAAGGAGCTGCGGAAATCGTCCCCGATGCTGACGATGCACAGCTCGAAATTCCGCACCCCCAAAGACTCGATGAAGCGCTCGCTGGCCGCGTCCCCGATCTGGGCGCTGGTGACATATTTCAGCGCGTCGTTGACCCGCTGCTCGTCCCGGTCCACGGCCAGCACCTCGTTGCCCAGCTCGCTCAAAGCCTGGGCCAGGTACATGCCGAAGCGGCCCAGCCCGATCAAAAGTACCGATTTCATAGGCTCCTCCTTCTTTCCTTCTAAGGTTTCAACCCACCGCCACATTCTCCAGAGGGTAACGGGCCCCGTCGGAGGCGGCCCGGGCGGAGGCGGCGTAGAGCAGAGTCAGGCCGCCTACGCGGCCGCAGTACATCAACAGGATCAACAGCAGGTGGGACAGGGTGCCCAGCCGGGGCGTCAGGGACAGGGAGAGGCCCACCGTGGCGATGGCGGAGGCGGATTCAAACAGGCAGGGCATCAAAGGCAGGCCCTCAGTGCAGGCGATGAACAGTCCCGCGCCCAAAAACAGCAGGATATACAGCAGGAACAGGGCCGCCGCGGCCCGGACCGCCTCCTCGGAGATCCGGCGGCCGAAGGCATAGACGCTGTCCTTGCCCCGGAACACACTGCGCACGCACAGCAGCAGCAGCGCCAAGGTGGTCAACTTGAAGCCGCCGGCGGTGGAGCCGGGGGCCCCGCCCACCAGCATCAGCGCCAGCGTCACCAGCTGGCCGCCGGGGCTCATGGCGTTCAGGTCCAGGGTGTTGAAGCCGGCGGTCCGGGGCGTCACCGCATGGAACAGGGCGGTGACGGCCTTTTCCGGGGCGCTGAGCGCCCGCCACTGGGGCAGGCGCAGCTCATACAGGAGCATGAACAGGAATCCCCCCAGCACCAGCGCGGCGGAGACGCTGAGGATCAGCTTGCTCTGGGCGCTGTATTTTTTCAGATGCCTCCCCTGCTCCCGGATATCCCGCCAGGTCCAGAAGCCCAGGCCGCCGGTCAGGATCAGCACCGTCACTGTCAGGTTCACTAAGGCGTCCCCCCGGAAAGCGGTAAGGGAGGAGAAGGGCTCCCCGCCCCGGCCCATCAGGTCAAAGCCCGCGTTGCAGAAGGCGGAGACGGAGGTAAAAAACGCGGTCCAGAGCCCGGGACCCAGGCCCAGCCGGGGGCAGAAGCGCAGCGAGAGCAGCGCCACCCCTATCAGCTCGGCGCAGAGCGTGACCTTCAGGATCATGCCCGTCATGCGCACGATGCCGCCCACCTGGGGCGCGGCGATGGACTCCTGCATGATCCAGCGCTGCCGCAGGCCGATCTTCCGCCCGGAGAAGACCAGCAGCAGCACACCCATGGTCACCACGCCCATGCCGCCTACCTGGATCAGGCACAGGATTACGCCCTGCCCGAACAGGGACCAGTATTGGGCCGTGTCCTCCAGCACCAGTCCCGTGACGCAGGTGGCGGAGGTGGCGGTAAAGAGGGCCGTCTCCAGAGGCGCGCGGACGCCCCGGGCCGTGGCAAAGGGCAGAGACAGCAGCGCCGTGCCCAGGCAGATCATCAGCAGGAAGCTCAGCAGGATGATCCGGGCCGGCGTCAGCCGGAAGCGTTTTTTCATAGGATGATCCTTTCCTTTTTCCGGTGCGCGGGTCCTGGCCTGCGAAAGAAGCCCCGCAGGCCCTTAATTTTTCCAGGTATGGGGCGCGAAGAGCACCAAAATGGGGTAGATCTCCAGGCGGCCGATGAGCATGGCCAGGGACAGCAGCATCTTGGACGGGGCCGAGAAAATGGCAAAGTTCCCCGTGGGCCCCACCAGACCCATGCCGGGGCCGATGTTGGACAGGCAGGACAGAGCCGCGGTAAAGCTGGTGGCGATGTCGTACCCGTCAAAGGAGATCAGAAAACTGAACAGCAGCAGCAGGAAGATAAAGAGGGCAAAGAACAGCAGCGTGGCCCGGACCGTGCCGGCCTCCACCCGGCGGCCGTCCAACTGCACCCGGGTGACGCTTCTGGGCCGGATCATGGTCCGGATCTCGGCCCCGGCCGCCTTGCAGAGGATGGCGACCCGGGAGATCTTCAGCCCGCCGCCGGTGCTGCCGGCGCAGGCGCCGGCGAGCATCAGCAGCACCAGGATCCATTTGCAGTATTCCGGCCAGAGCACAAAGTTCTCCGTGCCGAAGCCGGTGGTGCTGATAATGGTGGCCACGTTGAAATAGGCGTGCCGCAGCGCGGTCACAAAACCGTAGCGGCCCGAGATGCCCAGGGTGATGAGCACCACCGCCCCAGCCACGATGGCGGCGTACCAGTGCAGCTCCTCGCTTTTGAAAACTTCCTTCACCCGGCCCAGGAACAGCAGGAAATACAGGTTGAAGTTCACGCCGAACAGGAGCATGAACGTGGCCACGACCAGCTCGATATAGGGGCTGTGGAAGCCGCCGATGCTGTTGGGCAGGGAGGAGAAGCCGCCGGTGCCGGCGGTGGCGAAGGAGTGGACCAGGGCGTCATAAAGGCTCATGCCCCCCAGGCACAGCAGCGCCGTCTCCAGCAGGGTCATGGCGATGTAGATGGTATAGAGGATGGAGGCGGTCCGCCTGGCCCGGGGCACCAGCTTGCCCACCGTGGGGCCGGGCACTTCCGCCCGCATGATGTGCATGAAGTGCTCCTCCCCCATGGGCAGCACCGCCATCATGAACACCAGCACGCCCATGCCGCCCACCCAGTGGGTGAAGCAGCGCCAGAACATGTCCGCCCGGCCCATGACGGAAAAGTCCGTCAGGATGGAGGCGCCGGTGGTGGTGAAGCCGGAGACCGTCTCAAACACCGCGTCGATATAGGAGGGGATGCTGCCGCTGAGCACAAAGGGCAGCGCCCCGATGAGGGACATGGCGATCCAGCCCAGGCCCACGATCACATAGCCCTCCCGGGCAAAGAAGCTGCTCCGGGTGGGCTTGAAGCGGGTGAGCACAAAGCCCAGGGCGGCGGAGACCGCCATGGCGATCA
Organism: uncultured Oscillospiraceae bacterium; assembly: GCA_947630375.1. Classification (GTDB taxonomy): domain Bacteria; phylum Bacillota; class Clostridia; order Oscillospirales; family Oscillospiraceae; genus Limivicinus. The sequence goes on along the minus strand of CANRHH010000054.1, from coordinate 2,554 downwards.
GAAAGTTGGAGACGTTTTCCCCATAGAGCAGCCCCGTGATCAGGGGCAAAGCCATCAGCGCGGCCAGGGTCAGCAGAATGAGCCCCAGCACGCGGCAAATCATACGGACGTTCATCGGCGTTCCTCGACCATGTCGTCAATATCCGTCAGCCGGCCCGCGGCGGTGACGATCACCGCATGGTCCCCCGGCAGGATGCGGGTAGAGCCGTCCGGGATGATGCTGTGGGTCCCCCGGATCAGGGCGCAGATCAGGATGTTGGGCTTGAGCTTCAGCTCCCGCAGAGGCACGCCCACGCAGGCCGCGTCCTCCCGGACCTTGAACTCCAGGGCTTCCACCTGTCCGTCGGTCAGGCGGTAGAGGGTCTCCATGCTGCTGCCCAGGGAATTGCTCATGGCCCGGACGTAGCGGGCCAGCTGCTGGGAGACCAGGGCCTTCGGCGAGACGATACACTCCATGCCAAAGCCCTCCAGCATATCGGTAAAGTGCTCCCGGTTCACCTTGGTGACGATCTTGCCCACCTGGCAGGCCCGGGCGTACATGGATGTGATAATGTTGTCCCCGTCGTCCCCCGTGAGAGCCACAAAGGCGTCCGCCCCGGCCAGCCCCGTCTCCAGCAGGACATCGCTTCGGGTGGCATCGCCGCAGATGATGTCGGCCTTGGGGATCAGGTCGCAGAGCTGGTCGCAGCGCTCCTGGTTTTCGTCGATGACGGTCACATGCATCCCGCTGTCCTGGAGCATCCGGACCAGATACACGGCGATCCGGCCGCCGCCCATGACGAGGACCTGCCGGACAGGTTTTTTATACAGCCCCGTGGCTATGAAGAAGCGGCGCAGCTCATTGGAGGTGCCGGTGATGCTGAGCTTGTCCCCGGCCCGGAGCACAAAATCGCCGTTGGGGATCAGGGCCTTGCCGCCCCGCTCTACCAGGCTGATGAGCACCTTGGCCTCAAATTGCTGGGGCAGCAGCTTCAGCTGCATCCCGTCCAGCTTGCCGCCGGGGCGCACCCAGTACTCGATGATCTCCACGCTGCCCTTGGAAAAGGCGTCCACCCGCACCGCGCTGGGAAAGCGCAGAATACGGGAGATCTCTTTGGCGCACTCATATTCCGGGTTCACCAGCACCGACAGGCCCAGGGCCTCCCGCAGGAACTCCGTCTGGTGCAGATACTCCGGATCCCGGACCCGGGCAATAACATGTTTTGTGCCTAATTTCCGGGCGGAAATCCCGCAGACCATATTCACCTCGTCCTGCTCGGTGGCGGCCATGAGCAGATCCGCCGTAGCGGCGCCGGCCTCCAGCAGCGTCTCCGGGTTGGTGGCGCTGCCCTCCACGCAGATCACGTCCAACGCGTTGGACAAATGGCGGATGGTCTCCGGGTCCCGGTCGATCACGGAGACATCGTGCCCCTCCTTAGAGAGGAGCGTCGCCACTGAGTGGCCGATCTTCCCGGCCCCGGCTATGATGATTTTCATGCGAGCGTCCATACTGCGGCCCCCATCTGCCCCGAAGGGCAAAAGAACAGATATCTTATGTATTTTACCATGTTTTTTCTCTTTTGTACAGGGTATAAAAGCAGGCGCCGGCAGACAGGAAAAGCGCAGGCCGGCAGGCGGCCCCGCCGCCCTCCCGGCAGAAAATTTGAAAAAAAGCTTGCATTTACGCGCCAACTATGCTAATATATCTAAGCTGATATCCGGGTGTAGCGCAGTTGGTAGCGTGCTTGAATGGGGTTCAAGAGGCCGGGCGTTCGAATCGCCCCACTCGGACCAGGTATAAAAAACCTTGTTTTCCGCATGAAAACAAGGTTTTTTTATTTGCTCTTATTCATCCTGGCCCGGCCAAATTGAGCAAGGAAAATGCCTCGATATGAAACAGATATGAAACAGCGCCTTTTCACGTTGTTGGAAAGCCGACGACATTTTCATAAGCCCAGCGCTGAAATAAAGCAAGCCGCCCATTAAGGACGGCTTGCTTTGTTGTCTACGCCTCCAGCTCCGGGAGGCCGGCCACGCTGGTCAGCAGCGAGAGGACGGCTGCCACGCCGGCCACGCTGACGATGTGCAGCCAGTCCAGCTCGGTGAAACCGACCAGCTCCGTGCCGATGAGCGCCACGGCGGTCTGCGCGAAGGTCTTGACCGCGCGGATCCCGGCGGCCTTCAGCCACTTCATGAAGTAATCCATAGATATTTCCTCCTTATTTTTTATCGCTCTTATTCTGTAAAATTTCGATCGCCTGTTTCAGGATCTCCGGCAGCGGGATACCCATGAGCCCCGCGTTTTCAATGATCGAGATCAGCTCATTGGCAATAAAGGCGATGATCACCGCATCCCGGATGTATGTAAGCCCCAGCAGCGCATCTAACTGGGCGCCGATCAGGACGATCAGCAGCGTCATGCCCTTGCGGACCAGGCCCTTCCACCCGGCCCGGCTCTCCAGCGCGCCCGTCTCGCTTTTCGGCGAGGCGTGGAACACTCCGGCCACCACCAGGCCGGATATGTAATCCACCGCCATGAAAATGATGAGCGCCTGGAGCGACTGATCCCACCCGC
>CANRHH010000053.1 GCA_947630375.1 uncultured Oscillospiraceae bacterium | reverse complement strand
CATTCTAACAGCTTAAGCAACGAGATGGACGTATCCTTGACTGGCGGTCAAGCTTACGACCAAATATATTGTAGTAGAAGGAGAGAAACCATGCGCATAAAAATCATAACGGATTCCGCCTGCGATCTGCCCCGGGAACAGGCAGAGGAGCTGGGGCTGGAGCTGCTGCCCCTGACGACCGTATTCGGCAGCCGGGAATATCTGGACGGGGTCACCATGAGCAGCCGCCAGTTTTACGAAATGCTGGTGGAAACCGATGAGATCCCCCACACCAGCCAGGTGACGCCCGCCCAATACGCGGAGGCCTTTCAGCGTCTGGAGCCGGGAGAGGAAGCGGTCTGCATCGCCCTTTCCTCCAAGCTCTCGGGCAGCTATAACAGCGCCCGGATCGCTTTGGCGGACTTTCCGGGCCGGGTGTACTTGGTGGACAGCGAGACGGTATCCATCGGGGAGCAGCTGCTGGTGCGTCTGGCGGTCCGGCTGAGGGACGAGGGTCTCTCGGCGGCAGAGATCGGGGCCGCGCTGGAGCGGGAGAAAAGGCATGTCCACGTGCTGGGCCTGCTGGACACCCTGGAATACCTGAAAAAGGGCGGGCGCATCTCCCCTACGGCGGCCTTTGCCGGCGGGCTGCTGGCGATCAAGCCGGTGGTGACGACCGTCGACGGAGAAGTGGTGCTGCTGGGGAAGGCCAGAGGCTCCAAGAACGGGAACAATCTGCTGAAAAGCTATATCGAGCAGGCCGGCGGCATCGACTTTTCCATGCCCTATGCCCTGGCCTACAGCGGCCTTTCCGACGCGCTGCTGCAAAAATACCTGGCGGACAGCGCCTCCCTGTACGAAGGGAGAACGGATGAGATCCCGGTCTGCGCCATCGGCAGCACCATCGGCACCTACGCCGGGCCGGGGGCCATCGCCGTGGCTTTCTTTGGCTGCAAATAACAGCTTCCCACCTCCCCCCAAGGCGTCCGCCGGTTCCCGGCGCGGAAAGAACATTCCGGACGCGGGATCAAAAAATCGTTGCTGCCGCCGCAGTTTTTTTCCTCTGAGGCATTGCAATTTTCGAGAAAAAGTTGGATAATAAACCATTATAAAAAGAGGCAGCCGTCAGAAACACAGCTTTTGGGGGAAACGATGGAACAGAGTGGGAAAATGAATCTTGAGGAAGTTATGTCCGGGATCCCCGGCGGATTTTTCATTTACCATGCGGACGGAGGCGAGGAGATCATCTACGCCAACAACGAGGTCCTCTATCTGTATAAATGCGAGACGATGGAGCAGTTCCGCCAGCTGACGGGGAACAGCTTCCGGGGCATGGTGCACCCGGACGATCTGGGCGAGGTAGAGCAGAGCATCGAGGACCAGATCATCCTGAGCCAGCGGAACCTGGATTACGTGGAATACCGGATCATCTGCCGGGACGGCGAGGTGCGCTGGGTGGAGGACTTCGGCCACTTTGTCAAGAGTGACGAGTACGGCGGCGTCTTTTACGTGTTTATCAGCGATGTGACGGACAAAATGGTCCACCACGCCAAACGGGAAAACGACCTGCTCAGTGAGCTGCGGGACCAGGAGCTGCTGCGCACGGCCCTGCAGAGCACCGCCTACTCTTACCGGGAGGTGTACATTCTGGACCTGGTCAACAACTACTACCGCATGATCTACCCGGACAACCATGATGTCACCGCCCGGGGGGATTATCGGGCGTTCCTGGCCCAGCGGGTGGTGCCGGACCGGACCCCGGAGGGGCCGCAGGAGGAGATCCTGAAAAGCCTCCAGCCGGAGGCGCTCCAGAAGGCCCTGACCGATCAGAATGTGGTGGAATACCGCTATATCCGGCATATGCCCGAGGGCGGAGAGGAATGGTGCCTGGTCACCTTCACCGTCAACGAGCGGCAGGACGGGGCCCCGGTGTCCCTGGTGGTGGGCGTGCGCAGCATCGAGCATATCGTGCGCGACGAGGAGCGGCAGAACGCCATCCTCAAGGACGCGCTGCTCCAGGCCCGGCAGGCCAACGAGGCCAAGAACATGTTCCTGGCCAATATGTCCCACGATATCCGCACCCCCATGAACGCCATTGTGGGCTTTTCCGCCCTGCTGGAGCGGGAGGCCCAGGACCCGGAGCGGGTGCGCCAGTACGCCCGGAAGATCAGCTCCTCCAGCCGCCATCTGTTGGGGCTTATAAACGACGTGCTGGACATGAGCCGGATCGAGAGCGGGAACATGGCCCTGAACGTGACCCGCCTGGATCTGCGGGAGCTGCTGGATCAGATCTCTTCTATCATTTTGCCCCAGGCCCGGGCAAAGGGCCAGCGCTTTGAACTGCGCACAGAGGGAAAGATCCCGGACCGGATCTTGGGCGATGAGCTGCGTCTGGAGCAGGTGCTGATCAATCTGCTGACCAACGCCGTCAAATACACCCCGGAGGGTGGGAGCATCCGGATGGAGCTCATCAACTGCGGCCAGCGGCTGCCCAACTCTGTCCATCTGCGCTTCGTGGTGACAGACAACGGCATCGGCATGAACGAGGACTTCCAGAAGACGATCTTTGACCCCTTCACCCGGGAGATCAGCTCCCTGACCAACAAGGTCCCGGGCACCGGCCTGGGCATGGCGATTACCCGCAATCTGGTGTCGCTGATGGGCGGGACCATCTCCCTGAAGAGCCGCAAGGGCGAGGGCAGTATTTTCACGGTAGATATGGAGTTTGCCCTTTCGGATGAACCCGGGGAGTCCCGGCCGGCGGAGATCCCGGACGAGACGGCGGGCTGCCTGGCGGGCCGGCGGATCCTGGCGGCAGAGGACAACGAGCTCAATGCAGAGATCCTGGAGGAAATTCTGAAATTAGAGGGGATCCGGCTCGACCTGGCCCAGGACGGGCAGGAGGCGGTGGATCTGTTTGTCAACTCGCCGGCGGGCACCTATGACCTGATCCTGATGGACATTCAAATGCCGCGGATGAACGGCTATGAGGCCTCCAAGGCCATTCGCGCCAGTTCCCACCCGGATGCCAAAACGGTGCCCATCGCAGCCATGACCGCCAACGCCTTTACCGAGGACGTGCAGCGGGCGCTGGACAGCGGCATGAACGAACACATCTCCAAGCCCATCGACATCGCCGCCCTGCGGGAGACCTTCCGGCGGCTGCTGGCCGCCCGGGCATAAGCTGCAAAAAACTTCACACGACCGAATACGAAAAACCTGTTAAAAAGCGCAGAGCGCTTTTTAACAGGTTTTGTCTAAGACCTTATTTCAAGGCGCAGACTTCCACCTTTTTACCGGGAGGGTGAGTATGAGAAAAAGAATTTTGGCAATGCTCCTGGCCGCTGCCGCGGTATGGGCCCTGTCCCCTGCCGTCGGCGCGGCGGAGACGGCAGCCCCGGCCAGCAGCCCGGCGCCCGAGTCGGCGGCCCTGCCCTACGAGGCCCGGGCCGATGCCCGCCGGCAGGCGATCCTGTCCTCCCAGACGGAGATCGTCCGGTCCGATGTTTTCATCCCCGGCGATACCTACACCGGCCGGGCCTACTACGTATCCTCCAGCACCGGGAACGACGGCAGCAGCGGCACCTCGCCGGACAGTCCCTGGCAGTCCGTCTGGCAGGTCATAAACGCGGACCTCCGGCCCGGGGACGCCGTCTTTTTCAAGCGGGGGGACATGTGGCGGCAGCAGCTGTATGAGACTGTCCCCGGCGTGACCTACTCCGCCTACGGCGAGGGGGAAAAGCCGGTGTTCAACAACTCCCCGGAGGACGGCGCGGACCCCGGCAAATGGGAGCTGTATTATCAGGGGGCCGACGGGCGGAAGATCTGGAAGTTCTACCGGGACCTGGATACTGTAGGCGGCATCTACCTGAACGGTACAGAGCAGGAGGCCGGACGGGTCTACGGCTACTGGGTGGGCGACCACTATGTGGATCTGGCGTACTGCTACGACCCAGCCCCGGACCCGGACAACGCCTCCGGCTGGACGCTCCAGGCAGGGGGCGAACAGCGCCCCGAGACCAGCCTGGACGACTTGGAGTTCTGCTGTATGCCGGACCTGACGGGGCGGGCATACCCCATAGACCTGCTGGGCGACAAGAGCCCCGGCCCGCTGTATCTGCGCTGTGACGCGGGGAACCCCGGCGAGATCTACGACTCCATCGAGTTCTGCGGCTCCTATTGGCCCATCGCCGTGTCCAGCGACTGCGTGTTCGACAACCTGTCGATCCGCTACTGGAGCCTCTTTGCCTTTTGGGGGCATCCGGAATCTGACAAAAACGTGGTCATTCAGAACTGCGAGGTGGCCTACGGGCGGCAGAATACCGCCCGCTTCAACCAGCCGGAGCCGGACTGCGCCGTCATCAACGACGCCATCTACGGCGTGGCCCAGAACGCGGTGCTCCGCAACAATTATATCCATGACAGCGACGGCTCCGGCATCACCTTTGAGACCCACCCGGAGAGCCGGCCCCAGGGCGGGGACAACGGCCCCCTGACCGGCCTCAGCTTCACCTGCACCGGAAATCTCATCGAGCGCTGCGGCGCCTGCATCCAGCTCAACGACGGCAACGACTGGTTTTCTTTTGACCGGATCACCGTCTCCGACAATATCGCCTCAGACGCCGGTTTCAACTATGGCACAGAGTCCATGGGCGTCAACAGCTTCTGCCTCTTTGCCGGCCTGGTTCTGGGCACCTGGGGCAAGCTCTCGGCAAAAACGCTGGATGTCTCCCACAACGTCTTTTTACGCAGCCGCCGCTATATCCTCGCCTGCGGCTATGATTCGGTCTATCAGACAGACAACGGCGTCTCCTTCCACGACAATGTGTACCTTCAGGACCGGGACGGGCTGTTCGGCCCCAACTGCTACGGCGACTGGTTTGTCTGCTCCGCCGCGGACCCGCTTCTGCGGTCCAAACTCTTGGAATACACCCACGGCAAAAACGAGACCATCCTTCTCCTCCCGGCAGATGAAACCGCCCCGCCGAAGACGCAAAAAGAACCAAAAACTTTTTGACATACCCGTGAACCCATTTGCACACGTCGCCCATATAACGATAAAGCCGCCTCTGTTGAGGCGACTTTATCATTATGTAAACCACATTATGTTTACTTTTTTCCCGTTTCTTCCCGGACAACGGCGGCCATCTCGTCCCAGTGCTCCTCCATGCTCCGGATGAGCTTGAACTGGGTGCGGCAGCGGTCCAGATTGTGCTTCTCCCGGTCAATGGAAAAATATTTGTCCCCATTGATATAGTCGGTCAAAAAGCGCAGGCCGCACTCCAAGGTCATGGTATAGGCCCCCATGGGCATGGCGTCGATCTCCGCCTGGGTCAGGCTGGGGCAGGCCTCATAGAAGCCCCGGGTAAAGATCCGAAACAGATCCAGGTCCAGAGAGACCTTGCTCAGATCCGGCTCGTCCTCGTCCCCGGTGGAGGCCCCGAAACGGATGGCATCCCCAAAATCAAAGACGGACAGGCCCGGCATCACCGTGTCCAGGTCGATGACACAGATGGCCTTGCGGGTCTCCCGGTGAAGCAGCACATTGTTGATCTTCGTGTCGTTATGGGTGACCCGGAGGGGCAGCAGCCCCGCCTCACGCATCCGGTGCAGGCGGCAGGCCCGCTCCTCCCGCTCCAGGGCGAAAGCCGTCTCCGGCCCTACTTCCTTCAGCCGGCCCAGCGGGTCCTCCGCCATGGCCCGGCGGAACTGCCCATAGCGCATGGGCGTGTCGTGAAAGCCCTGAATGGTCTCCTCCAGCCGCTCCACGGGAAAGCCGTTGAGGGCGTACTGAAAATGGCCGAAAGCCCGGGCGCACTCGTAAAAATCCTCCGGCCGCTCCGGGCGCTGGAGGCAGACGCTGTCGTCCACAAAGCGGTAGGTCCGCCAGCAGCCGCCGGTTCCGTCGTCATAATAGCTGCGGCCGTCCAGGGTATCGATATAGCTGATCATGGCCATCTGGTCCTGCTCCTTGTGCCGCAGGAACTCCCGGATGGCGGAGACGTTGCCCATGATGGCGTCCACATTGGGAAACACATAGCGGTTGATCCACTGGAGGATATATTTGGCCCCCGTACTGGTGGTGATCAGATAGGTCTTGTTGATATGCCCGCTCTTGATTTTGACGCAGTCCACGGGCGTCCCCTCAACGGGAAAATGGTAAATGGCTTCCTTCATATCCTGCTCCCTGCAAAGAGAGGCCGGGCCCTGTTTTTATAAAAGCTCCAGCTCTCCGAAAAATTCCGGCCTGTGAAAATCCGGCGTCTTTGTCTCTACCGGGCTCCACATGCCATAATGCGGCCGCTCTGTCTCATCACCGCATTTATAAAAATTCGCTCTGAAGATCCGGCCCGGGCTGAGATCACAGGGGCCGTACAGGGCCTCCACGCAGCCGAGAGGCACCGTGAACTCCATCTGCCACGCCCCTTCTTTCACCTGGGCGGAAACGGTGGGCATAGGCACGCCCAGCGCGCGCAGAGCCACCCGGTCCCCCCGCCCGGCGCCTATCTTACCGTGCAGCGCCCCCAGGGCGTTGGCCTCTAAGTTCAGATACCGGGCGTCCCGCTCCGGGGCAAAGTTCACGAAGCACTCCATGCAGCTGTCCCGGCAGACCGGGGAGTCCGCATCAGTATACACCGCTTTTGGATGATTTTCAAGACAAATCATCCTGAAAATGAAACTTTCCCCCTCCAGCAAGGCCGCCTGGACCCGGACTTCCGGCTCATATCCGGCGAGCCAGCGGTACTGGTCCACCCGCAGGGCCGGCACGGTGTCCAGCTCCTCGCGGCAGCGGATACGGCGCAGGCCGTAGCGTTTTACCGGTCTCTCCGGTTTTGCCTCCATAAGGGTCCCTCCTCTGTCCGCCGGTCTCTGCCCTGTTTACCGGCGGATGACCTCTCCGGCGATGTTCAGGATGATCTGCACCGCTAAATCCATGTTCTCCACACTGATATGTTCATAGGGCCCGTGGCAGCAGTAGCCGCCGGTGCCGATGTTGGGGCACAGCAGCCCCCGGTAAGTGAGCTGGGCCCCGTCGGTGCCGCCCCGGACGGGAATCAGCTGGGGCTCCAGACCCGCCTTTTCAATGGCCCTCTTGGCCAGCTCCACGATCCCCATGGAGTGCTTCAGCCGCTCGGCCATGTTCCGGTACTGCTCCTGCACCGTCAATTTGGCTGTGCCGGGGCCGTATTTGGCGTTGATCAGATGCTCGATATGCCGCATGGACTCGATCCGGGCCTGATACAGCGCCGCGCTGTGGTCCCGGATAATATAGTCCAGCTCCGCCTTGTCCACCGCGCCGCTCATGCCGGTCAGGTGGAAAAAGCCCTCGTAGCCCTCGGTATGGGCCGGGACGTCCCCGGCCGGCAGCATGGCGTTGATCTCCATGGCCACCAGGCTGGCGTTGACCATCATGTCCTTGGCAGAGCCCGGGTGGACGCTGAGGCCCGTCACGTCCCAGTGGGCGGAGGCGGCGTTGAAGGTCTCATAGTTGATCTCCCAGAGCTCTCCCCCGTCCACGGTATAGGCAAAGTCCGCCCCCAGCCGGTCGATATCCAGCAGGGCGGCCCCGTGGCCTACCTCCTCGTCCGGCGTAAAGCACACGACCACCCGGCCGTGGGGAAGGTCGCTGTTTAAAAGCCGCTCGCAGGCGGTGAGGATCTCCGCCACGCCCGCCTTGTCGTCCGCCCCTAAGACCGTGGTTCCGTCGGTGGTGATGAGCGTGTGGCCCTTGAGCGCGCGCAAATGGGGGAATTTCTCTGCCGAGAGCACCCGGCCGCTGCTGCCTAAGGGCAGATCCTCTCCGCTGTAGTTCTCCACCAGCCGGGGCTTCACATTGGCCCCGCTGAACTCAGGCACCGTGTCGATATGGGCGATAAAGCCTACGCAGGGCTTTTGCTCCAGGCCGGGGCTGGCGGGGACGGTGCCGTAGACATAGGCGTAGTCGTCCTCATAGACCTCGGCCATCCCCATGGCCCGCATCTCCCGGGCCAGGCGGCGGCTCAGGTCAAACTGCCGGTAAGTGGTCGGCGTGGTCTCCGTGTCCAGGGAACTGGCGGTGTGCACCTTGACGTATTGGATCAGTCTCTCGTAGGCTCGCATATTTTTCTCTCTCCAAGCTTCTGTATAGTTGTATTCTTATTGATAGATCTCCGCGTAGATATAGAGCCGGCCCTTGCGGGAATTGCCGCCCGTCCCGGTGACGGTCCCCTTGCCCACATGCCGCAGGGAGAGCACGTCCCCCTCCTTCACGGCGGTGTCGGCCTTCAGGCAGGGCAGATAATTCAGGCTCAGATTCCCGGCGGCGATCTGCCGGGCCGCCTCGCTGCGGGAGAGCCGGAACATCCCGGCCGCCACCGCGTCCAGCCGGGGGCTCATGACGGTAAAGCTGATGGCCTTCACCTTCCGCTCCGAAGCCGGGACCTCCTTTAGGGAGATCTCCTCCGCCCGGACGCTGATCCGGCCCACCTTGCCGATGGTCAGCAGATGCACCCGCACACTGGGCAGGCAGAAGAGCACCGCCTTCTCGCCCTCCACCCAGATATCGCCGACCCACTCCCGCTTGACGCCCATGCCCAGCACCGCGCCCAGATAGTCCCGGTGCCCGGGGGTGCCGAAATAAGCGGTCAGCCGGATGGCGCAGATGCGCCCCTCCATCTCCGGCTCCTCCTCTTCCCAGGGCAGGAAGAAGGCCACCGTCCGCTCACATTCCGGCCGGCCGCCGGAGAAAAACAGCCGGCAGTCCGGCTCATGCCGGGCCCAGAGCTCCAGCTGGGCCCGCTCGGCCGGGCTCAAAAAGCCCGTACTGATCACGCGCCCGCTTCTCTGGCAGCGGCGCTGCAGATCCGCCGCCCGGCGGTGCAACTCGTCATTTTCCATTTGGATCCTCTTTCAGGGGCCCCAGCTCCCCCACCCGGGCCTTGTGGGCCATAGCGCCGCTTTTTTGCAGCAGGGCGTCGATCTGGTCCAGCACCTGCTCCACCTGTCCTCCGAACTCCTCGGAGGAGACGCGCAGCACCCCGGAGCGCAGGGCGGACAGGCGGATCAGGCTGTCGTTGGTGACCACCCGGACCGTGTAGTTTTTCCCGATCTGGTCTACGATCCGCTCGATATAGGCGTCCGCCGTCTCCCCGTCCTTGGTATAGGCCACGTGGATGTTGTGATATTCGCTCCGGGAACCCGGATTGCCCGGGGTCCGGAACCCGTCAAACACCAGCACCAGTTCCGCCTTGGTATAGCCGCAGTAATTGGACAGCATGTCCATCAGCCGCTCCCGGGCCAGGTCCAGCCGCTCCCGGGCCAGCGCGCGCAGGCTTTCCCAGGAAAAGATCAGGTTGTACCCGTCCACGATCACGGTCTCCGGCCGGCTCTCCGGGCGCGTATCTCCGGCCGGGGCCTCGCTGCGCCGGGGCGCGGTATACAGCGGCCGCCGGATCGGGCCGAACTCCCGCTCCATAATGGCCTCCAGCTCCCGCTGGTCGATGCTCAGGCTCCGGTGCGCCGGGATGCTCTCCGGCTCCCGGGCGGGCTTGAGGCAGCTGTCCAGGTGCATATACGCCGGCACCCGGTCCCACTTCACGTTGAACCCGGCTCCGTGAGCGCAGAATACCGAGTCCGCCGGGTTGTCCAGATCCCGCCCAGGCTCATAGCCGGTCTCCCGGACCACTGCCTCCTGCTCTTTGCAGGGCCGGTATCCGTCGCCGCGGAAGCTGAAGCGGCCCCGCCCGTGGGTGTAGGCCACCACTTCACTGACATACTCCCCCAGCTTTGCCGCCGGGGCGCTGCCCTCGATGCGGCTCAGGCCCCCCTCGTCCTCCGGGGAGGAGAAGCTGCCGTTCATGGCCCGGATATCGCTGATGGCCCGGCCCAGCTGCTCCGGGGGCACAGCCAGAGAGAAACGGCCGTAGGGCTCCAGCAGTACGCTTTGGGCCTGCATGAGCCCCTGGCGCACCGCCCGCCAGGCCGCCTGGCGGAAATCCCCGCCCTCGGTGTGCTTGGGGTGGGCCCGGCCGGCGGCCAGGCTGATCTTCACATCCGTCAGCGGGGAGCCGGTGAGCACGCCTACATGCTGCTTTTCCTGGAGCTGGCTTAAGATCAGCCGCTGCCAGTTCCGGTCCAGCTCGTCCTCGCTGCACACGCTGTCCAGCACGATCCCGCTGCCCCGGGGCAGCGGTTCCAGGATCAGATGCACCTCCGCGTAATGCCGCAGGGGCTCAAAATGCCCCACGCCCTCCACAGTATCGGCAATGGTCTCTCGGTACAGGATGTGCCCCGCGTCCAGCTCCACCGCCACGTCGAACCGGTCCAGCACCAGGCTTTTAAAGATCTCCGCCTGGACCTTGCCCATGAGCTGGACTGAGATGTCGTGGCTGCGCTCGTTCCAGGCGATACGCAGCTGGGGGTCCTCCTCCTGGAGCTGCATAAGCTTCGGCAGCAGCAGGGCCTGGTCCACCCCCGGCCCCGTCAGCAGCCGGTAGCTCAAAAAGGGCTCCAACACCGCTGCGGCGGCATTTGCCTCCGCGCCCAGGCCCTGGCCCGGATAGCTGCCGGTCAAACCCAGGACCGCGGCGATCTGCCCGGCGGAGACGCTCTCCGCCGTGTCGTATTTGATGCCGGAATACAGCCGGAGCTGGGTGATCTTCTCCTCCCGCTCCTCTCCGGCCTCGGTTTTATAGGCCAGCAGGGAGCGCACCCGCAGCTCTCCGCCGGTGATCTTCAGATAGGTCAGCCGGTTGCCCTGGGCATCCCGGCCGATCTTAAACACCCGGGCGGCAAAGTCCGCCCCGGGCCGGGGCGGGAGGGTATAGCGGTCCAGCCCCTCCAACAGGGCCTCCACCCCGTCCAGCTTCAGCCCAGAGCCGAAAAAGCAGGGGAACAGGCCCCGCCGGGCCGCCAGGGCGGCGATCTCCCCATCCTCTGCCCGGCCCCCGTCCAGCAGCTTCTCCAGCAGGGCCTCGTCGCACAGGGCGATCTGCTCCTGCAGCTGCTCCGGCGGGAGGCCGAAGTCCACGCACTCCTCCCCCAACTTTTGCCGCAGCTGTTCCAGCAGCGCCTCCCGGTCCGCCCCGGGCAGGTCCATCTTGGTGACGAACACAAAGCAAGGGACCCGGTAGCGCCGCAGGAGCTAAACTGTATCCCAGATACCGTACACCAACTTGACCCAAAGAAGTCCCCTGCGTGGTATAATAAGAACGAATACGG
>CANRHH010000052.1 GCA_947630375.1 uncultured Oscillospiraceae bacterium | reverse complement strand
GACATGGTCCTGCTGGACTTCTCCGGCTCCGACGATGATTTTGAGGCCGACGAGGGCGACATCAACATCGGCGTGTCTCTCATGAAGGGCAACACCGCCCTGAAGGAAGCCATCGACTCCGTCCTGTCCACCATGACCGTGGACGACTTCAACGAGCTGATGAACCAGGCCATCGCCGTCCAGCCCCTGAGCGAATAAGCGCGTACCCAAACCGGTATTCTTCCCCGGAGGGGCCGTCTGCCCCTCCGGGAATACGCAATTTTAAGAGAGGAGACCTTCTCCCATGAACGAGGCCTCGGACCTGTTTTCTGACATTCTGTATCTGCTGGACCGCTTCGGCGGCTCCTATCTGTCCGGCGTGCGAAACACCCTGATCCTGGCCCTGACGGCGACCTTTATCGGCTGCCTGATCGGCTTTCTCTGCGGCGTTTTGCAGACTATCCCCTGCGCCAAGACCGATAACCCCGTCAAGCGCTTTTTCCTGGCGCTCCTCCGGGTGGTCATCCGCGCCTATGTGGAGATCTTCCGGGGCACGCCCATGGTGCTGCAGGCAGTGTTCATCTATTACGGCCTCCCCTATATCACCGGCGGCCAGGTGAAGTTCAATAACGTCTGGGTGGCGGCCCTGCTGGTGGTCTCCATCAACACGGGGGCCTACATGGCCGAGTCCGTCCGGGGCGGCATCATCTCCATCGACCCGGGCCAGACCGAGGGAGCCAAGGCCATCGGCATGACCCATGTGCAGACCATGACCAATGTGATCCTGCCCCAGGCCTTCCGGAACATCATCCCCCAGATCGGCAACAACTTCATCATCAACATCAAAGACACCTCCGTCATGTTCATCATCAGCTTTACGGAGTTCTTCGCGGCCCACCGGGCCGCGGTGGGCGCGACCTACCGGTATTTCCCCTCCGCGGTGATCGAGATGGTGGGCTATCTGTGCATGACGCTGGTGGCCTCCTTCCTGCTGCGCTGGCTGGAGCGGCGGATGGACGGGGCGGACAACTATGAGTTGGTGGCGGACGACCAGCTGGTCATGGCCGCCGGCACCTACAATCACCCGGACAAGGGCACGCCCTTTGACGAGCGGAGCAAGGAATACCGGGAGCAGGTCAAGCAGGAGCTGAACTTCGGCAGAACAAGGGGGGATCGCTGACATGGGAGAGCCGATTTTACAGGTCAGACACCTGTCCAAGGCCTTTGGCAGCAATTTGGTGCTGAAGGATATCGACTTTGACGTGGAAAAGGGCGACGTGATCAGCATCATCGGCGCCTCCGGCTCCGGCAAGTCCACCCTGCTCAGGTGCATCAATCTCCTGGAGACCCCCAGCTCCGGGGAGATCCTCTACCATGGGGAAAACGTTCTCGCCTCCGGCGTGAAGGCCCCGGCCTACCGGGCCCACGTGGGCATGGTGTTCCAGAGCTTCAACCTCTTCAACAACATGACCGTGCTGGAAAACTGCATGGTGGGTCAGATCAAGGTGCTGAAGCGGGACAGGGAGCAAGCCCGGCAGCACGCCATGGAGTATCTGGAAAAGGTGGGCATGGCCCCCTACATCAAGGCCAAGCCCCGGCAGATCTCCGGCGGCCAGAAGCAGCGGGTGGCCATCGCCCGGGCCATGGCCATGGACCCGGAGGTCCTGCTCTTTGACGAGCCCACCTCCGCCCTGGACCCGGAGATGGTGGGCGAGGTGCTCAACGTGATGCAGGCCCTGGCCGAAAGCGGCATGACCATGCTGGTGGTGACCCACGAGATGGCCTTTGCCCGGGATGTGAGCAGCCATGTGGTGTACATGAACCAGGGGGTCATCTGCGAGCAGGGCAGCCCGGAAGAGCTGTTTGCCCACCCCCAGCGCCAGGAGACCCGGGACTTCCTCTCCCGGTTCAGAAAAGGCTGAGCGGTTTGGCGCGCCGCCTCGCATTGCCGCGGGAAATTTCTTGTTGAAATTTCCCGCGGTTTCAGTATAATAACGGTATCCGCATAAAAAGGAGAAAGCTATGAAAGCCATCGTCAGCGTCTTTGCCCAGGACTCCAAGGGCATCACCGCCTACGTGACCGGCCTGCTGGCCGAAAAGGAGATCAACATTCTGGACATCACCCAGACCCTTATGCAGGGGTACTTCGCCATGATCATGCTGGTGGACCTGGCCGACTGCGCCCTGCCCTTTGACGAGCTGGCCCGGTTCCTGCGGGAAAAGGGCGCCCAGCGGAGCATGGACATCCACATCCAGCGGCAGGATATCTTTGAGGCTATGCACAGGATCTGAGGAGACGCCATGAGTTATTTGATCAACAGCAGCGAGATCATCCAGACCATTGAGATGATCGACCAGCAGCATTTGGATGTGCGCACCGTCACCATGGGCATCAACCTTCTGGACTGCGCCTCGGAGGACATGGACGCCTGCTGCCGGAAGGTCTATGACAAGATCTGCCGCCGGGCGGAGAAGCTGGTGGAGACCGGCTGCGCCATCGAGCGGGAGTTCGGCATCCCCATCGTGAACAAGCGGGTATCCGTCTCGCCCATCTCCATGGTGGCCGCCGCCTGCCGGGCGGAGGATTACACGCCCCTGGCCCAGGCCATGGACCGGGCGGCCAAAACCGTGGGCATCAACTTTATCGGCGGCTTTTCCGCCCTGGCCCACAAGGGCTTTACCGACAGCGACCTGAAGCTGATCCACTCCATCCCCCGGGCCCTGACGGAGACGGAGCTGGTCTGCGGCAGCGTGAACGTGGCCTCCACCCGGGCGGGCATCAACATGGACGCGGTGGCCCTCATGGGCCGCATCATCCGCCAGACGGCGGAGCGGGCCCCTATGGGCTGCGCCAAGCTGGTGGTTTTCGCCAACGCCGTGGAGGACAACCCCTTTATGGCCGGCGCTTTCCACGGGGTGGGGGAACCGGAGTGCGTGATCAATGTGGGAGTGTCCGGCCCCGGCGTGGTGGCCCACGCCCTGCGCGACTGCCAGGGGAAGCCCTTTGACGTGGTGGCCGAGACCGTGAAAAAGACCGCCTTTAAGATCACCCGCATGGGCCAGCTGGTGGCCCAGGAGGCGTCCCGGCGGCTGGGGGTGCCTTTCGGCGTGGTGGATCTGTCCCTGGCCCCCACCCCCGCCATCGGAGACAGCGTGGCCGAGATCTTAGAGATCATGGGCCTGGAGAAATGCGGCGGGCACGGCACCACCGCCGCCCTGGCCCTTTTGAACGACGCGGTGAAGAAGGGCGGCGTGATGGCCTCCAGCCATGTGGGCGGCCTGTCCGGGGCCTTTATCCCCGTCTCCGAGGACGCGGGGATGATCTCCGCCGTGGAGGCCGGGGCCCTGAGCATCGACAAATTGGAAGCCATGACCTGCGTCTGCTCCGTGGGCCTGGACATGATCGCCGTCCCCGGGGACACCCCGGCGGAGACCCTCTCCGCCCTGATCGCCGACGAGGCGGCCATCGGCATGGTCAACAACAAGACCACCGCCGTCCGGGTCATCCCCGCCATCGGCAAGACGGTGGGGGACCGGGTGGATTTCGGCGGGCTGCTGGGCTCCGCCCCGGTGATGCCCTTGCGCAGCGGCTCGGCGGCCGCATTTATCGCCCGGGGCGGCCGGATCCCCGCCCCGCTGCACAGCCTGAAAAACTAAATAAAAAGATCGCCGGGCGAAAGCCCGGCGATCTTTTTATTTGGCTGACGCTGTATCGTAATAGTAATTCACCAGCAGGTCCACGCAGGCACCGTAGCTTTTCAGGCCCAGGTCCTGGTCATAGCTGTACAGGAAGTTTTCATATACCGTGTTGGACACGGTCTGCACCGGGGTGTCGAACCGGCTCCAATAGGCCCGGTTGGCGGCAAAATCCCGCAGCACCGCCTCGTCCAGGGTGTCGTAGACCTGCTCCCAGGCCCCCCGGTCCGCGTCGTGGAGGGCGTTGCCCAGGTAGGTATAAGCCAGCAGGGCCGCCGAATAGACATAGTCCGCGTCCCCGTATTCCAGGCAGGCCAGCACCGCCACGAAGTTTGCCTCCTGCTCCTGGGCCACGCCCCGCAGATGGGCCAGCTCGTGGGCCACCGTGGAGGCGAAGAGGGCGGGGGGATAGTCCGTGTTCACGTTGGCCTCGGCGGTTAGGGGAAAGAAAAAGCCGGTAAAATCCAGGTAACTCATGATCCGGGAGAAAAACACCGGTTTGGCCGGGACCTCCGGCCAGGCCAGGCAGGGGAACAGGGCCTCCGCCCGGCGGTAGACCTCCGGCGAACGGGCCAGCACCGCCTGCCGGTCCGTGGCGCAGACGCCGTTTTCGTCCCGGAGCACCTGGGGCGCGTAGGCGTTTGCCAGGTCCGCGAAATAGGCCGTCACCGCTTCCAGCTGCTCCGTGCTGATCTTTTCCGAGGAGAGCCCCGCCTGGGTGAGAAAGTCGTCCGCGTAGAAATAGGCCCCCCACAGCAGGCAGAAGCTGCCGTAAAACACCAGCGCCGCCGTCAGAAAGGCGGCAAACAGCCGGTAGAGCCGCTTTCCCCAGGCGCCCCGGCGAAAGCCCGCCCAGAGAGACCAGCCGGCGTAGCCCAGCAGGGAGAGCACCGCCAGGGCGATGAGCCCCTCGGCCACCGAGAAGGGGATGCGGGCCGTCAGCACCGAGAGCAGGCGGTGCACCGGCCGGACAAAGCCCTCCGACACCCGCCGGTTCAGCGCCCGGTCGGACCGGGTGGCCAAATGCGCGGCGATCAGCAGCGCGCAGAGCCCGATCACCGTATGCCGGACCGGGCAGAGCCGGAATATGGCGGCCGGGCCGCGTTTTTTCTCCCGCGTCTTTTCCATAGACCCATGATACTACAAATCCTCCCGCCCGGCAAGGCAAAAAAAGAGGAAAGATCTGGGTCCCGGCCCGGCCGGAGATGGTTTACATAAAATATACCCATGCAAAAGAGCGGGGCGTATGCGCCCCGCTCCCGCGGCGGATATTTTCCCGTCACGGAAAAACTCTCCAACCGCTTGACAATTTCGCCGTTTGGATGTATTCATATACCAAGAGGATATGAAGCGCCATCCGTGACGGGCTCTGTCTGTTTCTCTGTCTCTCTCGCCGTCCGGCTCGATCGTCCGGTGTTAGTATATGTTCCCCGTGCGGAATTAAACCGGTAACTTTTCCCTGACGGCGGCGTGGTGTAATGGAAAGGAAGGAACATGGATACTCTCTCCACTGTGCTGATCTTAGCCGCGGGCGTTGCCCTGCTGGTGGTCCTGGTCAAGATCCTTTCGGCGCCGCTGCGCCTGATCACAAAGCTGCTGCTGAACACCGCGATCGGGTATGTGGTGCTGTTTGTTTTTGATTTTTTTGCCGAATTTTATGCGGTCAGCGTAGAGCTGAACCTGATCAACGCCGTGGTGGTGGGCTTTTTGGGGATCCCGGGGATCCTCCTGCTGGTGCTGCTGCAGTTCCTCTGAAAGCCTGTCAGAGCAGGCTTCGGACCAGATTGTATACGCAGATCAGCACGATGACGGCCATCAGGCCCATAAAGAGCTTGTCCACCGCCCGGTTATCCAGCTTTTTGTTCAGCTTCCGGCCCACGATGCCGCCCAAAATGCCGCCGGTGACCATCAGCGCCAGTGCGGCGGGCTGAAAGGCGGGGACGGAGCGGGTGGCCAGGGTGGTGAGGAAGCTGGCCAGCTGGCTGAAAAGGATGATATACAGGCTGTTGGCCGCGGCCGTCTTGGTGTCCATGCTGAAAAAGAAGAACAGCACCACCAAGTTCATGGGGCCGCCGCCGATGCCCAAAAAGCTGGACAGCAGGCCCAGCACCAGGCCGATGAGCAGGCACAGGAGCCTGCTTTTGGCGTGATGGGTCCGGATGCGGTCTTTTTTCGCCGTGTAGAGCAGGGTGCCCAGGGTCATGAGGCCCAGGCACACCGCCTGGACCGCCGTCGCTGTGCTCGGGTCCGGCACCGCGGCCTGCAGGAGGCTGAACAGCTGTTTGCCCAGCAGCCCGCCCACAGCCGCGCCGAGGGCCAGGGGCGTGCCGGTGTCCAGGACGATGCCCCCGTCCCGGTTCAGCAGGGACCTGCCCACGGAGTAGCAGCTCATGGCCAGCACGGTGCAGCCGGAGAGGAAGTTGATCTCCGCCACGGTCCCCAGGCGCAGCATGTCCAGGGCGGGCTTGATGATCACGCCGCCGCCGATGCCGCAGATGGCCCCGATGACGCAGGCGAGAAAGCTGACCAGCAGAAAAATCATGCGCAGATCTCCCTTCTATCGGTTGAAAACGGCCAGCAGGCCGAACAGACTGTAGACAAACAGAAAGGCCGTGTATAAGCGTGCAAGTTGAAGACCTTTGTCTTCAACTTGCTGTTTTTTATGCCTGGGGCAGATCTGCCACGAACTCCGTCAGACGCAGCAGCACGTCCGGGTGGGACTGGAGCAGGGTGACGGGAAAGTGGGCCGAGGGCTCCCCATAGGCCGCGTGCCGGACCACCGCCCGGTGCCAGTCCCGGAAGCAGCCTAAACGGACCTTCCGGGCGCCATAGATCTCCCGCATACCGATGGTGACGCAGAGCCGGGGCATATCGTCCAGAGCGCCGTTCAGGTCGCCGATGGCATTGGCGGTGCGGGTCTCGGGAGAAATGGCCAGGACCCGGGTGTCCAGCGCCCGGAAAGCCTCGGGGCTCAGGTCGTCCCGGGCCTCGTTAAAGGCCAGATGGCCGTTGATGCCCACGCCGCCGAAGCAGATGTCCACCCCGCCCAGCTGCCCGATCAGCTCCCCCATGGCCTGGGGGGCCTTGGGGTCCGGGAACACCCGCTGGCTCTCGGGCATGACCAGCGCCGGGTCCAGCCGGGCATAGACTGTCCGGTCCATGAAGCCCCGGAAGCTGAGGGGGTGGTTTTTGTCGATCCACTCGCCGCTGTCGGTCAGGTATTCGTCCATGTTCAGAAACCAGACGTTTTTCAGGCTGATCCGCTCCCGGTTCACCAGATCCACAAAATAGGGGTACTGGCCCACCGGGCCCACCGGGCAAATGAACACCGTGGTCTCGCCCAGGGCGTTTTTCCGCCGGATCTCCGCCGCCATCTCCTCCGCCAGGGCCTTGAAAACGGCCCCGTTGTCCGGCAGGATCTGCAGGGGCAGCCGGGGGGCGGAGAGCAGCTGCTCCCGGTCATAGGAATAATACGTGTGTGTCATGATGTCTGCTCCTCTCGGTTTGCTTCATTCGGCCGGAAGCCGGTATATTTGGCGGTGACATCCAGCAGCCGGTATACGTCCAGATAGGACTGGAAGCGGGGCTCGTTCTCCCCGGCGAAGCGCCGCAGCTCCAGCCAGCGCTCCCAGGCCAGGGCCTCTTCCCCCCGGGCCAGGCAGGCCAGGGCCTCGGTCAGGCGCTCGACCAGCGCCCGGTGAAAGGCCAGCCGCTCCCAGGCGGGGCCCCGGACCCGGTTTGCCTCCAGCAGCGGGGCATAGGCCCGGCAGAGGTCCCGGGCCTGCTCCGCCCGCCGGGCCGCCTCCGGCGAGAGCCGGGGGCCGATCCCGTTTACATAATCACAGCACTCCAGGGCCGAGAGAGCCTCTAAGAAGGCTTTGGCCTCCTCGAAGCCCGCGCCGTAGGCGGCCCGGAAATACTCGTCGATCACATCCTCGATCTCCGCCTCCCGGTCAAAGAGGAGGCGGCCCATCACATAGTTGGGCAGGAAGTTGGGCATCCCGGCCCGGAGCTCCTGGCAGCTGATGGAGCCGTCCAGGCCCATGGTCCGCAGCTGCTTGATGTCCCGGCCGATGATCCGGGCGATGTGCAGATAGCCAAAGTCCCCGTAATGGGCCCGGCCCAGGGGATAGTCATAGACAAAGCCGTCCCCCTGAAACTGCCGCTGCCAGCGCTCCAGAAAGGCCAGGTTCTGGGGCAGGCTGCTGGGCAGGGTGACGCGGTTTCGCCGGTAGGGGGGCAGGCGGCCGGGGCGGCCCTCCGGGGAATAGGGCCGCTCAAAGGTCCGGCTGATGGGGGCGAACATCAGCACAAACCGGTCCTTATTGCGCAGCCGCTCCCGCCGGGGAGGCCAGAGCAGCTCCTGATACAGCAGGAACACCAGCCGGGTGCCCAGCCCCTCCCGGGTCAGCCGCCGGTCGATCTCGTTTAAGAGCCGGACATACTGGTCCGACAGGGTGGTCTCCCGGCAGAGGGGGCATTCGCACACGTTGTTGTACTCGTCCGCCAGCCAGATGTGCAGATAGTCCACCTGGGGATGAGAGCGGGCGTAGCCCACCACCAGGGAGGCGAAGCGGTCCACCGCCTCCGGGCTGCTGTAGCACAGGTGGGTGTCCAGCGGGATGCCTAAAAAGAGCTCCCGCCTGCCGTTGACCAGGGCCGCCAGGGGCCGGCGCTCCGGCGGGAGGGGCCGTTCATCCGGCTTCCAGTCCACAGATTCATAGCCCAGGACCCGGCCGGTCCAGCCGTGGCCCACCGCGTGCAGCCGCAGGCCCCGGCGCTTGATCTCCCGCTCCAACCGGGCGGCGTCCCGCCGGGCGTCGGCCAGGCTGTATGCCTCCGGCCGGGCATAGGGGTTGCGCTCGCGGTGATACCAGCGGGCAAAAAAGGTGTAGGGCGTTTCAAACTGCAAAAAGAAGCTGTTGAAGCCCAGCTTGGGCAGCCAGGCGATGAAATCCAGGGCGTTTTCCAGGGAATTGGCCCCTTCGATGCAGACGCCCCGGTGCCGGAAGGAGGCCTGCCGGGTATAGGACATGGGCAGGGCGGCCAGGCCGATCTCCGGCACCAGCTCCTCCTCCGCCGCGGGACCGGGAAAGCGGCAGCCCAGGCGCGTCAAATAGTCATACACCGCCAGCAGCAGGCTGCCGGGCCGGTTGCCGGTGATGGCCCCGCCCCGGGCGGCGATCTCCACCCGGTAGGCGTCCGGCTCCTCCTCCGGGGCGTTTTCGGCCCGGAGGGCGATGCACAGCTCCCCGCCCTCTCCCGGAACTACCCGGGCCTGGGGCAGCATCCGCCCCAGGTAGCGCTCCAGCTCCCGGGCGGCCAGCAGCACCGGCTCCGCCGCCCCGGGCGGAGTCTGAATGCGAATTTCCGTCAAAATGCAATGCCTCCAACTCATACGGAGCCCCGCGGCGCTCCGTATAAAAAGGACCCTGCGGAACAGCGTTCCTGCTCCACAGGGCCTTCTTTTTATGCTGTTACACGACTAAAGATAACACGCTTAGCCGACCGCGTCAAGAGCTTCCTGCATCACGTCGTACAGGACCCACTCGGCGGTGTCATGGGCTTCTTCCTCGGTGATGTTGCCGCCGGCGAGCATGTCGTTCTGGACGCCTTCATAGTAGGTCTTCATGGTACCGTCCGCCATGGCGGCCTTCATGTCGGCGATGTTGAACCAGTGGGCGTCGCCCCACTGCATGAGGTTGATCTCCTTGTCGGTAGCGGTCTGCTCGGCGCACCAGCCGGCCACTTCGTCCGCGTGATCGGGATCCGCGCCGTAGTCCATGGCCTTGAACAGGGCCCGGCTGAAGCGGACCAGGGTGTCATGGTTGGCCTCGGCATAGTCGGGCAGGCAGATCCAGCTGGACATGTTGGTGGAGCCGTCGGAGAACTCGATCTCATAGGAGCCCTCGCTCTGCTCCAGGCACATGGAGGAGTAGGGGTTCCAGGTCACGGCCACGTCGATGTCACCGGAGATCATGGCGGGGACGATATAGCCGGGATCCAGGGCGTTCAGGGTCACGTCGTCCCGGGTCAGGCCGGCGGTCTTCAGGGCGTTGTCCAGGGTGGTCTCGGAGGAGGAACCGGCGCTGTAGCCGATCTTCTTGCCGGCCAGGTCCGCCACGGTCTCAATGCCGGAGGCGGCGGAGCAGACCAGCTTATCGCTGGTGTGGACAGAGCTGGGGGCGAAGATGATGGCGCTGCCGGTGATGCACAGGCGGTGGGCGCCCTTGCCGATGTAGGCCAGGTCGATGGAGCCGCCTTCCATAGCGCCGATCTCAGAGGGGCCGTCGCCAAACTCGGTCAGCTGGATGGTGATGCCCTCGTCCTCAAAGAAGCCGCCCTTGATGCCGGTCATGACCGCCCACAGAGAGGCGTAGTTGGCCATGTAGCCCACACGCAGGGTGATAGGCTCCACAGCGGGTTCGGCCGGGGCCTCTTCGGCGGGAGCTTCCTCCGCCGGGGCCTCAGCGGCGGGCGCCTGGGTGGCGGCGGGAGCGCTGTTTCCTCCGCAGGCGGCCAGGGCGAACACCATGACCAGCGCGAGCAGAAGTGCAATGATCTTTTTCATTTTTTTCTCCTTTTCAAAATTTTACCTTTTATTTTTACCGATCGCTCGGCAAGGTACAGAATAAGGGGGACGCTTACTTGCGGACCTCTAAGTACTCCTGGTAGACCTCGTTCCAGACAATGGTCTTCAGCTCCAGGAATCTGGGGTCGTTCTTGGTGCCCTGATCACGGGGATAGGGGATGTCGATATCCACGATCCGCTTGATCCGGCCGGGCCGGGCGGACATGATGACCACCCGCTGGGCCAGCAGAATGGCCTCGTCCACGTCGTGGGTGATGAAGAAGCAGGTCTTCTGCTCCTCCTCCCAGGTCTTCAGCAGCTCGGTCTGGAGCTGGGCGCGGGTCTGGGCGTCCAGAGCGCCGAAAGGCTCGTCCATCAGCAGGACCTCGGGGTTGTTGGCATAGGCCCGGGCGATGGCCACCCGCTGCTTCATGCCGCCGGACAGCTCCTTGGGAAAGGCGTTTTCAAAGCCCTCCAGGCCCACCAACTTGATATATTTGCGGGCGATGGCCTCGCACTCGGCTTTGGGCAGGCGCTTCATCTGGGGGCCGAACATCACGTTCTTCAGCACCGTCTGCCAGGGGAACAGCGCGTACTGCTGGAACACCACGCCCCGCTCCACGCCCACATCGGTGATGGGCTTGCCGTCCAGGTAGCAGGTGCCGCTGGTGGCCTGGTGTAATCCGGCGATGATGTTCAGAAGCGTGGACTTGCCGCAGCCGGAGGGACCCACCACGCACACGAACTCGTTCTCCATAATGTCCAGCGTGACCCCGTTGAGGGCCACGGTGGTGCCGCGCTCGCCTTTGTACTCTTTGTAAACGTTGTCGATATGGAGCTTTACTGCTCGATCTTCTCCTGCCATGAGGTGAGCCTCCTTTCAATGAAGTTGACAAGCATGTTCAGGACCATGCCGATGATGCCGATGATGATGATGTACATCAGCATGGGGGCCGATTCAAAGGTGCCCGACAGAGCCCGGATCCGCATGCCCAGGCCGGCTTGGGCGCCGGTGGATTCGGCGGCCAGCAGGGTGGTCAGGCCCGCGCCGAGGCCCAGCCGCACGGCGGTGATGATGAAGGGCACCGTGGCGGGCAGGGTGATGCGGAAGAAAATATCCATATCGTTGGCGCCCAGCACCCGGGCGGCCTTGACCAGGGTGGTGTCAATGTTGGCGATGCCGCCGTAGATGGTGACGCACATGGTCATAAAGGTGCAGATCCAGATCAGGATGATGGCGGGGGTCTTGCCCACGCCCACCATGATGACGATCAGCGGCGCGTAGGCCAG
>CANRHH010000051.1 GCA_947630375.1 uncultured Oscillospiraceae bacterium | reverse complement strand
ACAAAAAACAACACCGGGGTACTGTTTCTTGCAGTCCTCGGTGTTGTTTTTTCTGGGCCGTTTTGCTACAGCCCCTTAGCACCAAGAGACCAAGTTTCTTCTCCGCTGGTTCTCAAAATAGAAGTCCCTCTGGGGCCCCCGCAAAAACCGCCGGCTTTTGCGGGAAAAAGGCAGACAAACCCTGACCGACGAATGGGACCCCGCGTGCGGGGCCCCATCGTCTTCAGGGTTCGTCTGCCGTGAGCGCGTCTATAAGCCGGGTTCTGTCTTAAACGGCCATCTATCTAGGCCCGCCGTTGCCGGCGGGCTCAAGCCACCTCCCGAGGACGGCCGGGCCGGCCTGTTGTCCTCCCACGGTGTTGCTCCGGATAGAGTTTACAGCACCGCCCTGTTGCCAGAGCAGCGAGTGAGCTCTTACCTCACTTTTCCACCCTTACTGGCTTCGGCGCAAGCTTCACATCCTTCGCTTCCAGCTAAAGCTGAAAGCTCATCCGTTCCGCTGCGCCTCAGCTTCCCATCGGACCCGCTGGCGCTGGGCTCCGATGGGAGAGAACGGGGCGGAGGCCCCGCTCCTTTCAGCGGTATATTTCTGTTGCACTTGTCCGAGGGTCGCCCCTGGCGGGTGTTACCCGTTATCCTTGCCCTATGGAGCCCGGACTTTCCTCATGCACAGGCTTTCGCCTTGTGCCCGCGGCCGTTCGGCCCGCTCACGGCTGTATTCTAACCAATTTTGCCCCCCAAGTCAAGAATATCCTTGTCACGAGAGGCGAAAAGCTATATAATAAAAAAGATTCAAGCGTCTGATCGAATTTCCAAAACAAGGAGCAATGGCATGACCTTAGACGAGTTTATCGCATCCATCCGGGATAAAAGCATCGCCGTTATCGGCATCGGCGTCAGCAATTCCCCCTTGGTGGAGCTGCTGCTGCGCCACGGCTGCCACGTCACCGCCTGTGACCGGCACAGCCTGGCCGAGATGGGCGAGGAGGGCGAGCTGTTGGAGTCTCTGGGGGCGGAGTTCCACTTGGAGCAGGACTATCTGGAGGGCCTGGACCAGGATATCATTTTCCGCACCCCCGGCCTGCTGCCCTTTGAGCGGCACCTGGAGGCGGCCAAAAAGCGGGGGAGCATCATCACCTCGGAGATGGAGGTGTTTTTCGAGCTCTGCCCCTGCCGGACCATCGCCGTCACCGGCAGCGACGGGAAGACCACCACCAGCACCATTATTGCCCGGCTGCTGGAGGAGGCGGGGTATACCGTGCGCCTGGGGGGCAACATCGGGCGCCCCCTTTTGTGCGACGTGCCCCAGATGGCCCCCACCGATATCGCCGTGCTGGAGCTCAGCTCCTTCCAGCTGCACAGCATGAACTGCCGGCCGGATGTGGCGGTGATCACCAACATCTCCCCCAACCATCTGGATAAACACAAGGACTATCAGGATTATATCGACGCCAAGGAGAACATTTTCCTGCACCAGGGGCCCAAGGACCGGCTGGTGCTGAACATGGATGACGCCCACACGGGCTATTACCGGGGCATGGCCCCGGGCCGGGTCAGCTATTTCTCGGACAAAGCCCGGCCGGAAAAAGGCGTGTACTGCGAGGATGGGGTGATCTACCGGGCTCTGGGCGAGGAATGCCGGCCCATCATGAAGGTGTCGGAGATCCGCCTGCCCGGGGAGCACAACGTGCTCAACTATATGGCGGCCTTTGAGGCGGTGTACGGCCTGGTGGAGGAGGAGATCTGCCGGAAGGTGGCCATGGAATTTGAGGGCGTGGAGCACCGGCTGGAGCATGTGCGGACCCTGCGGGGGGTGGAGTACATCAACGACTCCATCGGCAGCAGCCCCACCCGGACCATCTCCGGCCTGCGGGCCATGAAAACCAAGCCCATCCTCATTGCCGGGGGCTATGACAAGCTGATCCCCTTTGACGAATTGGGGGACGAGATCTGTCAGCGGGCCAAAAAGCTGTTCCTCACCGGGGCCACGGCCCAGAAGATCCGGGACGCGGTGACCGGCTCTCCCTTCTATCCGGGCAGCGGCCTGGAGATCGAGACGGTGGAGGACTTCAAAGAGACGATCCTGGCCGCGGCGACCGCGGCGGAGAGCGGGGACATCGTGCTGTTCAGCCCGGCCTGCGCCTCCTTTGACCGCTTCAAGAATTTCGAGGAGCGGGGGAGGGCCTTTAAACAGACGGTGATGGAGCTGGAGTGACCCATGAAATTAGAAGAGATCAGAGAAGAAGTATATGCGATGGCGGAGCGGGCCGAGGCCCGCTGCCAGGCCGCTTTTGCCCGCATCGACCGGACGGCCCAGGCCAACACCGCCAAGGTGATGCGGGCCTTTCAGGCCAACCGGGTGTCTGACAGCTGCTTTGCCGGCACCACCGGCTACGGGTATGACGATCTGGGCCGGGAGACCTTGGATAAGGTCTATGCCCAGGTCTTTGGCGCGGAGGCGGCCTTAGTGCGCCTGGGCTTCGTCAACGGGACCCACGCCCTCACCGCCGCCCTCTTCGCCCTGGCCGGGCCGGGGCAGACCATCCTCTCCGCCACCGGCGAACCCTATGACACCCTGCGCAGCGCCCTCGGCACCGGCGAGGAGCCGGCCTTCGGCTCTTTGGGGTTTTACGGCATCCGCTATGCCCAGGTGGATCTGGGGCCTGACGGCGGGCCGGATCTGCCCGCTATCCGCGCCGCGGCGGCCGGGCCGCAGGTGGCGGCGGTGATCGTCCAGCGCTCCCGGGGCTACGGGGACCGGAAGGCCCTGACGGTGGAGGAGATCGGGGAGATCTGCCGGGCGGTCAAGGCCGTCAACCCGGGGGCCTGGGTCATGGTGGACAACTGCTACGGGGAGTTTACCGGCCTGACGGAGCCTTTGGAGGCGGGGGCGGACCTGATCGCCGGGTCCCTGATCAAGAACCCCGGCGGCGGCCTGGCCCCGGCGGGGGGCTATGTGGCCGGGAAGAAGGAGTTGGTGGAGCGCGCCGCCATGCGCCTGACCACGCCGGGCATCGGCGGGGAGTGCGGCGCCAGCCTGGGCAACAACCGGCTGCTGTTCCAGGGCCTGTTTATGGCCCCCCACGTGACGGCCCAGGCCCTGAAAACGGCGGTGTTCTGCGCGGCCATGATGGAGGAGCTGGGCATTGACAGTTCCCCCGGGGTGGACGAAGAGCGCTCGGACATCATCCAGATGCTGCGCCTGGGCTCTCCGGAGCGGATGAAGCGCTTCTGCCTGGGCATCCAGGCGGGGGCCCCGGTGGACTCCTATGTGACGCCGGAGCCCTGGCAGATGCCGGGCTACGACTGCCCGGTGATCATGGCGGCGGGGGCCTTTATCCAGGGCTCCTCCATCGAGCTGTCCGCCGACGGACCCATGCGCCCGCCCTATACGGTGTATATGCAGGGCGGGCTCACCTACGAGTCCGGAAAATTGGGCGTGATGATGGCGGTCAGCGCCATGTTGGACGAAATTTGACCGAAAGACGCGCATAAACTGCATGGAGGGGGTGCCTCCATGCCATACAGACGTTTCTTCCGGCGCAGGCCGCGCTGTACCTATCCAAACACGGAGCTGCCCGCCCGGCGCCGGATCAGCCGCCGCCAGAGCGTGGGGATCCTTCTGCTGCTGGCCCTGGCGGGGGCGCTGCTGTTCCTGGCCACAGCGGGGCTGTTTTTGCAGGATCTGTCTACCCAAATCGCCGTGTCCGACGCCAGCGACGCGGTGACCGCCCGCGTCAACCGGGCTATTGCGGAGCTCATGGACGAAGGGGACTACAGCGGAGACTATTTTGTCCGCTTTGAGAAAAACGACCGGGGAGAGGTCACAGCCATCAGCAGCAACATGGCCCGCATCAACGCCCTGTCGGCCAGGATCCTGGACCGGGTGGTGGGTGTGACGGAGAACCACGCCATCACCGTGGAGATCCCGGCGGGGAACCTGACCGGGGTGAGCCTGCTGATGGGCAGGGGGCCCAAGGTCCCGGTGGAGAGCATCGTGCTCACCTCCTCCCGGGTGGAGTTCAACAACAGCATCGTCACCGCCGGCATCAACCAGACCAAGCACCAGATCAACCTGGAAGTGATCGTGGATGTGGATATCCTGATCCCCTGGGGCACCGAGAGCACCCAGGTGGTGACGGAGGTGCTCATCGCGGATACCATCGTGGTGGGCCACGTGCCGGATACCTATTTGAATATGCAGTGAGGAGAGAACATGGACGTACAAAAGGAGATCGAGGCCCTGCGCCGGGAGATCGAACACCACAGCCGGCTCTATTATGTGCTGGACGCGCCGGAGATCTCGGACTATGCATTCGACATGCTCATGCAGAGGCTGAAGAAGTTGGAGGAGGAGCACCCGGAGCTGGTGACCCGGGATTCCCCCACCCAGCGGGTGGGCGGGGAGGCCCTGAGCCAGTTTGAGCCGGTGACCCATCAGGTGCCTCTGGAGAGCCTGACGGACGTGTTCTCCGAGGAGGAGCTCTTTGCCTTCGGCGAGCGGATGGACAGTCTCCTGGCTGAAGAGCACGAGTATGACGTGGAGCCCAAGATCGACGGGCTGTCCATGTCCCTGGAGTATGAAAACGGGGTCTTTGTCCGGGGCGCCACCCGGGGCGACGGCCTCACCGGCGAGAACGTGACGGAGAACCTGCGCACGGTCCGCTCCCTGCCGCTGCGGATCAAAAACGCCCCGGAGCGGCTCATCGTCCGGGGCGAGGTGTATATGTCCAAAGCCGTTTTCCAGGAGCTCAACGCCCTGCGGGAAGTGAACGGAGAGCCTCTGCTGGCCAACCCCCGCAACGCCGCCGCCGGGTCCATGCGGCAGCTGGACCCTAAGATTGCCGCCTCCCGGAAGCTGGACATCGTCTGCTTCAACCTGCAGTACAGCTCCGGCGCGCCCTTTGCCACCCATACCGAGACCCTGGACGCCCTGCGGGAGATGGGGTTTCCCGTGGTGCCCTATGCCCGCTGCGGCCGGGTGAGCGAATGCGTGGAGCGGATCCGGCAGCTGGGGGAGGAGCGGGGCAGCTTCGCCTATGACATAGACGGGGCCGTCATCAAGATCAACTCCCTGGCCCAGCGGTCCGCCCTGGGCAGCACCGCCAAGGCCCCCCGCTGGGCGGTGGCCTTCAAGTATCCCCCGGAGAAGAAGGAGAGCCGGGTGCTGGACATCGTGGTCCAGGTGGGCCGGACCGGGGTGCTGACCCCCAAGGCCGTCGTGGAGCCGGTGCGCCTGGCGGGGACCACCGTCTCCGCCGCCACGCTGCACAACCAGGACAACATCGACCGGCTGGATATCCGCATCGGGGACACGGTACTGCTGCAAAAGGCGGGGGAGATCATCCCCGAGGTGCTCTCCGTCAACAAGGCCAAGCGCCCCGAGGGGACGGAGCCCTTCCGCCTGCCCCTGATCTGCCCCGAGTGCGGCTCCCCGGTGGTACGGGACGAGGACGGGGCCGCCCTGCGCTGCACCAGCCCCGAGTGCCCGGCCCAGCGGCTGCGGAACCTGGCCCATTTCGCCTCCCGGGAGGCCATGGACATCGAGGGCCTGGGTATCTCCGTCTGCGAGAGCCTGATTAACAGCGGCCTGGTGCAGACCGCCGCAGATCTGTACAGTCTGGAACCGGCCCAGGTGGCGGAGCTGGACCGGATGGGGGAGAAGTCCGCCGCCAAGCTCATCGCCGCCATCGACAAGAGCCGCCAGGCGGGTCTGGCCCGGCTGCTGTGCGCCTTTGGCATCCGCCAGGTGGGCCAGAAGGCCGCCAAGGTGCTGGCCGCCCACTTCGGGGATCTGGACGCCCTGATGGCCGCCGGGGAGGAGGAACTGACCCTGATCCCGGACATCGGCGCCGTCACCGCGGGCTTTATCACCGGCTGGTTTCAAAATCCCCAGTCCCGGCACCTGATCGAGCGGCTCCGGGCCGCGGGAGTCAACTTCCGGAGCCTGGAGGAGAAGAAGGACAGCCGCTTTGCCGGGCTGACTTTTGTCCTCACCGGGACCCTGGAGCGCTACACCCGGGACGAGGCCTCCGCGATCATCGAGAGCTTCGGCGGGAAAACCGCCTCCTCGGTGTCCAAAAAAACCAGCTTTGTGCTGGCCGGGGAGAACGCGGGCAGCAAGCTGACCAAGGCCGAGAGCCTGGGCGTGCCCATCCTGACCGAGGCCGAATTTGAGGAGAAGATCCAATAATAATCAAAAGAGCGGTGTTTTTTGAACACCGCTCTTTTGATTATTCGCTGTATCCCATGGGGTTTTTGGATTGCCAGGCCCAAGTGTCCCGGCACATGTCGTCCAGGCCCAGCTCCGCCCTCCAGCCTAAGAGCCGGGCGCTCTTGTCGGGACTGGCATAGACGGTGGCAATGTCCCCGGGCCGGCGGCCCACGATCTCATAGGGGACCTTTTTTCCGGTGATCCGCTCAAAGGCGTGGATCATGTCCAGCACGCTGTAGCCCTGGCCGGTGCCCAGGTTGAAGACGCTCTCGCCCTTGTGCTTCTGCATGTACTCGATGGCGGCCACATGGCCCCGGGCCAGATCCACCACGTGGATATAGTCCCGCACGCCGGTGCCGTCGGGGGTGTCATAGTCGTCGCCAAAGACCCGCAGCTTCTCCAGCCGGCCCACTGCCACCTGGGAGATAAAGGGCATCAGGTTGTTGGGGATGCCCCGGGGGTCCTCCCCGATGAGGCCGCTGCTGTGGGCCCCGATGGGGTTGAAGTACCGCAGCAGCACCACGGCCCAGCCCTCGTCCGCCTTGGCGGTGTCCCGCAGGATCTGCTCGGACATGTACTTGGTCCAGCCGTAGGGGTTGGTGCACATGCCGGTGACCGAGTCCTCCCGGAAGGGGACGGTGTTCTCACTGGAGTACACCGTGGCCGAGGAGGAGAAGACGATATTCTTCACCCCGTGGTCCCGCATGGCCTCGCAGAGGGTCACCGTGGAGAACAGGTTGTTGTCGTAATACTCCAGCGGCATGGAGACCGACTGCCCCACGGCCTTGAGCCCGGCAAAATGGATGGCGCAGTTGATGTCGTGCTTTTCAAAGATCCGGTCCAGCGCCGCCCGGTCCCGCACGTCGTTTTCATAGAAATCCACGTGCTTTCCGGTGATCTGCTCCACCCGCTCGATGGCCTTGGCGCTGGAGTTGACCAGGTTGTCGATCACCACCACGCCCATGCCCTTGTTCAGCAACTCCACACAGGTGTGGCTGCCGATGTATCCGGCGCCGCCGGTGACTAAAACGTTCATGGAAAAACCTCCTGTTTCTTATTCCAGCATCGCGGCAGGGTAGACGCCCTCGTCCCGCATCTTGGCGATATGGGCCTTGACCGAGGGAAGATCCTCCTGATAGGTCATGCCGAACCAGGCCTCGTGGCAATTGAGCACCCGGACGCTGCCCTGGCCGCTGTGGATCAGCTCATTGACCACATAGGGCAGGAAATACTCGCACTTGAGGGGATTGACCGGCAGATTTTCATCCAGCCAGCGGGGGAACCGCTCACTGAGCTGCCGCCACATGTCCTCCCCGAAGCCCCAGCAGTTCATGGACACGGGCACGTCCCCGGCCACGGGGACAAAACGGCCCTCCTCGTCGGGGTAGGCCCCGTTTTCGCCCCGCTTCTCGATGCCCAGCCGCTCCGTCACGCCGGTGAGCAGACCGTTTTCCACCTGGCAGATGCCCCGGGCCACGCTGCCGCTGTCGGTGACGGTGTTGCGCAGCAGATAGCTGACGATGGCGTGCTCGTGGGCCGGCCGGTCGGCACTGAGAAAGTCATACAGGGCGGTATAGGCCGTGGGGCCGTAAAAATCGTCCGCGTTGATGACGGCGAAGGGCCCGCTCACCGCCTCCTTGGCGCAGAGGGCGGCGTGCCCGGTGCCCCAGGGCTTGACCCGCCCCTCGGGGACTGCGTAACCCTCCGGCAGCGCGTCCAGCTGCTGGTAGATATACTGTACCTCAAAATACTTCTCCACCCGGCGGCCGATGAAGGCTTTGAAATCCTCCTCGATCTCGTGCTTGATGATGAAGGCCACCTTGCGGAAGCCCGCCCGGTAGGCGTCATACAGGGAGAAGTCGATAATGGCGTGGCCAAACGGGTCCACCGGGGTGATCTGCTTCAGGCCGCCGAAGCGGCTGCCCATTCCCGCGGCCAAAATAATCAGCGTAGGCTGGCGCATAACAAACCTCCGTGTAATATTTTTCTTTTCACCTGAATTATAGTAAGGCCCAACGCGTTTGTAAAGAGAAAATCTATCCAAAAAGAATAAAAAAAGCCATATACCGGGGCAGTTTCAGCGCCGGTATATGGCTTTTGCATTAAGGGCGGCGAAGCTTCCGCTGAAGGAGCTTTACCAACTCCACCACGGGGATCACGCAGGCGCCCAGGCCGATGGCCAGCAGGTACTCGCCCAAGGACACGCTGGTGAACTCGAAGGCCGCGGCCAGCAGCGGGATTTCGCAGACCACGGTGGTGGCGATGAGGGAGCCCAGGGCGGCCAGCAGCAGCGCCAGGTTCTGGCCCCGGAGCTTAAAGATGCTGCCCCGCTGGGAGCGCATGTTGAAGCTGTGGAAGATCTCCGCCATGGACATGGTCAGGAAGGCCATGGTGGTCCCGTCGGCGCTGTTGGCGATGGTCCATACGCCGCTCTCAATGTAGTGGCCCAGGAAATAGGAGAGCAGGGTCAGGGCCGAGACCAGCAGGCCCTGGTACAAAATGTCTATCCCCATGCCCCCGGCGAAGATGCCCGCCCGGGCCTCCCTGGGTTTGCGGCGCATCACGTCCGCCTCCGCCTTTTCCATGCCCAGGGCCAGGGCCGGGAAGCAGTCCGTCACTAAGTTGATCCAGAGCAGATGCACCGGCTGGAGAATGGTGAAGCCCATGAGCGTGGCGGCAAAGATGCTCAGCACCTCGCTCATATTGGAGCCTAAAAGGAACTGGATGGCCTTGCGGATGTTGTCATAGATCCGCCGGCCCTCTTCCACGGCGCCCACGATGGTGGCAAAGTTGTCGTCCGCCAGGACCATGTCCGCCGCGTTCTTGGTCACGTCGGTGCCGGTGATGCCCATGCCCACGCCGATATCGGCGGATTTGATGCTGGGCGCGTCGTTTACGCCGTCGCCGGTCATGGCGGTGACGCAGCCGGCCCCCCGCCAGGCGTTGACGATGCGGGTCTTGTGCTCGGGCTGCACCCGGGCGTACACGCTGATGTTCCGAAACTCCCGGCCAAAGGTCTCATCGTCCATGTCGTCCAGCTGGGAGCCGGTGACGGCATAGGTGCCCTCGCTCAAAATGCCCAGCTCCTTGGCGATGGCCACGGCGGTGTCGATATGGTCGCCGGTGATCATGATGGGGCGGATGCCCGCCTCCCGGCACTGGGCGATGGCGGGCAGGACCTCCGGCCGCACCGGGTCGATCATGCCGCACAGGCCCATAAAGATCAGATTCTGCTCCAGATCCTCCGGCTCAAAGCTCCGGGGCCTGTCGGGCCAGAGGCGCTTGGCGCAGGCCAGCACCCGCAGGGCCCGGTCGGCCATAGCCTTGTTGGCCGCCATGATCTCCTGTCGGTGGGCCTCGGTCATGGGCAGGATCTGCCCATCTTTCAAATAATGGGTGCAGCGGCTGAGCAGGACATCCGGCGCGCCCTTGGTGTACTGGACGAAGCCGGAGGCGGAGCTGTGCACCGTGCTCATCAGCTTCCGGAGCGAGTCGAAGGGGGCCTCGCCGCAGCGGATGTTCAGGGCCTTGAGGGTGTTTTTGTCCCGGCCCAGTTTGTTGGCCCAGGCCACCAGAGCGGCTTCGGTGGGTTCCCCGGTGACCAGGCCGTCCGGGCCCAGCTCCGCGTCGGAAC
Organism: uncultured Oscillospiraceae bacterium; assembly: GCA_947630375.1. Classification (GTDB taxonomy): domain Bacteria; phylum Bacillota; class Clostridia; order Oscillospirales; family Oscillospiraceae; genus Limivicinus. Next base: position 2,164 of record CANRHH010000051.1, on the reverse strand, counting down.
ACAGGGCCATTCCGGCGGCCAGCTCCTCCTCGTTGTCCCCATAGAAGTCCACCACGGTCATCTTGTTCTGGGTGAGGGTGCCGGTCTTGTCGGAACAGATGATCTGAGCACAGCCCAGGGTCTCCACCGCCGTCAGACGGCGGATGATGGCGTTGCGCTTGGACATGTTGGTGACGCCGATGGACAGCACCACCGTCACCACTGCGGCCAGGCCCTCGGGAATGGCCGCCACGGCCAGGGATACGGCCACCATAAAGGAGTTGAGCACCAGCTCAAAATCCAGCCCGCCGGCCCGGAGCAGCTGCACGCCGAAAACCACCGCGCAGATGCCCAGCACCAGCCAGGTCAGCACCTTGGACAGCTGGCTCAGCTTGATCTGCAAAGGGGTCTGCCCCTCCTGGGCATTGGCCAGCGCGTCGGCGATCTTGCCCATCTCTGTGTCCATGCCGGTGCCGGTGATCACGGCGGTGCCCCGGCCGTAGACCACGGTGCTGCCCATGTAGACCATGTTCTTCCGGTCCCCCAAGGGCACGTCCTTGGCCCCCGAGTCCAGCGGGATCGGCTCCACTTCCTTGTTTACGGGCACAGACTCGCCGGTCAGGGCCGCTTCTTCAATCTTCAGACTGGCGCTCTGGAGCAGACGCCCGTCGGCGGGCACCGCGTCCCCGGCCTCCAAGAGCACCACGTCGCCCACCACCAGCTCCTCGCTGGGGACAGTGGTCAGATGCCCGTCCCGGAGGACCTTGGAGGTGGCGGCGGACATCTCCTGCAGAGCCTCGATGGCCTTTTCCGCTTTGCTCTCCTGGTATACCCCCAACACCGCGTTGACGATCACCACCGCCAGGATAATAATCACGTCGGCAAAGCTCTCGCCCTCTACCACGGACAGCACCGCGCTGATGGCGGCCGCCGCTAAGAGGATGATGATCATGGGGTCTGCCAGCTGCTCCAGGAAGCGGCGCAGCAGGGATTTGCCCGGAGGCGCCGCCAGCTTGTTGCGGCCGTTTTCCTCCAAACGGCGCTGGGCTTCGGCGCCGCTCAGACCCTCGGAAGAGGAACTCACTTCCGCGAGCACCGTCTCCTTGTCTTCGCAGTAGAATTTCATGTTCCGGCCTCCTTCTTCTCAAAAAAACGAGACTTCTACAGCGGATGCTGTAAAAGTCTCGCAAAATACTTTCGTATCCGGCACGCCGAACCTGCTTGCAGGTCGGGCTGACGACGCGCCAACATCTTTCGATGCATGCTACTCCCTTTGTCAGTAAACCTTATATTATCACGTTTTCCCCGCCCCGTCAAGACGGAAAATCACAGATCCGCCCGGGGCAGATTCCAGTGATACCGGGTGGCCAGCACGCGGATGATAAAGACCAGGGTCCCGGCCGCCAGGTCACAGACCAGAGCGGGCAGGTGGAGCAGGAGCATCCAATAGTAGGCCAGAGCCCCCGCCAAAGAGGCCACCGCGTACACATGCTTGGTCAGCACCATGGGCATGGCGTTGGTGAGCACATCCCGCAGCATGCCGCCGCCGAAGCCGGTGATCATCCCCATGGATACCACCAGCACCGGGTTCCCCAGGCCGTGGGAGCTTACGGCGATCCCCGCCCCGGAGACGGTAAAGGCCGCCAGGCCGATGGCGTCAAAGAAATTGTCCACCTGGTCCAGCCGCTGCTCGTTGCGCCGGTACAGGTCGTTTTTGGTTTTGGCGGCGACGAACACCGCCAGCGCCGAGGCCACCGCCACGGCAATGTAGACATAGCTGGTAAACATCCGGGGCGGGGTCTGGCCCAGCAGCAGATCCCGGATAACGCCTCCGCCCAAAGCGGTCATCAGCGCCAGAAACAAGACGCCGAACAAGTCCGCCTTCCGCCGGATGGCCACCATGGCCCCGGAGACGGCAAAGGAAGATACGCCGATGAGATCCAGCACCAAACTAAGCATGCTTCCACCGGCCCCTTTCAGACGTTGAAGCGGAAGAGGGTCACGTCCCCGTCCCGCATCACATAGTCTTTGCCCTCGCTGCGCACCAGGCCCTTCTCCTTGGCGGCGGCCATGCTGCCGCAGGCTTTCAGATCCTCGAAGGCCACGATCTCCGCCCGGATGAAGCCCCGCTCAAAATCGCTGTGGATCTTCCCGGCGGCCTGGGGGGCCTTGGTGCCCCGGCGGA
>CANRHH010000050.1 GCA_947630375.1 uncultured Oscillospiraceae bacterium | reverse complement strand
GCTGGAGGCCGAGACCCAGGCGGTGGCGGAGGCGGTGTCCGCTTCCGAGAATCCGGCGGACTATAAGTTCCCGCCGCTGGAGCTGCTCAAAGGCAGCAGCGGCGCGGCGGTGGACGCCCGGGAGGAGATCCTGGTCAACCGGGAGCGGCTGGAGGGGGCCATCCGCAGCTTCGGCATCAACGCCGCCATTGTGGGCGTCACCCGGGGGCCTACGGTCACCCGCTACGATTTTGAGCTGGAGCAGGGGGTAAAGCTGGCCAAGGTCACCAACCTGTCCGGCGACCTGGCCCTGGCTTTAGGCGTTGTCAACGTGCGTATCGCGCCCATTCCGGACAAGATCTCCACCGTGGGCATCGAGGTGCCCAACAAGATCGTCAGCCCCGTGTATCTGCGGGATATCATCGAGTCGCCCCGGTTCGCCAATGCCAAGTCCAAGCTGAGCTTTGCCGTGGGCAAGGATATCGGCGGCGAGGCCGTGGTGGGCAACATCTCCAAGCTCCCCCACATGCTCATTGCCGGCACCACCGGCTCGGGCAAATCTGTGTGCATGAACTCTCTGATCCTGAGCCTGCTGTATAAGGCCCGGCCGGATGAAGTGAAGCTCATTATGATCGACCCCAAGATGGTGGAGCTGGGCATCTACAACGGCATTCCCCATCTCTATGTCCCCGTGGTCACCGACCCGAAGAAAGCCGCCGGGGCCCTCCAGTGGTCCGTGGTGGAGATGCTCAAGCGGTATCAGCTCTTCTCCGAGATCGGGGTCCGGGATCTGGAGACCTACAACCGGCACTGTACCGTCAACGGGGAGGAGACCCTGCCCCAGGTGGTTATCATCATCGACGAGCTGGCGGATTTGATGCTGGTGGCCTCCAAAGAGGTGGAGGAGAGCATCTGCCGGGTGGCCCAGATGGGCCGCGCCGCCGGGATGCACCTGGTCATTGCCACCCAACGCCCCTCGGCAGACGTGATCACCGGCCTGATGAAGGCCAATATCCCCTCCCGCATCGCCTTCGCGGTGGCCTCCTCCTTAGAGAGCCGCATCATCCTGGACCAGACCGGGGCGGAAAAGCTCATCGGCATGGGGGACATGCTCTTTGCCCCCCTGGGCAGCGGCAAACCCACCCGGATCCAGGGCGCGTTCGTCTCCGACGAGGAGCGGGAGGATGTTATCAACTTTATCAAGGAGAACACCACCGGCGCGGACCGGAACCCGGAGATCGAGAGCTTCATGAACCAGGCCGCCGAGGACAAATCCGGCGCAGACGGGAAAAACGCCAAGGACGAGGACAACGCCCTGGGCGATTACGACCCGGAGCTGCCCCGGGCGGTGGAAGTGGTGCTGGAGATGGGCTCCTGCTCTACCTCCAGCCTCCAGCGGCGCATGAAGCTGGGCTATTCCCGGGCTGCCCGGATCGTGGATCAGCTGGAAGAGCTGGGCGTGGTGGGGCCCTACGAGGGGGCCAAGCCCCGGGCCGTAGTCATGGACCGGCAGGGCTGGCACCAGCTCCAGGTCCAGCTGGGCCTTGTTGAAGACGATTTGGCGCTGGCGGCCGAGCTGGGCGGCGAGGACTATGTCCCCGACGAAGAATAATAGGTAAAAGGACAAAAGGGCCTGCAAGGCCCTTTTGCGCGTGCATTGCGATGGAACGTTTTATCCCTGAAATGACCATACAGGAGATCAATAAGATCAGCCTTTTAGGCCTGGCCCATGTGGGAGACGCGGTGTTTGAGCTGCTGACCCGGACCATGCTCTGCCGGGAGGGCCATTCCGCCGTGCAGGAGCTGCACCGGCTGACGGTGTCCTATGTGAAAGCTCCGGCCCAGGCCCGGGCGGCGGAGGCGCTGCTTCCCCTGCTCACCGAGGCGGAGCGGGACATCTACCGCCGGGGCCGCAATGCCAAGGTCCACTCTGTGCCCCAGCATGCGGAGATAGCGGAGTACCACGCGGCCACGGGCCTGGAGGCCCTGTTCGGCTGGCTGTATCTCCAGGGCCGGACGGAACGGCTGGCGGAGCTCTTTGCCGCCATTCCCAGACATGGAGGAGGGGACAGCCATGCCTCTTGACGGGGTCACGGTCTCGGCCCTGCGGGTCGAACTGGAGGAAAAAATAACCGGCGGCCGGATCGACAAGGTCCAGCAGCCGGCGCGGGATATGCTGCTGCTGTCCCTGCGCTCCGGCGGAGAGAATCTGCGGCTGCTTCTGTCCGCCGGGGTGGGCAGCGCCCGGGCCCATCTGACCCGGGAGAGCTTTGAAAACCCGGCGGAGCCGCCCATGTTCTGTATGCTGCTGCGAAAGCATCTGGCCGGGGCCCGGATCCTCTCGGTAGAGCAGCCGGAGCTGGAGCGGATGCTGCTGTTCCGGCTGGACTGCCGGGATGAGCTGGGTATGGCTTCCCAAAAGACGCTGGTGGTAGAGATGATCGGCCGCAGCTCCAACATCATCCTGGCAGGGGAGGACGGGCGCATCATCGATTGTATCCGCCGGGTGGACTTTGGCGGGGACGCGCTGCGCCGGATGCTGCCAGGTATGCTCTACCGGCTGCCGCCCCGGCAGGTAAAGCCCGCCTTCTTTGCTCTGGATCCGGAGGAACGGACCGCTCTGGTCCGGAACGCGGACCGGGAGGCGCCGGTAGACCGGTGGCTGCTGGGCAGTTTCTCGGGCCTGTCGCCCCTGCTGTGCCGGGAGCTGGCCTTTCGCTGCGGCGGGGACTACGCCCGCCTGCCGGAGCAGATGGAGGCCCTGGCGGAGACCGTGGCGGCGGGGGACTTTGCCCCTTGGCTGCTGCGGCAGGAGGGGAGGCCCCTGGATTACAGCTTTATGGCCATTACCCAGTACGGCTCCGCCGCCCAGGCGGAGCGGATGGACAGCTTTTCCCAGATGCTGGACCTGTTCTACGCGGACCGGGACCGGCTGGAGCAGCGCCGCCGCCGGAGCAGGGAACTGAGTCACACGGTAAAGACCGCCCGGGACCGGGTGCAGAGGAAGCTGGCCGCCCAGACGGAGGAGCTCCGGCGCACCGAGCGGATGGATGAGGTGCGCAAAACGGCGGAGCTGGTCACCGCCAATCTCTACCGGATGAAGCGGGGGGAGCGGACCCTTCGCTGCCAGGATTACTATGAGCCGGACTGCCCGGAGATCACCATTCCCCTGGATCCGCTGAAAACGCCCCAGCAGAACGCGGCGGCCCTGTATAAGGAATACAACAAGCTCAAGGGGGCCAAACTCCACCTGACGGAGCTGACGGAGCAAAACCGGCGGCAGCTGGACTATCTCAACAGCGTGCTGGAGGAGATCGACCGGGCCGAGACGGAGAAGGATCTGGCGGATATCCGCGCGGAGCTTCGCGCCACCGGCGTTCTGCGGCAGAAGAGAGAAACTAAGCCGGTCAAGACCCGGCCCCAGGCGCCGCTGCGCTTTGTCACCGGGGAGGGGCTGGAGCTGCTGGTGGGCCGCAACAATCTGCAAAACGAGGAGCTGACCTTCAAAACCGCCCGGCGCACGGACTATTGGTTCCATGTCCAGCACGCCCACGGCAGCCATGTGATCCTCCGCTGCGACGGGCTGGAGCCGGGGGAGGAGAGCGTCCGGCAGGCGGCGGCCGCCGCGGCCTACTATTCCCAGGCCCGGGGCGCGGGCAAGGTGCCGGTGGACTATACCATGGTCCGCCATGTGCGCAAAAGCCCTGGCGCTCTGCCCGGCCGGGTGCTTTACACGGAGTATAAGACGGTCCTGGCCCAAGGGGACGAGGAGAGCTTTCAAAACTTAAGAAAAATTTAAGGATTTACCCGGTAGAAAACCGGGACTCCCTGTGTTACAATGGTTGACGTAATTCTTTAGATCCCGAGAGGAGACGGACAAGATGAAAAAGATGAAAAAGGCGCTGGCAACGCTGCTGGCTTTGGGGATGCTCCTGAGCCTGGCTGCCTGCGGCGGAAAGGACGAAAAGACGGCCCAGACCCCGGAGGCCACCGAGACCCCGGAATTTGCCTATCAAGCAAACTATACCAAACTGGAAGGGACCGATTATATCCAGGTCCTGGCCTATGCCGACGACGGGTTCTACACCCACCTGTTGGAAAAGGTGGGGGAGGATATCCCCGAGGGGGTCACGCCGGAATACGAGGGCCAGTACGACGTGTATGAGGACCGGTATTTCTTTGTAGACTTCAGCGGCAAACAGACGCCGATCGAGAACCTGAAGAACATGGATCCCCCGGAGAACACAGAGAACCACAAGGATTTCAGCAGCGGCAGCAGCATCAACTCTCTGTTTGCCGCCGCGGACGGGAAGCTGCTGGTGTTGGAGCAGGTCTATGTGAGCTACAACGACAGCACGGCCGACGTGGACCAGGACCCGGACAAATACTGGCAGAGCTATGAGAACTACAGCCAGTATTACATCCGGACCTTGGAGCCGGACGGGACCGAGATCAGCGCCGTCCAGGCGGACATCGACGAGAACATGTATCTCTACAGCGGCAACACCGCCCTGGACGAGAAGGGGAACTTAGTGGCGGCCTGCAGCGACGAGAACGGGAACTGGAACCTGATCTCCCTGTCTCCTGCCGACGGCAAACAGATCTATAAGGTCGCTTCCGAGGATTATATCGACAGGCTGGTGCCTTTGAAGGACGGCCGCCTGGCCTACTCCACCTATGGGATGGAGGGACAGGAGCTGCGGGTCATTGACAGTGCCACAGGAAAGTTTACCGAAAGCTATCCCATTCCCAATGACGCCTATAACCTGATCCCCGGGGATGAAAATTATGATTTCTATTATTCCAGCGGCGTCAAGCTCTATGGCTTTGACCTGGAAAGCGGCGAGAAGACCCAGATCCTGGACTGGATCGCCTGTGACGTGGACAGCAGCAACCTGGACCAGATCCATGTCAGCCCCAGCGGCGTGATCAGCGGCATTTGCACCTCCTGGGAGCGGTCGGGCAGCAACACCATGAGCATGGCCAGCAGCGAGCTGGTGACCATGGAGAAGGTGCCCTATGCTTCCCTGCCCCAGAAGGAACATCTGACCATGGCGATGATGTACCTGGACTATCAGATCCAGTCCACGGTGATCGACTTTAACCGCAGCCATGACGATGTGCGCATCGACATCAAGGACTACAGCGAGTACAATACCGAAGAGGACTACAGCGCCGGCCTCACCAAGCTGACCACCGAGATCCTGTCCGGCAACGTGCCGGATCTGCTGTACATGAACGGCCTGCCCTATGAGCAGCTGGCCGCCAAGGGCCTGCTGGTGGACCTGTATCCCTACCTGGACGCGGACAAGGACCTGAACCGGGACAGCTTCTTTGACAGCGTCCTGAAGGCCCAGGAAGTGGACGGGGGCCTGTATCAGCTGTCCTCCTCCTTCACGATCTCCACCGTGGCGGGGGCCAAGAGCGTGGTGGGCGACCGGAGCGGCTGGACCTACCGGGACCTGCTGGACGCCCTGGCCACCATGCCCGAGGGCTGCGATATCTTTGACCCCTATTACACCCGGGAGCAGATGCTGCGGGTCTGCCTGTCCGTGGATATGGAGAATCTGGTGGATTGGACCGAGGGCAAGTGCAGCTTTGACAGCCAGGACTTTCTGGATATCCTGGAGTTTGCCAACCGTTTCCCCGAGACCTTTGACGACAGCAACTATGACTATTCTCTGGACTCCGGCTATGCCCGGGTGGCCCGGGGCGAGCAGATGCTGATGCAGGCCAACCTCTATGACTTCAACGATTTCCAGACGTATGACTATTATTTCGGCGGGCCGGGCGAGGCGGTGTATATCGGCTTCCCCACCTCAGACGGCAGCAGCGGCAGCGCCCTGGCCCTGGGCAGCGGCTATGGTATCGGCGCCAACTGCGCCAACAAGGACGCCGCCTGGGAGTTTATCCGCAGCCTGTTTGACAAATACAACGGCTGGGGCTTTTCCACCTGCCGGAAGTTCTTTGACGAGTCCATGGAGGAGGCCATGACCCCCGACTATCAGACCGACGCGGAGGGGAACGTCCTGCTGGACGAGGACGGGAACAAGATCGAGATCAGCCACATGTCCATCGGCTTTGGCGACGGCACCACGATCGAAATCCATGCCATGACCCAGGCCCAGGCGGACCAGCTGCTGCATCTGATCGACACCACCACCAAGACCCTCTCCCAGGATGAGAAGATCACCGAGATGGTCGTCGAGGAGGCCCAGCCTTACTTCAAGGGCCAGAAGAGCGCCGAAGATGTGGCCAAGCTCATCCAGAGCAAGGTAAATATCTACGTCAACGAGCAGAAGTAAGACGTATCAAAAGCATATTTCCGTAAAAAAGGCAGCGCCGTAAGAGCGGCGCTGTCTTTTTTTGCCCTCCACGCGTTATACAAAGCAGGGCTTAAACGAATCTTAAGAAAGCTTTAAACCGGCCGCCAGTTGGATGGCCGGGGCCCTTGTGCTACAATCTGTTTTGAAAAACGCCAAGGAGGAGAACATGAAAAGACGAAAAAGGATCGCCGCCGGGCTGCTGGCCCTGGCGCTGCTGCCCGGCCTGGCCGCCTGCGGCAAAGGAAAAACACCGCAGGCCACGGAGGCGGGCCCCGCCGCCGGGACGGAAACGGTCTATGTGCCGGAATTTACCGCCGTCCGGGAGGACGGCGAGAACAGACTGACGCCGCTGCTGTATACAGAGGAGGGGATCTATGCCCAGTCCCGTGAAAAGGTGGGGGAGGAGATCCCCGAGGGCGTGACGCCCCAATATCAGGATCAGTACGCCGTCTATGCGTACCGGCAGTATTTTATCAGCTCCCAGGGGGAGCTGCGCCTGCTGGAGGGGTACGGCCCCGCCGCCTCGGCGGAGGAGCCGGAAGGGGTCCGGGATTTCAGCACGGAGGCCTCTATCGTCGCCCTCTTTCAGCGGCAGGACGGAAAGCTGCTGGCCCTGGAGAGCGTCTCCAGCTCCTATTATGACGGGCCGGAGGAGCTTCGGCGGGGCGACGAGGGCTACTGGGACCATGTGGTAGAAGCTGACACCTATTATGTAGGCGCGCTGGAGCCGGATGGGACCCGGATTTCCGCCGCGCCGGTGGCGTTAGAGGAGGACCTGTTTCTCCAGAGAGACAGCGTGGTCCTGGACGGACAGGGGCACATCGTGATCGCCTACAACACCCGGGAGGGGGACGAATACGGCCTGCTCTCTCTGGCAGAGGACGGCGCTCTCGTTTACCGGCTCAAAACCGAGAACTATGTGAATGAGCTGGTCCGGCTGCGGGACGGCCGGGCGGCGCTGTTTACCTGGGACAGGCCGGAGGGCGTGACGCTGACCGCCGTCGACGGGGAGAGCGGCCAGCTGGCCGAGAGCTATCGTGTCCCCCGGGAGGTCTACGGGGCCTTATCCGGCAGCGGGGACTATGATTTCTATTACACTTACGGCGTCAAGCTCTTCGGCTACAGCCTGGAGCGGGGCGAGGCGGACGAGATCTTAGACTGGATCGCCTGCGACATGGACAGCAGCCGGGCCAGTCAGGCATCCATAGCGGAGGACGGCACTGTCCGGGTCCTGCTCAACACCTGGGAAGAGAACGGACAGTCTGCCCGGGCCTGCACTGAGCTGGCGACCCTGCGCCGGGAGAGCGCCGCGGCCGCTCCGCAAAAGGAACATCTGACCCTGGCCGCGCTGTATCTGGATGAAGGGCTGAAAAAAGAAGTGATCGACTTTAACCGGCACAGCGACACTTGCCGGATCGACCTGAAATACTACAGCGAGTATAACACCGAGAACGACTATTCCGCCGGCCGCACCAAGCTGACCACCGAGATCCTGGCCGGAAATCTGCCGGACCTGATAGTCCTGGACGAGCTGCCCTACGACCAGATGGCCGCCAAAGGGATGCTGGAGGACCTGTATCCCTGGCTGGACAAGGACGGGGAGCTGAGCCGGGCGGACTTTTATGACAATGTCCTCCGGGCCATGGAGACAAACGGGGGACTGTACATGGTGAGCCCCGGTTTCTCCCTGATCACCGTCTTAGGGGCCAAAAGCGTGGTAGGGGACCGGACCGGCTGGACCTATGACGAGCTCTATGCAGCTCTGGACACCATGCCCGAGGGCTGCGAGATCTTAGGGTCCTATGAGACCGCGGAGGATGTTCTGACTCTGGGCCTGTGTACCGGTATGGAGGATTACATCGACTGGGAGAGCGGCCATTGTTCCTTTGACAGCCCGGCTTTCCTCCAGCTGCTGGAGTTTGCCGGCCGGTTTCCCCTGGAGCCAAGCCAGACAGAACAGGATTCCGAGATGGACCGGATCGCCCAGGGGAAACAGATGCTGATGGGCGCCGGCGTGTATGATTTTTCGGACCTCCAAATGAGTGAACTGCTGTTTGGCGGGGAGGGGAGCGTGAGCTACATCGGCCTGCCCACCGCCGACGGCAGCAGCGGCAGCGCGATCTACTGCAACCAGGGGCTGGCCATGAGCAGCCGCTGCGCGGACAAGGAGGCAGCCTGGAGCTTCCTCCGGCGGTTTTTGACCGAGGAGCACCAGACCGGGCAGGACGCCGGTCTGCCCACCAACTGGCACGCCTTTGAAAAGGCTCTGGAGGAGGCGGCCACGCCGGAATACGAGACCGACGGCCAGGGCCATATCCTTCTGGATGAGAACGGGGAGCCCATAGAAAAGAGCCGGGGCGGCATGGCCTCCAGCGACGGTTTCTCCGCCTCTTTCTATTCTCTCAGCCAGGACCAGGTGGAGACGCTCCGGAACTTAGTGGAGAATACCGCCCGGCCGGTCCGGATCCATGAAACCGTGCTGGAGCTGGTCCTGCAGGAGGCAATGCCCTATTTTAGCGGCCAGAAAACCGCCCAGGAGGTCGCAAGTCTCATCCAAAGCAAACTCAACCTCTATGTGAACGAACAGAAATAACAGCAAAACGCCTCCGGCAATCCGTCCGGAGGCGTTTTTATCGCGTGTTTCATGTGTGCTTTTTCAGATAATCGCTGTCCCGCATGGCGCTGTTCAAGGCCTCGCCCAACAGGGAGCGGTAGGCTTCTGGGACCTTGTCTAAGGAGGAGAACATGGGGGAGAAGTGCCAGCGCAGGATCTCCCGGGAGTAGTCCTCGTAGAGTTCCCGCCCTAAGGGGTTGACCGATACGGTCAGCTCTTTGCGCCGGCCGGGGATAGAGGCTTTTTCCACTAATCCCTTGGAGGAGAGCCGGTTGATGATCTTGGTGAAGTTGCTGCGGGTGATACCCAGACGGGCGGCAATGGCGGACATGTTGTCCTGCCGCTCCTCGTTTTCCAGCAGATACTCCAGCACCTGGATCTGGGCATAGGAATAGTGAATGCCGTTATAGGTCATCTTCTCAAGCTTATAGGCCGCCGCATATATATTGCAGTAGTGGATCAGGGCCTCCACCACCTCCCGGTGTTCTCCCATCCATTCCAGTTTCATAAACCGCTCCTTAGACAATCAGAATATATTGCGGTAATTATATCATAGAAAATGCCCGGTTGTAAAAAGAAATTTGTTGTAAGTTCTTGCAATAAGAACAAAATCGTTGTATAATTTTTATAAGATGTTTCCGGAGGAAACAAATTTTTCGCGGGACTTGTTTCCTTTGGAAACGAGACAAAAAAATTTGTAGAGAGGAAGGAAAACATGAAAACCCGTAAACGCACCCTGATCGTTCTGGCGGCGGCGCTGGTGATGATCCTGCTGGGCAGTATCCTGGCCAACGTGTTCAACACCGGGACCGGAAGCGTGTCCGTCACGCGCATCAAGTTCGACGCGCTGCACGGTGAGCTCAGCGGCCTGCTGTACATGCCGAAGGACGCCTCCGCCGAAAACCCCAAGCCCACGGTGATCGTCACCCACGGTTATCTGAACTCTGCCGAAATGCAGGACGCCAACGCCATCGAGCTGTCCCGCCGGGGCTTTGTGGTCCTGGCTCTGGACCAGTATGACCACGGCCACTCCAAGATCGACCCCTCCAACTATGCCAGCACCGATTTCTTCGGTCTGTGGCTGCCGTTCTGGGTCAACTCCATGAACGACGCAGTCCAGTACATGTATGAACAGCCCTATGTCCTGAAGGATGAAAACGGCAATGGCCTGATCGGCGTCACCGGGCACTCCATGGGCGGCTTCTCCTCGTCTATGGCTCTGGCGATGGATGAAATGGCCTACCCGGAGACCGGCGTGCGCAAGATCTACGCGGGCCTTTCCGAGGGCTCCGACTTCTCCTATACCGCCCTCGTCGGCGTGGACGCGGCCACAGCCGACTCCCTGGGCGGCGGGCGCATCATGGGCAAGGTCGCTGCCCAGTATGATGAGTTCTTTTTCAACGACCCCGCCGAGACCGGCGGCACCGTCCGGCACAAGAACTATGTAGCCACGCCCGAGGCCCAGACCTGGCTGGAGCAGGAGGCCCCTGAGGCCGGCGTCTGGTATGACACCGCCGACGGCGGCCGGCGTATCATCTATCAGCCGGCCCAGACCCACCCCTGGAACCACTTCTCCAAGGAGACCACCGGCTATGCCATCTCCTTCTACACCACCGCTTTCGCCGATTACGCCGATCTGCTGACCGACATCGCCCCGGAAAACCAGATCTGGCAGTGGAAAGAATTTTTCGAGTGCGTGGCCCTGGTCGGCTTCGTGCTGCTGATCGTCCCGGTGGTCACGCTCCTTACCGAGCTGCCCTTCTTCAAGCTGGCTAAGACCGCCCCTCTGGCGGTGCAGCCCTCCGTGTCCGGCGCCGGGGCCAAGGCGGGCACCTTCGCCCTGCTCTTTGGCCTGATCCTGCTCCCGGCCTTCTTCTTCACGCCGCTGATCGACGGCGGCGCCGGCAGCGCTACGGTGAACTTCCTGTTCTATGCCGGGATCGTCTTCGGCCTGGCGGGCCTGCTGGGCATCTTCTACAGCCTGAAAGAGACCGAGCATAAGAAGGCCCTGCTCACTGGCAGCATCTTCGTGACGGTGGCCGGCTCCTGCCTGGCGATCGTGGCCCACACGCCCATGTATCAGAACCAGGTCTTCTGGACCTGCCCCGCCGTCAACGACATCGCCTACTGGACCATCGCGGCCACTTTCATCTCCCTGCTGGCCATGAGTGTGGTGTATCTGGTGTCCAAGTCCAAGAACGGCGCCAGCTTTATAAACTATGGCGTGACCTTCAAGCCCATGACGATTTTGGCCTCTCTGTGCACAGCCCTGGTGACCATCGTCATCGCCTACGCGGTGCTGTTCCTGATGGACGTCCTGTTCAAGGCCGACTTCCGGATCTGGACCTTCGCCTTCAAGACCTGGGACGCCAATATCCTGCCCGCGGTGCTGCGTTATCTGCCCACCTTCTTCCTGTTCTACCTGGTGTCCAGCGCCTCCATCTGCGTCAACACCAACACCGAGAAGCTCCAGGGCTGGAAGGGCTATCTGCTGGCCATCGCCCTGAACGCGGGCGGCATCACCCTGTGGCTGGCCAACCAGTACGGCACCCTCTTTGCCACCGGTGTGTCCGTCCACCCCGAGTCCGCGCTGTCCGGCATCCTGCTGGTGGCCATGGTGCCCACGCTGGCCATCGCGGCCATCTTCTCCCGGGCCCTATACAAGCGCACCGGCAATATCTGGACCCCCGCTTTCCTCAACGGCATCCTTATGACGCTGATGAGCGTAGCAAACACCACCGTCTTCTTCAAGTAAGCTCTTTTCAAGGAAAAACGCCTCCGGTTTCCCGGAGGCGTTTTTCTATGCGGACATCAGATATTTCAAGAAGTATATGGAAGATTTTTGAAAATAGATACATTTTTTTGAAGATCAGCGCTCTGTTTTTGGCTATATTTGCGTTATTGCCAAAGGACCGTCCCCTGAGTTAAAATAAAACAGGTAAAATGCGATAAACTTTTCTGCGCGAAATTTGCGGCCGCAGCCACGAAAGGAATGACATAATGTATCTTACGAAAAACGAGCTGGAGATCATGGACGTGCTGTGGAAGGAACAACGTCCCTTAGCCAGGGGGGAGATCCTGAAGCTCTCTGGGGATAAAACCTGGATGGACAGCTCCGTTCATATTCTTCTGAACAGCATGCTGAAAAAGGGCGCGATCCGGGAAGCCGGCTTCATCAAGTGCGGCAAGACCTGCGGCCGGGTATATGAGGCAGCCATGAGCTGTGAGGAGTATTATATCGGCACCTTTGATTCTACCCGCAAAAGGCCCAACATTTCCGAGCTTTTGCGTGCATATATCGAGAAAAACGGGGCGGACCCCGCTACGTTGACAGAGTTGAGGGCTGTTTTGGATAGCGTCAGCTGATTTGCATAGGACAGACAGATGCCCGGGCAAAGGCCCGGGCATCTGTCAAATTGTCGACAAACCTGCTGCCAAGTTAAGCTGACAGCGGGTTTGTTGCATATGAGTTGAAGAAATTTGGAGAA
>CANRHH010000049.1 GCA_947630375.1 uncultured Oscillospiraceae bacterium | reverse complement strand
CTTTCTCTCCGTCCAGGACAACGTGGACCCGGAGCGGATCGGCATCATCGGCATCTGCGGCTGGGGCGGCATGGCCATCAATACGGCGGCGCTGGACACCCGGGTAAAGGCCACGGCGGCCATGACCATGTACGACATGACCCGGGTCAACGCCAAGGGATATTTTGACGGGGAGGACTCCGCCGACGCCCGCTATGAGAAGAAAAAGGCCCTGAACGCCCAGCGCATCGCGGATTTCAAGGCCGGGAGCTACGCCCTGGGCGGCGGCGTGGTGGACCCGCTGCCCGACGACGCGCCCTTTTTCGTGAAGGACTACTACGACTATTACAAGACCCCGCGGGGCTATCATCCCCGGTCTCTGAACTCCAACGGCGGCTGGAACGTCACCGGCTGCATGAGCTTCCTGAACCAGCCCATTTTGCAGTATTCCAACGAGATCCGCAGCGCCGTCCTCCTCGTCCACGGGGAGAAGGCCCACTCCTGCTATTTCAGCCGGGATGCCTATGCCGCCATGGTGCAGGACAATCCCTATTCCGGCAACAAGGAGCTGCTCATCATCCCCGGCGCGGTCCACACCGATCTCTATGACGGCGGCGGGAAGAACGCCATCCCCTTTGACAAGCTGGAGTCCTTCTTCCGGGAGAACCTGAAATGAGGCGGCCGCCGCCCTGCTGCTGGCCATATGCCTATGCCTTTGTCTGACCGTGCCTGCGGCGGCAGAGACCGGCAGAAAAGTGCTGGTCGCCTATTTCTCCGCCACCGGCACCACCAAGGAAATTGCGGAGTATGCGGCGGACATCCTGGGCGCGGACACCTATGAGATCGTGCCGGCCGAGCCTTATTCGGACGCGGACTTGGCCTATTATACCGGTGGACGCGCCGACCGGGAGCAGAACGATCCCTCTGCCCGTCCCGCCATTTCCGGCGGCGTGGAGGATATGGGACAGTATGACACTGTGCTGCTGGGCTATCCAATATGGCACGGCCAGGCACCCCGGATCATCAGCACCTTCCTGGAGAGCTATGATTTTTCCGGAAAGACTATTCTGCCCTTCTGCACGTCCCATTCCAGCGGTATCGGCTCCAGTGATGATGACCTGCACCCCTTGGCACCGGATGCCGGTTGGCTGAACGGGAGCCGTTTCTCCGCTGGAACGACCAAGGAAGAGATTGGCGTGTGGCTGGATGAACGCGGCATAAAGGCCGCTCCGCAGGCCGGCGCATTTGACTTTGAAAGGAAAACGGTTATGTTGAACAGCGGCTATGAAATGCCTATCATGGGCCTGGGAACATACAGCCTCTCTGATGAGGCGTGCTATAACTCCGTCACTGCCCTGCTGCAAGCAGGCGGGCGGCTCATAGACACCGCTTATATGTATGGCAACGAGGCCGCCGTGGGTCGGGCTGTCCGGGACTCCGGCATACCCCGCGAGGAGATATTCGTCATTACCAAAATATACCCCGGCTCCCAATACGCGAACCCCGAGCAGGCCATCCAGGATGCTCTTGATAAACTGGACATTGGTTACATTGATATGATGCTGCTCCACCACCCCGGCACCAACGACGTGAAAGCGTACAAGGCCATGGAGCAGGCAGCGGCAGAAGGCAAGATACATTCCCTGGGCCTTTCCAACTGGTATGTAAAGGAGCTGGAGGCGTTTCTGCCCCAGGTGAATATCATGCCCGCCCTGGTGCAGAACGAGATTCACCCCTATTACCAGGAGAACGACGTGATACCCTACATCCAGAGCCTGGGCATCGTGGTACAGGGCTGGTATCCCTTTGGCGGGCGCGGCTATACAGCAGACCTTTTGGGAAACAAGACGATCTCCGCCATCGCGGCGGCTCACGGCGTGTCCTCTGCGCAGGTGATCCTGCGGTGGGACCTTCAAAAAGGTGTGGTGGTCATCCCCGGCTCCAGCAACCCGGACCACATTCAGGAGAACCTGGACCTGTTCGGCTTTGAGCTTACCCAGGACGAGATGGACCAGATCAACGGGCTGGATAGAAATGAAAAGCACGACTGGTACTGATAGCCCAGCTTTCTGGCTGATACGAACCCCCGCATTGCCCGCTGCCGCGGGTAATGCGGGGGTTCGTATCACATGTCCGGGGGCTGCCCGTCGTGGGCCGGCCACTGGCACTCGGTCAAGGACATATTCGTAAAGGTGGCGGTAAAAGAGGAGTCCTCCGGGCTGCAGGCGTAGACGCCGAAGCGGATGGGCCCGGCCCCCTCCAGCAGATGGCAGATCCGCATCTGGCTGAAGGCCGCGCCGTCGGTGGAGCACTCGACGCGGAAATCGTCCTCCCGGCGGCTGAGCCTGTACCACATGGATCTGACAGAGGCGTCGATGGCCGTGGTGGCCCAATCGGAATAGCCGTGGTTGGTGACCACGCTGCCCAGATGCTGTATGTGCTCGTCCTCGTATTCCACAGAGGCTTTCAGCCAGTTCTCGCTGTCCAGGTACAGGACAATCCCGCACTGGTCGAAGCGGCGCTTGCTCTCGAAAGCTGTTTTTACAACGAAGGAAAAGAACCGCTCGTCGGTCTCCATTTGCAGCACCGGCGCGCTGTCGTTGCGGAAGTGGTAATAGGTCCGCTGCCACAGGTCCGTGTGGGGCGCTGTGACGATTTTGATCAGGTCCCCGGTGACGGTGTAATCCTTCGGCTCCCTCGTCCACCGGAGCTTTTCTATATCAAAATGCATCTGTCTGTTCCTCCTGTGCTGGTTTCTTATATATACCGCTTAAAGCGCTAAGATCTCTTCCAGGAGCAGCTCCTGATTGGTCAGTGGATCGCGGGAAATAGAAAAGAGACGGGAGCCGCTCAGCTCCAGCGCCGGGCCGATCTTCTCCAATTTGATGGTGTCCTTCTCCCGGAGAGAATAAAACACGGTGATAAAGGGGACAGGCCCGCCGGCTTTTTCCGAAAAATAGTTTCGGAGGATATTCAGCCGGAGATATTTTCGCCGGTCATTTTTCAGATATTTTTGAAAATTCTGTTCCGCCAAAGGGGACCGGTCTCTCTCCGTGGTCTTTTTAAATTCCAGAATGACCTTGCACATGTTTTGATCGTCATACAGCAGCATGTCGCAGTCCCCGGGAAAAATCGCGCCGGTTTCGGCAGCGTGCAGACTGAGATATTTCTCCAGATCGGTCTCATAATAACGCAGGGGCTTATTCATGCAGAGCTTCTCGCCGGAGTATTCCACCAACAGCGTCTGGAGCTCCCGCAGCCGCAGAGGCTCCTTTTTGAGCCGGCCCCGGTCACAGGTCACCTGGATCGCCACGGCCTGCTCCGGGTCCACCGCGCTCAGATCACCCTTCAGGTCCCGGAGCACCAGGTAGGCAGCGGAGAAGCCGTTGGCCGCAAAGAAGGCCAGCTTCTGTTCCATCTGCCGGAGGGGCTCGTTTTCAAAAAATTTTTGGTCAAAAGTGGCCGCGTCGTTCAGATCGATCTTCCCCGGCCCGTCGATGGAGATCTCCTTTTTCAGCCAGATCCCCTGCCGGTTCAGTTTTGCTGCCTTGCCAGGGGACCACAGAACAAAGAAGTTAAAGGAGACCGCGTTCAGGCGGTGCCGGTCCAGGACCGCCGGGGCAAAGGCGTAGGGGAGATCGCCCAGCTGTTCGCTTTGTGCGGGCCGCCAGCCGGCGTCGCCCTTCAGCCGCGGCGTGTAGATCCTGTAATCCGTTGTATAATCCATGCTGGGACACCCCCTGTCAGCTGCTGTTCATCCCCAGGCCGGGCCGCCCGGCCCCGCTTTCGCCGGGCGAATACGCACTTCCCCGGTCTGGACCCGCCGGAGGCCGCCGTCGGCCAGCCGCACCAGCAGGGCAAAATCCCGGTCAATATCCAGCGCCTTGGCCGGGACCGGGTCCTTTCCGGGGGACAGGAGCCAGATATCCTTGCCCAAAACCACGGACCGCTTCCGGTAGCTCTCGTAAAAATCGCCTGCGCCCAGATGCCGGTAATAGCCCAAAAACCGGTCCAGCACCGCCGCCGCCAGCCGGCAGCGGGCCGCCGGGGGGCCTTTCTCCTCAAAAACAGCGCCGGCGATCTCCCGCAGCTCCTCCGGAAAATCCCCCGCCGGCGGGCGGACGTTGATCCCGATGCCGGTGACTACATAGTTCACCGGGCCGTTCTCCCCGCCGAGAGAAGCCTCCGTGAGGATCCCGCACACCTTTTTTCCCCGCACCAGCACATCGTTGACCCATTTGATGCCGGCGGAGACACCGGCCAGGTCCTCGATGGCCTCCGCCACCGCTGCCGCGGCGCAGACGGTAAGCTTTGTCGCCTCGGCGGGCTCTATCTTCGGACGCAGCAGAATGCTCATGTACAAGCCGGTGCCCGCCGGGGAGTAGAAACGCCGCCCCATCCGGCCGCGGCCCTGGGTCTGCTCCCCGGCTACTATAACCGTCCCTTCCGGGGCGCCATCCGCCGCCAGGGCCTTTAAGACGGTGTTGGTGGAGCTGATGGAGGGGAAGACCTGCAGGACAAGGCCCGGGCTTTGGAGCGTTTTTCGGATTTCCGCCTCGCTGAGCCTGTCCTCCTCCGGGGACAGGCAAAAGCCATCCTGAGGACCGGCGTCTATGAGATAGCCAACGGCGCGAAGCCGTTCTACCTCCTCCCGGACTGCCGCCGGGCTCACCGAGAGCCGCCGGGCCAGCTCCTCGCCGGAGAGAAAGCACCCTCTGCTTCTCCACAGAAGTTCCAAAACGGCGTCTTTTGCCATGTACTGCCCTCCTCTCTCCGTGGCCGGCCGGTCATGGCCACCTTGCTGTATAGGAACCTAAAGATATCCCTATTTTATCCTGCCCCCTGCCTCTTGTCAACAAAATGCGGCATCCGTCCGGAGGAGCTGGTGCGTCATCCGTCCGAAGGAGTTGCGGTCAGGATCCTGCGGCGGCCGCAGCTTGAAAACAACGGGAAAATATAGTAAACTGTAAAAAATATTCCATGTGTGCCTATCAGGCAGAAGATCGGAGAGGTGCGGTATGAAGGGTTCCCCCATCCTGGCCAATTATCCGGGAAAAGCCGACGATAGCGGCTCCCACTGGCTGCCGCTTTGGATGCACAGTATGGACGCGGCGGGGATCTTGGAGCGGATGCTGGACAATTGGCTTCCCGCCTGTATCGGGGCGATCTGCGGCCTGCCGGCACCGGCCTTTTACCGGTGCTGTCTTTTTGCCGCGCTGGTCCATGACATCGGAAAGCTGACGCTGGCTTTTTCCCTTCGGATCCTGGAGCCGCTGCCGAAAATACGGCAGAGGCTGGAGGAGCTGGGGCTGCGGGCCGGCAGGACGGGAAAATTTGACAACGCAAGGGAGTCTCCCCACGCTCTGGCCGGAGAGGCCCTGCTGCTGGGCTTCCGTTGCCCGGCCGGCCTGGCCGCGGCGGTGGGAGCGCACCACGGAAAACCGCAGGGATCCAAATGGGAATGTGAGGACAATCCCGAGCTCTTCCCGGAAAATTATTACGGAGACCGCGCGTCCAAAGAAGCCTGGATGGCCCTGCAAAAGGAGTTTTTCTCCTGGGCCCTGGAGGAGGCGGGCTATTCGTCCGTCGATCGATTGCCGGAGATCAGCCAGCCGGCCCAGGTGCTGCTGACGGGACTGCTCATCATGGCCGACTGGATCGCCAGCAACACCGAATACTTTCCACTGATTTCAACGGAAGAGACGGGAGACACTGGGCTGTACCCCGCCCGCGTGGACCGGGCCTGGGAAAAACTGAATCTTCCGTGCCCCTGGACGCCGATGTGCTTTGCCATGGACGAGACCCGCTTCCGGGAGGTCTTTGGCTTTGCTCCGAACGCTGTGCAGCGGATGATGTTCCAGGCGGTCAATGAGAGCGGCAGCGGGCTTTACATATTGGAGGCCCAGATGGGCGCAGGCAAAACGGAGGCGGCCTTGGCGGCGGCGGAGGTCCTGGCCAGCCGGAGCGACAGCGGCGGCATCTTCTTCGGCCTGCCCACCCAGGCGACGGCCAACGGCCTCTTCGCCCGCCTGACAGACTGGGCAGAGACCCAGGCCGAGGACACCCGGCAGGCCATCCGCCTGGCCCACGGTTTGGCGGAGCTGAACGAGGACTACCGGGCGCTTTTCCACGGGACCGCGGCGGGCAACGAGGACGCCGGGACAGAAGAGCGGCTGATCGTCCACCCCTGGTTCAGCGGACACAAGCAGGCGCTTCTGGCCAATTTTGTGATCGGAACGGTGGACCAGCTGCTGCTGGCCGCCCTGAAACAGAAGCATGTCATGCTCCGCCACCTGGGCCTGGCCGGCAAAGTGGTGGTGCTGGACGAGTGCCACGCCTATGACGCCTATATGAACCAATATCTGGACACGGCCCTGCGCTGGCTGGGCGCCTACGGGGTGCCGGTGATCGTCCTGTCCGCCACGCTGCCGGAGCGGCGCCGGGCGGAGCTGATGGAGGCCTATCTGAACATGAAGCTCCGGGAGGGGGATCAGACCTGGCGTACCCGGCGGGCCTATCCGCTGCTGACCTGGACAGAGGGCCAAACGGTCCGCCAGACCACGGTGGAGGCGGATCCCGCGGCAGAGCGGGAGGTGGAGATCCGAAACCTGCCCCGGTCTGCATGGATAGACCCTCTCCAGGCAGCTGTGGCGGCAGGCGGCTGCTGCGGTGTGATTGTGAACACCGTGTGCGAGGCCCAGGCTCTGGCCCGGGAGGCGGCGGAAAAGATGAAGGGGGCGGAAGTCGTTCTGCTGCACTCCCAATTCGTGGCGGCGGACCGGGCCGAAAAGGAGGTCGAGATCCTGCGCCGGGCGGGCAAGGGCTCTGCGCCGGAGGACAGAAAGGGCCTCGTGGTCATCGGGACCCAGGTGCTGGTGCAGTCCCTGGATATCGACTTTGACCTGCTGATCACTCAGCTGTGCCCGATGGATCTGCTGCTCCAGCGCCTGGGGCGGCTGCACCGGCATAAGCGGTCCAGACCGGAAGGCCTGGAGACGGCCCGCTGCTATGTGCTGGACCTGGACGGGGAGAGCGACCGCGGCAGCCGGGCTGTCTATGGGGACTGGCTCCTGCTGCGCACCCGGGAGCTGCTGCCGGAGCGGATCACCCTGCCCCGGAGCATTCCGGAGCTGGTACAGGAGGCCTACCGGGATCCGGAGTGGGAGCTTTTGGACCAGGAACACCGGGCGGCCTGGGACGCATGCGAAAACAAGCTGAAAGATAAAAAGAACCGGGCAAAAAACTATTGCCTGGCCGCGCCTCCGAGGCGGGACAGCCGCCTGATAAAGACGATAGACGGCTGGCTGAACAACGCCTCTTCGGCGGACGGAGCCCGGGGCGAGGCGGCCGTGCGGGACGGGGAGAGCGGCATCACGGTCCTTGCCATGCAGGAGCGCGCCTCCGGGGAGATCGGGTTCCTGCCCTGGCGTGAGGGCGGCGGGACTGTCTCCGCCGCCCATGTCCCGGATGAGGAGACCGCCCGGAAGATCGCCCGGCAGCGGCTGACGCTCCCGCACTTTTTCAGCAGCTGCCGACGGGCCAGGGAGGCCATCGAAGAGCTGGAGGCCCTGAACCGAAAAAAGCTCCCGGAGTGGCAGCGTTCCGGCTGGCTCAACGGAGAACTGGTGCTGCTCTTTGACGGAGAGCTCCGAGTGAGCCTCTGCGGGCAGAACCTGCGCTATACGAGAGAAACGGGGCTTTTATGGGGAAGGGAGGAGGATAAAGATGACCCAGCACTTTAACCTGCTGGACGAGCCGTGGATCCTGGTGCGGAACAAAAGCGGCGGGACCGCTCAGGTATCGCTGACGGAGGCCCTGCTTCGCGCCCAGGATTACACAGCTTTGGCCGGAGAGAGCCCGGCCCAGGACGCGGCGATCCTCCGGCTGCTGATCGCCGTGGTGTACACGGTGTTTTACCGGACAAATGAGGAGGGGCAGCCGGTCCTTCTGGAGGATGAGGAGAAAGCTCTGGAGCGCTGGAGCGCTATCTGGCAGAGAGGGGCCTTCCCGGCCGAACCCCTGCGGGCCTACCTGGAGCGGTGGCATGGCCGCTTCGATCTGCTGGATAAGGAGCGCCCCTTCTACCAGGTGCCGAAGATGGAGAAGGGAACGCCCCATACCGCGGCCAAACTCAACGGGGATATTCTACAGAGCGAGAATAAGAAACGCATTTTTGCCGGCAGGGCGGCGGAACACAGTCAAACGCTGCCTTTCCCGGAGGCCGCCCGCTGGCTGGTCTATCTCCAGGGCTATGACGACGCCAGTGTAAAAGCCCAAACGCCCCAGGGCAAAAGGAATCTGAAAGAGAAGCCGGGCAGCGCGCGGGGCTGGATGGGGAACCTGGGCCTGCTGTATGCGGTGGGGGATACCCTGTTTGAGACGGTTTGTCTGAATACCGTCTTTCTCCGGGACGGGGAATCGCTCTATGGCGAACCGAAGCCCTGCTGGGAGGCGAAAGGATTGCGGACAGGAGAGTATAAGACGATCGCCATGCCGGACGACCTGGGGGAGCTGTTTACTTTGCAGGGGCGGCGGGTCCTTTTGGAGCGGGAGGAGGATCTCGTGACCGGTTACAGAGAATACTGCGGAGATCTTCTGGACCAGAAGGACGCCTTTGTGGAGCCGATGACCGTGTGGAAGAAGCTGCCTGACAAGACCGGGCAAGGAAAATATATTCCCGCGCCCTTTTCACCCTCCAGGCAGCTGTGGAGAGAGTTCCCTTCCCTCGCGGTCCGAAGAGAGGGGGATCGCCTGCCGGGCATAAGCCGCTGGCTGGAAACGCTCCAGGAAAGGAACTGCCTGGAGAGGAGACGTATGCTGTGCATTGCCTCTGTATCGGCCTTGTATGACGGCAGCGGAAGTTCCGTAAAAAATACCGTCAGCGACACACTTTCTTTCCATATGGACTTGTTGACCGAAGCCGGTTATATATGGCAGCGAAGGATCGAAAAGGAGATCTCTGTCTGCAATGAATTGGCCGGGGCCCTGGGAGTTCTGGCCGGGGAACTGGCCCTGGCTGCCGGAAAGAGGGAGTTCGATAAAGAGAAGCCTCGTAAGCCGGTGGACATGACCCCGGCGAAGGCGGCCAAGAGCCAGTTTTATTTCCGCATCGACGGCGCGTTTCGGGAGTGGCTGCTCCGCCCGCAGGCCGGGCAGGAGCCGGAGGAACGGGAGAAGATCTGTGACGAGTGGCGCTCTACCGCGGAACAGATCGTCCGCCGGCAGGGGAGAGAACTGGTGGACGAGGCAGGCCAGGCGGCTTTTATAGGCCGTCAGATCGAAAAGAGGCATTATTCATCGGCAGAGGCATACAACCGCTTCAGCTGGAAAATAGGCAGAATCTTGGGAAAGGAACCGAGAAAGGAGAGGGAACATGACGGCAACCGCTAAAGATGTGCAGGCATACACGGAAAAAGCGCTCCGGCGCCTGCTGAACACAGCCAATCCCGCCGGACAGAAGGCGGCGCTGGCCAATCTGCGCCGGGGCGTGGGGCACGCGCCGGGAGAGATCCCCCAACTGTGGGGGGAGTTTTTGCAGAATCTGCCGGAGGAGATGTACGGGCGGGGCGGTCAGCCCAGCCGGGAGGAGTGGGCCATTTACACCGCCTTGACGCTCTTTGCCCTGCACCAGCAGGGCCATGACCCGGAGCGGGAGCCCATGCACAAAAAAAGACAGACCTTGGGCAGAGCGGTCGCCCAGCTGGTTTCGGATGAGAATGAGCTGGAGCGTGTGCGCCGGCGGCTGAACGCCGCGGCCACGGCCAACTCCATGGCGGCCCTGGCCCACTATCTGCGGGGGCTTGTCCAGCTCCTGCGGGCCCAGGGCATCCCTTTGGACTATGCCTCCTTGGCGGGGGACATCTGTCTCTACCAGCAGAGCGCGTATACAGGCCAGGTCCGGCTGCGCTGGGGCCAGGATTTTTACGGAAGCTATTACCATATAAACAAAACGAAGGAGGATGAAACCGAATGAAAAACCGCTGCTTTATCGACATCCATGTGCTGCAGACCGTGCCGCCCAGCTGCGTGAACCGGGACGACACCGGCAGCCCCAAGACCGCCGTCTACGGCGGCGTGACCCGGGCCCGGATCTCCAGCCAGGCCTGGAAGCGGGCCATGCGCCTGGCGTTCCGGGAGGAGTTCCCAGCGGAACAGACAGGCTTTCGCACCAAAAAGATCCTTGACAAAATAACAGAGGACATTCTTGCAATAGACCCCGCCCTTGGAGAGGAAAAGGCAAAAAAGACGGCGGAAAAAGCGATGGAGTACGCGGGGCTTTCTCTCAACAAGAAACAGGAACTGGATGCGCTGTTCTTCATAAGCCCTGCCCAGATCCGGGCGCTGGCGGAGCTGGCCGCACAGGGGGAAAAGGATAAAAAGGTCTATGCCCAGGCGCTGCGGAAAAAGCCGTCCGTAGATCAGATTCTCTTCGGCCGGATGGTGGCCTCAGACCCCTCCCTGAGCTACGACGCGGCGGCCCAGGTGGCCCACAGCATCTCTACCCACGCGGTGCAGAATGAGTTTGACTACTTCACGGCTGTGGACGACTGCGCACCGGAGGACAACGCCGGCGCCGGGCATATCGGGACCACGGAATTTAACTCCGCCACCCTGTACCGCTATGCCACGGTCAATGTAGCCGAGCTGGGCGAATGGCTCTCCGGCGATACGGCTGAGGCGGTGAAGGGCTTCGTAAGGGCCTTCTGCACCTCCATGCCCACAGGCAAGCAGAACTCCTTTGCCAACCGGACCCTGCCCGACGCGGTCTATATCGCGGTGCGAAACGACCAGCCGGTGAACCTGGCGGGCGCCTTTGAAAAGCCTGTGCGCGGCGGCGAGGAGGGCTATCTGGCTGCCTCAGAGAAGGCCTTGGCGGACTATGCCCGGAAGACCTATGAGCGCTTTGCGCCCGCGCCCACACTGTCTCTGGCTACCAGCCGCAGCGAGACCCTGGCCTCCCTGGCGGAGATGATGCCCTTTGTCGAGGCCCTGGACCGTTTGGGGGCCTATGTGACTGCCTGGCTGCCCGGCGGGGGCGACCGATGAGTACCCTGCTTCTGCGTCTGGCGGGTCCCCTCCAGGCTTGGGGGACAGAGTCCAAATTCAACACCCGGCAGACGGGGACCGTCCCCTCCAAAAGCGGCGTGATCGGGCTGCTGGCGGCGGCCCTGGGCCTTTCGCGGGACGCGGATCTGTCCGCCCTGCGGGCCCTCCGCTTCGGCGTGCGCACCGACCAGGCCGGGCAGCTGCTCCGGGATTTCCAGATGGTGCATTATTTGAACAGAAAAAAAGAGAACGCCGACGTCACGGAGCGCTATTATCTGGCCGACGCGGTGTTCCTGGTGGGCCTGGAGGGGGAGAGCGCTTTTCTGGAGACCCTGGAGGCCGCGCTCCGCTCGCCGGTGTGGCCCCTCTACCTGGGCCGCCGCTCCTGTCCGCCGACCCTGCCCTTGGTTTTAGGGATAAGGGAGCTGCCGCTGGAGGATGCCCTGCGCCGGGAGCCCTGGCAGGCTTCTGCCTGGGCCAGGGAACGGTGGAGCCGAAGCCGCCCGGGGGAGCCGGTCCGGCTCCCGTTGCTCACAGACGCGGACGGGGCCGGCACCGGCCGGGCCTCGGTCCGGGATCTGCCGCTGTCCTTTGACCAGAGAAACAGGCGGTATGCGTTCCGGGCGGCGGAAAGGCAGAAGCCGGTGGAGCTCCCTGCCGGTGGGCGGGCCGCTTCTCTGCCCACGGAGCACGACGCATTTGCGGAAGTGGAGGAATAGGGATGTTTCTGTCCAGAATAGAGTTAGACCCCGGCCGGCGCGGCACCATGAAGGCGCTGGCTTCCCCCAATCTGTTTCATGGGGCAATCGAGCAGGGCTTTTCCGGCCCGCGTAAGCGCAACCTCTGGCGGCTGGATACCTTAGGAGAAAAGACCTGGCTGCTGGTCGTCAGTCAGGACAGGCCGGATTTCAGCCGTTTAGCGGCCCAGTTCGGCCCGAAGAATGGCGGACCGGGCTGGGAGAGCAAAGCCTATGATCCGCTTCTGCGCCGGATCGAAACGGGCGGCCTCTGGCATTTTCGCCTGACGGCCAATCCCACGGTCAGCAAGCCGTCCCAGGCAGGACAGCGGGGAAAGGTCCTGGGCCATATCACCACGGCCTACCAGAAGCAATGGCTTTTAGACCGGGCGGAAAAACACGGCTTCTCTCTGTCGGAGACGGCGTTCGATGTAAAGGAGAGCCGCTGGCTGCGGTTCCGGAAGGGGACAGACGGCGGCCGGCCGGTCACACTGCTGTCGGTGACCTATGAGGGCCTGCTGACGGTGACGGACCCGGAGCTGTTCACCCGGACGCTGACTGAGGGCCTCGGCCGGGGAAAGGCCTACGGCCTGGGGCTGTTGACCGTCGCAAGGACAATGAAAAATTAGGAATTAGGAATGACGCTCCCCACACGCGCGGGGGTGATCCCAGCATGAGAAACTCGCTGTTGGCGAGCATGAGCTTGTCCCCGCATACGCGGGGGTGATCCCTGGATGTTCCCAGTGGTCGGCATCACTGGCCTCTTTTCTCCGCACCTGCGGGGGTGATCCCGCCAGGGGACGCCCTGCCTGTGAAAGCCAGGCCTTTTCCCCGCGTCCGCGGGGGTGCTCCCGACATCAACCCCCTGTATAACTATCTGCTCCACTTTTCCCCGCGCATGCGGGGGTGATCTCGTCTACGGGCCGTACAAAGGCCAGCCGGAAGCTTTGTCCCCGCGTATGCGAGGGTGATCCTGCGAACTGGAACATCGGTGCGTCACAGTCTTACTTGTCCCTGCACATGCGGGGATGATCCCGGCGGCACGGCCCTGCCCCTCACTGATGAGTACTTTTCCCCGCACACGCAGGGGGATCACGGAACAGGCAAGACAAAGGGGCTGTAGCAAAACGGCCCAGAAAAAACAACACCGAGGACTGCAAGAAACAGTACCCCGGTGTTGTTTTTTG
>CANRHH010000048.1 GCA_947630375.1 uncultured Oscillospiraceae bacterium | reverse complement strand
GCGCTCCTATGCCCTGGGCGCGTCCAACATCGCCGGGTACGGGCGGCCGGACTGGAGCCTGGTGGGCGACGTGTCCGGATTGGACACCGGCGGCAGCGTGACGCCGGAGGCAGACCCCTACGGCGGCGTGCCCACCGTACAGAGCGCCTGCACGGTGGAGCTGCCGGAGATCTATGCCGGCTGCGTGGGCGAGGCCGTC
This sequence comes from uncultured Oscillospiraceae bacterium, assembly GCA_947630375.1. Lineage (GTDB taxonomy): Bacteria > Bacillota > Clostridia > Oscillospirales > Oscillospiraceae > Limivicinus. The sequence goes on along the minus strand of CANRHH010000048.1, from coordinate 12,816 downwards.
CGGGCCGCCCAGCTGCTTCTCATTGGCCGTGGCTATTCCTGCGGCATAGACGGTGCGGACGGAGAGTTTGGCACAAATACTAAAAACGCCGTTTTGCGCTTCCAGCGGGTGAAACGTCTTGAAGATGACGGCGTTGTGGGCGCAAATACCTGGAGGTCTTTAATTACCGGTTAATGGAGGACAAGCACATGAGCGATACGATTTGGGCGGCGATCATCCCAAGCGTTCTGGCGCTTCTCGGCGTCATCATTACCAATATGATGGGGAACAGAAAGATAGAGACGAAGCTGGAAACCGGGATGGCCGTCATGGAGGAAAAGGTGGACAACCTTAAAGAGGAGGTCCGCAAGCACAACAGCTTCGCGGAGCGTATCCCGGTGATGGAGGAGCAGATCAAGGTTGCCAACCATCGAATTGCGGACCTGGAACAGGCACAGAAATCGAAACCCGTAACCAACTACAAGCTATGAAAAAGAAAATCGGTACAATGGACATCATTCTTCTTGTTGTCGGCGTCTTTCTGCTTTTGTTCACCTTAGAGATGATTCATCTCTTTAAGGACTACAGCATGATACCGGACACCCTTGTGACCTGCGTCTTCGCGGCCATCGCGTCAGAGTGCGGCATCATGGGGTGGATCAAGAACACCAAGGAAAGGGCCCGGGAACGGGAATGGATGAAAGAAGATCAAAAAATGGAGGAGCAAAACAATGGAAATCATCACTGAAAATTACCCCGCACTCATCGGCATCATCGGCGCTCTGGTCATCGTGACCAACATCATCGTTGAGGTCCTCAAAAAGTTCGTCCCCAATAGCAAGTTCCCCACAAACATCATCGTGCTCATCGTCTCTATGGCCCTGACCCTTGCGGCGTTCTTCGCGTGGGCTGAGTATAAGCACATCACCGTGCTGTGGTACTACGTCGTTGCGGCGGTGGTTATCGGGCTGTTCGTGTGCTATGCGGCCATGTTTGGATTCGATAAGCTGAAGGAGACCTTGAAGCTGCTTAAAAACGGGAGCACCGAAGCGCCCCAGGTCCAGCCAGGTCCTACATACGGCCCCGGTATCGAGGACTACGATGATTAAATAAGCTTGCATTTCCACCCGGAGTAGGGTAAAATAAATCTAAAGGAAAGGAGTGGCACAGATGGACGAAAGAAATGAAATGATTCAGAATTTTGGCGATATGGTCAACGCGACTGAACGCCTTGCAAAGCCGTGGCAGGATGAATGCCAGCGGTGGAAAGATGATGCAGGTAAAGCAAAAAAACACCATACCATTCAGATGATACTCACAAATCTGTTTTGGTGTATTATTGTCGCTCTGCTCGTCTGGTTTGCATATATGACGCCAATCGAATCAGACCAGGAGCAGAACTTTGAGGCTCAAACACAGACTCAGACTTATTCCGAAGGTGTCACTGACGGTGGCTAAGGTTGGCATATCAGAGGCAGCATATCTCCGGCAGCGCCAGAAGACCGCGTAAACCGGCAACACCCAAGAAGCCGAGGAACCGGCCTAAGAGTAGCTCAAAGAAATCCTCCAGCAAGAAAAGGCGGTGACGCCTTTGAATACACAGCATAAGGCGATCCGGGCGCTCATCCAAACGATGGCTCCAAACCGGGCGAAAGACTACATCAAGTCGTTCGATTTGCCCGAGGAGGAAGAACTTTTCCTGCTGGAGTGCGACGTGCGGCGCAAGTCTCAGGTCAAAGCGGCAGACGATAACCACACGACCCTTGAGGTGGTCAAAAAGCGCAAGATGAGCGCTTATGCCCATATCGCGGACGCTATCAACAACTAAATACTTTCAGGCACTTTTTAGCCCCTAACAAAGACCTTTAAACGGCACTTTGTTTGGGGCTATTTTTGTTATCCTTTAGGCAAGGAGGACAAAGGAACAAGCGGTTAAATGGCCGCTGCTTTATGCGCGTTTCTTTGCCCTCCTCCTCCGTTTTCGGGAGGTAATGAAGATGTATGTATTTTATAACCCCAGCCCGCAAGGCAAGCGCGTTGGTGACTGCGTGATCAGAGCTATCTCAAAGGCGCTGGACCAGAGCTGGGACACAACCTATACAGGCATTGTACTCAAAGGTTTTGAGATGTGCGACATGCCATCTGGCAATCACGTCTGGGGGCAATATCTCAAAGACCACGGCTTTACCCGTGAGCTTGTGCCTGACGGACTGACCGTGGCGGAGTTCGCGGCGCGATACCCGCACGGCACTTATGTTTTGGCAATATCCGGCCATGTGGTATGCGTCAAAGACGGAGATTATTACGATACCTGGCAATCAGGCGATGAGGTCCCGATCTATGCATGGTCGAAAAAATAAAAAGACGGAGGATTAATCATGTACAACAACCCTTATCAATACGGCCCGATGGGCTACAACTACGGCCCGGCCCCTGACCAGCTGGCCCAGCTCCGGCAGCAGCAGACGATTCAGCCCATGCAGCAGCCCATGATGGGACAGCAAATGCAGCAGCAGCCCGCACAGCAGCAGACGATGAGCGGCCCGGTCTATGTCAACGGCGAAGCGGGCGCAAAGGGCTTTATCGTCGGCCCCGGCCAGACCGTCATGCTGATAGACGCTGATCCGGAGGCCAATACCTTTTGGCTCAAATCGGCTGACGCAAGCGGTATGCCCTCCATGCGTACCTTCGATTATACGGAGCGCGTGGCCGTTCAGAGAGCCGCACAAGCGCCCGCTGCTCCTACCGTGGAATATGTCACCCGTGCTGACTTCGACCGGCTGACGGCCCGTGCTGACGCGCTGGCGGCTGAATTAGAGACGCTGAAAGCCCGTAAGTGCTCATGCAGCAAAAAGGCTGTAAAGGAGAACGAAGATGAGTAATCCGTTCGCTCCAATGGCAAATTCCGCTATGCCCGGCCCCTTCGGGAACTTCCAGCAGATGATGCAGCAGTTCAATCAGTTCCGCAACACCTTCCGGGGCGACCCGAAACAGACCGTGATGCAGATGGTCAACAGCGGCCGCATCTCCCAGGCCCAGCTCAACCAGGCCCAGCAGATGGCCCGGCAATTTCAGCAGATGATGGGCGGGATGAAGTGATGAGTGATACCTATAATCCCGAAGAAGAATTTGAGGGCTATGTTTTCAACCCCGATATAAACGTATCAGACGTTTTGAAAAATGACAGTGCGTGGATATTCCTTATTTTCTTGCTCCTGTTTCTCGGCCCTGATTTTGACCAAGACGCTTTTTATAGAGCGGCAGATGAGTTGATGGAGAAAGAAAAGCCAAAAGAAAACCGCCCCGGTCAAGGGGCGGTAGGTGAGCCTATCAAATGTTGACTGTGATCCATCCGGGCTTCATGGGTATATCGAAACTTACCAATATTTCTTCTCCGTAGCGGTCCGGTATATCTCCGGCATCCCCGGAGTAGACCACCTTCCCTGCGTCAAGGCTGTAAATCTCGATCATCGGAGTATCAACGCACAGATCAACAAAGTCGTAAACAGTCATTTTATTCTCTCCTTTCTGCGGTCTCCCCGCGACGCTGTTTCCGGCGTTTCGGCCCGTGACCGGCGGGCCATCATCAGGCGGGGTTAAATCAAGGCTTTCTGTGCTTTCTGCTCTACATAACGGTCAAAGTCTGTGAACATCTTTTTGCTGATAAATCCGGTAAAGGCCATCATGTAAAAAGCATTGTATATTTCGCCCTTTCTATCTGTGGAGCTTTCCCAGGCTTCAATCATGTTTTTCAGGTTCATCTTTTTCATTTTCTATCCCTCCCGGCCTGTGGCCTTTTGATTTGCCCTCGTACCTCCGGGGCGGGGCGGTGGTTTAATTCCGGCTTGCCCAATTATTCGCAACGTAAATCAAGCCGCGTTTCAGTCCCCAGATAAGTTCTCTCTCAAAGAAAACAATGGTCATATCTTCTTTATCTTTGCTGAATTGAGAGACCTCAACCATCTTTTTCCCGTTTTCGGTATACATGCGGGTAATTTCGTTGTAGGTCTCCGGGGCCTTGATGCTTGATAAAACCATACCGGTCACGAGTTTCATTTTCTTTACCTCCTGTTCTTTATGGTTCTATTATACGACCTTTGTCGTAGTTTGTCAAGAACTTTTTTCGCTTTTTTGCAAAAAATTTTGACCGCCATAAGACGGTCAATCGAGTATCTCCATTAGCTTGTATGGGTCTACATCTAAGATTTTGGAAATTGCCAGAAACAAATCGGCGCTGCATTTCTTCACGGGCCGTCTGCCGTTGGCGTATGCCTCCACAGTCCTAACGCTGATACCGGCCTCTTCCGCAAGTCTCTTAGCTGTAAATCCCTTTGAGCGGATGTACTCTCCAAAAAGCATATTATCACCCCTGTATGATAATACGACTTTTGCCGTATCTTGTCAATAACTTTGTCTATTCCGTGTGGCCACACTGATAGAAATACATTTTTACAAAGGAGAAAATATCAATGTCTTTGACCACTGACTCTGGCCTTACGCCTGCTGATATCGCTGCCTGCACCGGAAACTGTGGCAACAACAACGGCGGTATGTGGGGCGGCGACGGCGCATGGTGGATTATACTCTTCTTCATCTTCGCTTGGGGATGGGGTGGCTTTGGCGGCGGCTTCGGCGGTAACGGCGGCGCTGGCGTACAGGGCGCTCTGACTCGCGGGGATCTGTGCATGGATATGAATTTCCAGGAAGTCAAGCGCGAGGTCCAGAACGCGAACGACGCTGTAAACCTGGGCTTTTCCAACCTGAACAGCACCATCTGCAACCAGCAGTATGACACGGCCCGCATGATCAACAGCATGGAGAGCACCGTACAGGGCGGCTTCAACTCCACCAACGTGGCTATGCTCCAGGGCTTCAACACCATCCAGGCCCAGGCTGCGGATTGCTGCTGCAAGACTCAGAGCGGCATCGAGGGCCTCAAGTATACCATCGCCTCCGAGGATTGCGCCACGCGTTCCGCTATTCAGAACGGCATCCGGGACGTGCTGGAGAACCAGAACGCTAACGCCCGCGCTGTGCTGGACAAGCTGACCGCTCAGGAGCTGGCCGCGAAGGACGCCCAGATCACCGCGCTGAACAATCAGCTCTTCCGCGCTGACCTGGCGGCTTCTCAGACCGCTCAGAACCAGTATCTTGTCAACCAGCTTCGCCCGTGCCCTGTGCCCGCTTACATCACCTGCAACCCCTATACCGCGTCTTACGGCGTGGGTCTGACCAACTCCGGGTGCGGGTGCGGTTGCAACAGCTACGCGGCCTGACCATTTTGCCAACGTCGGCAAAATGCGTCTGGATTGCGTTTTAACGCAAATATAACGCAATTTCAACGCAATTCTAACGCAAATTTTGCGTTAGCTAACACAGAAATGCGTTAGAAAAATGCGTTAGAACGCACGATAAACGCACGAACAACGCACGCGTGCGTTCTAAACGCACGGGCAACACAACACTGACAGCTTTTTGTTGACATCAACAAAATGGTCGGCATCCCTGCCGATACTGTATCAAAACGCGGCGGGGGAGTATTCCCTCGCCGCTGACTTTAGAAAGGATAGGTTATGTACACACTCAAAGATGTAAAGGAAAAGCTTCTCGACTACCTTATGTCGGTTTACCTTGCAAGCCTCAGTACTTGCGATCTGACCGGCTACACCGGCATCATCTGTCAGCTGTCCGGTATCGAAAAGCCTGACTACATGGACACTTTTTACAAGGCTATGACCGGCGGTCACGGCTTTGGCAAGAAACCTGAAAAGGAGGAAACCGACAATGGCTGAATATGTTGCCATACCTCTTCAGACAGTTTTGACCGGCCAGAACGTGGTATTCACAACGGACGTGATCCCCTGCGGCAAAGGGCAGGTAATTCACCGCCCCGGTTCCGGCCAGTTTACCCTGCGTGGCCCCGGCTGCGCTTGCAATCAGTGCTTTGCCCGGTATTTCGTTCAGTTCCAGGGCAATATCACCGTGGCCCAGGGCGGGACGGCTGCAAACGGCGCTTCCGTGGCTATTGCTGTGAACGGCGAAGCCCTGGCAAGCTCCATCGCTACTTCCACCCCGGCAACCGCTGGGACGGAGTTTAACCACGTCTCCACCTTCGCTTATATCGACGTTCCGCGCGGCTGCTGCGTCACCGTCAGCGTGGAGAACGCGGGCACTGAGGGAATCGACGTACAGAACGCGGCCATTGCGTTTACTCGCGTGGCATGAAAGGAGAATGAACAATGAGCATGAGAACAATGGATAGCCTCCGCGATAAATTCTGCGAAGAGCTGGAGAAAATTGACCGCAAGCCTGAGATCGGCGCGGGCGACCTGGAGCTGGCCCACAAGCTGACCGACACCATCAAAAACATCGACAAGATCTGCATCATGTCCGAAACCGGCGATTATGCCCAGGCCGGTGACTGGGAGGCCCGTGGCCGCTTTGGCGATCAGTACGCCCGCGATGGGTACAGCGAAAACGGCAACAGCTACCGGCGAGACAGCATGGGCCGTTACAGCCGCGAGGGCGGTTATGAGGACGGCATGTCTCAGCGGCGCGGTAGACGCGGTTACAGTCGCGGCGGCATGATGGAACACGTGGACGCCATGATGGACGAGGCCGAGAATGAGGAGCAGCGCGAGGCCATCCGGCGCTTTAAGAAGCAGCTTAAAGAGATGTAATGTGTAGGAGGTTCGGCCATGCTTACTTTACGCGAGGTCGAAAACGCAATAGCGGAGCTGGAGGATGTGCGTAACCCAAACGCTTCTACTTGTGCTAAATTGGCGAACCTCTATATCGTGCGGGAGCATCTGAGCGGCGAAAGCCCCGATTATTCCCGCGTTGCATACTCCCAGGCATCCGCGCCCGTTATGTCTGCCCCGGCCGTCTCTGCAAAATTGGAGGTATCCGGCAACAGCGATTTTGTCAAGACCATCACCGGCAAAGACAGCGCCGCTGTTTGGAAAGTAATAAACGAGCTGATGGACAATCTCAAAATTGTAAACCCCAATTTCTACGAGTCGGTAATGGGCAAGATACGGGCCATCCGTTAGTAAATCTGTTAGTAAAATTGCATCTTAAATCCGAAACTCGATGTTGCATTTATGAGATTTAAGTTGTATTTTTGCAACGGACAAAAAGCGAAAAAACCGCATGAAATCAAGAAAAGCCCGGAAATTCAACATTTCCGGGTCTTTCTTTTTCTGGTGCGAGAGAGGAGACTTGAACTCCCACGTCGGTTGACACACGCACCTCAAACGTGCCTGTCTACCTATTCCAGCACTCTCGCATATTGCCCGGTGCACGGGCTGCATTGAAAGCCCCAAAGCACCTATGCTGCCACATTTAAGGCACAAACGATTATAGCAGATAATCGCCGTTTGTCAAGCCTGAATTTCCGTGCCCGGGTCCTTTTTCCGGCGCAGCGCGAGGGCGAAGAAAACGGCGCAGAGAGCCAGAGCCAGCAGCAGAGCCCGGCCCCCATAGCTCATGGGCAGCAGGTAGCGCATCTTCAGGTAGGCGTGGTAGCCCAGCAGGGACGCGAACTGCACCAGCACCGTCCCGGCGGCAAAGCGCGCGTCCGCAAAGGCCAGGACCAGGGACAGCACATCGGCGGCGAAAAAGTACCGGTCGTGCATATGGGGCAGGAGGAAGGGGATGCCGATGGCAAAGAGCACGGCCGCCCCCAGCACCGCCCGGCTGTTCAGACGGCGGCGGTAGATCAGGCACAGCTCCAGCACGGCCAGCATGAAGCAGACCGCGGCGGCAATGGCAAAAGAGGAGGCCGCCTGGGGATCGTTCACGTTGTAAAAGAAGGAGAAAACGGAGGGGGAATTGTAGTTCAGCCCGTCCCCGATGCTGCCGGTCTGGCTGAGGTAGAGGGTGAGGGTGTCCAAAAACGGGCGGCCCAGCAGCACCGCCGGCAGCACCAGCAGCACGTAGGTCAGGGGAAAGACCAGAAAGTGCCGCAGCCTGAACTTCCCCTGCATCCAGAGCACCGCGTACACCGGCAGGACGAACACCGCCTGGAGCTTGAAGCCGAAGGCCAGCGCGGCGCAGACCATGGACAGCACCGGCCGGTCTTTCAGCGCCAGGGCGATGCCCAGCAGAAGGAACGCCGCGTAAATACTGTCACATTGGCCCCACAGGGAGCCGTTGAGGACCACGGTGGGCAGAAACAGCACCGCAAAGAAACAGCCCAGCCGGGCCCAGCGGTCCCGGGTAAAGCAGCCCAGCAGCAGCGCGGCGGCCCCGGCCAGGACGAGATCGAAAAAGACGCTCAGCAGCTTGATGAGGTACAGGTCCCGGATGCCGGAATAGGAGAACAGAGCCAGAAAATACAGATAGGGGATATTGTAATTCCCCACCGGGGTATCCAGAGCCCCAAAGCCGCCGTGTTGCCGGAAAAAGTCCGCCCAGTGGGCCAGAAAGTTCTGATAGTCCAGGGTCTCATAGTCCAGCGCCAGCCCCCGCAGCCAGAGAGCCCCCACCAGCAGCGCCCCACTGACCAGGGCCGGAGCCAGGGACAGGGGCCCCCTTTGGCCGGGGGCGGGGGAGAGCAGCCGCAGCCGGACCAGCATCCAGAAAGCAAAGACGCCCTCCAGGGCCAGCAGAAAAACGACACGCAGATCCATACGCACCCTCGAAAAATAAAAGCGGGAGAACCGCTCTCCCGCTGAAAAAACAGAGATTTTACAAATTAGTTCTTGACATCGCGCAGACGCCGGTGTTAAAATGACTTGCTATGTTTGCAGGGGAGGAACCATACGATCCCATGATCTACTAAAATCAGTATAGCATCCCTGCCCGGCAAAATCAACACCGGCGTCCGAGATTACGACAACGCACCCGGGCGTCCGCGCCAGACAAGGCCGGCTGCCCGGCAATCAAGAAACGACAAGGAGAGTGCGCCCATGCCAAAAGATGTACTGTACGGCAAGACTCTGCGCAAGAGCTTTGCCCGCACGGAGGAGATCCAGGAGATGCCCAATCTGCTGGAGATCCAAAAGAGCTCCTACAAATGGTTTTTGGAGACCGGCCTGCGGGAGGTCTTCAAGGACGTGGATTCCGTAACCGATTACTCCGGCAATCTGGAGCTGAGCTTCATCGACTACTCCATGAACGAGAAGCCCAAGTACAGCGAGGAGGAGTGCAAGGCCAGAGACGCCACCTATGCCGCGCCTTTGAAGGTCCGTGTCCGCCTGCGCAACAAGGAGACCGAGGTCATCAAGGAGCAGGAGATCTTCATGGGAGATTTCCCCATCATGACCGACGGGGGCACCTTCATCATCAACGGGGCGGAGCGGGTCATCGTCTCCCAGATCGTGCGTTCTCCCGGCGTCTATTTTGACAAGACCACGGACAAGTCCATGATCAACATCTACGCCTCCACGGTCATCCCCTATCACGGGGCCTGGCTGGAGTATGAGACCGACGCCAACGACCTGTTCAATGTCCGGATCGACAAAAACCGCAAGCTCCCCATCACCTGGTTCCTGAAGGCTATGGGCGCCTACGACGAGAACCGGCCCGCCACCTGGCTCAGCTGTGTGGACGACCCCTATGTGGGCGCTGTCACCAATGAGCGGATCCGGCAGATCTTCGGGGAGGACGAGCGCATCGTCGCCACGCTGGACAAGGACACCGCCGGGACCCGGGAGGAGTGTCTGCTGGAGATCTACCGGAAGCTGCGTCCCGGCGATCCCCCCACGGTGGAGAGCGCCGAGGCCCTGTTGGACGGCCTGTTCTTTGACCGCCGCCGCTATGAGATCTCCAATGTGGGCCGCTATAAATTCAATAAGAAGCTGGCTCTCTATCCCCGGATCGCCGGCTTTGAAGTGGCCGAGCCGGTGGCGGACCCCTTCACCGGCGAGATCCTCGCCGAAGAGGGCGAGATCCTCACCCGGGACATGGCCCGCCGGATCGACGACGCGGGCGTGGTGTCCGTGGTGCTCAGGACCGAGGGCAAGAAGGTCCGGGTCTTCTCCAACGGCATGGTGGACATCTCCCACTATGTGGATTTTGACGCCCGGGAGCTGGGCGTCAAGGAGCGGGTCCGGGGCATCGTGATGCGCCGGCTCTGTGAGCAGTACCAGGGCGAGGCCCTGAAAGACGCCATCCGGGAGAATATCGACGTGCTCATTCCCCACCACATCGTGGTAGACGATATTTTCTCCTCTGTCAACTATCTCAACTGCCTGGCCAACGGCATCGGCGAGGCGGACGATATCGACCATTTGGGCAACCGGCGGGTCCGCTGCGTGGGCGAGCTGCTGCAGAACCAGTTCCGCATCGGCTTCTCCCGCATGGAGCGGGTGATCCGGGAGCGTATGACCCTCCAGGATCTGGATGTGGTCACCCCCCAGAGCCTGATCAACATCCGGCCGGTCACCGCCGCCATCAAGGAGTTCTTCGGTTCCTCGCCTTTGAGCCAGTTCATGGACCAGACCAACCCCCTGGCCGAGCTGACCCATAAGCGGCGTATGTCCGCCCTGGGCCCCGGCGGCCTGTCCCGTGAGCGCGCCAGCTTTGACGTGCGCGACGTGCACTACAGCCACTATGGCCGTCTCTGCCCCATAGAGACGCCCGAAGGCCCCAACATCGGCCTGATCAGCTATCTGGCCTCCTATGCCCGGGCCAACGAGTACGGCTTCCTGGTGGCCCCCTACCGGAAGGTGGAGAAGGGGACCTGCCGGGTCACCGACCAGGTGGAGTATATGACCGCCGACCAGGAGGACCAGTACATCGTGGCCCAGGCCTCCGAGCCGGTGGACGAAAACGGCTGCCTGATCCGCAAGCGTATCACCTGCCGCCACCGGAACGACACCATCGAGGTCAACCGGGAAGATGTGGACTATGTGGATATCAGCCCCAAGATGATGGTCTCCATCGCCACGGCCATGATCCCCTTCCTGGAGAACGACGACGCCAACCGTGCCCTGATGGGCGCCAACATGCAGCGGCAGGCCGTACCTCTGATGACCACCCAGGCCCCCATTGTGGCCACCGGTATCGAGCACAAGTGCGCGGTGGACTCCGGCGTGTGCATCCTGGCCGAGGGGGACGGCGTAGTCACCCGGGTGGATGCCAACTATGTCTCTGTCCGGTACGATTCCGGCGAGAGCAAGGACTATAAACTGATCAAATTTGCCCGCTCCAACCAGGGCACCTGCATCAACCAGCGGCCCATCGTCTCCGCGGGGGACCGGGTGGCCAAGGGCGACGTGATGGTGGACGGCCCCAGCACCAGCAACGGCGAGATCGCCCTGGGCAAGAATATCTTGGTGGGCTACATGAACTGGGAGGGCTACAACTACGAGGACGCTATCCTGCTCAACGAGCGCCTGGTCATGGAGGACGTGTTCACCTCCCTGCACGTGGAGGAGTACGAGTGCGACGCCCGGGACACCAAGCTGGGTCCCGAGGAGATCACCCGGGATATCCCCGGCGTGGGCGACGACGCGCTGAAATATCTGGACGAGCGGGGCATCATCATGGTGGGCGCCGAGGTCACCGCGGGCGACATCTTAGTGGGCAAGGTCACCCCCAAGGGCGAGACCGATCTGACCGCCGAGGAGCGGCTGCTGCGGGCCATCTTCGGCGAGAAGGCCCGGGAAGTGCGGGACACCTCTCTGAAAGTGCCCCACGGCGAGAGCGGCATCATTGTGGACGTGAAGGTATTCACCCGGGAAAACGGGGACGAGATGAATCCCGGTGTCAACCAGGTGGTCCGGGTCTACATCGCCCAAAAGCGGAAGATCTCCGTGGGCGACAAGATGGCCGGCCGCCACGGCAACAAGGGCGTCGTGTCCCGGATCCTGCCCCGGGAGGATATGCCCTATCTGCCCGACGGCACCCCCCTGGATATCGTGCTGAACCCCCTGGGCGTGCCTTCCCGTATGAACATCGGGCAGGTGCTGGAGGTCCACCTGGGCTACGCGGCCCAGGCCCTGGGCTGGAAGGTGGCCACCCCCATCTTCAACGGCGCCAACGAGACCACCATCCGCGAGACCCTGCGTCAGGCGGGCCTGCGGGAGGACGGCAAGAGCGTCATGTACGACGGCCGCACCGGCGAGAAGTTTGACAACGACGTGACCGTGGGCTGGGTGTACTTCCTCAAGCTCCACCACCTGGTGGATGACAAGATCCACGCCCGTTCCACCGGCCCCTACAGCCTGGTGACCCAGCAGCCTCTGGGCGGCAAGGCCCAGTTCGGCGGCCAGCGCTTCGGCGAAATGGAAGTCTGGGCCCTGGAGGCCTACGGCGCGGCCTATACCCTGCAGGAGATCCTCACCGTCAAGTCCGACGATGTGGCCGGCCGTGTCAAGACCTACGAGGCCATTGTCAAGGGCAACAACATTCCCCAGCCCGGCGTGCCCGAGTCCTTCAAGGTGCTGGTCAAGGAGCTCCAGTCCCTGTGCCTGGACGTGCGCGTGCTGGACAAGGACGGCAACGAGATCGAGCTCAAGGATGACGACGACGATGATTTCATCCCGGATATGCGGGATGAGACCTACGCGGCCGACGACAGCGAGATCGAGGCCGGCGGCTTCGCCATCGAGGATGTGCCCGAGGAGGAGTACGGCGCCGACCTGGATTTCTCCGATTATGACGACGAGGAGGATTTGTGATGAGTTACACACCGTTTGACGCGATTCAGATAGGGATTGCCTCCCCCGAAATGATCTTGAGCTGGTCCCACGGCGAGGTGAAGAAGCCGGAGACCATCAACTACCGGACTCTCAAGCCCGAGCGGGACGGCCTGTTCTGCGAGCGCATTTTCGGGCCAACCAAGGACTGGGAATGCCACTGCGGCAAGTATAAGAAGATCCGCTACAA
>CANRHH010000047.1 GCA_947630375.1 uncultured Oscillospiraceae bacterium | reverse complement strand
GGCCTTTTCCCTAACTTTCCCTCTCATAGGTATAGAAATGGAGCTGTAGTGAAACTTGACGTTTCGCTACAGCCCCATTCGTCGCCCCCTCCCCGCTGGTTCTCAACGTCGTAATATTTCTTCCCAAAAAAAGCAAAATCCCCCTTGACACATAATACTATGTATTGTATAGTATTATGTGTCAGGAGGGATCGCATGGACAATCAGCTTAAGCGAGGGCTGCTGGATGTGTGCGTCCTGGCCGCTATCAAGGACCGGGACGGCTACGGATACCAGATCATCAAGGATATGAAGCCCTATGTGGAGATCTCCGAATCCACCCTTTACCCCATTCTCCGCCGCCTGGAGGCCGCCGGCTGCCTGACGGTGCGCTCCGTGGAGCACAACGGCCGCCTGCGGAAGTATTATCACATCACGGGGGCCGGGCAGCAGCGGATCGCGGATTTCCGGGAGGACTGGAAGGAGATCATCCAGATCTACCGTTTTATCACCAGAGAGGAGGAAACCCATGGATAGAGAGACTTTTCTGGCCGCCATCCGGACGCGGCTGGCCGGGCTGGCCCCGGAGGATCTCGGGCGCTCCCTGGACTATTTCCGGGAGAGCATCGACGACCGGATGGAGGACGGCATGAGCGAGGCGGAGGCGGTAGCCGCCCTGGGGACGCCGGAGGAGGCCGCCAGGCAGATCTTAGAGGAACTGCCCCTGCCCACGCTGGTCAAGGCCCGGTTGAAACCCCGGCGGACCATGCGGGTCTGGGAGATCGTGCTGCTGGTGCTGGGTTCTCCGGTCTGGCTGCCCCTGGTGCTGACGGGGCTGGTGCTGGTGCTGCTGGTCTATCTGCTGCTGGTGCTGTTCCTGCTGGTGTTCTATGTTTTGATCCTCTCCACTGCCTGCGTCTGCCTGGCCGGCATCTGGACAGCCTTTTCCCAGCTCCTGCAGGGCCGGCTCCTGCCGGCGTTCATGTGCCTGGGCACAGGGCTGGCCGCCGGGGGGCTCTGCCTGTTGATGGGACTTCTGGCTAAGAAGGCCACGCTGTGGGATCTGGCCCTCTGGAGGGCCACCGGGCGCTGGCTGAAGCGCCTGTTTATCCGAAAGGAGGACAAAGCATGACGAAGACCACCAAAAGACTTTTGACCGCCGCGGTCATTCTCCTTATATCGGGCCTGGGCCTCTGCCTGCTGGCCGCCGCTCTGGCCGGCTTTGATCTGACCCGGCTGGACACAGAGGAGTCGGTGGGCCGGACCCAGACGATCTCCGAGCCCTTTGACAGCCTCTCCATAGACCTGGCCTCTCACGCCGTCCGCCTTCTGCCCGCGGAGGATGGGCTCTGCCGGGTGATCTGGCGCGAGAATACCGACCAGCCCCTCCGGGCAGCCGTGGAGGACGGCGTCCTGCGGGTGAGCCAGCCCGGTCTGGAGAGTTTTCATTTCCTGTCCTTTTCCTGGGGCTGGGCGGACTATACCCTCACTGTCTACCTGCCCGGGGAGAGCTACCGGGACCTGACGGTGCGCACCACCTCCGGGGACGTGGAGCTTCCGGCGGACTTTCGTTTTCAGACGCTGCGCCTGGAGAGCACCAGCGGCGATCTGGTCTGTCTGGCCCAGGCCGACGAAAGCCTCTCCATGGAGAGCACCAGCGGGGACCTGACTTTGTCCGGCGCCGCCCCTGCCCGGGCGGAGCTCAGCACCACCAGCGGGAGCATCACCCTCAGCGCCTGCCGTATTCCGGCCCTGGAGGCCGGCGCCGTCAGCGGGGACATCCGGCTGGAAGGCTGCCAGGGGGAGAGCCTGCGCCTCTCCGCCACCAGCGGCAGCCTGAAGCTGGTGGATACGGCGTTCTCCGGCCCGGCCCGGCTGGACACCGTCAGCGGGGAGATCGAGCTGGACGCTTTTGACGCCGGGTCCCTGACCGCCTCCGCCACCAGCGGCTCCGTGACCGGGACGCTGTCCGGCGGCAAGGTCTTCCGATATGAGACGGTCAGCGGCCGCGTCTCCCTGCCCGCCCCGGACCCCGGCGGCGGAGACTGCTTCCTTGAGACCGTCAGCGGCGACATCGACCTGAAATATACGAATTAACAGAACAAAGCCGTGGTCCTTTCGGCCCACGGCTTTGTTCCTATGTTCAGGCCCTCTGGCCCGGTTTTTTTGCCTTGGGCAGGATCACCAGCAGCTGGACCAGCGCGAAGATGCCCGCGAAAATGGCCGAATAGGAGCTGCCCCGGCCCATGAACTCGAAGATACACTCCGCCCCGGCCGCGCAGGCCAGGCAGAGGACCACCGGCGCGATCAGCAGCGCCCGGCCCTTCAGCTTTTCAAAGGCGGGCAGAATACCGGCCAGGCCGGCCAGGCCGCCCACGATCATCAGCACGCAGGCGATCAGCCGGTCCCGGTAGGTCCGGTCCGCGTCCCGGAGCAGCTGGGAGCCGTAGTCCCGGGCGCTGTCCAGGAGCTCCATGCCCCCGTCGCAGCGCTCCTGAATGCCCTCCCGGTCCAGCAGCAGCACCTTCAGCGAGGTCTGCCGCTTCTCCAAGTCCTTCTGCTGCCGGACCTCCTCCTTCTTGGCCTCCAGGTCCGCGGCCTCCTGTTCCAGCGTCTCCTTCTCCTGTTCCAGGTCGTCTGCCTGCCCGTCCAGGTCGTTCAAGGTCTTCTGAAGCTGGGCCCAGCCGCTGTACAGCTGGGCGTCCCCGGCCTCCAGGGCCTCCCGGGCCTTGGCCAGCTGCTCCTTGGCGGCGGCGATGGCGGCCCGGCCGCCCTCCAGCTGGGCCTGGGCATCTGTCAATGGCTTGCTCATCGTGGTCAGCGCACCCCCGATGCCGCCGAGACTATTCTGTATCTCCGTATAGGCGTATACCGCCCCATCATATATCTTTTTATACCCCTCAGCAGCCATCGCCGGGACCGGGTTCGGCTCCGATTCCAAGCCTTTCAGCGCCGCCTGGAGCTGGTCTGGGCCGACCGGGATGCTCTGATAGCCCGCAATCATCTGTTTAAAAGCGCCGATCTGGGCCTTTTGCTCCTCCGGGAGCCCGTCCATCCCGTTCAACTCGCCCAAAAGCTTGTTGGCATTGTTAAAGAAAGACGCCAGATCCCCATAGGCCGCTATCAGATCCCCGTAGACCGCCTGAATTTTCTCTTTGGGCACGCCGGTTTCTTCGTTGTCTCCGGGGTCGGTCCCTCCGCCGCCGCCGGACTCTGTTCCTCCGTCGCCGGGCTCGGTCCCGCCCCCGCCGGATTCCGTTCCGCCGCCGCCGCCGGACTCTGTTCCTCCGCCGCCGGGGTTGGTCCCCCCCTCGCTTCCGCCAGGGTCGGTCCCTTCCTCGCCGCCGGAGCCGGGCTCCCCGTCGCCGGTGTTATCTCCCTCCGCCGGGTCCGTGTTCGCCCCGTCTGCTCCCCCCGTGCCCTCATCCGGGCCGCTCTCGGTCCCGCCGGGCGCGGCGCTGAGCGTTACCGCCGCTAAGGTAGAGGCCACCAGCCCCGAAGTGCCGTCCTGGTCGGCCCCCGGGAAGGCCGCGAACGTCTTCCTCAGCACAATATCCAGCTCTCTCTGGGTTTCGCCACTCAAGGCGAGGAGCCCTTCCAGGGCCTGCGCGCCCTCGTTCAGCTGCTCCTCCTGCTCCTTCAGCATGGCCAGGCCCGCGTCGTACTGATCCCAGGCCTGGGCGATGGCCTCCTCCCCCTGCTCGATAGCCTCCACGCCGGTGCTGACGCCGCCCTTGGTGGCGGTGTACAGCGCCAGGTCGCTCTTGTGCTGGGAGGCGTCGCTGTCGTGCTGATCCTGGAGCTCCTGGAGGGCCTCGTTGGCCTCCTCGTAGCTGATGGTCCCCTCCAGGGCCTGGGTCACGGTCTCGTATTCCTCGATTCGCCCCTGGAGCCGGTTATAGCTGTCCAGGGTGTCCTGCCGGTCCTCCCGGGCAGAGCCGACCCCCAACGCGCCGGCCACAAACATAATCAGGCTGACGATCGCCAGGGCGATGGAAAACAGCCTTGTCAACACAGGGTGCTTCAATGGGCATTCCTCCAGAGGGCGGTAAAAATACCGCTCGTATCACAGTTTATCTTTTACGCTATTATATAAGGTATTTGTGAAGATTTCATGTATAACACGAAAATTTTTAGCCCATCCATTCCCGCTGGGCCGCGCTGTCCAGAATGGCCTTGACCACGTTCAGGCAGCAGCGGCGCACATCCTCCCGGCTGATGAGCCCTCTGCGCACTCCCGCCAGGATCCGGGCCTTGGACAGGGACTCTCCGGGCATGATCAGGTCATTGCCTGCCCGCATGGCCAGGGCGGCGCTGTCTTTGGCGGACATGGTGGAATACCAGTCCGTCATCACCACGCCCTCAAAGCCCCACTCGCTGCGCAGGACTTTGGTGCACAAATCGTGGCTGTTGGGGGCGTACACCCCGTTGACCCGGTTATAGGAGGTCATGATCCCCTTGGCGCCGCCCTCCCGGACGGCCATCTCAAAGGCGGGCAGATAGATCTCCCGCAGGGTCCGCTCCGTCAGCTCGCTGCTGACCCGGTTGCGGTTGTCCTCCTGGTTGTTGCAGGCGAAGTGCTTGACGGTCACATAGAAGCCCGGCTCCCTCTGGACGCCCCGGGTCAGGGCCGCGGCCAGGCTGCCGCTGAGGAAGGGGTCCTCGGAAAAATACTCAAAATTCCGGCCGCAGAGGGGATTGCGGTGGATATTCACCGCCGGAGCCAGCCAGAAGGTGCAGCCGTACTCCTTCATCTCCGCCTGTACCGCCTGGCCGATCTCCTCCAGCAGGGCCCGGTCCCAGCTCTGGGCCAGGGCGGACTCCGCCGGGAAAGCGGTGGTGAACTGATAGAGCAGCCGGTCCTTCTCCGGGTCGCCCCGCATCCGGTCCTTCACCGGCTTGGGCAGCAGCTCAAAGGTGGACAGGGGCAGGTCCAGGGGCTTGATCTTTCCATCGGCGGACAGGGTGGAGCGCTGGTTGACGCGCAATCCGGCGGGCCCGTCGCACAGGGCCAGGTTCACCAGGCCCCGGTCCCAGAAAGCGGACGTGGTGCAGCCCACCGCGCCGGGCAGATCGAAGCGGCGCACACCGCCGACCATCCCTATGCCCACCACCAGCTCTGTCATCTCCCGGAGGCTGAGGCTGTCCACAAAGTCCAGGGCCCTCCGGTCCCGGCAGAGGGGCGCCGGGTCGTAGACATAGGTCTCCGTCTGGATCTGCTCCGGCCCCACCGGCAGCACGGGCAGCGCCGGGTCCGCCGGCACGGCGGGCCGCTTGGGGGCTTTGAGCCCCAAGAAAGGGGCCTTCAGGGGGCAGATATGGGCGTGCCGGGAGGCGATCAGCTCCCGCTCCAGCCGCAGGATGCCCACCGGCGCCGTGTCCCGGGAGGAGGTCCCCACCCGGACCACATAGTCCCCCGCCTCCAAGACAAAGCAGGCGTCCTCAAAGCGGTAGCTGGCCAGCCGCTTCAGAGGGAAGCTCAGGGCCAGCTCCTGGCTCTCTCCGGGGGCCAGCAGCCGGGTCTTTTCAAAGGCCGCCAGGCGCTGGGCCTCCTTTTCCAGCTTTCCCTCCGGGGCGGACACATAGACCTGCACCGTCTCCCGGCCGCTGTGCTTGCGTCCGCTGTTGCGGACCTGGAGCCGCACTGTCACTAGGCCGTTTTCCAGGGAGAAGGCGGCCTTGCCCAGGCGGAATTTGGTATAGCCCAGGCCAAAGCCGAAGGGGAAGGCGGGGACCACGCCGAAGCTGTCAAAAAAGCGGTAGCCCACAAAGATGCCCTCTTTGTAATACTCGTGCTCCAGATTGCCATTGAGGCCGCTGTATTCCCGGGCAAAGGGCAGATCGTCATAGCGCAGGGGCCAACTGTCGGCCAGCTTGCCGCAGGGGGTTGCCGCGCCGGAGAGCAGATCGGCCACCGCCCGGCCGCCCTCCATGCCCGGCTGGCTGATGTAGAGGATGGCCCCCAGCCCCGGCACCTGGGCCAGCTGCTCCATATCCATCGAGGAGCCGCAGTTGATCACTAAAGCAAAAAATTTATAGTTGGCCGCACAGAAACGGATATCCTGCAGTTCCCGGTCCGTCAGGCGGTAGTCGCCCTTGTCCAGGCTCCGGTCCCGGCCCTCCCCCGCCTGGCGGCTGAGGACGTAGACACAGTTTTCCGTGCAGCTGTCGGCAATGTCCTTTTTCGTGACGGCCCGGCCCTCCGGGGCCCGGAAGCTGTCCCGGCCCATGCCGGAAGGGCTGAGCACCTGCAGGGGGTTCCGTCTCTTCTTTCGGTACTTGGCCAGCGCCTCCTCATAGGCCGCCTCGTAGTCTGCGATCCAGGCCCGGGTCATCACCTCAAAGCCCCGGTCCTCCAGGCCCTCCAGGATGCTGACGCTGTACCGCTCGTTCACCTCGCCGGAGCCGGTACCCCCCTTGACAGTCCGGGACACCCCGGCGCCGAATGCGGCGATCCGCTTGCCCTTGAAAGGCAGAACGCCCTCATTTTTCAGCAGAACGGCGCTCTCGCAGGCGGCCCGGTAAGCCAGAGCCCGGTTTGCCTGTTCCCGCTGGTTTTCCTCGCTGGAAAAGCTGGCTTTTGTGTTCGGCTGCATGGCAGAATCCCCCATGTTATATTATGATAATGCCAATATTATACCATAGCCACTCTGCGGAGATGGTATAATTTAGCCATGTTTTTCGGTTGCCGCGCAAGCGGCGAGAAAAACGGCATAAAATTTTATAATAGCCGCTCTGCAGCTATTATATCATGCCCCTGGCGGAAAGAAAACAGCCGGAGGCGATTTTTCTCCGAAAAATCGCCTCCGGCCCGAAATATCCCGCTCTGTTAAGCCAGATCCGAGTGACCGGCGGCTTCCGTTTCAGCCGGGGGATCTGTCTGCCGCAAATAGTCCTCCTCGCACGCCCGCTGGGCTTCGATCAAAAGATCTATGGCCTTTTCCACCGCGCGGTTCATCTTATAATACATCTCCTGATAATCGACCACGGCGCATCTCTCCTTTAGGCTATGTATAGCCTAATAGTAGCACGGGTAGCCTACATTGTCAAGAAGCGTCCTTTAAAATGAGGGCAGGAGTGTGATGCGGAATGACAGCTCAGGAGGCCGTGCGAAATCGCATTTTGCAGCTGTGCGGAGAGCGGAATATCACCATCAACAAGCTGGCGACGCTGGCCGCCGTCCCACCGTCAAGCGTCAAAAACATCTTATACGGACGGAGCAGGAATCCCAAACTTTTAACGGTCAAACTGATCTGTGACGGCCTCGGCATCACGCTCAGCGAATTTTTTGATTCTGCGGACTTTGACAGCCTGGATACCGACGTGTGACGCGAAACAGCAAGAAATTTTGGCGTTCCCGGCCGTCTGGATCTCAACTGTCCGGGCTGCGGGCAGTTCAAGAAATACAGATTTATGGACATAGGGTCCCTGTTGAATTGTTTGTTGACGATAGGGAATTTATCCCCTATAATGTTATTGAACATATGAGGGAGGTGACCGATATGTTTCATAAGCGATCGACTTGAAATTTCTGGACGGGACGGCCATGGCTGTGACGTTCCAGGATGGTGCTGTCAAAAAGTACGATATGCGGGCGCTGTTCCCCAAGTATCCCCAGCTGAAGGCACTGGAGGATCGGGCGCTCTTTCTCTCCGGCACGCTGATGGGCGCGTACGGTATCTACTGGAACGATGATCTGGATATTGAGGCCGAAACTATCTACGAGGACGGAGAGACCATCTGCACAAAAAGCATTTCTATTCAGCATGCTTCCGCCCACGCTGTCGCGTCTGCCCGTGCGCTGTCAGGCATATCACAAAAGAAGCTGGCTTCTTTAACGGGTATAGACCAGTCCGACCTCTCAAAGATCGAGCGGGGCGTGGCAAATCCCTCTGTGGCAACGCTGGAGCGTATTGCAAACGCCCTGGGCGGGCGGCTGTCTATCTCTATTGAAATGTGAGTTGCAAACAGGTAAGAAAGGCTTGAATGAGAGCTTGGGGGCTGTCGAAAACGGCAGCCCCCGATTTTTTGTTATTCCGGCACGTTCTCCCGTGCGACGAAAAATCCGAACCCGTTTCCGATCGGAATGAGGTTCGGATTTTTCAAGGTTTGCGAAAGTTGCCCGCTCTTGTTATTTACCAAAAGAAACCGAGTCAATTTGAAGAACTGTTTTTTGATGGCGTGAAATGGAGAGCGTAAGTATATATTCTTCGATGCTGCCATCGCTTTTTGTGCCGTGAAACAGCATCTCTCCTTCCCCATCATCCAACGCGATGATGTGAAACTCCGTGCCGTTTTCGGTAACATTGGTATAATCACTTGAAAAGCATTTTGGAGACGAAACAACAGACCATTCTGTGCTTTTATCATATAGGTTTAGGATCAGCTCACTGCCATTTTCAACCGCGGCCGACCAATTTTCCCCATCGGCTACAAACGATGTAGGCTGATATGGCTTATTGAACGCAAAGATGGCCACAGCAACTACTACAACGATCACAACAAACAATATAACAGGCAGTTTCTTTTTCATATCAATCCCTCTCAACGATTTTGAGTCCATTTTCTTTTTTTAATTGTACCATATATATTCCTGCTTTTCAATCCGTGCCGCCTCCGCGCCTGCCTCCGCGCCCTTCCGCTCGGGCTTTGCCCTCGCTCAAAACGCCTTCAGCGTTGAGGTCACAAGTTCGAGGCGCGCTGCCTATGCAGCAAAAATCCCAGGGCTTTTGCCCTGGGATTTTTGCTGGTGGGCGATACAAGACTCGAACTTGTGACCTCCCGCACGTCAAGCGGATGCGCTACCAGCTGCGCCAATCGCCCATTTTTTCAAGCAAGAGGTATTTTACCCCATGCGGCCGGGATTGTCAAGGCTTTTCTTGCCGGAAAAGAAAAATAGTGCTGCCCGCTCTCCCGCGGGGCGAAAAAACTTTGTTTTCGCTCTTGATATTTTTTTCGGCCTGTGTTATACTTTGTCCACACATGCGGATGTAGTTCATCGGTAGAACTCCGGCTTCCCAAGCCGATAAGGTGGGTTCGACTCCCATCATCCGCTCCACATGAAAAAGTGCCGATATTCAGAAAAAGTTCTGAATTTTCGGTACTTTTTAATTTTATTTGTTTGTATGTTTTCTGGAAGTTCACAAAGCGGTTAGCAAAAATAAAACGCGGTTTTATAAAACCAGGCCATTTTAGGCCATTTATAAAGCCAGATTTTATCAAAAATGCTAACTCGTTTTGCTAACTAAAATTGCCGGAGATTGTTTCCTATCCCCGGCAAAATGTTTAAGACACGACCATCTCATAGTACCGGCTCAGTTTGTCCGGCACGTCCTTGTCGTTCAGCCAGAACGCCTTGGCGAAGTCCACATAAGCGTCCATGTTGTTGATACCAAACTTGCGGAACTCTTTGCACAGGTCGGAGTACACCAGGTTCAGCGCAAGGAAGAACTCAACGGGGTCACACTGTATCTGCCGCTGGGCCATCACCTGCTTCACCTGCTCCATCGTCCAATGCGGGCCTTTGCTGCCGTCCGCGTTTTCCAACATGGAGGCCCATTCCATAGCTGTCTCTTTCGTCATGGGTACGCTCTCCTTTCCGTCGGCGTGGCCGCTCATGCGTTCGCCGGTCCTGCTGCTCATTTCGTCCATCGGCATATAGCTGGCGTCGTTGGGGTAATCGTGCCGGACTTCCGGCAAACGCTCCATGTCGCCGCTGATGGCAAAGCCGATTTTGTTCATGCGGGGTTCCGTACTTTCTCTGCGCTCGTACACGGGCGGCACATACGGATAGCCAGCGGTCATGTCATTGCGGTCATCCATACGGGTGTTGCCGTACTCGCTCCGCACAGAGGTGTACCGGCCCCGGCTGTCACGACCACGGCGCATTTCAGGCTCATAGCCGCCCATGCTGGGATAGGTCATACGGGGGCGCATACGACCGTCGTAGGCGTCGTACACCGGCTCATCGTAGCGCATTTCGTAGCCGCCCATACGCATATCCCCGCCGTAGTTCATAACGCCAGCGCGGTCATTGTAGCCGCCATTGCCGCGATATGGGGTGGAACGCATATCCACGTCCCGGTACATATCAGAGCGTCGCTCGATTTCCCGGCTCATGTCGCCGTGATACTCCACCGGCTGATGCGGCGGCATGATAAGCAATTTTCTGCCCATTATGCCACCCCCTTACGCCGTGGGAGCCGTGCCGTTGATGGCAGGGAGATTGTTGTTCTGCTGGCAGCAGCCGCGCAGATTACCGAGCAGTTTGAACGTACCGCCGGTGGAAGTAGTGGAAACGACGGTGCTATACCGCTTGCGGGTGCTGATGCTGCACACAGTCACAGGGGCGCAGCAAGAGTTCGTCAGCGGATAGCGTTCAGCGCCGGTCCCGATGGAAAAAACGACGGGCGCATTGATGGTCGCAGAGGCCGGGAGTGCCTGGGCGATAACAATGCAATACTTGCATCCTGCCTGGTAATTCCCAGCAGGAAGCGCGACAACGACGTTCGTGCCGTCAAAATTTACCGCCGTGCTGATAACCAGATGGTCGCACAGTGAGCAGATAGGTTTGCAGGCCATTACATAGCACCCCCAATCACTTCTGCGATTTTACCCCACATCTCTTTCTGCCTCTGTTCGTCCTTGGCCTTGTTTTCCTCAAAAGAAGCCTCATATTCCAGCTTGCAAAGGTAAGAGGCAATAAGAGAATACTCCTGGTCCGTGATAATAGGTTTTTCAAGAATGGATTTGATGTGAGACTCCATCTTGGCCTTGATTTCTTCAATCATAATAAAATCCTCCTTAAAGTCAGGGCGGCGGAGCATATTGCCGACGTCGGCAAAATGGTCCCCGCCGCCCGAAGTAGTCACCCTTGCGGGGAAGGTATCATATTGGCGATGTCACCAATATGATCGAATGTTGCATTTTTCGTGCGTTCTTTTCTTTAAAGAACGCACGCGTGCATTATTCGTGCGTTCTAACGCATTGTTTTAACGCATTTCTATTTTTTCTAACGCAAAATTTGCGTTAGAATTGCGTTGCCAATGCGTTAAAATGCGTTAGCAGCAGCCGGTGTTGCAGCCGCCGTTACCGTAGCCGTAGTAGCCGTTGGCAAGCACCTGGGGAGCCCAATTGCCGAGGCCGCAGGGAGAGGCAGCGGGATAGGCAGGCACAGCGCGGGGGCTGATAATGCCGGTGAGCTGATTGATGATGTACTGCGCGGTGGTCTGGTCGCCGCAAGCGGCCAGCTTAGAGCGCAGGTCAGCAATCACTTCATCCTTTCGGGCGCTCTCCATAGCGTCCAGACGGGCGATAACGCGGTCAGTGTCGTTGTGGGCGTTCTGGATAATGGCCGTGGTGTTGGTCGCGGCGTTGTAATTGGTATCGCAGAAGCCGCGCTCCACCTGAGTGCCAATCTGCATCTGACCGACGCGGTTATCGCAGCAGCACTGAGCGGCTTGGGACTGAACGGCGTTAAAGCCCTGCATCATAGCGGTGCTAAGGTTGTTCGCAAGCCGGGCGTTGTTGTAGCCCAGGGTGCAAATCGCATTGTCCACGCCGTGGAACCCCTGCATAATGCCGGTGTTCATAGCATAGAAGCCGTCGCAAAGACCCTGCTGGATGCCACGAACACCATTTTCCAGAGACTGGAAATTCATGTCTTGGCAGAGGTCGGCTCTGGTCAGAGCGCCGGAGGCATTAAAGCCGCCGATGCTGGACATGGGATAAGGAATGTAAGCGGGCACAGAATTTCCACCTCCGTTACCGTTGTTGCCGCCAAGGCCCCAGCGGTCGCCGAAGATGAGGGCGATGATAAGGAACGCGAAAATCCAGCTACCGTCTCCACCCCACATACCATTACCGCAACCGCCGTTGCCGCCGCTGGAACCGCTGTCCAGGTTGTAAACAATGGGAGTTTCAGCCATAATAAAAAATCTCCTTTCAAATATTCACACCGGGCTGCGCACTTCCCGGACGTGTACGTTGGGAAGCCGTTTTTGTCAGGACCGGCAGAACCGAAAAGAGAAAAGGATGCAATATTCAGTTTTTTGTGCTATACTTTAGATAATCCAAGTTCTCTTGGAGGTGGGCCGTTTACGGTCGGCACGTCTCGTATCACGAGGCGTGTTTTTTATTTCGGAAGCGTCACGCCCATCTGCTGTGCGAACTCGTCCGGGTCAATACCACGCTCTTTGCAGATATTTCGGAATGTGGAATTGAGCTGTTCCGGGCTTTTTCCGTTGATGAACGGACCGGCTTTCTGCTGGACTTCCTGGTTCTGCATGAGCTGATTTGTCATCTGCGCGTAGTTCCCGTTCATAGGCATACCGCCGCCAAAGCGCCGCATATCGCTTTACGCAGACATACCGGCAATCTTTCCAGCCTATACGCCTATCCTCTCCGTGAGCCTCCTCTATAACGATGTCATCAAAATCAAATGCTTTTCTCCCCCATGTTTCTTCGTGTTCCTCTACAACATGGCGTTTCATTTCGTCGAAGTTTTCAAACTCCCTTGCGTGGTCCATAGCTTCTGCAAGACCGCCACGGTTTGGGCGGTAAATTACCATTTTTCTTGCGCCTCCTTTGCAAATAGACCATTGCAGTATTCATCGTTCACATACACGATAACGCCCGATGTGGTCGTTACCCATTGATAGCGCTCGTTTCCATTTGTCTCGTCCATGATTGCCTTTATCCTGAACCCGATAGACCGCAGGAACGATGCTATATCGTCCACACTGTCGCAATATGGGGCAAGCCAGTCCAGCATACCGCCTCCCGGCGTGTTGTCCGCTCTGTATTGCAACTCACACTTGCGCAGATACGCTTGCAGCTTTTCGATGAGGTTGTTCCGGCGATTGCAAAGCACGGTGCATACATGACACCCGCCAAAATTGAAGAAGCACTATTGGACCCTGATACAATCATTCGGCTGGCGACAACGCTGAAAGAGGAACGGGAGAAAAACCGTGTCCTCAACCAAACCGTCTCTATCCAGCAGCAGCAAATCGCAGAGCTTCAGCCGAAAGCCAGCTACTATGACTTGATACTCAACTGCAAGGACGCTATTGCAATCTCCGTAATCGCCAAAGATTACGGATGGAGCGCAAACCGTATGAACAAATACCTCCATGAATTAGGTATTCAGTATAAGCAAGACCCTATCTGGCTGCTCTACCAGAAGTACGCAGAACAAGGGTACACTGTTACAAAGACGTTCCCGGTCCCTGGAAGTGATGGTGTAATTCGTTCCCGTATGTACACATACTGGACGCAAAAAGGCCGTCTGTTCATCTACGAGCTGTTGAAAGCGAACGGGTACTTACCACTGATCGAACGTGAGAATATTGCGTAAAACTACACCGCCCTCCGGGCCCGGCGTAGAATTATGTGTAAGCGATATTCGACAAAGTCAAGAACGGTGTTGTTGAAGAGTGGCAGATTCTGGG
>CANRHH010000046.1 GCA_947630375.1 uncultured Oscillospiraceae bacterium | reverse complement strand
TGTCATGCCTATTCTTCCGTCGTTATTTTTCGCTGTCTTCTTTCATTTTCCTCTTGACTTTTTATTTGCAGACTTTACAGAGGTGTGACCAACCGCCTGCCGTTGTGCAGCGCCCTGGTGCAAGCACCAGGAACAGAATACCACACAGTTCAGTAAAACACAAGAATTGCCCGGCGTCATTTCGCATATTGACGTTTAATTTTGCTTATGCTATACTGTATTGCGTATACGATCCGTAAAATGAAGGAGTTGGAAGTTCCGATCATGGAAGACGGCAGTCGATTGCCTTGGTTCATCGCGTTTTTCCTGCTGCTCTGCGCCGCGTATTTCGCCGTGGCGGAGACGGCGTTTGCCTCCGCGTCCCGCAACAAGCTCAAAATCGCCGCCGACCGGGGCGACGGGCGGGCCGAACGGGCCCTCTACATACTGGACAATTTTGATAAAGCCATCAGCACCCTGCTCATCTGCACCAACATCGTACATCTTGCCACCGCGTCCATCGTGACCGTGGCGGTGACCCGGCGTTGGGGCCTGAGCGCGGTGTCTGTGAGCACGTTACTTACCACAGTGGTGGTCTTTTTCGCAGGCGAGATGCTGCCCAAGACGGTGGCCAAGAAGTACAGCGAGCGCTTCGCCAAAGCCTGCGCCGGGCCGCTCTGCTTTTTTATGCGCCTTTTTACCCCTCTCTCCGCCCTGCTGACGCTGATCGGCCAGGGGGCGGCCCGCCTCATCAAGGGGGACCCGCAGATCTCGGTCACAGAGGATGAGCTGTACGACATCATCGAGGACATGACCGAGGAGGGCAGCCTGGACGAGGAGCAGGGGGAGCTGATCTCCTCCGCCCTCCAGTTCGGGGATGTGACCGTGGAGAGCATCCTGACCCCCCGGGTGGACTTAGTGGCCATCGACATCGAGGACAGCCCGGAAGAGATCCTCTCCCTGATCAAGTCCACCAACCACAGCCGCCTGCCGGTGTACGAGGGCAGCATCGACAACATCATCGGCATTTTGCAGATCCGCCGCTTCATCAAGGCGACGCTGCGCCAGGGGCCGGGGCTGGATCTGCGCCCGCTGCTGGACGAGGTCTTTTTCATCCACCAGAGCACCAATATCGACGAGCTGCTGCCGGTCCTGTCCAAGCGGCGGCTGAACGTGGCCGTGGTGACGGACAATTACGGCGGCACCCTGGGCATCGTCACGGTGGAGGATATCTTGGAGGAATTGGTGGGCGAGATCTGGGACGAGGACGACGTGGTGAAGGAGACCGTGGTGGACCTGGGCCAGGGCGTCTTTGAGGCGGACGCGGATGAGACCGTGGCCGACGTGTTCGAGCACATAGGATACGAGGACCCGGAGGAGGACGAGGAACTGGTGAACACCCTCATGGGCGAGTGGGCCTATGGGCAGTTCACCGCCATCCCCAGCCTGGGGGACAGCTTCCGCTATCACGGCCTGGAGATCACCGTCTCCGCCATGGAGCACAACCGGATCCTGAAGCTGCGGGTGGCCCTGCTGCCTGACGAGGCCCCGGAAAGGGGGGACGAGGCATGAGCATCTATCTGGCCGGGGCGGGCATCGCCCTGTGCCTGATCCTGTCCGCCTTCTTCTCCGCCTCCGAGATGGCCTATTCCTCCTGCAACAACCTCCGGCTGGAGCGGTATAAGGAGGAGGGCTCCAAACGGGCGGCTTTGGCCGTGCGGATCACCGAACGCTATGACGACGCGCTGGGCGCCATCCTGATCGGCAACAACCTGGTGAACATCGCCGCCTCCTCTTTGGGCTCCGTCTTTGTCATCCTCCTCACCGGCAGCGACGGCTATGCCTGGGTCTCCACGGTGGGCATCACCCTGCTGGTGATCGTCTTCGGGGAGACCATCCCCAAGATCACCGCCAAAAAGCGGGCGAACCTGACCGCCATGGAGAACGCCTGGGCCATCCACGGCCTGATGGTCCTGCTCAAGCCCCTGCTCTGGCTGGTGGTCAAGACCATCGACCTGCTGACCCGGGGCATGAAGGGCGAGACCGGGGATCAGGACGAGGCCGTGGAGGAGCTCCAGTCCATCATCGAGACCGCCGAGGACGAGGACGTGCTGGACGAGGACCGGACCGAGCTTCTGCAGGCCGCCATCGACTTTGCGGATATCTCCGCCTCCGAGGTCATGACCGCCCGGGTGGACGTGCAGGCTCTGGATATCGACGACGACTGGGAGGACAT
Organism: uncultured Oscillospiraceae bacterium; assembly: GCA_947630375.1. Classification (GTDB taxonomy): domain Bacteria; phylum Bacillota; class Clostridia; order Oscillospirales; family Oscillospiraceae; genus Limivicinus. The sequence continues at coordinate 12,206 of CANRHH010000046.1, read as the reverse complement.
TCTCTCCCTCATTGAGGAGGCCCCCTTCTCCCGCCTGCCGGTGTACGAGGGCAGCATCGACAACATCATAGGCGTTCTGTACCTCAACCGCTTCCTGAAAGCCCTCACGGACGGGGAGCGGGTGGACATCCGCAAATACCTGATGCCCCCCTGCTACGTATATAAGACCATGAAGCTGCCCCAGGTGCTCAGCCAGCTGCGCCGGGCCAAGCAGCACCTGGCCGTGGTGTCCGACGAGTACGGCGGCACCTTGGGGGTGCTGTCCATGGAGGACGTGCTGGAGCAGATCGTGGGCGATATCTGGGACGAGACGGACACGGTGGAGCAGGAAGTGGTCCAGCGCAACGAGGACGAGTACGAGCTGGACGGGGACATGACCTTAGACGACTTTGTGGAGCTCTTAGGCATCCGGGAGGACCGCTTTGAGGCCGAGAGCGACACGGTGGGCGGCTGGACCCTGGAGCGCTTCGGCGCCTTCCCCCAGGTGGGGGACAGCTTCCGCTATGAGAACCTGCAGCTGACCGTCCTGGCCATGGACGGCCGCCGGGTGGAGCGGGTGCTGGTCAAAAAACTGCCGGAAGACGAATAAACGATTACAAACTCCCCCGCTTCGCGGGGGAGTTTGTGATCTATAAATTTCCTCTTGACAGCCTTACAATGTAGTGTTATCATAATAACACTACATTGTAAGGTGGTGCTCTTTATGGAGAAAAACAAGCTGACCGGCGGCGAGTGGGCCGTCTACGAATGTCTGTGGGAGGAGAACCCCCTGACCCTGGCCCAGATCCGCAGACGCTGCTCCCAGCGCACCGGGAAGGCGGTGTCCACGGTGGAGACGGTGGTCTCCCGGATGGAGAAAAAGGGCCTGTTCCGGGTGGAGCAGGGGCCCCGGGCCAAGCTGTTTTATCCCCTGTTTCGCCGGGAGGAGGCCGTCCGGGAGGAGACCCGCTCTTTTCTGGACCGGATCTTCAGCGGCAGCCCCCTGTCCCTGGTAAACGCCATGGTGGACGCGGGGCAGCTCAGCGACCGGGAGATCGACGAGCTGTACGAGCTTATCCGCAGCGAGAGGGAGAAGCGCCATGGCTGATTGGGTGTTTGCCTCCTCGGCCCTGGTGCTGTTGGTCCTGCTGCTGCGGGCCGTGCTGAAAAAGCATCTGGACCCCCGGCTCCGCTACGCTCTGTGGCTGCTGGTGCTGCTGCGGCTGCTGGTCCCCGCCTTTCCCTTTGCAAGCCCTTTGAGCCTGGCATCCCTGGTGGAGGGCCGGAGCGCCCGGATCGCCGCGCCGGCGGCCCGGACGGAGGCGGAAGCTGCGCCGGTCCTGCCCGCCGCCCCAACGGCGGAGGGTCCGGATCTGTCCCTCTCCCCTGCCCAGGCCGGGGCAGCGGGTGCCGCCGCCCCGGCGGCAGCCCCGGTCCCGGCCCGGCAGAGTCCCCTTCCCGGCCCGGCGCTGCTCCGTGGCCTATGGCTGGCCGGGGCGGCGGTGCTGCTGTTGACGGCGGGGCTGGTCAATCTGCGGTTCCGGTTTCGCCTGCGCCGGGGCGCCCGGCCCCTGCCGGGCCAATGGACGGCGCCGCCTAAGCGGGTCTATATCAGCGCCGCCCCCGGCACCCCCTGCCTCTTTGGGCTCTTTGCCCCGGCCATCTATGTCCCGGAGGATCTGGCCGGGAACCGGCAGGCCCTGCGGCATGTGCTCGCCCACGAGCGGGCCCACTACCGGCACGGGGACTCCCTCTGGGCCCCGCTGCGGCTGCTGGCCCTGGCTCTGCACTGGTATAACCCCCTGGTCTGGATCGCCTGCGCGCTCTCCCGGCAGGACAGCGAACTGGCGGCGGACGCCTCGGCCGTGTCCGGTTTGGAGGAGAGCGCGCGCCTGGACTACGGCGAGCTGCTCCTCTCTTTGGCGGACAGGCGGCACCGGACCGGACCCTTCCTGTCCGGGACGGCCATGCCCGCCTCCGGCAGGCCCCTGAAGGAGCGGCTCAGCTTCCTGGTCCGGCGGCCGAAAACCGCCGTGCTGACCCTGGCGGCACTGCTGCTCTGCGCCACGGCCGCCGTGGCCTGTACCTACGCGGGCCCGGCCCGGGAGGAGGCCCCGCCGGCGGTCACGCCGGAGGTCCTCTCCACCCCGGAGGTGTCCGCGGTCCCGGAGACCGCCGCTTCGGAGGCCGCCCCGGCGGCCGGCGTTTTGGACCTGAGCGGCCTGACCCGCTCTCAGGTGGCCGCTAAGGCGGAGGAGCTGGCGGCGACGGCCGGCCCCTGCACCGTGGACCTGGGCAGCCAGGAGACCGGGGAGCTCCTCTGGGAGGACGTCCGGCTCCTGATGGACGCCGCCCCCCAGCTGGACTTTCTCTACCGCTTCCGCCTCTACGGGCTGGAGCTGAGCACCCAGGACGAGACGCTGGATCTGCGTCAGGCCTCGGTGGAGGACGGCGGCGCGGCCCTCCGGGACGTGCTGCCCGTCCTGCGGCGCTGCCGGCTCCTGGATATGGACGGCTGCGGCGTCTCTGACGGGGATATGGCCGCCCTCCAGGCCGATTTCCCGGACATCCGGATGGTCTGGCGGATCCATTTAGGGGAGAACTACAGCGTGCGCACCGACACGGAGCGGATCGTGGCCTCTCTGACCTCCCAGGGCGGGGCCCTGGACGGGGGGCAGCTCTGGCTCCTGTGCTACTGCACCGATGTGAAATATCTGGACCTGGGGCACAACGAGGCTGTTACCGATCTGTCCTTTGTCCGCTCCATGCCGGAGCTGGAGGTCCTGCTTCTGGGCCACGACTCTGTCTCGGACCTGACGCCGCTGGCCGGCTGCGGGAAGCTGGAATATCTGGAGCTCAACAACACCGCCGTCTCCGACTTGACGCCCCTGGCCGGGCTGACGGAGCTGCGGCACCTGAACCTGGCCGCCTGCCCCCAGGTGACCGACCTCTCCCCGCTGTACGCGCTGACCGGGCTGGAGCGGCTCTGGCTGGGCAGCCAGGACCCGGTGCCCCGGGCCCAGGTGGAGCAGATGCAGGCCGCCGCGCCGGGCTGTGAGATCAACACCCGGGCAGAGTCCCCCTTTGCCGGCGGCTGGCGCTACACCAACGAGGCGGATGGCCCGGAGGACTTCGGCCCGGAGGGCTTCGTGACCCTGGAGCCCCACCCCCGCTATGCCCTGCTGTGCCAGCAGCTGGGCTATGACTGGGCCCCCGGCGGCCCGGCGGACGGGGGTGAGCAAACCGATTAGAGAAAGGAGCGCCGCGTGTGCTGAACTGGATCTTCTCCTCGGCCCTGGTGCTGCTGGTGATCCTGCTGCGGGCCGTGCTGAAAAACCGGCTGGACCCCCGGCTCCGGTACGCCCTGTGGCTGCTGCTGTTTTCCGCCGCGCCCCTGGACGAGAGCCTTTGCCGGCAGCTGCTGGCCCTGGCGGGCTGAAAAAGCAAAAAAACTCCGTGGCCTAAGCCACGGAGTTTTTTAGGTTTTACGCCTCCTGCCGGGCGGCGCTTTTTTGCTCCATGTCCCGGATCAGCCGCCAGAGCACCGCCACGGCGGCCACGGCCAGCACCAGCTCGGCCACGAACTGGGAATAGGGCAGGCCGTACAGGGGCAGAAGGGCGTTGAGCACGTACAGGGCCGGGATCTCCAGCACGATCTTGCGCAGGATGGCAAAGAGCAGCGCGTGCCGGCCCAGGCCGCAGGCCTGGAAAATACTGACCCCCAGGAAATCCACGCTGAACACGGGGATAGCCAGGGCAAAGGCCCGCAGAAACCGGGTGCTGTAGGCGATGACTGTCTCGTTTTTGATGAACAGGGCGGAGAGGGGCCGGGCCAGCGTATAGCAGCCCAGGGCCACCGCCAGCATAGAGGCGGCGGTGATCCAAAAGGCGAAGAACACGGTCCTTTTGAAGCGGCCGGCGTCCCCGGAGGCGTAGTTGTAGCCCTCCAGGGGCATCACGCCCTGGGCAAAGCCGAAGGCCACCTGGGTGGGGACCATGTGGATCCGCTGGGCGATCCCCATGGCGGCCACCGCGTCCGAGCCGAAGGCGGAGGTGAAGTTGTTCAGCACCGTCATGCCGGTCACGTTCAGCAGGTTCTGGATGGCGGCGGGGACGCCCACCGCGCAGATCCCCAGCAGGATCTTCTTTTCAAAGCGGAGCCGGGAGGGGCTGACGCTGACATAGGTGCGGCCCCGCTTGATAAACAGCAGCAGGAAAAAGTATCCGCAGGCCACGCAGTTGGACAGGAAGGTGGCCAGGCCGGCCCCCGCGGCCCCCATGTGCAGCCCCCAGGGCAGGATGAACACCGGGTCCAGGGCGATGTTCAACAGGCACCCGCTCATGGTGCCCAGGCTCGCGTGGAGGGAGGCCCCCTCGGCCCGCACCAGATAGGCCATCACCACGTTGAGGATGGAGGGCACCGCCCCCCAGGTGACCGTCCAGCGCAGATAGGCGGCGGTCTCCGCCTCCATGGAGGCGTCCGCCCCCAGCAGGCGCAGCAGGAAGGGCCGGAAGGCCGTAAAGGACAGGGAAAACAGCAGGGCGGAGGCCAGCGCGCAGTAAAAGCCCAGGGCGGAGCTGCGGCGGACCGTCTCATAGTCTTTGCGGCCCAGGGCCCGGCTCATCATGCTGGAGGCGCCCACGCCGAAGAGGTTGTTCACCGCGTTGAAGGCCAGCAGCACCGGGGCCGCTAAAGTCACGGCGGCGTTTTGGACCGGGTCATTGAGCATCCCGACAAAATAGGTGTCCGCCAGGTTGTAGAACACCATCACCAAGGAGCTCACGATGGTGGGCACCGCCAAGGTCAGCACCGCCCGGGGGATGGGCGTGTTTTCAAAAAGCTGGATCTTTTGCAGATCGGCGCCGGCGGCGTCCGTCTGTTTCGGAGTATGCACGATGTGGAACCTTCCTTCGTATTTTCCCGGCTATTATATGCCCGCCGGGCCGGATACGCAAGAGCGCGGCCGAAAAAAAGCGGAGAAATCGGGAAGAAGCCGCCGCTGCCCTTTTGGGCAGCGGCGGCGCGGAGCCGTTCACCGGTCCAGGATCTCGCCTGAGGCGGAGATCGTCACCACCTGCCAGGGGAGAAACTTCCCGCTGGCCTGGAGCGCCCGCTTGACGGCCGCCTCCAGGCCGCCGCAGCAGGGGACCTCCATCCGCAGCACGGTCACGCCCCGCACGTCGTTTTGGCTGAGGATCTCTGCCAGCTTCTCGCCGTAATCCACCCCGTCCAGCTTGGGGCAGCCGATCAGCGTGACCCGCCCCGCCATGAACTCCCGGTGAAAGGCGGCATAGGCATAGGCGGTGCAGTCGGCGGCGATGAGCAGCTTGGCCCCGTCAAAATAGGGGGCCCGGACCGGGGCCAGTTTGATCTGCACCGGCCAGTTGCGCAGCTGGGAGCCCTCCGGCGGAGGCGGCGGCACGCCGGGGCCCGCCTTGGGGGCGGGGCGCAGCTCCCGGACCTGGCTGCCGGGGCAGCCCTGGGGCCGGGGCGGGATCCGCCCCTGTTTTTTCATGTTCTCCGCCACCGCCGCCGCATCATAGGCCGCGGCCTCCCTCTCTTCAAAAGAGATGGCCCCGGCGGGGCACTGGGGCAGACAGTCCCCCATCCCGTCGCAGTAGTCGTCCCGCATGAGCCGGGCCTTTCCGCCCTCCATGGCGATGGCCCCCTCATGGCAGGCCCGGGCGCAGGCGCCGCAGCCGTTGCATTTTTCCGCGTCGATGTGTACGATCCTCCGGATCATGTTCTGACCTCCTTATTTTTATGGCTCCGCCCCGGCCGCACCGGGGCGGACTCTTTTCAGTCCTCCCGCCGGGCTTTGCCCGTCAGCTCTTCGATCTCAAACTCGTAGACCACCACCCGGTCCTGGGCAGCTGCGGCATAGCGCCGCCCCTGCTCCATAAACGCCGGGCTCAGGGCCTCCACCAGGCGGAGCAGGCCCTCTGTCTTGTCCTCGCTCTCCCGGATGATCCCAAAGGCGATGGCGCTCTCATACTGGGTAGAAAATTTTTCCGGCAGCAGCCGGGTCTTCCCCACGACGGTGAAGCAGGCCCGGGCCTGGCCGCCGATGTTCTCCCTCAGCAGGCTCTCCGCCGCGGTGTGGTGAAAATAGAGCTTGCCGCCGGCATAGGCATAGCTGATAGGCAGCCCGTAGGGCCTGCCGTCGGCGCAGACGGTGGACAACACGCCGTACTGGTTTTCCCGCAGGATCTGCTCCGCCTCCTCCCGGCTGAGCTGCCGGTCTGTTCTCCGCATGGCGCTCCCTCCTTTTGAATCTTTGTATCCTTTATTATAACAGAATGAATTTTTATATCAACCGGCGGCCTTGTGCTCCGGCCCCTCACAGATACCGGCCGGTGACGCTCTCGGGGGCGGAGCGGATCTCCTCGGGGGTGCCGGCAGCCACGATCCGGCCGCCCTCCAGGCCGCCGCCGGGGCCCATGTCCACCACATAGTCCGCGTTCCGGATCAGGTCCAGGTCGTGCTCGATGACAAGCACCGTGGCGCCCCGGTCGATCAGGGTCTGGAAGACCTCCATCAGGGAGGCCACGTCCAGCGGGTGCAGGCCGATGGTGGGCTCGTCAAACACAAAGAGGGCGTCCGATTGGCCCCGTCCCAGCTCGCTGGCCAGCTTCAGCCGCTGGGCCTCCCCGCCGGAGAGGCCGGGGGTCTGCTCGGCCAGGGTCAGATAACCCAGGCCCACGTCGTGCAGCAGGCTCAGGCGGCTGTGCACCGTCTTCAGATCGGCGCAGACCGGCAGGGCCTCGTCCACGCTCAGGGCCATCAGCTCAGGCAGGGACAGGGCCTGCCCGTCCTTCCCCGTCCGGCGCAGCCGGAAGGCCGCCCGGCTGTAGCGGGAACCGCCGCAGTCCGGGCAGGGGATGTCCACATCCGGCAAAAACTGCACGTCCAGGCTGATGCTGCCCGTCCCGTCACAGGTGGGGCAGCGGAGAGAGCCGGTGTTATAGGAGAAGTCCCCGGCCTTACAGCCCTCCGCCCGGGCGCCCGGGGTCCGGGCATAGACCTTGCGCAGCTCATCGTGCACGTCCGCGTAGGTGGCCACGGTAGAGCGGATATTGACGCCGATGGGCGTGGCGTCGATGAGCTTGACCTGCCGGATGCCCGGGGCCTCCAGGTCCAGGACATGGCCGGGCAGAGGCTCCCCGGCGATTTGGGCCGCCAGGGCCGGCACCAGGCTCTCCAGCAGCAGCGTGGTCTTCCCCGAGCCGGACACCCCCGTCACCACCGACAGCCGCCCCTTGGGAAAGCGGACCTCCAAGGGCCGGACCGTGTGGATAGGCCCGGTACGCATCCGCAGCTCCCCCAGGGCAAACAGCTCGTCCCGCGCCGCCCGCTTTCTCAGCACCGGGTCGCTTTTAGGGGCCAGATAGGGCCCGATCCGGGACGCCGGGTCCGCCGCCAGATCCGCCACGGGGCCCTGGGCGATCACCCGGCCCCCCGCCGCCCCCGCGCCGGGCCCTAATTCGATGAGCCAGTCCGCGTGCCGGAGGACCTGGGTGTCGTGGTCCACCAGCACCACGGAGTTGCCGTCGGCGGCCAGATCGTCCAGCACGCCGGTGAGCCCCTCCAGGTTGGCCGGGTGCAGCCCGATGGAGGGCTCGTCCAGCACATAGAGGACGCCGGTGGTCCGGTTGCGCACCGCCCGGGCCAGCTGGGTCCGCTGCCGCTCCCCGGTAGAGAGGGTGGAGGCGGCCCGGTCCAGGGTCAGATAGCTCAGCCCCAGGTCCACCAGCCGCCGGGCGGTGTTTTTAAAAGAGGCGCAGATGCTCTCTGCCATAGGCCGCATAGGCTCCGGCAGAGAGCCGGGCACCCCGTCCACCCACAGCAGCAGCTCAGACAGGCTCATCCGGCAGGCCTCGGCCAGGGAGATGCCCCGGAGCCGGGGCGCCCGGGCCGCCTGGGACAGCCGGCTGCCGCCGCAGTCCGGGCAGGCGTCCTGCCGGAGGAATTTCTCCACCCGCTTCATGCCCTTTTCGTCCTTGACCTTGGCCAGGGCGTTCTCCACGGTATAGACGGCGTTATAATAGGTAAAGTCCAGCTCGGCAAAATCCTCGCTGCTCTTGGAGCGGTAGAGGATGTGTTTTTTCTCGGCGGGGCCGTGAAAGACAATGTCCCGCTCCCGCTCGGTCAGCTGGGAAAAGGGCACGTCCGTGCGCACGCCCATAGCCCGGCACACGTCCGTCATCAGCGACCACATCAGGCTGTTCCAGGGGGCCACCGCCCCCTGGTCGATGCTCAGGCTTTCGTCGGGCACCAGGGTGGCCAGGTCCACCGTGCGCACCACACCGGTCCCCCCGCAGCGGGGGCAGGCGCCCTGGCTGTTGAAGGCCAGCTCCTCCGCCGCCGGGGCGTGGACCCGCTCCCCGCAGACCGGGCAGAAGATCTCCCGCTCCGCGGCCACATCCAGGGTGGGCTCCACATAGTGCCCGTTGGGGCAGCGGTGGCTGGCCAGGCGGGAGAACATCAGCCGCAGGCTGTTCAACAGCTCCGTGGAGGTGCCGAAGGTGCTGCGGATGCCGGGCACACCGGGCCGCTGGTGGAGGGCCAGAGCGGCGGGGATGTAGCGAAGCTGGTCCACCTGGGCCTCGGCGGCCTGGGTCATCCGCCGCCGGGTGTAGGTAGACAGGGCCTCCAGATAGCGGCGGGAGCCCTCGGCATAGAGCACCCCTAAGGCCAGAGAGGACTTCCCCGAGCCGGACACCCCGGCGATGCCCACGATCTTGTGCAGAGGGATGTCCACATCCACATTTTTCAGATTATGTACCTTCGCGCCCCGGACCTGGATGACCCGGGGTCCTTTATCCTGCTGCGCCATGGCGGCTCCCCTCCCGGTTTACGGATCTGCGATCTTTCTCAGTGGCTCTATCTTACCATTTTCCCCCGGGCGGTGCAAGTGCATCCTATTTACCGCTGCCCGGTAAGAGAGAAAAGTAGGGGATAAAATAGGTTGATTTTTACCTAAACTGTGGTATACTACCGATGGAGGCGAGGATCATGACCATCGATACAAACGCCATTGTTACCGCGACCGAGGCAAATCAGAACTTTTCTAAAGTGGCAAAATTGGCCGAAAAGAAGGGCCGGGTCGTTGTTTTCAAGAACAACCGGCCAAAGCTGCTGATCATTGACCTTGACACAGAGCCGCAGATTGAAATGTCGGAAGAGGAGAAGCTGGATTTCGTCGCGGCGCGGATCCTGCGGGAACACAGGGCCGCTTTTGAGGAGCTGGCGAAATGAGGCTCTCCCGCAGGGCTCGAAGCATGCGAAAAGAAAGGGGATCATATGAAGGCAAAACGGCGTGAACAAAAATGGAATTTCAAAAGTAAATTAAAAGATTTCAGGTTTTCCAACCTTTTTATTTTGACAATTGCCGGAATTGTGAACGCGTTTGGCGTTACACTGTTTCTGTTTCCGGTAAAACTGTATGACAGCGGCATATCCGGACTGTCTATGCTTCTCGACCAGCTTACTCCGCCAATGTTTACTCTCTCGGTTTTCCTCATTGTTCTGAATTTTCCGGTCTTTATATTTGGATTAAGAAAGCAGGGCCTGCCCTTTACGATATACTCATTATTTACGATCGGCGTTTATTCCCTGGCTTCCTTCCTGATCATGCATGTGCTGCCCATTGATGTTGATCTCATCTCTCCTTTGGCAGGGACAGATTTACTTTTGTGCGCCGTCTTCGGAGGGGTCATTTCGGGGATCGGAAGCGGCCTGACAATCCGTTTTGGCGGAGCGATCGACGGCCTCGATGTATTGTCCGTTATCTTTGCAAAGAAAATCGGCATTTCGATCGGCACCTTTGTGATGGTCTTCGATATATTGCTCTATATTGTCTGCGGCGTTGTTATCCAAAGCTGGATTTTGCCCCTTTACTCGATCGTTACATACTATGTCGGCTCAAAAACGGTAGATTTCATCGTAGAAGGCTTTGACAGGTCCATGTGTGCTATGATCGTAACCAATAAAGCCAATGAAATTTCTGCGGAACTGTCAGAAAACTTCAAAGCGGGCGGGACGATCGTCAGCGCGACGGGAGGCTATTCCAAGGATGAAAAACAAATCATTTATTTTATCGTCAATCACTTTCAGATCAATAAGCTGAAGGAAATCGCCATAGGCATTGACAGGAATGCATTTATCTCTTTGCAAAATGTTGCGGATATCGTGAAAAAAGCAACGGAGTGATATTCGATCACCGCTCCCTTCAAATCCCTCTCATTACACTAAAAATATGGGGGTCCCCGATGAGGACCCCCATATTTTTGGCGCAGAAGGAGGGATTTGAATAGCCAAGGAGGATTGCTACCCCGTGCTAAATGTTCTCATTCTGAGCCAAATAAGGCGATTCCCCGCACTTCTCGATGCTAATTAGTGTTATCCAATATCAACTGATTTCAACGGCTAAAGGGAAAAAATAAGGGAAAAAATCAAGGAATAATCACAGGGCGTATCCAAATACACATTATAACCCCATGGCAAGAATAGCATATTTCTGCCTGATTGTCCACACATTTTTATGCAGGCAGAGAATCCAGTACATGAACGCAGCGCCGGTTTGGTGACCGATAAAGGTCAACAGACCGGCGCTTTTTTAGTTGCCAAAATTGGAGGTGACAGTATGACCTTATGGGAGCGCCTGCTACGGTCTGACAAACATAGCGGGAGAACCCAAGCAAAAGGACCGTGTGAGGTCGAGATCCCCGCCCGGTATGTGGAGCCGCTGCTGAATATGGCCGCGGATCTGGAACTGCCGGTCGAGGATGTGGTAGAAAGAGCCATTCAAAACTTTATCAGGAGGATGAAAAATGGCGGATAGCGCAAAAAAAGGCATCACCGTCAAGGTAGATGCAGAGCTCCATGCCCAGGTCAGCCAGTACCTGAAAGAACACGGCATGACGATGTCTGAGTTCGTGTCGCTGGCCCTGGACAACGAGCTTCACCCGAAAATTGAAATGGAGGATAAGAAAATGGAAAAAATGCGTACCCTGGCTTTCCAGGTACCAGAAGATCTCTTTCTGCGGATCAAGGACTATCTCCAGAGACGTGGCCTTTCGCAGAAAGAGTTTATGATCGGGCTAATCGAAACCGAACTGGACAGGGATCTGGCCCAGCGTGAGGGCGAGATGGCCGCTCAGTGTGCCCCGGCAGAGCAGGTCGGGGAACCAGACGGGCCGGAGGAAACGGCCGACGTGTGCCCTGTTGAGGCCCCTTCCGAGGAAGAAGAAACGGAGGCCGCATACAGGGAGGATGTCCCCGAGGACGTTCACGAAGAACAGGAGGACTCCTTGGATTTCTCTATGGAGATGTGAGGTCCGTTCGTGAAAATAGCGAAATTTTTGCTTCAGGAAAAGCTCAACGCCAACTTTGAAAAATACCGGGCACTATGGCTGAGAGCTGATCGGGCAGAACTCATTGACAATTGCGGACAGATGGCGGAGATAGCTGGCATCGCAAAAAATCTTGCATCCATTCTCTCAGATGAGGAAGCTGAGTGCCTGCTTTGCTTTCAGAATCCCCTCGAAGTGGTCAGCGAAGGATGGATCACTGTCAAGGGACCAGATTATCCGTTTGTAGCTGATGAGATGCGTCAACTTGTTCAGGAGATGCTAACTCAGGGAGATTTGGAAAGCTATGAGATGATCGTGCCTATGAGTTTCCTGAAAGAAGAAATAGTTGGCCTTTCCCAAATTGGGGCCGGAGCCGAGCCTACGGAAGCCAGAGGCTGTCCCAAATTTGAAATGCAGATGTGAGGGAGGTGATAACGTGGGATTTCTGTTTTCCGCAGTTACATTAAGTGCTGGAGATAACAAGACGAGCTTCCTGGTGAGTGGAATGCCTCATCGTGTAGAGGACATAGAAGGACAGTATATGTTTAACTGTTTCCTCGAAGATTTGGATATCGGCCAGGAGATCAAAGTCCGTGCGGATGCCTTTCGCTACGGCAAGGGAGCCTCAACCGCAGCCACCCGTGAGGAACTTGGATATATGAAAATGCGGGTGGATCTGGATAAGGACTTCTTGAAGGACCGCTGCGAAAAAGTCGACACCGCGAGATTTTCTTTCAAGCTATCGCCGGAGCAGACCTACCAGCCGGAAATGACAATGTGAGGGGCAGTCCCCTCAAAAAAGTCTGCAAATAAAAAGTCAAGAGGAAAATGAAAGAAGACAGCGAAAAATAACGACGGAAGAATAGGCATGA
>CANRHH010000045.1 GCA_947630375.1 uncultured Oscillospiraceae bacterium | reverse complement strand
CATCAACCTCCACTTTACCGGGGATATCCACGCCATCGGAGCGGCCAACAATCTGCTGGCCGCGCTGCTGGACAACCATATCCAGCAGGGCAACACCCTGGGCATCGACCCCAAGCGGATCACCTGGCGCCGCTGCCTGGACATGAACGACCGGCAGCTGCGAAATATCGTAGACGGCCTGGGGGGCCGGGCCAACGGCGTGCCCCGGGAAGACGGCTTCGATATCACCGTGGCCAGCGAGATCATGGCGGTGCTGTGCCTGGCCGGCAGCGTGGCCGACCTGAAGGAGCGGCTCGGACGCATCGTGGTGGGCTACAGCTATGAGGGCAAGCCCGTCACCTGCGCGCAGCTGAAGGCCGCCGGGGCTTTAGCCGCCCTGTTGAAAGACGCCATCAAGCCCAACCTGGTCCAGACCTTAGAGGGCACTCCGGCCTTTGTCCACGGCGGGCCCTTTGCCAACATCGCCCACGGCTGCAACTCTGTACTGGCCACCCGGATGGCCCTGCGCTTAGGGGAGTACGCCGTCACCGAGGCCGGCTTCGGCGCGGATTTGGGGGCAGAGAAGTTCCTGGATATCAAGTGCCGGGCCGCCGGACTGGAGCCTGCGGCGGTGGTGGTGGTGGCCACGGTCCGGGCCCTGAAAATGCACGGGGGCCTGGCCAAGACCGAGCTGGGGCAGGAAGATCTGGCGGCCCTGGAGCGGGGCGTACCCAATCTGCTGCGCCATGTGGACAACATCAAGAACGTGTACGGCCTGCCCTGCGTGGTGGCGGTGAACCGCTTCCCCACGGACACTCAGGCGGAGCTGGACTTTATCATCGAAAAGTGCCGGAAGTTGGGGGTCAACACCGTCCTGTCCCAGGTCTGGGCCAAGGGCGGCGAGGGCGGCGAGGACCTGGCCCGGGAGGTGGTCCGCCTCTGCCGGGAGGAAAAGAGCGCCTTCCGCTTCAGCTACCCCCTGGACGCCCCCATCGAGGACAAGCTCCGCGCCGTAGTCACCCGGGTCTACCGGGGGGCCGGCCTGGCCCTGACGCCCGCCGCTCAAAAGCAGTTGAAGGAATTGGAGGCGCTGGGCTTCGGCGGCCTGCCCGTCTGCATCGCCAAGACCCAGTACAGCTTCTCGGACGATCCGGCCCTGACAGGGGCCCCCGAGGGCTTCACCGTCACCGTGCGCAGCCTCAAGGTCTCCGCCGGGGCGGGCTTCATCGTGGCCCTTACCGGGGAAATCATGACCATGCCCGGCCTGCCCAAGTCCCCCGCCGCGGAGCGGATCGACCTGGACGAAAACGGGGTCATCTCCGGCCTGTTTTAAAGGAGGCCGCCCATGAAACTCATCATCGCTTCCAACAATGCCCACAAGCTGGTGGAAATCAAGGCCATCTTAGGGGACCGTTTTGAGGAGATCCTCTCCCTGCGGGAGGCGGGCATCGACCATGAGACGGTGGAGGACGGCAGCACCTTTCTGGAAAACGCCGTGAAAAAGGCCCGGGAGATCGCCCAGATCTCCGGCTGCTGCGCCCTGGCGGACGACAGCGGCCTGTGCGTGGACGCCCTGGGGGGCGCCCCGGGCATTTACTCCGCCCGGTTTTCCGGCGTCCACGGGGACGACAAGGCCAACAACCGGCTGCTGCTGGAAAAAATGCGGGGCGTGGAGGACCGGCGGGCCCACTTCACCTGCGCCATGGCCCTGGCCCGGCCCGACGGGAGCCTGGTCACCGCGGAGGGGGAATTTCACGGGCTGCTCACCCAGGAGGAGCGGGGAGAAAACGGCTTCGGCTATGACCCGCTGCTGTATCTGCCCGCATACGGCTGCACCTCCGCCCAGCTCCCCCCGGAGGAGAAAAACCGCATCAGCCACCGCTTCAAGGCCCTCCAGGCCCTGGTGGAAAAGCTGGAGAAAGAAGTATAGGATAATACAATGATATGTAACAGGTAGAAGAAAGAATAGCGAATAGGAAGTACCTGCGTTAAGGTTAAGTTGCTCAGACCAAACCGAAAGGCAGGTGTACCCCTATTCGCTATGAATAAGATAACACAAACAGCCCGGTATAGGCAACCCCTAATTTTATACGCAAAGAAACACGGGGTGACAAAAGCAACTGTAAGATACCGCACAAACCGTCAGTATATCTATCGCTGGATGAAACGGTACGACGGGATGCTGCAATCGCTGGAGGACCGCTCACACCGGCCGCACAGTTCGTATTCTTCCTCAGAGTTCATCAAACACTGTGTAAAGCGCTTCCCTTATGCCATCGAATGTGTCCAGACCAACAACGGCGAGGAGTTTACTAACAGGCTTAACCCCCAATGCTCTCACAAGAAAACGCTTTTCGAGGAGATCTTGGAAAAATTTGGTATTGTCCACAAGACTATTAAGCCTTATACCCCAGGCACAACGGCAAGGTGGAACGCAGCCACCGCAAGGATAACGAATATTCCTATGCTCCACACAAGTTCTTTTCCTTTGCTGATTTCCAGAAACAGCTCACCGTCTGGAACAGATACTATAACAGTTTTCCCACGCGTCCGCTCGACTGGCTTTCCCCTAAACAGGTACTTTCTGACTTTGTAACACATCATTGACAAAACCACAAAAAAGCCGCCCCGCGGGACGAAAGTCCTGCGGGGCGGCGGCTTGTGTGTTATGCTCTGACGCATTTGGCCGTCTCCGCGGCCAGGCGGGCGTTGTTCAGCACCAGCCGGATGTTGCTCTCCAGGCTCTCGCCGCCGGTGAGCTCCACCACCCGGGCCAGCAGGAAGGGGGTGATCTCCTTGCCCTTGATCCCCTGCTCCACGCTCTCCCGCAGGGCCTGCTCGATGGCCCCGTCGATGACGGCCTTGTCCATGGCGTAGGCCTCCGGGATGGGGTTGGTGACCAGCATCCCGCCCTTATACCCCAGCTCCCGCTGGGCGTTGAACATGGCTGCCAGCTCCTCCGGGCTGTCGGCCCGGTAATCCACGCCGAAGCCGCTCTTGCGGGTATAAAAGGCGGGCAGCTCATCGGTGCCGTAGCCGATCACCGGCACGCCCTTGGTCTCCAGATATTCCAAGGTCAGCCCCAGGTCCAGGATGGATTTGGCCCCGGCGCAGACCACCATCACCGGGGTCTGGGCCAGCTCCTCCAGGTCGGCGGAGATGTCCATGGTGGTCTCCGCGCCCCGATGGACGCCGCCGATGCCGCCGGTGGCAAAGATCTGAATGCCCGCCATGTGGGCAATGAGCATGGTGGTGGTGACGGTCGTGGCCCCGTCGGCCCCCCGGGCCACCAGGGCGGGCAGATCCCGGCGGCTGGCCTTGGCCACGCTCCGGCCGGCCTTGCCCAGGTGCTCGAT
Organism: uncultured Oscillospiraceae bacterium; assembly: GCA_947630375.1. Lineage (GTDB taxonomy): Bacteria > Bacillota > Clostridia > Oscillospirales > Oscillospiraceae > Limivicinus. Next base: position 11,940 of record CANRHH010000045.1, on the reverse strand, counting down.
CTCCTCCTTGCTCAGTCCCGCTTTCAGCCGGCCGCCCAGCACGGCGACGGTGGCGGGCACCACGCCGCAGTCCCGGATGGTCTGTTCCACCAGCAGCGCCGTCTCCACATTCCGGGGATAGGGCATCCCGTGGGAGATGATGGTGCTCTCCAGGGCCACGACAGGCCGCTTTGCCTCCAGGGCCAGCTGTACTTCGGGGGCTACATCCAGATACTTGTTCATAAAAAGTCTCCAATCTGTTTGATTCTTATATTGAAACCGGTCCTTTGCTTTGTCCGGTTTCATAGACGTTTAAAAAGGGGTCTCCGGCAGTTTCGCGCAGCCGGCAGCGCCTGTCAATTCGACAGCTTGACGACCAGCACGCCGTCCACGATCTTGCAGCTGCCCTCGGCGGGATAGGCCGGCATGGCGGCCACCTCCGGGGAAGCGCTGATTTTTTCTCCTTCCGGGCTGGATAGGTTAACAATCTGTATATTGTACGCAAGTACATGGCGGAAGAAAAAGTCATAGGTCCGGTTATAGGTAAAAATATAAGACGTATATCCTACCCACGTGCCCATGATATGCTCAAAGCCCTCCCTGCTGCGGGTAAGTGCAGAATCTCTGAGTGTGCCTAAAAAGAGCACGGGTGTCTGACCGGGAACATAGCCCTCTGTCTTTTCTATATCGTAAGTGATCCGGGTCGCTATACTCAGGGAGCTCTCCCACTCCAGCGCCTGCCGCAGATAGATTTGGTTGGCATGGACAATTTGAGAGAAAACGGTCGCGGTCAACAGGCACACCGCACAGGCCCGGAGCAAGACGCGCCACCGCCCTCTCCAAAGCTTGGCAAGAGGGACCCAGGGTTTTTTCAGTGACAGGCCGTATTCCAGCATTAACGCAGTAAAAACATAATAGAAGTAAAACGCGTATCGGGTCAAATTGGTACTGACTCCGCTGGAAGCCAGACAGGTCAGATTGACACCCAAGGGCATCAACAGAATACAGAGCACCATCAAAAGCATCGCCGGAGCTTTCATCCGCCTGTCCCTGGCCGTGCACACGATGCCCCAAACAGCAAGTGCTCCCAGGATCAAATTGACAAGCAGCACCGCCTTGGACAGCGGCGTGGGCGGGTAAAGCAGAAAATTCAACAGCTCCGCACAGGTTTGGATAAAAATTTCGGCACTTAAAAAGTCCTTCCGGGACAAAATATCGGAGACGCCGTTATACGCATCAGTCAGGGTAATGCCGAACAGAGACTGCGCCACCAGCAACGAAAGGTAGTAGAGAAATACCCCCCCGAAGAGCGCGGCGACATATTTTACCGCCCGCAGAAACAGATCCTTCCCGTCTCGGCCGTCCAGGGCGTCCCGGACGAAGACGATCATCAGCAGGATCACCGCCACGTTAAAGTAGCCCTGATACAGATGCAGGGACAGGAGCAGCAGCGGCCAGGCCAACAGGAAGCCCCGCCTGTACCGGACCGTCACACAGGCGGCCCCCACAGCCAGCAGATAGGCCAGGCCGTACACATCCAGCCAGGAGAGATAGGATGCCGCCGACAGCGATATAGTCAGATTAGTGGTCAACACGGCGCAGAGCAGCGCCACGAAGGTCAGGGAGCGGAACCGGAGCAAGCGCATGACCAGGTAATTGCCTATGGACATCCACAGCAGAAACAGCAGCCCCAGCAACCAGGGCGGGGTCAGATCCCCCCTGAGCTTCCAGTATACCGGCTGCATAAACCGGCCCAGGCCGATCTGCCAAGCAGCATCTTCCAGGATCTCCAGGGAATCGTGGTGGAAATCCAGATTCAAAAAGCGGTAGGCATGGGCGGCAAGCCCGAAGGCAAAGGTGGCCGCCAGCACAAAATAGAAAAGGGAGTGCCTGGAAAAATGCTCTTTCAAGCGGGGCGTGATATCCATGTTCTCATTTTCTCCTTAAAAGCCGCACCCCGGCTCAAGATTGTAGACAAAGGTTTGTCGCTTTCGCCGCAGAGCGGCGAAAAAGAATTTAATTTGTTTTTGAGGCAGCTTTGCCGCCTCAAAAACACCCTGAGCCGCATGAAATGCGGCCCTCGCGCCGACCAACCAACGGGCGATAAGCGCGAGTATCAAATGCGAGCCCAGCGAAGTACCCGAAGGGCACAAGCGGGTCGCATTTGAAGCGTGTCGACAAAGTCGACACGCTCGGCCGGGGCACGGCGGTGCCGTGCCCCGGCTTACATATGGAACGATTACGGATTTTTCAGGCGGAGGCTAACGCTGCCCCTTGTCGTAGGGGATGCCCTCGGCCTTGGGGGCCCGGGAGTTCTTGGAGGTCAGCGCCAGCACCAGCAGGGACACGATGTACGGCAGCATGTTGTACACGGTGCTGGGGATGTTCAGCGCAGCCAGGAAGCCGATGCCGGAGTAGACGCTGGCCAGGGCCCGGAACAGGCCGAACAGCAGCGCCGTCAGGGCGATACGGGTGGGCTTCCACTGGCCGAAGATCATCACCGCCAGGGCCAGGAAGCCGAAGCCGGCCACGCCGTCTTCAAACTTCCACTCGGAGGCGCTGACCATGATGTAGCAGATGCCGCCTAAACCGCCGTAGACGCCGGAGATGAGCACGCCGGCCCAGCGCATTTTGTACACGTTGATGCCCACGCTGTCCGCCGCCTGGGGGTGCTCGCCGCAGGCCATCAGCCGCAGACCGAACTTGGTCTTGTACAGCACGATGTAAGCGACCACCAGGCCCACCACGGCCACCAGCATGAACCAGTTGAACTCAAAGCCGCCGAAGCGCAGCAGAAAGGCTTTCTTCGGCTCTATGTACTGGATGGAGGAGGACACGTCGTTGGGGTTGGCGGCGGTGTTCATGGCCTTGACAAAGACCGTGGCCGCCGCGGTGGCCAGCATGTTCATGGCCGTACCCACGATGGTCTGGTCCGCCTTGAAGTTGATGGAGGCCACGCCCAGCAGGCAGGAATAGGCCATGCCGAACGCGATGGCGCCCAGCAGCACGGCAAACACCATGATCACGGCAGGCAGACCGGAGAAGAAGCGCATGACCAGGGCCCCGCCCAAGGAACCTAAGACCATGATGCCCTCCAGGCCCAGGTTGATGATGCCGGAGTGTTCAGAGAAGCAGCCGCCCAGGGCCACCAGCAGCAGTACGGAAGCGAATACCAAGGTGTATTGAAGCAGCAACAGCATTACGCCTCGCCTCCTTTCCCGGTTTCCTCAACACCGTCCGTCTTTTGTTTGGCCGCCTGCTTTTCCTCCCGCTTGGCGATGCCGGAGTTGATGGCGTACTTAATGAAGAGCACAAAGCCGCACAGATAGATGATGATGGAGGAGATCAGATCGGAGATCTGGGAGGAATACTTGGTCAGGTCCACATAGGCGCCGCCGTTGGTGATGTGCTGGATAAAATAGGAGGAGAGGATGGCGCCGATGGGATTCAGACCGCCCAGGAAGGCCGCGGCGATGCCGTTGAAGCCCATGCCGGGCACGCTGGACTGGGAGCAGGACCACTGCTCATAGTCGGTCAGGTACAGGAAAGCGCCGCCCATCGCCGCCAGAGCCCCGGCGATCACCAGGGTCAGGATGATGTTGCGCTTTTCCGCCATGCCGGCATACTTGGCGGCGTTTTTGTTGTTGCCGGTGGCCCGCAGCTCATAGCCCAGCTTGGTCTTTTCCAGCATCACATAGATCACGATGGCCAGCAGGATGGACAGAGGGATAGCAATGGTCACATACTGGTTGTTGTTGAACAGCTTCTCCAGGCCGAGAGACGGGAGAATGGCCTGGGGCGCTTCGCTGGTCAGATGCAGGGTATAGGGGCTGGTGGGCTCCTTGACGCCGGTGAGGATCATGTTGGCGGCATACAGCCCGATCCAGTTGAGCATGATGCCGGAGATGACCTCGTTGACGTTGCAGTAGGCCTTCAGCAGGCCCACGATGGCCCCGTACACCGCGCCCACCGCGATGGCGAAGAGCAGGCAGAACAGCCAGTTCCAGCCGAAGCCCAGCGCGGCGATCAGGCAGGCGCAGCTGCCCACCACGAACTGGCCGGCGGCGCCGATGTTGAACAGACCCACCTTGTAGGCAAACAGCACGCTCAAAGAGCACATCAGCAGAGGCGCCGTCTTCACCAGGGTGTTGCCCAGGTACTTGACCCGGAGGTTCGCCCGGGAGGAGTTCAGGAAGTTCTTGATGACCGCCAGGATCGAATCCGCCGCGCCGGCGGGGTTGATGCACAGAAGCACGATATAGCCGATCAGCAGGCCCACGATGATGCACAGCAGGGAGGCGATCAGGGACTGGACGGCCGAATTTTTCAGAATGTTTTTCTTCATGCTTTCACCTCATCCCTCTTGGCGCCGGCCATGTACAGGCCCAGCTCTTCCTGGGTCGTCTTCTTCGGGTCCAGCTCGCCCACGATCTCGCCCTCGTACATGACCAGGATCCGGTCAGGCACGTCCATGACCTCGTCCAGCTCCAGGGAGACCAGCAGCACGGCCTTGCCCGCGTCCCGCTGAGCCACCAGCTGCTTGTGGATGTACTCGATGGCGCCTACGTCCAGGCCCCGGGTGGGCTGCACCGCCACCAGCAGGTCCGGGTTCTTGTCGATCTCCCGGGCGATGATGGCCTTCTGCTGGTTGCCGCCGGACATGCTCCGGGCGGCGGTGATGGCGCCCTGGCCGGAGCGCACGTCGTACTGCTCAATGAGCCGGTTGGCGTACTCCCGGATGGGGCCCCGCTTCAGAAAGCCGATGGAGCTGGTGAAATCCTTCTCAAAATAGCGCTGGAGGATCATGTTGTACTCCAGGGAGTAGTCCAGCACCAGGCCGTGCTTGTGCCGGTCCTCGGGGATATGGCTCATGCCGGAGGTGGAGCGCTGGCGGATGCTGGCCTTGGTGATGTCCTTGCCGTTGAGCTTCAGCGTGCCGCCGCTGAGGGGCTCCAGGCCCGTCAGGCCGTAGACCAGCTCGGTCTGGCCGTTGCCGTCGATGCCGGCGATGCAGACGATCTCGCCCTTGCGGACCTTGAAGCTCACGTTCTTCACCGCGTCGCCGTGGTGGGCTTTGGAGGCCACGCTCATGTTCTCCACGTCCAGGATCACGTCGCCGGGCACGGAGGGCTTCTTCTCCACGTGGAAGTTCACGTTCCGGCCCACCATCATAGCGGACAGGGCCTCGGCGGTGGTGTTCTTGGTCTCCACGGTGCCGATGTACTTGCCCTTGCGCAGCACGGTGCACCGGTCGGCCACGGCCATGATCTCGGCCAGCTTGTGGGAGATGAAGAGGATGCTCTTGCCCTCGGCGGCCAGGTTTTTCATAATCTGCATGAGCTCGTCGATCTCCTGGGGGGTCAGCACGGCGGTGGGCTCGTCAAAGATCAAAATCTCATTGTCCCGGTAGAGCATCTTGAGGATCTCGGTACGCTGCTGCATACCCACGGTGATATCCTCGATCAGCGCATCCGGGTCTACCTTCAGGCCATACTTTTCCGACAGGGCCAGGACCTTCTCCCGGGCCTCTGCCTTCTGCAGGAAACCGGACTTGGTGGGCTCCACGCCCAGGATGATGTTGTCCAGCACGGTGAAGCACTCCACCAGCTTGAAGTGCTGGTGCACCATGCCGATGCCTAAATCGTTGGCGTCGTTGGGGTCGTTGATCTTGACCTCTTTGCCGTCTTTTTTGATGATGCCCTCTTCCGGCTGATACAGGCCGAACAGAACGCTCATCAGGGTGGATTTGCCCGCTCCGTTTTCTCCCAACAGGGCGTGGATCTCTCCCTTTTTCAGCTGTAGGGTGATGTTGTCATTTGCGATGATGCCAGGGAACTTCTTGGTGATGTGCAGCATCTCGATCGCATACGGTTCTTCCAAATCGGCATCCTCCTTTTCTCGATTCTTACATGGATCGCGCATTTTGGGGGTCGTTTATTAAATAAAGACGAGGCAAAAGCCTCGTCTTTATTGTAACCGGGATAAAACTGCTTTTTAGAAGGAACCCTGATCGTTCACGGTGATGACCGTGGCGTTGTCAGCGGCGGTGACCGTGGTGTCGTTGGAGACGGTGACCTCGCCGGAGAACATGGCGGCTACCAGGGCCTCATAGTCGGCCTCGGTGAAAGCGCCGTCCGCATACTGGGTGGTGCCCAGCTGGACATAGTTCTCGGAGGGAGTGGCGGAGACCAGACCCAGGGTGTCGATCTTGCCGCCGTAGTCGGCAAAGCGGCCTTCGGAAACAGCGGTCAGCATGGTCTGCACGGTGGCAGCCAGGCCCTTCATGGCGGAGGTAACGGTCATGCCGTCGCCATAGTTGCCGTCGATGATGCCCTTCTGGTCCACGTCCACGCCGATGAGCTTGGCGCCGGCGCTCTGGGCAGCCTCGGCCGCGGAGATGTAGATGCCGCCGCCGCAGGCGAAGACGATCTCAGTGCCGCCCTGGAACCAGGTGTCCATCGCGGCCTTCACGCTGGGATCGGGGCCGAAGGTGTTGCCATACAGATAGTTCAACGTCACGTCGGTCAGGCCCAGCTCGGCGGCAGCGGCGTCAACGCCCTGCACGAAGCCGTAGCCGTAACGCATAACGGCGGGGACAGCCATGCCGCCCAGGAAGCCCAGGCTCTTGTAGCCCAGCTTCACAGCCGCGTAACCGGCCATGTAGCCGCAGAGCTCTTCCTGATAGGTGGCGCAGTACAGGTTGGCGGGGACCTCATAGTCCTCACCCAGGTCGCCGGCGCCCACGTCCAGGGCGATAAAGGTCACGTCGGAGTACTCACCGGCGGTCTCCTTGACGGCGTTGGCAAAGGCGTAGCCGGGCATCACGATCACGTTGTAGCCGTCGTCGATGGCGGTCTCGATCATGGTGACTCGGTCCGCGTCAGAGTCGGAAGCGGGCTTGTAGTACTTGAAGTCCACGCCGTTGGCCTCGGCATAAGCCTTGCAGGCCTCATAGGTGGTCTGGTTAAAGGACTGGTCGGTGATGTCGCCATAGTCGGTGATCATGGCAACGGTCATCTCCGCGGCGGCGGGAGCCTCTTCAGCGGGGGAATCCACAGCGGGAGCATCGGCGGCAGGGGCCTCGTTCGCGGCCGGGGCGGAATTACCGCCGCAGGCAGCCAGGGCGAAGACCATGCACAGAGCCAGAACGAGCGCGAGAATCTTCTTCATGTTTTCTCCTCCATAAAAATTTTTTAGCAGACAGTTTCCGGCATGTTTTTCACACACCTATGAAATTATACCAGAGCCGGACAGGCAAATCAAGCGAAATATTAAACAAAATATGGATACTGCGCCGAAATTGTTTCCTACATCTTGAAAAGGGCTCAGATCTGCGCCATCTTTACCGCCGTGTCCAGGGCGATCTCCATCATCTGGGTGAAGGAGTTCTGCCGCTGCTCGGCGGAGAGCTCCTCGGGCCGGTAGATATGGTCTGAGATGGTGCAGATGCACAGGGCCCGCTTATGGGCATAGGCGGCGTTGGCGTAGAGCGCGGCGGCCTCCATCTCGGTGGCCAGCACCCCCATGCGCTTATACATGTCGCTCTTGCTCTCGCCGGCGGCGCTGTAGAAGGTGTCGGAGGAGAGAAGGTTGCCCACCTTCAGCTCTACCCCGTGCTCCCGGGCGGCCTCCACGGCCTTGGAGAGCAGCAGGAAGTCCGCGATGGGGGCGAAGGTCCCCTCCCCCAGGCCGAACTGCCGGATATAGTTGGAGTTGGTGCAGGCGCCCTGCCCGGCCACGATGTCCATCAGCTTCAGCTCGTCCTGCAGGGCCCCGGCGGAGCCGACACGGATGATGTTGTCCACGTCATAGAAGTTATAGAGCTCCCAGCTGTAGATCCCGATGGCGGGCATCCCCATGCCGGAGGCCATCACCGTGACCGGGACGCCCTTCCAGGTGCCCGTGTGGCCCTGGACGCCCCGGACGTTGTTGACCAGCACCGGATCGGTCAGAAAATGCTCGGCAATGAACTTGGCCCGCAGCGGGTCGCCGGGCATGAGCACGGTTTTGGCGATATCTTCCTTTTTCGCGTTGATGTGAGGGGTGGGGATCGGCATGTGAAATTACCTCCTGTATAACAATTTGTCCTTATTATAACATAGGCCCCCTGTTTTTTCCACCTCTTTTGCAGAAAAAGCGAAAAGTCAAATTGAAAAGGGGCCCGGACTGTGTTATGATAGGAAAAAAGAGAAATGGGGCGGAGAGACTATGGCCAACGTGATGGTAATCGGCATCGCCGGGGGCACCGGCAGCGGCAAGACCACGATCACCCGGCGGCTGGTGGAGCGTTTCGGGCAGGACGTGTCGGTGATCTATTACGACAACTACTATAAGGCCCACCACCAGATGAGCTATGAGGAGCGGACCCACCTGAACTATGACCACCCGGACGCCTTTGACACGGACCTGTTGGTGAAGGCCCTGCGGGACCTGAAGCGGGGGCAGAGCGTGGAGTGCCCGGTGTACGATTACTCCATCCACGACCGGACGGACCAGACCATCACCATCCGCCCGGCCAAGGTCATCATCGTGGAGGGCATTCTGATCTTCCAGAGCCGGGAGCTCTGCCGCCAGATGGACATCAAGATCTATGTGGATACCGACGCGGACGTGCGCATCCTGCGGCGTATCGTGCGGGACGTGCGGGACCGGGGGCGGAGCTTAGAGAGCGTGGTGAACCAGTATCTGACTACGGTCAAGCCCATGCACGAGCAGTTTGTGGAGCCCAGCAAGCGCAACGCGGATATCATCATCCCCGAGGGCGGGCACAACCAGGTGGCCCTGGAGATGGTGATGGAGCGGGTCCGGGCCCATATCGAGAGAAACTGAGAGGAAAAAGCAGATGGCAAAGCTGTATTTCAAGTATGGGGCCATGGGTTCCTCCAAGACCGCCCAGGCCCTGATCACCAAGTTCAACTACGAGGAGCTGGGCATGACCGTCTGGCTCATCAAGCCCAGCACCGACACCCGGGACGGGGCGGAGATCCTCCGCAGCCGCATCGGCCTGGAGGGCCGGGCCCAGGTGATCACTCCGGAGCAGAGCATCCGGGAGGCCTACGCCCAGGCAGGAAAGCATGACGTGATCATTGCCGACGAGGCCCAGTTCTTCACGCCGGAGCAGATCGACCAGCTTCGGGACCTGGTGGACGAGGAGGATCTGCCGGTGCTGTGCTTCGGCCTGCGCACGGATTTCCTCACCCACTTTTTCCCCGGGGCCCGTCGGCTCATGGAGCTGGCGGACTCTCTGACGGAGATCAAGACGGTCTGCGCCTGCGGACGGAAGGCCACCGTCAACGCCCGGCTGGACGCACAGGGCCGGGTGGTCACCCAGGGGGACCAGGTGCTTCTGGGCGGCAACGACCGGTATATCGCCATGTGCCACAAGTGCTGGAAGCAGCGCATCCGGGAACAGACGCCCGGCTGAAGATCCTTGTTGAAGATTATTATAGAAAGAACCGGCTGCGAAAGATTCGCCGCCGGTTCTTTCTATCTCATGCACGCCCGCGCCAGGGCAAACACCGAGAGATTGCTCAGCAGATTCACCCCGTCGTTGTTGACGCCGCCCAGGCCCCGCGCCCTCCATCAGGGCTTTCCGGCCGGGGCGGCCTCGCCCTGATAGGGCTGGGCGTACTTCTCCCCGCCGTGGATGTAGCCCGGCTGCTTGGTGCTGAGGATGTCCTTTTCCCGGGGCTCGGACTGCATCAGCGCCATTTTGCTGCCGGCCAGATGCTTGTAGACCCACACGCCCGGCATGAAAACGGCGTAGACATAGGCGATGGACAGGGCCACCCGCAGCCGGCCCGGCTCCGAGACCTTCCGGGCCCGGCTCTCCGTGTAGACCATTTTGCCGATGTGCTTGGGGCAGTTGCTCTCGCACAGGCCGCAGCCCAGGCACTTGTCCAGGTCGATCTGCCGCCGGCCGTTCTCGTCAAAGCGCATGGCCCCCACCGGGCAGGCCTTCACGCATTCCTGACAACGGACACACCGACTCTCGTCAAACTCCGGCAGATAGGGCCCGTTGTAGTTGACGAAGGGCACGTGGTATTGGGTCTTCAGCGTCAGGGGCATACAGCAGCAGGAGCAGCAGAAGCAGAGATTGTCCTGATAGGGCTGGACACAGCTCTCGATCACGGCGATCAGCCCCTGCTCGTGGGCCATGTCCGCCACGGCTAAACACTCCTCCACGCTGACCACCCGCTCCCCGGCCTTCTTTTTCAGGCTGCCGTAGAAATTCAGGCCGAAGCAGGTGTTGATGGGCTTGTCGCAGTTGCCGCGCACCGTCCGGCAGACACAGGGGGACACGGCGATATCTGTGGTGTTGCGGATGATGTCCTTGGCCACCTCGATGGGGACCACCACGGAATTGGTATGGATATAGCGGTAGTGCAGCTCCAGACTCTTGCGGATCAGCGGCCCGATGACGGGCTTGACCGCCAGCTTCCCCATCATATAGGAGAAGCGGACCACGTCCACCGTGTTTTTCAGGTGCTTTTTCAGAAAGTTTTTCCGGAAGCTGGCCTCGCTGTCGTACAGGGTGATGCCGTCTACCTCCACCTTTCGGGAGGTATAGGGATTGGGGCTTACCTTTGCCATGTCTTTCTCCTTCCTTTCTCACAGATCGGTTTTATTGTAGCAGAGATCGAAGGAGAAAGATAATATTTTGTCAAGCAAAGTTCATAACTCCCCGGTTATTGACGGGGCCCGCTCCCGGTGCTACAATTTGGGAGAGGTGAGCAAAATGGAACTGCGGGATCTGCGCTTTTTCTGCCTGACAGCGGAGTTGGGCACCGTCACCAAAGCGGCGGAGCGGCTGTATGTGTCCCAGCCCTTTGTCACGAAGGTGATCCATCAATTAGAGGAGGAGCTGGGCGTCAGGCTGTTTGATTTGGAGAAGCGGCGGCTGGTTTTGAACGACAACGGGGTCTATTTTTATCAGTCCGCCAAGGCGATCCTCCAGAGCGTGGACCAGCTGGCAGACAGCATGGCCGCCCGGCGGCAGCGGGAGGAGGCCCCCATCCGCCTGCTCTACAACAATGCCGGCTATCTCAGCGCCCTGAACAGCGCCTTTATGGAGAAATATCCCCACAGCGTCCTCTCCGAGACCTTTGCCGTCCGCAGCGACATCATCGAACTGCTGAACAGCGGCAAGGCGGATTTTGCCATCACCCTGCCCCCGATCGCCAAAGAGGAGTCCCGCATGATCGAGAGCATCACCGTCTTGCGGGACACCGGCAGCATCATGCTCCCGCCGGACCATCCGCTGTTTGGCAAGGAGTTTGTCACCCTGGAGGAACTGGCCCCCTGCCCGCTGGTCATCGCGCCCAAGGGCAGCGGCATGCGGGACACCATCGACCAGATCTATTTCAGCCACGGGCTGACACCCAACGTGGTCTACGAGACCAACGACATGGACCTGCAGCAGCGGGCCGTCCTGGTGGATAAGCGGGGCATCGCCTTTATGTCCGTGATCCACACCCAGGACCCGCTGATCGGCCAATACTGCCGCAAGACCCTGACAGATGCCTGCTTTGGCACCGTGGGGCTGAGCTTCAACCGCTTCAGCCCGGAGAGCGCAGCCACCCAGCAATTCAAGAAATTCGCCCTCTCCTTCTTCGGCGCGCTCCAGGCCCTGGCGGACAGGATATAGCGCACCGGTTTGGCCCCGGCAAGGCGGCCAACGCCGTCTCTCGGTTGGGACCAATGGCACCAGAAAGGGCGGCCCCTTACGGGGCCCCCAGGAAGGTCTTCGGCACCCCTCTCAAACTCTGCATGGGGCGAGCTTGAGAGGGGATGGGCTTCCCCTCTCAACAAATTGAGCGAAGCGGATCTTCCCGCCGCGAAGCGGCGGCACCAGAAACGGCCGCCCTCACGGGCGGCCGTTTCTGGTCAGCCTGTCAAAAAAGCTCGCCGAAAGGCGGGCTTTTTGGTATAATGGAGGAGGGGGGTAGAAAAGATGGATGA
>CANRHH010000044.1 GCA_947630375.1 uncultured Oscillospiraceae bacterium | reverse complement strand
GGGGAGATCAACACCGTGCGCAAGCGCCTGTCCCTGGTGAAGGGCGGCCGCTTCGCCCAGGCCTGCGCCCCGGCCCGGGTGCTGACGCTGGTTTTGTCCGACGTGGTGGGGGACCGGGCAGACAGCATCGCCTCCGGCCCCAGCTGCCCGGACAGCTCCACCTGCCGGGAGGCCCGGGCCGTCGCGGAGAAATACCGCCTGCGGCTGTCGGAGCGGGCCCGGGCGCTGCTGGACCGGGAGACCCCCAAGGAGCTGCCAGGGGCGGAGCTGGTTTTCTGCGGCAGTGTGCGGCAGCTGTGCCAGGCGGCGGTGGAGACCTGCCGGGAGCTGGGCTATGAGACGCAGCTGCTGACCGATTCCCTGTGCGGCGAGGCCCGGCAGGTGGGGGCGCAGATGGCGGCTCTGGCCCGGCAGGAGGCCGGGCGCGGGAAGAAGCGGGCCTTCGTCTGCGGCGGGGAGACCACCGTCCGCCTGACCGGGACGGGAAAAGGGGGACGGAACCAGGAGCTGGCCCTGGCCGCGGCAGAGGGCTTAGCCGGGCTGGAGGGCGCGGCGCTCTTCTCCGTGGGCTCCGACGGGACCGACGGCCCCACCGACGCCGCCGGGGGCTATGCCGACGGCGGGACAAAGGCGGCGCTGGCGGCCCAGGGGATCTCCATCCCCCAAGTGCTGGCGGAAAACGACGCCTATCACGCCTTGGAGCGCTGCGGCGGACTTCTCAAGACCGGCCCCACAGGAACCAATGTGAACGACCTGACTGTGCTGCTGATCGACGGATGAACATATAAAAACGGCCCTGCGGAATGTCCGCAGGGCCGTTTTTGCGTGTCGCGTGTTATTTATAGTGGTGGGCGTCCTGGAGGACCATTTCCTTGACCTTCAGCAGGCGCACCTTGGTGGAGTTCTCGTTCTCCTCCAGCTTCATGGAGATATATTTGATGTTGCCCTCCAGTTCGGGGATCATCACATACTCCAGGGCGTTGACCCGGCGGCGGGTCTTCTCGATCTCCTCCGCCAGAAGCTGCATGGTCTTCTCCACCTGGGCCAGCTCCAGCATGTCCTCAAATACCCGGGCCAGCTTGTCCAGCGCGTCGTCCAGCTCACCGGAGGTCTGGGCAAAGCCGTAGGGGTAGATCTCGGACGGGTCGTTGTTCTTGGTGTGGAAGCTGTACTGGGGGACGTTGACGCTCATGATGTTCTTGAACGTCATCCCCAGCTCCACGCTCTGGCGGGGGTACAGCAGCGCCTGCTCCAGCATTTCCGGGGACATAATGGAGCTGGCCACCTGCAGCGAGGCAAAGGCGGCGGTGAGTCCGTCCTCCACCCGGATGCGCAGCTGCTTGTTCAGCTTCACCACGTCCATGAACTGGCGCATGAGTTCGTCACGCTTGTCCTTCAGGAGCTTATGGCCCCGCCGGGCGGTCTTTAACCGGCCCTTGAGCTGGTTGAGCACCATTCTGGTGGGGGTCACAGCGGTACTTGCCAAAAAGCATCACCTCCTGATCGTTTTTCGGCTCCGGTTACTGCTTTTCCGGCAGATACTTCTCGATGAACTCGGGCTTGATCCGCTTCAGCTCCCGCCGGGGCAGGATGCTCAGCAACTCCCAGCCGATGTCCAGGGTCTCTTCGATGCTGCGGTTGGTGTTATTGCCCTGGCTCACATAGCGCCGCTCAAACTCGTCGGAGAACTTGGCGAAGAGCTTGTCGTCCTCGGACAGGGCGGCCTCGCCCAAAATGGTCATCAGTTCCTTGGCGTCCTTGCCCCGGGAATAGGCGGCGAAGAGCTGGTTCATGGTGCCGGAGTGGTCCTCCCGGGTCTTGCCCTCGCCGATGCCCTTGTCCTTCAGACGGCTCAGGGAAGGCAGCACGTCCACAGGCGGGACGATGCCCTTGCGGTGCAGATCCCGGCTGAGGATGATCTGGCCCTCGGTGATGTACCCGGTCAGGTCGGGGATGGGGTGGGTCTTGTCGTCTTCGGGCATGGTCAGGATGGGGATCATGGTGATGGAGCCCTTCTTACCCTGGCGGCGGCCGGCCCGCTCATACAGGGTGGCCAGGTCGGTGTACAGATAGCCGGGATAGCCGCGGCGGCCGGGGACCTCCTTCTTGGCGGCGGAGACTTCCCGCAGGGCCTCGGCGTAGTTGGTGATATCGGTCAGAATGACCAGCACCTGCATGTCCTTCTCAAAGGCCAAATACTCCGCGGCGGTCAGGGCCACACGGGGCGTGGCGATACGCTCCACAGCTGGGTCATTGGCCAGGTTGGAAAAGACCACGGTCCGGTCGATGGCGCCGGTGCGGCGGAAGTCCTCAATGAAGTATTCAGACTCCTCGAAGGTGATGCCGATGGCGGCAAAGACCACGGCGAAGGTCTCATTGTCTCCCAGCACCCGGGCCTGCCGGGCGATCTGGGCGGCCAGGGCCGCGTGGGGCAGGCCGGAGCCGGAGAAGATAGGCAGCTTCTGGCCGCGGACCAAGGTGTTCAGCCCGTCGATGGTGGACACGCCGGTCTGGATGAACTCGGCCGGGTAAGCCCGGGCCGCCGGGTTCATGGGCAGGCCGTTGATGTCCATGTGGGCGTCGGCCAGAATGTCGGGCCCGCCGTCGATGGGGGCACCCATGCCGTTGAAGACACGGCCCAGCATATCCTCGCTGACGGCCAGCTGCTGGGGGTGCCCCAGGAAGCGGACCTTGGACTGGGCCAGGTTGATGCCCTGGGCGGACTCAAACAGCTGGACCACCGCCTTGTCGCCCTCTACCTCCAGGACCTTGCAGCGGCGAAGCTCGCCGTTGGGGAGCTCGATCTCGCCCAGCTCGTCGTAGGTGACGCCTTCCACGTTCTCTACCACCATCAGAGGGCTGGCGATCTCGCGTATAGTCTTATATTCTTTGATCATGCGTCCTCACCTCCGGCAGCGATCTGCTCCACTTCTTTCTTCATCAGCGCGTCGATGGCGTCATAGTCGGCGGCGAAGGTGCCGGCGTCGGCCATTTTGGCGCGGCCTATCTTTTCACGGGCGGAGATGGTGAACAGGGCCTCCATATCGGCGCCCTTGCTCAAAGCCTCCCGGCACAGCTCGTCGTAATGAAGGGCCAGGCCCAGCAGCCGGAACTGCTTGGCATAGGAGGAGTACGCGTCCTCATCCACAAAGGCGTTCTGCTGCAGGAAGTCTTCCCGGATCATCTTGGCGGTCTCCATGGTCAGCCGGTCGGCGGGGGACAGAGCGTCCTGGCCCACCAGATGGACGATCTCCTGGAGCTCGCTCTCCTCCTGGAGGATGTGCATGGCCTTCTCCCGGTTGCTCATGTAGGCCTCGCCGAACTGCTCGGTATACCAGGGGCGCAGGGTGTCCACATACAGGGAGTAGGAGGTCAGCCAGTTGATGGCGGGGAAGTGCCGGGCGTAGGCCAGGCTGGAGTCCAGCGCCCAGAACACCTTGACGATCCGCATGGTGGCCTGGGAGACCGGCTCGGAAATATCGCCGCCCGGAGGCGACACGGCGCCGATGGCGGTGACAGAGCCCTGGCGGTCGTCAGAGCCCAGGCACTCCACACAGCCGGCCCGCTCGTAGAACTGGGACAGACGGGAGGCCAGGTAGGCGGGGTAGCCCTCCTCGCCGGGCATCTCTTCCAGACGGCCGGACATCTCACGCAGAGCCTCGGCCCAGCGGGAGGTGGAGTCAGCCAGAACGGCCACGTCGTAGCCCATGTCGCGGAAGTACTCGGCGATGGTGATGCCGGTGTAGATGGAGGCCTCCCGGGCGGCCACGGGCATGTCCGAGGTGTTGGCGATCAGCACGGTCCGCTTCATCAGAGGCTCGCCGTTGCGGGGGTCCTTCAGCTCAGGGAACTCCATGAGCACGTCGGTCATCTCGTTGCCCCGCTCGCCGCAGCCGATGTAGATCACGATGTCCACGTCGGACCACTTGGCCAGCTGGTGCTGCACCACGGTCTTGCCGGAGCCGAAAGGCCCGGGCACGGCGGCGGTGCCGCCCTTGGCGATGGGGAACAGGGTGTCAATGATCCGCTGGCCGCTGTTCATGGGGCGGCTGGGCACGTATTTCTTGGTATAGGGCCGGGCAATACGCACGGGCCAGCGCTGGAGCATCTGCAGCCGGTGCTCCACGCCCTTGGCGTCCTTCACCACGGCGATCACGTCGGTGACCACATGCTCGCCGCTCTCCACGCTGACCACCTCGCCGGAGATACCGGGAGGGACCATGATCTTGTGGAGGATGGCGCTGGTCTCCTGGACGGTGCCCAGCACGTCGCCGGCAATGACCCGGTCCCCGGGCTTGGCCACGGGCACAAAGTCCCACTTTTTCTCCCGGTTCAGGGCGGGCACGTCGGTGCCGCGGGTGATGCAGTCCCCCGAGAGGGCGCGCATTTCGGGCAGGGGGCGCTGGATGCCGTCATAGATGTTGTCCAGCATACCGGGGCCCAGCTCCACGGACATGGGCATACCGGTGGTCTCCACGGCGGCGCCGGGGCCCAGGCCGGAGGTCTCCTCATAGACCTGAATGGAGGCGCTGTCTCCGGTCATGTTCAGGATCTCGCCGATCAGGCGCTGAGAACCCACCCGGACCACGTCGGAGACGTTGGCGTCCGCCAGGCCCTCGGCCACTACAAGCGGCCCTGATACTTTGGTGATTGTTCCGCTCATTCAAACATTTCCTTTCTTCGTCAATCGCCCAGAATGTTGGTGCCGACGGCCCGCTCCACGGCGGCCTTCAGCGCCGACTGGCCCAGACCGATGGAGCCCTCCCGGCCGGGGATCAGGATAATGGCCGGCGTGGGGCTGTCCTTAAACTTGTCGATCTCGGCCCCCAGCTGGGCGGCGAGAGTCTCTTCTATGTAGATAATGGCGTAGTCGCCGCTGTCGCGGGTGAGGGTGCGCAGGGCCTGGGCGGCCTCGGCGGCGTTGGCCGCCGGGCAGGTCTCCAGCCCCAAGGCTTTGAAGCCCATGACGGTCTCCCGGCCGCCGATAACAGCGATTTTAAGCATACAGATCACGCAGCCTTTCCCGGATGGCCCCCGGCGCCACGCCGGCGAGCCTGCCCGTCAGAATCATGCGCACGGCGGTGATCTCCCCCTCCACGGCGGCCAGATAGGCCGCCACCGCCTCGCTGCCGTAGCTGATGAGCTTGGCGGAGGAGAGATAAGCGGTCACGGCGTTGTCGCAGGCCAGCTCAAAAGCGGTCATGGGGCCGCCCTCCAGGGCTTCCGCCCCTAAGGCGGCGGCCTTTTCCAGGGCGGTGTGGGCATAGAGGGCGCTCAGCCCCTCCCGGTCCCCGGAGGAGACCAGCCGGTCCACGTCCACATGGCCTCCGGGGATCAGCACGGAGTAGAGAAAGTCCGCCTCTTTGCCCATGCGCAGGGTACGCACGGCGCTTTTCAGGTTGGTGCTGTCGATGAGGATGGCGGCATAGCCCGCCAGGAAAGCGCTGTCCACCGCCTGGGCAGCGGCCCGGAACTCCTCAAAATAGGCCCGGTCCAGCACCAGATCCGCCAGCTGGGGGTTGGAGGTCCTGGCCAGAACGGACTTGGCCTCCGCCATGGCCCCGGCCAGAGCCGGGGGCAGCTCGCCGGGCCGCTCCTCCCGGTAGGCGGCCAGGAGCTTGTCCGGCGGCACCCGCCCGGAGGCGGACAGCAGCCGCCTGGGGTCCAGATCCATGGCCTCGGCCTTGAGAATGGCCTTGGCGTTGTGGTAGTCGTACTTCAGCTTGAACACGTCCACCACCTCCCGCTCGGGGCAGAGCCGCTCGATCTCGGCGAAGATCTCCGAGCGGCGCTGGGCCAGGGCGGATTCGATCTCTCCGGCGCTCATCTGGGACATGTCCTCATAGCCGCAGTCGGTCAGCAGCTTGGCCGCCTCCTCGAAGGAGGCCGCCTCCAGCATTCGCCCGGCCCGGTCGGCGTTGAGGAGCTTGGGCTCCCTGGCCCGGAGCATGGCGGATAGGCAGAGATACGCTTCTTTATTCTTAGACAAATTCTTCCCTCCCTGTCTCGGGATGATCGGCGCCCTTAGCCAAAGAGGACGCCGGCAAGCTGGGCCGAGAGCTCCTGACGCTGGAGATCCACCAGCAGCTCCAGGGTGCAGTTGGCCTCGATGCTGCCGCGGCGGAGGATCAGACCGCCCTCAAAGTCCCCGGTCTGGCCGGAGAGGGTCAGCGCGGCGTTCTTTCCGGCGGCGGAGAGCAGGGTGTTGGCGGCCTGGACGACCTTCTCACCCAGGGCCGCCCGGTCGGCGGCGTTGAGGATGATCTCCTCATCCCCGGTGACGGAGGCCTGAGCCGCCAGCTTTGCCAGCAGCGCGCCGTATTGCTCAGCGGGCAGGGCCAGCAGCTGCTCCTTGGCCCGGTCAAAGCTGCGGGAGACCATGTCCTGCTTGAGGGCCAGGATCTCTTTCTTGGCCTCCATGCGGGCGATGCGCTGGACACTGTCAGCCTGATCCTGGCAGGCCTTCACGCCCGCGCGGATCTTTTCGCCGTAGACGCTGCTTGCCTGCTTGTCATACGCTTCCCGGAGCTGCGCGCACTGCTGCTCGGCCTGAGCGAGGATCGCGTCGGCCTGCGCCTTGGCGTCGGCCTGTATATGCGCGATGATTTTTTCAGTGCCTTTCATAGCTTTCTCCTGTCCAGTTGAGATTTTTAGAACGTGATGGAGTTGAGCATCAGGAAGGATGCCAGCAGACCCAGAATGGCGTAGAACTCAACGACGATGCAGAGGATCATGCCTCTGGACCAGTCGTCCGGCTTCTTGGCCAGGATGTTGATGGAGGCGGCAGCCACTTTGCCCTGGGCGATGGCGGAGAGCAGACCGGCCAGCGCGATGGGCAGGCAGGCCGACAGGACCTGCAGGCCCTGGGCCACGCTCATGTCGGGGACCAGTTTCCCGAAGGCCAGGAACCAGATGACGAAGCCGTAAAGGCCCTGGGTGCCGGGGATGACCTGAAGGATCATGACCTTACCGGCCTTGCTGGGGTCCTCGGAGATGAGGCCCGCGCCCGCCTCACCGGCGATGCCGGTGCCTTTGGCGGAGCCGATGCCGGCCAGAGCCGCTGCCAGGCCAGCGCCGAGAAGACCGAGCGCATAGCCGCCGATGGTGTTCAGAAATTCCATTTTTGATTTCCTCCTAAATAATGTCGGTTTTATAAGGACGTATATGTATAAGTATTGCTGACAAAAACTGCCACCTCAGCTCTCCTTGGGCCGGGCATACCGGGTGCTGATCCGCAGGGGACGGAAGGGCTTGCCGCCGTCCACAAAGAACTTGCCGAAGAACTCCAGGCACTGCAGACGCAGATCGTGCACAAAGCAGCCCAGCAGGTTCAGGCCGAAGTTCAGCACGTGGCCGATCAGGAAGATGAGGATGAAGGCCAGGATGGCCAGGGGATTGGCGGCCCCCAGGCTCTGGGCGGGCATGGCGGCGATGGTGTTGAACACCTGGGCGACCACGCCGCCGGCCAGCATCAGGGCCATGATCCGGGAGTACGACAAAATGTCGCCAAACCAGCCGGTCAGGGTGTTGTAGATGCAGCCGAAGGCGGCGGTGATCTTCCCGAAGCCCTTGGAGTGCCGCCCGGCCCCGAAGAGGAGCATCAGCACGCCCAGCACCAGGATCACCAGGCCCAGGGTCTTGGCCACGCCCTGCCCCAGCACGATGCCCAGGGCCAGGGGGACGGCGCCGATGAAGATGACCCAGATGGAGCCCTCTTCAAAAATGCCGTCGGCCAGGTTGCCGGCCTTGGCCTTCTGGACAAAGCTGACGATCATGCCGGTGATCAGATGGATCAGGCCCAGGACCATGGAGCCGTAAAGCACCTCGTTGCTGTTGTACACCGGGCTGAACAGATAGGGCAGGCCCTGCCAGGTGCTGTTGGGGTTGATCATATGTACGATCTGATAGGGCGCGTCTCCAAAGAAACCGCCGGTCAGAGCGCCCATGATGAAGGTGGAGATGCCGCCGTAGAGCAGCAGCTGGCAGAAGGCCAGAGAACCGCCCCGGGGCTTGATCATCGCCATGGCCACCAGGGCCGCGGCGATCATGATGAGGCCATAGCCCATGTCCGCCATCATCAGCCCGTAGAACAGGATGAAGAAGGGGGCCATCAGGGGGTTGGCGTCCACCGTGCCGTAGGCCGGGAGGCTGTACATGTTGATGACCATGTTCATGGAGTTGGTGAAGGTGTTGTTCTTCAGCTGCACCGGCACCTGGGGATATTCGTCCTCCTCCGGGTCCCGGGTCTCCCAGGCGCAGTGATACCGCTCAAAGACCGCGGCCAGCTCCTCCTCCCGCTCGGCGGGCATCCAGCCCTCCATGACCAGGGTGGTCTCGGTGCCGTAGAGCAGCTCCTCCGCCTCGGCCAGAGCGATCTGGGTGCTGATCCGGTCATAGCAGAGCTTCAGATCGTCCCGGTGGATGGACTCGTCCACAATGGCGCTTTCACAGCCGGCCTTTTCCTTGGCCAGATCGGTCAGCGCTTCCTTGGCGTTGAAGATGCACTCCCGGGCGGTGCCGCTCATGCCGCTCAGGGCGGCGGCGGTGAAGCCGAAGGTCCGCAGACACTCCTGACAGGAGGCCAAAGCCTCTCTGGCGCAGACCAGGACCACGTAGTTCTGCCCCTTGTCCGAGGAGATGCGGAACAGCTCCGCCTCCTCGCTGGCCTGGGCCAGAGCCGCGTCCACCTGATCCAGGGAGATGCGGGCGCTGAGGGAACCCAGCACCACGGTGCTGGTTTTGGTGCCCTCCGTGTCCAGGCTCAGCTCCAGGCTCTCCCAGGGCTGGAGGGACTCGATGATGCCGCGCTGGCGGCTCTCCTCGGCGTTGATGCGCTTGATGCGCTCGTCCTGGCCGGTGATGGACTCCGCCGCGCGCAGGGCGCTGCCGATGCCGCTCTCGTCCAGGAACTGCTCCCCGTCCAGCTCCTGCGGAGCGGAGAGAAGCTTGGATTTTTTAGGCGCGTACTTGTCCAGAAGGGACAGAGCCTTGCTAAGCTCGGCCTGCTGGGATTTGAGCGCGGTCAGGGCGCTGCTCTCCCGGGTGACGAGGTGCTGGGCCTCTTCCTCCCGGAGCTGGTCCCCGATCTCGGAAAACTCCACGCAGCCGCGTTTGATCAGCTCCCGCAGCAGCCTGTCCTTTTCCGAGCGGACGACCATCAGGCGCAGCCGCTTCATTTTCATAATGGCCATCTCAGCTGTTCACTATCCTTTCCACCACGAGAGCCGCCGCTTTATCCAGCCGGGCTTCTGCCCGGGCGCGAAGCGCGGCCTTCCGGTTTTCCAGCTCACCGCGGAGATCCGCGGCGTCGTCCCGGGATTTTTCCCCGGCTTTGGCGCGCAGCTGCTGCAGTTCGCCTTTCGCCCGCTCACCGGCCGCCTGCACAGCGGCTTTTCCGGCAGTCTCGGCGTCGGCAGACATCTGCTTTGCTTTGGCCTCCGCGGCGGCGACGGCCGCTTTCGCCTCGGCCTCGGCCTGGGAGATACGGTTGATCGCTTCAAATGACATTGGCACACCCCCTCTTTCTCATTTTCAGCTCATGCAAAACGGGAGGAACCGGATAATCCTCGCAGTTTTACACATATTCTATAATACCGCAAGCGCCCCCATGTTTCAAGGCGAATTTTACAAAAATTTTGATAAAATTACTACATATGGGTGTGGCGAACTGTGTAAAATGCCGGGACCGGAGGGGAAATACGCCCCCGGTCCCGGCCCATTCAGGTCTCCCCGGCCGGCTCCGGCACCTCGATGCGGCGCTGGGAGCCGTCGGCGGCGTCGATATAGAGCAGCACCTGCTTTTCCCCGTCGCTGCAGCGCAGCTCATAGCAGGCAAAGCTCCGCCCGCCCTCGCTGCAGATGAGCACCTTCCGGCTCTCGTTCAGGGTCAGGGAGGCGGGCAGCTTCTCCTCCGCCTGCTCCTGGCTCAGCGTCCACTGGGCGCCGCTGGCCTTCGGGTCATAATCTGCGGCGTTAAAGGCGTAGATGGAGCCGTCGTCCAGGGCCACGGTGACGCTGACGCAGTTGTCCAGGCAGACGGCGCCGTCCTCCACCCGGGCAAAGTGCAGCAGGGCCAGGGCCCCGCTGACGCGGCTGTCCTTCAGCTCCAGATCCTCAAAGCCCTGCTCCGCCAGGAAGGTCTCGGCGGCCTCCAGGGCCTGGTCCGGGTCCAGCAGGCTCTCGCCCACCAGCCGGGACTGGGACATGCTCACCACCCCCGCGGGGCTGACACAGATGAGCGTATCTCCGGCGGCATAGCAGACCAGACCCTCCTCGCCCTCATAGCTGTACTTTAACGTCAGCTCCTCCGGCTTTACGCCGGCGCAGTCCGCGGCCAGCTGCTTGAGCTCTCCCTTTTCGTATTTCCACTGGGACGTCTGCTCCTCTTTGCCGTACAGGCCGTCGTATTTCAGCTCCGCCGGGGCCCGGAAGCTCTGCTCATAGGCCGCCAGCCGGGCGCTGAGCAGCTCGGTGCCCTCCGGCTGCCCGTCCACGTTGTTCAGCCGGACCTCCCGGCTGTCCATCACCACGCTGCCCTCCCCGACGCCGGCCTGGAGCTGACGCAGCAGATCGGAAAACTCCGCCGCCGAGGCGGACAGTTCCGTCAGGTTCTCCAACTGCTCCTGGGAGAAGCCCTCCCTGGCCGACTCGTAGCCCAGGGTATAGGCGTAGTCCCCGGCCACATTCAAAAAGGCGGAGATCTGCTCTAACTCCTGGGTGGAGAAGGGCAGGGTGGACAGGGCCGTCTCGGCGGCCAGGGCGTTGGCGTAGGCCTCGGAGCAGATGCGCCCGCACATGCCGGCGTCGGCGGCATAGACGCTTTTGGCCAGGGCCTGGCTCAGCGCCTCCACAGAGCGGACGGTCTCGTCAAAGGCCCGGCCGGAGCTGTACTTGGCGGCCAGGCGGTAATCGGCCAGACGGCTGTGCCCGGTCCAGGCCCAGAAGCCCAGAGCCAGCAGGGCCGCCGTCAGATAGCTGGCCGCCAAGATCGCGGTCTTCTTCTTGGTCCATTTTCTGCGCATAAAAAACACCCCTTTTTTGGATTAGCCTGTCCAAAAAAGGGGTGGCTTATGATTTGCAGATTATGCCAGCTTTTCCAGGGCGATGCCCATGCGGCGCAGAGTCTCCTCCCGGCCCAGGATCCGGCACAGCTCCACGGCCCCGCCGGGGGTCACGGCTTTGCCGGCGGCGGCGATGCGCACCGGCCACATGACCTTGGCGATCTTCACACCCAACTCCTCAGCCAGGCCGCTGAGCACGGCCAAAAGGGCCTCGTCGCTCCAGCTCTCCAAGGCCGAGAGCCGGGGCACGGCCTTCTCCAGCACCTCTTTGGAGGAGCTCCGGTCGGACTTGGACTTCTTGTGCTCAAAGAGCTCCGGGCCGTAGTCCGGCAACGTATCAAAAAAGTCCAGCTTTTCGGGGATATCGGCGAGCACCTCGGTGCGCTGCTGCAAAAGGGCGGCGATGGCGGCGGCGTCATAGGCTTCGTTCCGCACTGCCCGGCGGATATAGGGCTCCGCCGCGGCGGCGAAGGCCGCCGGATCCATGGCCCGGATATACTCGCTGTTAAAATACCGCAGCTTGTTGATATCAAAGATGGCGGGGGACTTGGAGATGCCCGTCAGGTCAAAGATCTCCTTCAGCTCGTCCATGGAGTAGATCTCCCGCTCTCCGCCGGGGCTCCAGCCCAGCAGGGCCACGTAATTCAAAATGGCGTCGGTCAGATAGCCCTGGGCCAGCAGGTCCTCATAGGAGGGGTCCCCGTGCCGCTTGGACATCTTGTTGTGGGCGTCCCGCATGACGGGGGAGCAGTGGACATATTTGGGGATCTCCCAGCCGAAGCCCTCGTACAGCAGATTGTATTTGGGGGCGGAGGACAGATACTCGCTGCCCCGGACCACATGGGTGATGCCCATGAGATGGTCGTCCACCACGTTGGCAAAGTTGTAGGTGGGAAGCCCGTCCCGCTTGATGAGCACCTGGTCGTCCAGGGAGGCGTTCTCCACGGAGATATCCCCGAACACCTCGTCGTGAAACACGGTGGCGCCTTCGCGGGGGATCCGCTGGCGGATCACAAAGGGCTCCCCGGCGGAGGCCCTCCGGTCCGCCTCTTCCCGGCTCAGGGCCCGGCAGGGGTCGTCCCCCCGGCCAAAGACGCCGCTGTCCTCTTCCGACTCGGTCTTTTCACAGAAGCAGCGATAGGCATGCCCCCGCTCTATCAGCAGCTCGGCATATTTTCCGTACAGGTCCCGCCGCTGGGTCTGCACATAGGGACCCACGGGGCCGCCCAGGTCCGGGCCCTCGTCGTGCTCCAAGTGGCACTGGGCCATGGTGCGGTAGATGACCTCCACGGCGCCTTCCACCAGACGCCCCTGGTCGGTATCCTCGATGCGGAGGATGAATTTGCCGCCGGCACGGCGGGCGATCAGATAGGTGTAGATCGCTGTGCGCAGGTTGCCCACGTGCATATAGCCGGTGGGCGAGGGGGCAAAACGGGTGCGCACCTCGCCTTTCGGGATGCGCGCCTCCATCTGCTCGAACCAGGCCGGATCTGTTTTATTTATCATAAGGGTTCC
The DNA here is from genome assembly GCA_947630375.1 of uncultured Oscillospiraceae bacterium. GTDB lineage: Bacteria > Bacillota > Clostridia > Oscillospirales > Oscillospiraceae > Limivicinus. The sequence continues at coordinate 3,185 of CANRHH010000044.1, read as the reverse complement.
TCCCGTATGCTGTCGTTTGTTCTATATATTATTTTACATTTTCCCTGTTGTCAAGACGAAGTTTTTTTGGTAAAATACAAAGTTGTTGGAAAAAATGAGGTGATCGCTATGGAAAATACTGTGAAAGAGGCTCCGGCGAAAAAAGTGATGCTCTCCGGCATCAAGCCCTCCGGGGATCTGACCCTGGGGTCCTATTTAGGGGCCATCAAGAACTGGGCGGAGCGGGCCGAGCAGTATGACTGCTTCTATTTTATGGCCGATCTGCACGCGCTGACCACCCGGCAGAACCCGGCGGACCTGCGCCGCCGTACCTTAGAGCAGCTGGCCCAGTATGTGGCCTGCGGCCTGGACCCGGAGAAAAACACCCTCTTTATCCAGAGCCACGTGCACGAGCACGCGGAGCTGGGCTGGGTGCTCAATTGCTATACCATGTTCGGCGAGCTGAGCCGGATGACCCAATTCAAGGACAAGAGCGCCAAGAACGCCGACAATATCAACGGCGGCCTGTTTACCTACCCGGCCCTGATGGCGGCGGACATTCTGCTGTATCAGGCCGACTTCGTGCCGGTAGGGGAGGACCAGCGGCAGCATGTGGAGCTGACGCGGGATGTGGCCAACCGCTTCAACAACCTCTACGGCCCGGTGTTCAAGGTGCCGGAGCCCTTTATCCCCAAGGTGGGGGCCCGGGTGATGGATCTGCTGGATCCCACCAGCAAGATGTCCAAGTCGGACGATGTGGGCAACGGCCGCATCTGCCTGATGGATACGCCGGAGGACATCGCCCGCAAGTTCAAACGGGCCGTCACCGACAGCGAGACCGGCGAGCACTGCGTCCGCTATGACCGGGAGAACAAGCCCGGGGTCTCCAACCTGATGCAGATCTATGCCTCCTGCACCGGCGAGAGCCTGGAGCAGGTGGAGAAGGACTTTACCGGCCAGGGCTACGGCGCTTTCAAGACCGCCGTGGGGGAGGTCGTGATCGAGACGCTGCGCCCCATCCGCGAGGAGTCCCAGCGGCTGATCAGGGACAAGAGCTATCTGCAGGATCTCTGCCGGAACGGGGCGGAGCGGGCCTCCGCGGTGGCCCGCCGGACGCTCCGGAAGGTATATAAAAAAGTAGGCCTCACAGAGAAGCCGTTTTAAGGTCCCCATTATGCCCTTCAGGGGCAAAACAAACCCGGAGATAGAATAAGATGTTTCCAAACATGACTGTATGGCTCAGGCTGCTGCTGGCGGCCCTGGCCGCCTGCGCCATCTGCTTTGTCCTGACGCCCTATGTAAAGCGCTTCGCGGAGAGAGTGGGCGCGATGGATGTACCCAAGGATACCCGCCGGGTGCACGATCACCCCATCCCCCGGATGGGGGGCCTGGCGATCTTCATGGGCTTTGTGCTGTCCATGCTGCTCTTCTCGGAGATGACCAGCCAGGTGATGGGGATGCTCATCGGCGCGGTGATCATCGCGGCCATGGGCGCGGTGGACGATATCGTGAACCTGAACGCCTGGGTGAAGCTGGCGGCCCAGCTGCTGGCGGCCTGGGTGGCCATCCGCTGCGGCATTGTGTTTGACGCGGTGTCTAACCCCATTGTCTTTTCCGATACCACCACGATCTACATCGGCTATCTGGCCGTCCCGCTGACGGTGCTGTGGATCGTGGGCTGCACCAACGCGGTGAACCTGATCGACGGGCTGGACGGGCTGGCGGTGGGCGTGTCGGCCATCAGCTCCTTTACCATGCTGGTGGTGGCCTGCTTCGTGGCAGAGCCCAACACCGCCGTGATCTTAGCGGCCCTCACCGGGGCCTGCATCGGCTTCATGCCCTACAACCTGAACCCGGCCAAGATCTTCATGGGGGACGTGGGCTCCCAGTTTTTGGGCTTCGTGCTGGCCACGGCTTCGGTCATCGGCATGTTCAAGTTCCACGCCATCATCACCTTCCTGGTGCCGGTGCTGGCCCTGGCGGTCCCCCTGGCGGACACCACGGCCGCCTTCTTCCGCCGCATTTTCCACGGGCAGAGCCCCTTCCATGCGGACAAAAAGCATCTGCACCACCAGCTGCTGGCCATGGGATTGAACCAGAAGCAGGCTGTGGCGGTGCTGTACAGCCTCTCGGCGGTGCTGGGGCTGCTGGCGGTGCTGCTGGCCAACACCAATGTGTTCGTCCGCATCATCTGCCTGGTGCTGGCCTTCACCATCTCCATCCTGGTCTGGGTCCTGATCTTCCGGCACAATAAAAACATCCATCTGGAGCACCACGCCGGCCAGGAGCCCGCCCCGGCGGAGGAGATCAAAAAAGACGCATAACAAAAGGGACTGTAGCAAAAAGCATTTTGCTATAGTCAAATTGTCGACAAACCCGCTGCCAAGTTAAGCTGACAGCGGGTTTATTGCATATGAGTTGAAGAAATTGGGAGAAAAGCCAAAAGCAAGCAGGAAAGCGACGGCATAGGACGGTTTTTCCACCGCCTTTTTGCCAGCTTTTTGAGATTTAGGCATGCGTATGTCAGCGCAGCTTTTACTTCCATCTGCGCCTTTCCAAATCCTTGTGTATAACGGAATCCATGCAGCTCCTTTGCCAGAGCAAAGATGCGTTCGATCGTTTCTTTCCTGTATTTGTACAGCTCCATGATCCCGTATGTGTAGCGGTTCTCATCTGCCTCTTCAAAGGCCTCCTGCCACACATGCCGGGTCACGGTCTTCTCGTGGGCCTTGCTGTGGGTGCATTGGTTCAGGTACGGACAGTGCTCACATACCTTCGGGTCGCTCTTGTATTCCCGGTAACCTTCCCGGTTCGTCGTGCTGTAACGGAGTATCTCGTTCGCGGGGCATAGATAGCAGTCATATGCTTCATCATAGACATATTCACTCTTAGGAAAAAAACCATCTTTTGTCTTTGGGCGGGTGTATGTGCTCAGGAGCTTGATCTCACGGTCTTTCAAATATTTTGCGATTGCGGGCGTCTTGTACGCAGAATCTCCTACCACTACATCTATGTTCAGACTATCTATCTTCTCAAACAACGCAGGGAAAGTCTTGCCGTCGTTTTCATTGCCGGGATGGACGCTGTAGCCGAGGACTACGCCGTTTTTGTCACAGGCCGTCTGCACATTGTACGCAAATACATTCTTATGCTCTCCCTTGCGGAACCATCCGCTTTCCGGGTCGCTGGTGCTCTTCTTAATATGC
>CANRHH010000043.1 GCA_947630375.1 uncultured Oscillospiraceae bacterium | reverse complement strand
AAAAACAACACCGGGGTACTGTTTCTTGCAGTCCTCGGTGTTGTTTTTTCTGGGCCGTTTTGCTACAGCCCCTTTTTTTTGTAACCTTCGGGCAAAAAGGGGGTGTTATATAGATAGAACAGCAAAGGAGATGATCGTTATGAAGAAAAAAATAATTTGCCTGCTTCTGGCCGCTGCGCTCTGCCTGAGCGCCTGCGGAAGAGAAAAAAGCGCCACAACGCCCCAGGAGGCGGGAGGCGCCGCCGCCCCGGCTCTGGCCGCCCGGCCGGCCAATCTGAGCGGGGAGGCCCGCCGGATGGCCTCGGAGACGCTGCCCATGCCGGAAACCGGCATCAATCTGTTCGACGCGGTCAGGACGCCCACCGGGGCCTTTCTGTACGGCGTAGACGAGAACCAACAGCCCCATTATTTCACCCTGGACACGGAGAGCCTGGAAATCAAAGCGCTTCCGGAGCTCCGCCTCGGAACACGGGAGGCCTTCTGTGCCTCGCCGGACGGCACGCTCCGGGTCCTGTATCTCACGGAAGAGGGCCGCTTCTGCCTGCTCTCCCGCTCCCCGGATGGGACCTGTGAGGAGGTGCTGCTGCCGGATGAGCTGCTGAACGGGGAGCCGGTGGCCAGCTTTGAGGCGGCAGAGGACGCGTTATACGTCACGACTCCCACCCGGGCCTTTTCCTTTGACGCCGGCGGCAAGCTGCTGCAGGACTACGGGACGGCACAAAATCCGCGAAACTTCCTGCGGCTCGGGTCCGGCCAGCTCCTGCTGATCAGCTACGGCAACTCCGGCAACAACCGTCCGGGGGCCGTCAGCAATGCGGAGATCCAGGAAATCGGGGCGGATGGCGCGCCGGGAGAGCGCTATCCGGTGGAGAGCATGTTTACCTTCTACCTGGCCGGGAGCGACGGCCAGCTCCTGGTCCAGCAGAATGACATTTACTACCGCTACGACTATAAAACCGGCAATGGCGAGGCGCTGATCAATGGCTTTACCAGCGGCATAAGGAACACTGGGCTGGTCTGCCTGGGAGAGGATCTGTTTTTCAGTGTGGACCAGGGGAAGCCCCTTGTCTGGCGGCCCTGGGAAGGGGGAGAGGTCCAGATCCTGACCCTGGCCACCTATGACATAGATTTCGGCCTGAAGAAGGACATTGAAGCCTTTAACGAGAGCAACGGCGATTACATGATCCAGCTGGTGGACTACGCGGACTTTGACACCTATGAGGACCAAAACACCGGGCTGAACAAGCTGGCCACGGACATCATCAGCGGCAACGCGCCGGATATCTACGACATGAGCCGCTTTTCCGTGAATCAGTACGCCGCCAAAGGGCTTTTGGAAGATCTGAAACCCTATTTTGAGGAGGACCCGGACCTGGATTACAGCGAGCTTGTGCCCAACGTGGTCCAGGCCATGGAGTTTCACGGCGGGCTATACCAGCTGGTCCCCGGGTTTGAGCTGGTGGCGGTGGCGGGGGACCGGTCCACCATCGGGCCCGATTGGGGCGCGGAGCGCTTTCTGGATCTGACCCGGGAGCTGCCCTATGAGAGCATTTTCGGCCTGGATCTGACCCGGGATACCTTCATGAGCCATGTTTTGGCCTTCATGCACAGAGATCTGTATTCCGAGGAGGAACTCTGGTGCGACTTCCAGAACCAGGACTTTATGGAATTGCTGTCCTTCGCGGCCAGCTTGCCCGCCTCCTTTAATTATGACGGAAGCCAGGGCACCGACTTAGGGAGGGCCTATGACGGGGAGCAGGTGCTGGTTTTGACCAGTCTGGATGCCAGTGTGGTGGACCAGGTCTCCTTCATGGACGCTATTTTCAGCGGTGAGGCCCAGTTTGTGGGCTTTCCGGCCGCGGCGGGCAGCGGCTTTGGCTTCCGGCCCACCGCGCAGCTGGCCATGTCCTCCGCAGGGCACAATAAGTTCGGCGTGTGGGAGTTCTTCCGGTATCTCCTCTCGGATGAGCTGCTGGACCAAGGCTTCTACGGCCTGCCTCTGCGCACCGCTGCGCTGGAGCGCCGCCTGGACAGAAATATAGCGAGTGCTATGGAAAAGCCTACCACATTGAATACCGCCTCCACCATCGGGTGGGTGTCATTCGAAGGCGCGCCGGTGGACGAGAGCATGCGGGAGCGGATCCACGCCATGGTGGATCAGATTGACTGCTGCACCGTCTGCGACAGCACCATCCTCTCCATCGTCATGGAGCAGGCGGAGCCCTTCTTCGCCGGAGGGAAGACCGTGGAGGACGCCGCCGCGGGCATCCAGTCCCGGGTGAAGATCTATTTGTCCGAGCAATACGGCTGATCGAAAAAATGGTCCTGGACTTGTACAAGTCCAGGACCATTTTTTGAAGAAAAGCGAGAATCTATATTAAATTCGGTGCACTTTTGTTAATTCCGATAGAATATGTATTTGTGCGAACGGCACTTTAGTTCAATTTGCCCGCTTGACAGGGCGGGGGAGCGGTTGTATAATTTAGCCATCCTGCAAGGGATGGAAGAAAATCTTCCGGATATCGTAAAAAAGCCTTGATGAAGACAAGTACCGCGGGGAGCGGCCTTCAGCGAGCCGGGGAACGGTGGAAGCCCGGCGGCACGGATCGCGGGAATAACACTTCGGAGCCGCGAACCCAACGGCCTACAGGGGCCCAGTAGGGGAGACGCGATGCGCGGCGTTAATGCGCACGGGTTTGACTGAACTCGAAAAGTGACTGCTTTGGCAGTAAATTAGGTGGCACCGCGGATCAGCAGCTATTCGTCCTAAAAATTCATAGGACAGCTGCACGGCATTCGGAGGTGCTTTTCTTATGTGTTCCATTATGGGTTTCCTCTCTGACGCGCTGGATGCGCGCTCTGTCCGCCCCTTCTTTGACCGGACCCTCTCCCGGGGCCCTGATCAGACCCGGATCGAGCCGGCCGGCAAGGGCCTGCTGTGCTTTCACCGGCTCTCCATCATGGGCCTGGACGAGAGCGGGATGCAGCCCTTCCACCTGGGCAAGGACATGGTGGTCTGCAACGGGGAGCTGTACGGCTTCCGGCAGACGAAAAAAGAGCTGGAGGGGAAATACAGCTTTCAGAGCGATTCGGACTGTGAGCTGATCCTGCCGCTGTACCGGGAATACGGCCTGGAGATGTTCCGGCGCCTGGACGCGGAATTTGCCATGATCCTCTACGACGGGGAAAAGGGCGAACTGATCGCCGCCCGGGATCCCATCGGGATCCGCCCGCTGTACTACGGCTTTCTCCCCGACGGGGCGCCGGTTTTCGCCTCGGAGGCCAAAAACCTGGTGGGGCTCTGCCCGGAGATTCTGCCCTTCCCTCCCGGGCACTACTATGCCGGAGGCAAATTTGTCCGCTACGCGGACCTGACCACGGTGGACCGCTACGCCGAGGACGATCTGGACACCGTCTGCGTTCAGATCCGGGAAAAGCTTATCGCTGGCGTGGAGAAGCGGTTGGACGCGGACGCGCCTCTGGGCTTCCTGCTCTCCGGCGGGCTGGATTCCAGCCTGGTCTGCGCCATCTCCGCCAAGCTCCTGCACCGGAAGATCCGCACCTTTGCCATCGGCATGGATCTGGATGCCATCGACCTGAAATATGCCCGCCAGGCGGCGGACTTTATCGGCGCGGAGCACACCGAGGTCATCATGACCAGAGAGCAGGTGCTTGATTCCCTGGAGGAGGTCATTGCCCTGCTGGGGACCTATGACATCACCACCATCCGGGCCAGTATGGGGATGTACCTGTGCTGCAAGGCCATCCATGAGCGGACAGACGTGCGGGTGCTGCTGACAGGGGAGATCTCCGACGAGCTCTTTGGCTACAAGTATACGGATTTTGCCCCCTCTGCCGAGGCCTTCCAGCAGGAGGCGAAAAAGCGGGTGGATGAGCTGCACATGTACGATGTGCTCCGGGCCGACCGCTGCATCTCCGTCAACTCCTTAGAGGCCCGGGTGCCCTTTGGAGATCTGGACTTTGTACGCTATGTGATGCACGTGGACCCCAAGCTCAAGCTCAACAGCTACGGCATGGGAAAATATCTGCTGCGCAAAGCTTTCGCGGCGGATCACATCCTGCCGGAAGAGATCCTGTGGCGGCAGAAGGCCGCGTTTTCCGACGCGGTGGGCCACTCCATGGTGGACGATCTGAAGGAGTACGCCAACGGGCTCTATACCGCCGCGGAATATGAGGCCCGCCGGTCCAAATACGATTTTGCCAGACCCTTTACCAAGGAGAGCCTGCTCTACCGGGAGATCTTTGAGAAATATTACCCGGGCCAGGCGCCGATGGTGAAGGATTTCTGGATGCCCAACCGCCAGTGGGAGGGCTGCGACGTGGACGATCCCTCTGCCCGGGTGCTGTCCAACTACGGGGCCAGCGGCTGCTGAAACAAAAGGGGAGTGTGCCTATGCCAGAGGCCAGGAAAATGCGAATCATCGTCTCTGCCGCCTGTACCGGCGCGGCCGGGCGCCTTGCGCGCCTGCTGCCGTCCCTGCGCGTCCCGGCGGAGCTGCTCTCCGTGGCCCCGGCAGAGCTGGCCGCCTTTGTGAACGAGACACCGGCGGACGCCCTTGTCCTCGGGCCGGAGGCGTTCGACCTGGCGGCGGAGCTCTCGGCGCACAGCTATACGGGCGTGCTGATCCTGACGGAGAGCGAGGACCAGGCATCGGTCCTGGCCCCGGCCTGCTGTGCCGCCGGGGTGCTGATCGCGCCCCAGGCCGCGCTGGAGATGGCCCTGCCCCAGCTGCTGGCGCTGTGCGCCCGGCTCCGGGATCTGCGGGCCAGGACCATCACGCTCCGGCGGCAGCTGGATGACACGCGCCTGGTGAGCCGGGCAAAGCTGCTGCTCATGTCACGGTTCAAAATGAGCGAGGGCGAGGCCCACCGGTATATTGAAAAAGCGGCGATGGATGCCGGAGAAAAACGGCGGGATATCGCGGAGCGTATCATCAGGACATACGAGGAGTGAGGAGCGCTTTGCGTTTATTTTGAACCATTTTAACAAAAATCCAAAAAATATGTTGACAAATCAAAGCATCGGTCCTATAATCCCTCTGTAATTAAGCGGCAAAGGCGTCGTGTTTGCAAAGCGCCTCTGCCGCTTTTTATAAAAAGAGTTCAAAGTCAAGGAAATAAGGAAGAGAGGTCATACAATGAACGCTGTTTCTGATTATTTCGGTTCCATGGTCTTTAACGACTCCGTTATGCGCGCCCGGCTGCCCAAAGACGTCTTTAAGCAGGTGCAGCGCTCCATCAAGGACGGCCGCCGTCTGGACAGCGCCGCCGCTGTGGTGGTGGCCAACGCCATGAAGGACTGGGCCATTGAGAAGGGCGCCACCCATTTTACCCACTGGTTCCAGCCCATGACCGGGATCACTGCCGAGAAGCACGACAGCTTTATCTCCCCGGTGGACGGCGGCAGGGTCATTATGGAGTTTTCCGGCAAGGAGCTGATCCAGGGCGAACCTGACGCCTCCAGCTTCCCCTCCGGCGGCCTGCGGGCCACCTTTGAGGCCAGAGGCTACACCGCCTGGGACCCCACCTCTTACGCCTTTATCAAAGACGGCGTCCTGTGCATCCCCACCGCCTTCTGTTCCTACAGCGGCGAAGCCCTGGATAAAAAGACCCCGCTCCTGCGCTCCATGGAGGCCATCAACCGCCAGGGAATGCGGGTGATCAAGCTCTTCGGCAACGAGGACGTGACCTCTATCAAGACCACCGTGGGCCCTGAGCAGGAATATTTTCTCATTGACAAGGATGTCTATGAAAAGCGCAAGGACCTGATCTATACGGGCCGTACCCTCTTCGGTGCCAAGCCCCCTAAGGGCCAGGAGCTGGAGGACCACTACTTTGGCGCGATCAAGAGCCGGGTCGCCTGCTTTATGAAGGACCTGAACGAGGAGCTCTGGAAGCTGGGCATCATGGCCAAGACCGAGCACAACGAGGTGGCCCCCGCCCAGCACGAGCTGGCTCCCATTTTCGCCACCACCAACATCGCCGCCGACCACAACCAGCTCACCATGGAGCTGATGCAGAAAGTGGCCAAGAAGCATGGTATGGTCTGCCTGCTCCATGAAAAGCCCTTTGCCGGCGTCAACGGCAGCGGCAAGCACAACAACTGGTCCATCACCACCAACACCGGCGTGAACCTGCTGGAGCCCGGGGAGACCCCCTATGAGAACGCCCAGTTCCTGCTGTTCCTCTGCGCGGTGATCCAGGCGGTGGACGACTATCAGGACATGCTGCGGATCGCCGTGGCCTCCGCCGGCAACGACCACCGGCTGGGCGCCAACGAGGCGCCTCCCGCCGTGGTGTCCATGTTCCTGGGCGACGAGCTGGAGAGCATCCTCTCCGCCATCGAAAACGACGAGCCCTACGGCGGCAAGGAGCAGGAACTGATCAAGGTCGGCGTGCATGTGCTGCCCAAGTTCCCCCGGGATACCACCGACCGGAACAGGACCTCTCCCTTCGCCTTTACCGGCAACAAGTTCGAGTTCCGTATGCTGGGCTCCGCCCATTCCATCTCCGGCGCCAACGTGGTGCTGAACACCGCCGTGGCCGAGTCCCTGCGCCAGTATGCGGATGTTCTGGAGGCCGCCGACGACTTTGAGACCGCCCTGCATGACCTGATCAGGAAGGTCATCAAGGACCATAAGCGCATTATCTTCAACGGCAACGGCTATGACGACGCCTGGCTGGTGGAGGCCGAGCGCCGGGGCCTGCTGAATCTGCGGACCACGCCGGACTGCGTGCCCTATTACCTGGCCCCGAAGAACGTGGAGCTCTTTACCCGGCACCGTGTATATTCCGAGGCGGAGATCCACGCCCGGTATGAGATCAAGCTGGATAACTACTGCAAGGTGCTGCATATTGAGGCGCTCACCATGCTGGACATGGTCTGGAAGGACATTTTCCCCGCCGTCAGCGCCTATTCCAAGGCCCTGGCCGACGCGGCCCTGGCGAAGAAAGCCCTCAGCGCCGGAATCGACTGCAGCTTTGAGACGGAGCTGGCAGAGCGTATCAGCAGCCTGACCGCCTGCGCCGTCAAGAAGGCCAAAACGCTGGAAGAGGCCGTGATGGAAGCCAAGAATATTGCCGACTCCCTGGAGCTGGCCCGGTATTACAAGGATTCCGTCTTGTCGGCCATGAACGAGCTGCGCATTGCGGTGGATGAGCTGGAGACCAACACCTCCGCCAAATACTGGCCCTATCCCTCCTACGGCGACATTCTGTTCAGCGTCAAATAAAAAAGCGGACATAAAAGAACGCAAGCGGAAAACCGCTTGCGTTCTTTTATGCTTTAAAAGGAGCTCAGCCGACGATCTCACAGGTATCCCGGGCGATAACCAGCTCTTCGTTGGTGGGGATGACAAAGACCTTGACCTTGGAGTCCGCGGTGGAGATCATGATGTCCTCACCCCGCTTGGCGTTGGCGGCCGGGTCGATCTCAACGCCCAGATAGCCGAAGTAGGAGGCGATGGAGGCGCGCATGGCGGCGCTGTTTTCGCCCACGCCGGCGGTGAAGATGATCGCGTCCACGCCGTTCATGGCGGCCACATAGGAGCCTACCACCTTGCCTACCCAATAGGCAAACAGCTCCAGAGCCAGGGCGGCCCGCTCGTTGCCCTCCGCGGCGGCATTGTCCAGATCCCGGAAGTCAGAGGAAACGCCGGAGACGCCCAGCACGCCGGACTTCTTGTTGAGAATGTTCAGCACTTCGTCGATGTTATAGCCGTACTTGTTCATCAGGAACTGGATAACGCCGGCATCCAGGTCGCCGCAGCGGGTGCCCATGGGCAGGCCCACCAGAGGTGTGAAGCCCATGGAGGTGTCCACGCTCTTGCCACCGTTGATGGCGCAGATGGAGGAGCCGTTGCCCATGTGGCAGGAGATGATCTTCAGCTCCTCAATGGGCTTGCCCATGAGCTGGGCGCAGCGGGAGGACACATAGCGGTGGGAAGTGCCGTGGAAGCCGTAGCGGCGGATGCCGTCCTTGGCATAGTAGTCATAGGGCAGCGCGTACATATAGGCTTTGCCGGGCATGGTCTGGTGAAAAGCGGTGTCAAACACGGCCACCATGGGCACGTCGCCCATGACGGCGCGGCAGGCCTCGATCCCGGTGATGTTGGCGGGGTTGTGCAGGGGAGCAAAGGGGATGCACTCTTTGATGGCCGCCATGACAGCGTCGTCGATCCGGACAGAGGAGGCAAATTTCTCCCCGCCATGGACCACCCGGTGCCCCACCGCGTCGATCTCCGCCATGGAGGACACCACGCCGTACTCGGCGCTGGTGAGCTTATCGATCACGGCGGCAATGGCCTCGGAATGGGTGGGCATGGGGACATCCTGGTCAAAAACGGGCTTGCCGCCCACCAGGGGGCTGTGCTTCAGGTGCCCGTCGATCCCGATACGCTCGCACAGGCCCTTGGCCATGAGCTGTTCGGTCTCCATATCGATCAGCTGGTATTTGAGGGAGGAGCTGCCTGCGTTGATCACAAGAATTTTCATGAAGTCGTTCCTTTCTTCTATTGTAAAATTGCCATGAATTAAGTAAAATGGATAAGTCCTCTATCATAATAATAACAATTTCCCAAAAACGCAAGTCTTTTCTTATCTGAAAGATCTTTTTCCTGAGGAGAGCTATGAAAAGCGTCGGCATTGTATGCGAATATAACCCGTTTCACCTGGGCCATCTCTATCATCTGCAAAAGAGCCGGGAACTGGCAGGGGAGGAGGCCGCGCTGGTCTGCCTGCTGTCCGGGGACTTCGTGCAGCGGGGCGAGGCCGCCCTGTACGATAAGTTTGCCCGGGCGGAGGCCGCCTGCCGGTGCGGGGCAGACCTGGTTCTGGAGCTGCCGCTGCCCTGGTGTCTGGCCTCGGCGGAGGGCTTTGCCCGGGGGGCGGTGGCCCTGCTGGGGGCGGTCGGAGTCTCCGCCCTCTGCTTCGGCAGCGAGGCGGGGGAGCTGGCCCCCTTGAAGGAGCTGGCCAGAGCGCTGCTGGAGCCGGAAACGGTGGAGGCTATCAAGGCGCAGCTGGCCCAGGACCCGTCACTGTCCTTTGCCGCTGCCCGGCAGCGGGTCCTGGAGACGCGGCTGGGGGCGGCCGGAGCGCTTCTGGCCGAGCCCAACAACATTTTGGCCGTAGAGTATTTGAAAGCCATAACCGGCCTGGCCCTCCCCATCCGGCCGCTGACCGTGCGCCGCCTGGGCGCGGGGCATGACGCCTGCGCCGAGTCTCCCGGGCCCCGCTCCGCCTCCCAGCTGCGGCTGCTGAGGGAGCGGGGAGAGGCCATCGGCGCCTATGTCCCCGAGGAGGCGGAGGCGGTCTATGCCCGGGAGCGGGAGGCAGGGAGAGAGCTGCGGGACCGGAAACTGCTGGAGACGGCGCTGCTCTCCCGGCTGCGGGGGCTGCGGGAAGACAGCTTCTCTTCTCTGCCCGACGCCGCCGGCGGTTTAGGGGACCGGATCCTCCGGGCAGCCCGGGAGGAGGGGAGTCTGGAGGCGGTGTACACAGCAGCGGCAAGTAAGCGCTATCCCTTGGCGCGGGTCCGGCGGCTGTGCCTGGCCGCCTGCCTGGGCGTGGAGGGCCTGCCGGAGGGCGCGCCGCCCTATGCCCGGGTCCTGGCCGCCAACGGCCGGGGGCGGGCCCTGCTGCGGGAGCTGGCGAAAAGCGGCGGCACGCCGCTGGTGACAAAACCCGCCGCGGTGAAAAAACTCCCGGCGGAGGCCCGGGCGGTGTTCGCCCTGGGCGCTGACGCCCACGACCTGTATGTGCTGGGCTATGGAGACACCGCCCTGCGCCGGGGCGGGGAGGACTGGCGGCGGGGGCCGTTTCTGCTTTGATAAAGTAAAACCTCTGCCGGGTGTTTACAAGTCTGCCAAAATGTGATAAAATCCTCTGGCCCTCAAGGAGACAAGCCATGTTTGAAAAGCTGAAGCTGTTGAAAAAACAATACGAAGAGCTCTGCCGCCGGATGGAGGAACCGGAGACCTATGCCGACCCGGCGCTCTATGCCAAGTGTGACAGGGAAGCCAGGGAACTGGCCCCTCTGGCGGAGGCTTACGACGCCTATGAGCGCGCCTGCGCCGCCATGCGCTCGGCTTTAGAGCTGACGGAGGACCCGGAGTTCCGGGAACTGGCCCAGGAGGAGTATCAGGAGGCCAGGGCGGAAAAAGAGCGCTTGGAGGAGCACATCAAGCTTCTGCTGCTGCCCAAGGATCCCAGGGACGGGAAAAACGTGATCATGGAGATCCGCGGCGGCGTAGGCGGCGAGGAAGGGATGCTTTTCGCGGCGGATCTTTTCCGGATGTACAGCATGTATGCCGACAGCAAGGGCTGGAAAACGGATGTGGTGAATATCAGCGAGACTGAGTTGGGCGGCATCAAGGAGGTCAGCTTTGTCCTGGAAGGGGAAGGGGCCTGGTCCCGGCTGAAGTTTGAGGCCGGAGGGCACCGGGTCCAGCGGGTGCCGGTGACGGAGTCCGGCGGCCGGATCCATACCTCTGCCGCCACGGTGGCGGTGCTGCCCCAGGTGGAGGAAGTGGAGTTTAAGCTGGATGAGCGGGATCTGCGGATCGACACCTACCGCTCCTCCGGGGCCGGGGGCCAGCATGTAAACAAGACCGAGAGCGCCATCCGCATCACCCATCTGCCCACAGGGCTGGTGGTGGAGTGCCAGGACGAGCGCAGCCAATATAAGAATAAGGACCGGGCCATGCAGATCCTCCGCTCCAAGCTCTATGAGGCAGAGCAGGCCAAGCAGACCGCCGCGGTGGCGGCAGAACGGAAAAGCCAGGTGGGCTCCGGGGACCGGAGCGGCCGCATCCGGACCTATAACTTTCCCCAGAACCGGGTCACGGATCACCGGCTCGGCGGGGAGAACAAGAATTTTAACCTTTCCGAGATCATCAACGGCCAGCTGGACGAGCTGATCGACGCGCTTATCACCGCCGATCAGGCCCGGCGCCTGGCGGAACAGGCAGAGACGTAGATGGAGACGAAAATCTTTACCGGAGCGCTGTCCGGCGCGGCGGAGATCATAAAAAGCGGCGGCCTGGCGGCCGTCCCCACAGAGACGGTGTACGGTTTAGCCGGAAACGGGCTGGACCCGGAGGCCGTGGCGAAGATCTATGAAGTCAAGGGCCGCCCGGAGCAAAAGCCCCTGTCCCTGATGGTGCCCGGGCCGGAGGCCCTGGAGCAATACTGCGAGCCGGTGCCGCCGGCGGCGAAAGCCCTGGCGGAGCGGTTCTGGCCGGGGCCGCTGACCCTGGTGCTGAGGGCAAAGCCCCTGGTGCCGGAGATCGTCCGGGCCGGAGGAGAGACGGTGGGGCTCCGCTGCCCGGACCATCCGATGACCCTGGAGCTGCTGAAGCTGGCGGAGCTGCCTTTGGCGGCGCCCTCGGCCAACCCTTCGGGCCTGCCCAGCCCCAAGAGCGTGGAAGAGGTCCTGGCCTATTTCGGCGGGAAGATCGACGCGGTGCTGGATGGGGGCGTCTGCGGCCTGGGCCGGGAGTCCACTATCCTGGACATGAGCCGGAGACCCTGGCGGCTGCTGCGCCAAGGGGCGCTGCCCGAGAGCGAGCTGGCCGCCGCCCTGGCCGAGAAGCTGACGGTGATCGGCGTCACCGGCGGCACCGGCAGCGGCAAAACCAGCGCCCTGCGGATCTTGGAGCGCTGCGGCGCACTGGTGATCGACTGCGATGCGGTGTATCATGAGCTCCTGCAGCGGGACGAAGAGCTGCTGGCGGCGATCGGAGCACAGTTCCCCGGCACGGTCACGGAAGGGATCCTGGACCGGAAAGCGCTGGGCGCCCAAGTTTTTGCCGATCCGGAAAAGCTGGAGCGCCTGAACGGGATCACCTATGGGCATATCTGCCGGGAAGTGGAGCGGCGGCTGGAGGCTTGGGCCCTGGCCGGCGGCGAATTGGCCGCTATCGACGCCATCGGTCTGCTGGACAGCGGCCTGGACAAGCGCTGCGGCGCGGTGATCGGAGTGCTGGCGGACGAGGAGACAAGGCTCCGGCGTATTATGGAGAGGGACTCTATCAGCCGGGACTACGCGCTGCTGCGGATCCGGGCCCAGCGTCCGGACAGCTATTATGAGCAGCGCTGTACCCATATCCTGCGCAACGAGGGAGACTTGGAAGACTTCGCAAAAAAAATAAAATTGATCATACAGGAGGTAGGAAGACATGGATGAGCTGAGGGAGAAGCTGTTTTATCAACAAAAGAACGGCTACGACCGGATCGACATGGAAGAGCGGCTGGCATTGGAGGCATACAGCGCGGATTACATGGCGTTTTTGAACGCGTCCCGCACGGAGCGGGAGGCGGTAAAGAACGCGGTGGCCGCTGCCCGGGAGCGGGGCTTTACCGAGTACCGGCGGGGCATGGAGCTGACGCCCGGGACAAAGCTCTACCATATCAACCGGGGCAAGGCGATCACCTTGGTGACCATCGGCCGCCAGCCCCTGAGCCAGGGCGCAGTCATTGCCGGGGCCCATGTGGACTCTCCCCGGCTGGACATGAAGCAGTTTCCTCTCTATGAAGACACGGAAATGGGCTATCTGCGGACCCATTATTACGGCGGCATCAAGAAATTCCACTGGATCACCATTCCTCTGGAGCTCCATGGCGTGGTGGCGCTGAAAAACGGCGACGTGGTGGATGTGAGCATCGGCCGGGAGCCGGGAGAGCCCAAATTCGTCATCACCGATCTGCTGCCCCATCTGGGCGGCGAGATGATGAAAAAGCCCATGAACGAGGCCTACACCGGCGAGGGACTCACGGTGCTGATCGGCAGCGCCCCCTATGCCGGCGCGGGGAAGGACCGGGTGCGCCTGGCCCTGCTGAGCATCCTCAACGACCTGTACGGCATCACGGAGGAGGACTTTCTCTCCGCAGAGCTGGCGGTGGTGCCCAGCTATGAGGCCTGCGAGATCGGGCTGGACCGGTCCATGATCGGAGGCTACGGCCAGGACGACAAGGTATGCGCCTATGCGGCCCTGCGGGCCCTGCTGGACGCGGAGGCCCCGGAGCGGACCTGCGTGTGCATGCTGGCGGACAAGGAGGAGACCGGCTCCGAGGGCGTCACCGGTATGCTCAGCGACGCTTTTGAGAGCTTTATGGAGGAGCTGTGCCAGGCCCAGGGCGTGGCGCTGCGCCGCTGCTTTGAAAACAGCTTCTGCCTCTCCGCCGATGTGCCCTCCGCCTTCGACCCCCTCTACGCGGACGCCTTTGAAAAGCGCAGCACCGCCAAGATCAACTATGGCGTGGGCATCCTGAAATATACCGGCTCCCGCGGCAAGCACAACACCAACGACGCCTCCGCCGAGAGCCTTGCGGCTCTGCGCCGGATCCTGGACGAGAACCAGGTGGTCTGGCAGATGGCGGAGCTGGGCAAAGTGGATCACGGCGGCGGCGGGACCATCGCCAAGTTTATGGCCCAGCGCAACATCGACACCGTGGATCTGGGCACGCCGCTGCTGAGTATGCACGCCCCCTTTGAGATCTGCTCCAAGCTGGACTGCTACAGCACCTATAAGGCCATCCGCTCCGTGTTTACGGCGCGGTAAAGAAAACGGCATCCGCAAAGAGCGGATGCCGCTTTTATTTCACCCTGCTCCTGGGCAGAATAGGAGCGAGGTGATCGTATGGACGAGAGAAACGCGGAGGAGATCAAAGAGATGGGCGGCGGCCAGGCGGGGGAGATCCACTGCCTGACCATCGTGGGCCAGATCGAGGGGCATCAGCTGCTGCCCGAGGACGCCAAGGCCACAAAGTATGAGCATATCCTGCCCACGCTGGCCGCCATTGAAGAATCTCCGGAGATCAGGGGCCTGCTGATCCTCTTGAACACCATGGGAGGCGACGTGGAGGCGGGGCTGGCCATCGCGGAGCTGATCGCCGGCATGAAAAAGCCCACGGTATCCCTGGTATTGGGAGGCGGGCATTCCATCGGCGTGCCCCTGGCCGTGGCGGCCAGGCGGAGCATGATCGCCCCCTCGGCGGCTATGACCATCCATCCGGTGCGGGTCAACGGGGTGGTCATAGGCGTGCCCCAGACCTATAACTACTTTTCCCGCATCCAGGAGCGGATCGTCAGCTTCGTGACCGGCCATTCGGCCATCAGCCGGGAGGAATATCTCCGGCTCATGACCAACACCGACGAACTGGCCAACGACGTGGGCAGCGTCATCTATGGGGAAGAGGCAGTCCAAAGCGGGCTCATCGACTGTCTGGGTACGCTCTCGGACGCGCTGGACTATCTGCACAGAGAGATCAAAGGTTGACATAAAACCGTTTTGTTAAGGGCAAAACGGTTTTATGTTTACTTGTTGGTCTGACGCTCTTGTTTTTGGAATAAACTTGTGTTAAAATAATTCTTACGTTCAAAATGGGAGTGTATGGCTATGACGATCTGGAACGCGGTCATATTGGGCCTGGTGCAGGGGCTGGCGGAATTTCTGCCGGTATCCAGCTCAGGGCACCTGTCGATCCTCTGCAATCTGTTTGGCCTGACCAGCGCCGAAGAGGGGCACATGTTTTATGACGTGCTGCTCCACTTGGGGACGTTGTTTTCCATCTTTATTGTCTACTGGGAAGATATACGCCAGATGTTTTTTGAGGTGCTGGGTTTTGTAAATCTGGGCCCTCTGGCCGGAGGGCGGCAGGAGCGCTATCCGGCGGCCAGGCTTTTTTTTATGATCTGCGTGGCGACGCTGCCTCTGCTTCTCATTCTCCCGGTGAACGATCTGTTGGAGACCCTGTACGGAAACAACATCTTTATCGGCGTTGCCCTGGTGCTTACCGGATGCATGCTCTATGTGGCGGACCGGATGACTCCCGGCAGGAAGACAGGCGGCAATATGACGGTACTGGATGCGCTGATCATCGGCCTGTGCCAGTGCGTGGCCACGGTGCCGGGCCTGTCCCGCTCCGGGACCACCATCACCGCGGGCCTGGCCACCGGGCTCCGGCGGGACTTCGCCGTGAAGTTCTCCTTCCTGCTGTCCATCCCTGCCGTGTTGGGGGCCAATATCCTGAATCTGGTGGATGTGTTCCAGACCGGGGTGGACTGGACCAGCGTACCCGCGTATCTGATCGGCACGGCGGTGGCCATGGTCTCCGGCATCGGGGCTATCAGCCTGCTTAAGTACATAGCCAGCAAGGGCCGGTTCGGCGGCTTTGCCTATTACTGCTGGGTAGCCGGGGCTCTGGCCATCATTCTCACGATGATTTTCTGAACCTACGATACTTTGAAAGGACGTTTCTTCCATGGCAAAAAGCAAATCCGCCCCGGCCCCGGAGCCGAAAAAGAAGAAAGGGAGCGCCGACACGGGGAGCAAAAAGAAGAGCAGCGGCAAAGCGTCCTCCGCAAAAAAGCGGACGGAGAGCGCCCCGCCGCCTCCGGCCCCGGCCCGGCCCATCCGCCGGGAGGTCACAGGCGCGGTGTTCCTGCTGCTGGCCTGCTTTATCGTGGTCAGCTACTTTAATACGGACGGGGCCTTTATCGCTCTTTTCCGGAAATTTCTGACCGGATTCATCGGCTGGGGATACTGGCTGGCCGCGCCCGCCTTCGCCGTTACGGCGGTGATGCTGCTGTTTCACGGGGGAAAACCCGTGACGCTGCGGGTGACCTCGGTCTTCCTGCTGCCGGTGCTTTTCGCGGCCATCGTGCATCTGTTGCGCTGCGCCCCTCTGCAGGAGGGCGCCGACCTGACGCTGGTCATAGGAGATCTGTTTGTGGCCGGGCAGAGCTTCAAGTCCGGCGGCGTCCTGGGCGGATTGCTGGCCGGGGGACTGGAGATGGCCTTGAGCATCTATGGGGCCATGCCGGTGCTGCTGGTGCTGTCGGTGCTGTTGGTGTTCATCGGCTTTAATCTGAGCCTTTCCTCGGCGTTCAGCAAGGCCCGGGACTACAAGCCCCAGCCTTACGATCCGGCCCTGTATGAGGAGAGCCAGGAGGAGAAGCCCAAGACCGCCTCTGTGCCGGAATTTTTGAAGTACAGCAAATACGGCAGCAGCGTGCCGGAAAAGGAGCCTCCCAAAAAAGCGGCGCCAAAGGTGGAGCGGGTCAGCCGCGCCGCTTTCCAGACGGACCTGCCGCTGGGGGAGGACGAGGAAGAGCTGCATATGATCGACCGGGGCTTTAAGGCCACGGAGCCCTATGCGGCCCCGGCCCCGGAGCGGGCACGGGGTAGGCAGCCCCGGAAAAACGCCGGGCCCCAGTCAGTGCCTTTTGAGGCGCCTGTGATCCCTACAGGGGCCGGAGAGAACGCGGGAGTGGACGTGGGGGACGGCTTTGTGGAAATTCCCCTCTCCAAGCGCCCCGGGCCCCAGCCGAGAGTTCCGGCCGGCGCGGAGATCTCCGATCCTCCCAAGAGCCACAAGATCAGCC
>CANRHH010000042.1 GCA_947630375.1 uncultured Oscillospiraceae bacterium | reverse complement strand
CAAAAAGCCCGCCTTTCGGCGAGCTTTTTTGACAGGCTGCAAACCCGCGGTGTTCTATGAACACCGCGGGTTTTACTTTTTACGCTTTATGAGACGTGCTCCGCCGTTTCCCGGGTCAGCTTTTCGGGCCGCGGGGGCATCCGGTACGTGGTCACCACTTTGCCCACCAGCTCCAGGAAGTCCTCCCGCTCTTCATAGCTGGCCTGCATCAGCTCCTTGAGCTGCTCAAAGAACTTGGCCGTGTCCATGGGAATGGGGCTGCCGATGTGGATCAGCTCATTGGGCGTCCTGCGCAGGCCCTCTTCATCCATCAGCTTCTCCTCATACAGCTTTTCGCCGGGGCGCAGGCCCGTGTACTCGATCTTGATATCCACGTCCGGCTTCAGCCCGGAGAGCTTGATCAGGTTTCGGGCCAGGGTGTCGATCTTCATGGGCTCGCCCATGTCCAGCACGTACAGGGTGCCGCTCTCGGCATAGGTCCCCGCCTGGAGCACCAGGCTCACCGCCTCCTGGATGGTCATGAAGTAGCGGATCACATCCGGATGGGTCACCGTCACCGGGCCGCCCAGCTCGATCTGCCGCTTGAACAGGGGCACCACAGAGCCGTTGCTGCCCAGGACGTTGCCAAAGCGCACGGCCACGAACTCGGTCTGGGCCCGGAAATCCTCGGGCAGGCTCAGGTCCGGCTTCGGGTTCCCGTCATACATGTGGGCATAGAGCAGGGGGATCTCGCTCTCCCGGTGCTCCTTGATCATCTTGTCAAAGGACTGGATGACCATCTCACACATCCGCTTGCTGGCCCCCATCACGTTGGTGGGGTTCACCGCCTTGTCCGAGCTGATGAGCACGAAGCGGCGGCAGCCGTTGCGCATGGCGGCATAGGCCGTCTTATACGTACCGAAAACGTTGTTCTTGATGGCCTCGCAGGGGCTGGTCTCCATGAGGGGCACATGCTTGTGGGCCGCCGCATGGTACACCACGTCGGGCCGGTAGGTCTCAAAGACCTTATTCATCCGGGCGCTGTCCCGCACAGAGCCGATCAGCACCACCAAGTTCAGCTCCGGGTGCACCCGGCGCAGCTCATGCTCTATGGCGTAGGCGTTGTTCTCATAGATATCGAAGATGATCAGCTGCCTGGGCTCATGGTCCGCCACCTGGCGGCAGAGCTCGCTGCCGATGGACCCGCCGCCGCCGGTGACCAGGATGGTCTTGCCCCGGATGAAGCAGAAGATGTCATACATGTCCACCTGGACGGGCTTGCGGCCCAGCAGGTCCTCCATGGTGACCTCGGCCATGGCCTCCATCACAGGCCGGTCCGAGGATTCAAAGCGGTAGGCGTCCGGCAGATTTTTCAGCTCGCATCCCGCCTCTTTGCAGATGTTCAGGATGTCCCGCTTCTGGGCGGTTTCGGCGCTGGGAATGGCCACATAGATCTTTTGGATCTTGTAGGCCTTCACCGCCCTCAAAATATCCTCCCGGCCGCCCACTACAGGGACCCCGTCGATATACCGGTGCCATTTATTGGGGTTGTCGTCAATGATGCAGCGGACCTTTTCCCGGACCCCCTCGGTCTGGTTCAGGCCGTGCAGCACCAGCTGCCCGGCGGCCCCCGCGCCCACGATCATCACCGGGCTGGCCGCCTTTTCATCGCTGCGGCGCACACCCCGGATAAATAAGATCAGCCGGTAGGAAAAGCGGACCGCCAGCACCAGGCAGAACTGGAGCAGCGCGCCCACCACATAGTAGGCAACAGGCATCCGGCGGATCCCCAGGCCAGGCAGCAGCTGGTCGCACAGGTAGATCCCCGCCACGTGGAGCAGGATCGTCACCGCCGAGGCTGTGGTCACCCGGGTCAGTTCGTTGAAGCTGGCAAAGCGCCAGATGCTGCTGTACAGCCGGAACAGCCAGAAGACCAAAACGCAGAGAATCGAATAAACAGGGGCAAAACGGGTGAAGGACCACAGATATTCCAAGGGAATGGCACTGTAATGGCAGTCAAACCGCAGCCATAGGGCGATCAGATACGCCAAATTGACCGCCACTGCGTCATAAAGGCCCAGATACAAAGCGATAATACGCCAGTGTTCTATCCGCTTTGCCGATCTATTCTGTAAGGCCATGCTCTATTGTCTCTCCTTTGTCTTGGTTGCTCTCTGTGCCGGACCCCCGGCATGGGATAAGATCACACCCACTGCCAGAGCCTCTTTTTGGGCTCGATGGGTTCAGGCAGCTCCGGCTCCTCCCCGGCATATACTGCCTCAGCATTATCCCGGAAATACCGGGCTGTCTCCGCGTCCAGCGTGTCAAAGCCCTCCCGCAGATTGGGCGGCCGGTGCCCGGGAGAATGGGCGTCCGAGCAGAGCAGATGCACCAGGTTCCACCGGATATAGTGCCGGATCAGCTGGGCGGTCTTCCCGCTCCGGATCAGCCCGGCGGCGTTGACCTGCGCCAGACATCCGGCCCGGACCCAATGGTACAGCAGCCGCGGATCCTCCGTCACATAGGGGTAGCGCTCCACGTGGGCCAGGATGGGGATGTATCCCTCCTGCTGGATCTCATACAGCGTCTCTTCGATGCCGCCCGGGTGATGGGTGGTGGGCAGCTCTATGAGCAGATAGGGCCCCCCGTCGAAGGCCAGCAGGCTCAGGTCCAGGTGGGGCAGCGCCGGGGAAAAATAGACCTCCGCCCCCAACTTGGTCCCGATCTCCACGCCCTTCTCCGCCGCGGCCCGGGTCATCTGCCGGTAGGCCTCTTCCCGCTGCTCGGCAAAATGTTTGAGCTCGTTTCGCTCATAGTAAAAATGCGGTGTCAACATAAGGGCCTGGACGCCGCTTGTCCGCTCCATACGCAGCAGCTTCAGCGATACGTCCAGGTCTTTCGCGCCATCGTCGATCCCGGGGAGCAGATGGCAGTGCAGGTCGGTCAAGGGAAAAGGACTGGCTTTGTTACTGGTTGGAGTAGTCATAGGAATAGGAGTAATAATAGCCGTCCTTATGGGAACTGTGCTTGACGTCGTAGCCGTTCATGACCACGCCTAAAATGTGGGCGTTGACCGCCTCTAAGTTCCTCTTGCTCAGCTGGGCTCCCTGGATGGTGGTGATCCCCGGCCGGGTGACCAGGATCACCCCGTCCACATAGCGGCTGAGCACAGCGGCGTCCGTCACCACAGACACGGGAGGCGTATCCACCAGCACATAGTCCGCCCGGTTTTTCAAATAGTCAAAAATCTCGCCCATTTTTTTCCGGCTCAGCATCTCCACCGGGTTCGGCGGCAGCAGGCCGGCGGGCAGGAACAGCAGATTCTGGTTGACCGGGACGATCACATCCTGCCAATCGGCCGTTCCGGCCAGCAGATTGGTGATCCCCTCATGGCTTTTCTTCAGATGCATATAGTAGGCCAGCGTCCCTTTGCGCAGGTCCGCGTCCACCAGCACCACCTGCTTTCCGGCGGCGCTGAGGGTCATGGCCAGGTTGACGGCCACATTGCTCTTGCCCTCTTCGGGGACGGAAGAGGTGAACAGAATGGTTTTATAGTTCGCCGTGGCGGAGAGAAACTCCAAATTGGTGCGCAGCGATTTATAGGCTTCTACAAAGGGGAAGGGAGCGTTTGCCCCCACAGAGAGCAGCTTGCGCGGCGCGCTTTTTTTCTTCGGCATCTTATTTCCCCTCCTCATACTTCGGGATCACGCCCAGCACCGGCAGATCCAGATACTTGGCCACGTCCGCCTCGCTGTTGATCTTGTTGTCCAGGACGAAGCGCAGGAAAAGAATGCCCACACACAGCACCATGCCCAGGACGCCCATGAGCACCGTGTCCCGCTTTATATTGGGAGAGACCGGCCCCGGCGTGAGACGGGCCTCGGAGATCACCTTGGCGGAGCCGGCGGCCACCGCCTCCACAATGATGTCCGGCGAGACCTGGGTGATCTGCTCACAGACACGCAGGGCCATCTCCGGGTCCGGGTTCGTCACAGTCACCTGCATCACCTGGGTGTCATTCACGGCGGCCACCGAGACAGTTCCTATCTGACCCGGATCGATTCCCAGGTTGCCGGCCACCTGCGAAAGCACCCTGTCGCTCCTGATAATGATGCCGTAAGTCTCTACCAGGCGGGTGGCGGAATTGATCTGGTCATTGGTGACGGAACTGGCGCTGTCCAGCCGGGTGTTGACGATCATCAGCGCCGACGCCTCATACTGGGGCGTGGCCAGAAAGCTCGTGAAAACGAAGCCGATCACCGCCGCCACCACCGTGCAGAGCACAATGGCGACGATGTGCCGCTTCAGCTCACCGAATAATTCCAGAAGGTCTATGGTCTCTTCTTCGCGTTCAACTTCCACTTGTTTACCATCCTCTGTCTTTTTATATGATCCGGCCCTGGCCGCCGGGCGGCCGGGGCTTTTCCGGACCGGAGGGCCTTTTTTCTCGATCCTTTAAAAAGCGAAAGGAAAAACGGGCCATAACAGGTAGAAAACCCGCATATCATTTCTATATTAGCACATCGGGCCCTTGAATGCAAGCCTTATTGGAGCAAAAGTCAAAAAATGGGATGCCGGTTTCAGGCCGGCTTTTTGCCCGCTTTTCGCGCCTCTGTTTTATGTCCAGTTCTTCCAGATCTCGGGGCAGTAGCCCACGGTGGCCTGCTTCCCGTTGCGCACCACCGGGGTCTTGATGAGCTCCGGCGTTTCAAACAGCTTCTCCAGCCTGGCCTCGTCTGAGGCCAGGTACTGGAAGAGCGGATAATCCTGATCTTTGGGGTCCGCCAGGGCCTGCAGGCCCACCGCGTTCTTCACCGCGTTCAGCTCTCCCCGGCTCATGCCGTACCGGAGCAGGTCGATATACTGGAATTTGATCCGGCGCTCCTGAAAGTAGCGCTGGGCCTTTTTGGTGTCAAAGCACTTGGATTTGCCGAATATCTGTATATTCACGGCGGCCTCCGTTCAGATCTCCGAGATCACCGGCAGGATCATGGGGCTGCGCCGGGTGGTCTTGTACAGATATCCGGAGAGGTTGTTCTTTACCCGGCTCTTGATGGCGCTCCAGTCGGTGACATGCTGGCTCTGGCAGGCGTTGACGGATTCCACCGTCACCCGCTTCAGCTCGTCCATCAGCTCCTCGGCCTCTTTTACATAGATGAAGCCCCGGGTCACGATCTCCGGCTCGGTGAGCAGGGTGTGGTCATAGGAGGAGTAGGGCAGGACCACCACGATCATGCCGTCCTCCGCCAGACGGTGCCGGTCCCGCATGACGACGCTGCCTACCTCGCCTACGCCGCTGCCGTCCACCATCACCGCGCCGGCCTGGACGCTGGTCTCACACTTGACGCTCTTTTTGGTCAGCTCGATCACGCTGCCGTTTTCCGCCAGGACGATGTTCTTGGACGGGATGCCCATGAGCTTGGCCAGCTCCCGGTGCCGGACCAGCATCCGATACTCCCCGTGGACGGGGATGAAGAACTTGGGCCGCACCAGGGCCAGCATCATCTTATGCTCCTCCTGGCAGGCGTGGCCGGACACATGCAGGGCGGTGTTCCGGTCATAGATCACCTCCGCGCCCTTGTGGCACAGCTCGTCGATGACCCGGCTGATGGTGTTCTCGTTGCCGGGGATGGCGGAGGCGGAGATGATGACCCGGTCCCCCGTGTCCACATGGATCTGCTTGTGCTCGGAGAAGGCCATCCGGTACAGGGCGGACATGGTCTCCCCCTGGCTGCCGGTGCAGATGATGACCACCTGATTCCGCGGCAGGCCATTGACCCGCTCCAGGTCCACCAGCACGTTCTCCGGGATATCCATATAGCCCAGCACCGTGGACACGCGCAGGACATTTTCCATGCTGCGCCCGGTGATGGCCACCTTCCGCTTGTATTTGGCCGCCACATTGATGATCTGCTGGAGCCGGTGGACATTGGAGGCAAAGGTGGTGATGATGATGCGCTTGTCACAGCCCACAAAGAGGCTGTCAAAGCCCTCCCCCACCTTTCGCTCCGACTCGGAGTGACCGGGGCGCTCCACATTGGTGGAGTCACTGAGCATGGCCAGGACCCCTTCATTGCCCAGCTGGCCGAAGCGGGTCAGGTCGATCATGCCGCCGGAGATGGGCGTCACGTCGATCTTATAATCCCCGGTGTGGATGATGGTGCCGATGGGGGTGCCGATGGCCAGGGCCACCGAGTCCGGAATGCTGTGGTTGACGTGGATAAACTCCACGGTAAAGCAGCCCAGCCGGAAGCTGGCGCCGGTCTTTTTGGTGAAGATCTGGCTGTTGTAGAGCAGGTCGTGCTCTTCCAGCTTCAGCTCCACCAAAGCGGCGGTGAGGGGCGTGGTGTAAATGGGCACGTCCAGTTCCTTGAGCAGATAGGGCACCGCGCCGATGTGGTCCTCGTGGCCGTGGGTGAGGATCAGGCCCCGGATCCGCCCGGCGTTGCTCTTGAGATAGCTGAAGTCCGGCAGGACGATGTCCACGCCGTACATATCTTCATCGGGAAAGCCCATGCCGCAGTCCACCACGATGATGTCGCTGCCGCATTCAAAGGCGGTCATGTTCTTGCCGATCTCCCCGAGACCGCCAAGAGGAATAATTTTTACTTTAGAAATCATAGAGTCTCCATTCCATTGTATTGCAGTATGTATGCGCTGCGGCGTCAGCCCCCGCCGCGGGGGTTCGCGGAAAGATTATATCCCTCCCGCTGCCATTTCAAACGGGCCCTACATCTCCGTTCTGCCTTCCAGGGCCCGGTTCAAAGTGGCGTCGTCGGCAAACTCCAGGTTGGAGCCCACGGGAATCCCGTAGGCCAGGCGCGTCACCTTGATGTGGAAGGGCTTTAAAAGCCGGGAGATATACATGGCGGTCGCCTCTCCCTCGGTGTCCGGATTGGTGGCCATAATGACCTCCTCCACCGGCTCCTCCGCCGCCCGGACCAGCAGCTCCTTGATGCGGATATCGTCCGGCCCCACGTGGTTCATGGGCGAGAGCACCCCATGGAGCACGTGATAGGTGCCGTTATACTCCCGGCCCCGCTCGATGCTCAGCACATCCCGGGGCTCGGACACCACGCAGATGGTGGATTTATCCCGCCGGTCGCTGGCGCAGATGCCGCAGACCTCCCCCTCGGTCAGATTCTGGCAGATTTTGCAGCAGTGGACGCTCTGCTTGGCCTGGGTGATGGCATTGGCAAAGGCCAGAGCCTCCTCCTCCGGCAGGGCCAGCATGTGAAAGGCCAAGCGCTGGGCGCTTTTGCGGCCGATCCCCGGCAGGGAGGCAAATTTGTCGATCAGCGTCTCAAGGGCGGCTGGAAAAAACGGCATAGTGTTCTCCTCTGTGTCTGTGTTTTAACCCCGCAGGGCCCGGATGGCTTCCCGCCGGTCCGCGGCTTTGAAAACGGCGCTGCCCGCCACCAGCACGTCGGCCCCGGCGGTCTTCACCAAGGGCGCGGTGCTCCGGTCGATCCCGCCGTCTACCTCCAGCCGGCAGGCCGGATTCTGCTTCTCGATCTGCTCCCGGAGCGCTGCGATCTTGGGCAGCTGCTCTTCCATAAAGCGCTGCCCGCCGAAGCCCGGCTCCACCGTCATCACCAGCACCAGGTCCACCAGGGGCAGATAGGGCGCCGCTGCGGCGGCCTCCGTACCCGGCTTCAGGGTGATCCCCGTCTTTTTCCCCAGGGCCTTCACCTGCCCGATGGCGGCCAGCAGATTCTCCCGGCTGTCCGCCTCCACGTGGAAATTCACCAGATCCGCCCCGGCCTCGCAGAAGCGACGGGCATAGCGGAGGGGCCGGTCGATCATCAGGTGCACATCCAAAAACAGATCCGTCACAGCCCGCAGGGAGGACAGCACCGGCAGCCCCATGGAGATGTTGGGCACAAAGCAACCGTCCATCACGTCAAAATGGATCCAGTCCGCCCCGGCGGCCTGTACCTCTTCCACTTCCCTGCCCAGGCAGCTGAAATCCGCGGACAAGATCGATGGCGCGATCAGCAGCACAACTCTCCCCCCTTGCCGTTTTCAAGCTCGTGATGGAACATTATACTACAAACCCGGTTTGCTTTGCAATACTCTTGACGGAAACAATATTTAGATATAAAATAATTTATATAAGGAATTGCAGGCTTTTTGAAGCTGCGAAGGAGGTCGCCGCCTTGTCGGGAAACAGAGGGGGCCATTCCGGCCCCGGACCTATTTATAGTTTTGCCATTACCTGGGCGCTGCTGAGTATCTTCCTGCCCATGTACAATCTCTTCGGGCTGCTGGTCGCGCTGGCGGCAGGCTGCGGCGCGGCTTTTTTGGCCGGCCGCCGGTCCGCCAAAAAGAGCGCCGAGCGGGAGCAGGCCGCCCGGGAGAAAGCCGAGCGGGAGCAGGCGGAGCGGCAGCAGGCCAAACAGAAGGAGCAGGCGCCCCAGCCCCCCAAGAAGAGCTACGGCCCGGAGATCGACCCTATTTTAGAGGAGGGCAACCGGGCGCTGGCGGAAATGGGGCGGCTGTACATGTCCATCAAGGACCCGGAGGTGCGCGTCAAGATCAACGAGCTCATGCGCATTACCGACAAGATCACCCAGGACGCCATTGCCGACCCGGCGGACATCCCGCAGATCAAGAAGTTTTTGAACTACTATCTGCCCACCACCATCAAGCTGCTCAACGCCTATGACCGGATGAGCGCCCAGGGCATCCAGGGGGAGAACCTGGACAAGAGCATGAAGAACATCAACGAGATGCTGGACGCGGCCATTGAGGCCTTTAAGAAGCGGCTGGACTCTCTCTTTGCAAACCAGGCCCTGGATATCGAGACAGACATTGAGGTCATGAACACCATGCTGGCCCGGGAGGGCCTCTCCGGCGACAAGGATTTTGAGGTCTGACCGCCGGTACAAAAGAACGTCCGTAGAATCCGGACAGAAAGGAACGCACCATGAACGAAGAAAGCTACATTCCCTCTCTGACACTGGACCCCGCCGGGGACGCGGCCGCCGAACAGGAGGCCCAGGCCCAAGCGGCTGAGCAGGCCGCTCCGGTGGAAAAACTGGATCTGAACAGCCTCTCCCCCGCCGAGCAGGCCGCCGTCCGGGACTTCTCCCAGAAGATCGACATCCTCAACAGCGAGCAGGTCATCAACTACGGCAGCAACGCCCAGAAGAACATCTCCGAGTTTTCCGACGCCGCCCTGAACAGCGTCCGCACCAAGGACCTGGGCGAGGTAGGCGGTATGCTGGGGGACCTGGTGGTGGAGCTGAAGGGCCTGAACTTTGAGCCGGAGGAGAAAAAGGGCTTTTTGGGCCTCTTCAAAAAGGCCGGGCAGAACATCGCCTCTCTCAAGGCCCAGTATGACAAGGCCGAAGTCAACGTGGACCGGATCGTGGAAGCCCTGGAGAAGCACGAGCTGGTGCTGATGAAGGATATCAGCATGATGGACAAGATGTATGTCCGGAACCAGGAGTACCAGAAGGAGCTGACCATGTACATTCTGGCCGGGAAGCTGCGGATCGAGCAGCTCCGCAGCGAGGAGCTGCCCAAGCTGGTGGCCAAGGCCAACGAGACCGGCCTGCCGGAGGACGCCCAGGCCGCCAACGACTTTTCCAACATGATCGGCCGTTTTGAAAAGAAGCTCCACGACCTGGAGCTGACCCGGACCATCTCCGTGCAGATGGCCCCCCAGATCCGTATGGTCCAGAACAACGACCAGCTGATGGCGGACAAGATCCGCTCCTCCATCGTCAACACCATTCCCCTCTGGAAGAGCCAGATGGTGATGGCCCTGTCCCTGTACCACTCCGACCAGGCCATGCAGGCCCAGCGGGAGGTGACGGACGTGACCAACCAGCTGCTGATGAAGAATGCCCAGGTCCTGCACCAGGGCAGCGTGAACGTGGCCCGGGAGGCCGAGCGGGGCATCGTGGATATGGAGACCCTGAAGAAGACCAACGAGGAGCTGATCGCCACGCTGGACGAAGTGCGCCAGATCCAGGACGACGGCCGGGCCCGCCGGGCCCAGGCGGAGGAGGAGCTGGGCCGCATCGAGGGCGAGCTGAAGCAGAAGCTGCTGGAAATGCGGGGCTGAGCCCTCTGATCTGTAAGGAGTTTCAAGGATGAAATTTTTCCGTAGAAAAGGCGTGGCCCTGGTGCTCTCCGCCGCGCTGGTGCTCGCCTCCACGCTGCTGTCGGTGGACGTAAAGTTCGGCCGCATGGCGCAGGATGTGACCGATGTGTTCTATAACATGTCCCCCACTGAGGCCGACAACGGCGTCTACCGGAGCACCGCCTCCCACCTGACCAACCTCTGCTCCTATGCCGATGGGCTGGTCACCATCGCGGACAACTACGGGCTGGACACCGAGGATGTGGACTGGGATTCGGAAAGTCTGCGGCTGTCCCAGTCCTATTCCAAAAACGAGCTGTCGTACGTCTATTACTGCTACAGCGACCTGTGCTCCTCCCTGGACAAGCTCATCGACCAGATGCACCGGGCAGAGCTCAGCGAGCGGGACGCCTCGGGCCTGGAGCAGTACGAGAACTCCATCGCCGGGGCCAAGGCGGCCATTGAGACCGCCGGGAACAGCTATAACCAGTATGTACAGACCTTCCTGCGCCAGTATGACCATTTCCCCACGGATTTTCTGGCGGAGCTGGCCGGCGTAGACATGCCGGAGTATTTCGCCTATGACTGAGCGGCGCTTGAAAAAGAGCCTGGCGGCCCTGCTCCCGGTCCTGGTTCTGCTGCTGTGCCTGAGCCCGGCGGCCCTGGCCTTGGTGGAGCAGAGCGAGAGCTTTTATGTGGTGGACAACGCCGGGGTCCTCTCCCAGGACACGGAGGAGGCCATTATCCAGGCCAACGCCCTGCTGGAGTCCGAGTGCCGGGGGGCCCAGCTGGTGGTGGTCACCGTGGACTACCTGGGCGGCATGTATGCCGACGAGTACGCCTATGAGCTGTTTAACGACTGGGGCGTCGGCTCGGCGGAGAACAACAACGGCATGCTCCTGCTCCTGGGCATCCAGGAGGGCAAGGGCTGGCTGGCCTACGGGCTGGGGCTAAGCGGCGCGCTGACCGGAGAACAGGTGGACGCCTGGCTGGAGGAAAACTTCTGGGAAGACTTTGACCGGGGCGACTATGACGCCGCCGTAGACCGGCTCCTCCCGGTGATGCTGGATTGGTACGGGCAGTATTACGGCGCGGCGCTGCCGGCCGGGGAGGCGGTCGTGCCCCGGAACACCGGCTCCACCGTGGTCACCTATCAAAGGCGGTCCCCGCTGGCCGTGATCCTCCCCCTTTTCCTTGTGGTCCTGGTGCTGTCTCTGCTCTCGGCGCTGCTCCGGCCTGTGCGCCGGTACCGGCGGCGCTGGAGCTGGCGCACGGGCTGGAGGAGGATGCCGCCTCCCCCGCCGCCTCCCATGGGCGGGCCGGGGCCCTATCGGGGCGCGCCGCCTCCTGGGGCTTACCGGCAGAACCGGCCTCCCGTGAGGCCCTCCAGGCCCTCCCCTCCGCCTAAGAGCGGCGGCTTCTCTTCCCGCGGCATGAGCGGCGGTGGGCGCAGCGGCCGGCCCGGCGGATTTTCCGGCGGCTCCCGGCCCAGCGGCCGGGGCGGCGGCGGTTTTTCCGGCGGAGGCGGCGGCCGCCGCTGATCCGCTGAATGGATAAAGAAAGGAAGAACAGCGCAGTATGTCTATTGAAAAAGGCCGGGCGTATTTTCGCGCCCTGGGGATAGAGGACCGGGTCCAGGAGTTTACTGTCTCCTCCGCCACGGTAGAACTGGCCGCCCAGGCGCTGGGCGTGGAGGGGGCCCGCATCGCCAAGACCCTCTCCTTCAAAAACGGAGAGGGCTGTATGCTGATCCTCGCCGCCGGGGATGCCCGGATCGACAACCACAAATTCAAAGAGAAGTTCCACTTCAAGGCCAAAATGCTCTCGGCGGAAGAGGTCCTGCAGATGGTGGGCCACCCGGTGGGCGGCGTGTGCCCCTTCGGGATCGACGAGAGCATCCCCGTCTACCTGGACGAGAGCCTCAAGCGCTTCACGACTGTTTTTCCCGCCGTGGGAAGCGCCAACAGCGCCATTGAGCTGAACTTAGAGGAGCTGTACCGGTACTCCCGGGCCCGGGAGTGGATCGACGTGTGCAAGCTGCCGGAGTGAGCCCCGGCCATCAAAAAGGATCCAAAACCTCCGGTTTTCGCCAGAGGTTTTGGATCCTTTTTTAACTGGTCACCGCGTCCGGGGCGGGCATCTGCTCCGGCAGGGCCGTCGAGGGGTACAGCTCCGGGTTCTCGCTGCGGCAGAAGTATGTAAAGCCCAGGAGCTTGTCCGCAAAGGTGGCATAGATCTCCCCCTGCCGCTCTTTGCGCTGGTACACCACCGAGGGCTCCATCAGCCGCTCTCCCTGCAGCAGCCGCAGCGCCGCCCCGATGCAGGCCCGGCTGGGGACCAGGTCCGTCAGTTGGGGGCTGGCCAGGGCGGCGGCCTCCCCGTCCATCTGCATCAGCACCCCCCGCATGGTATTGGGAAATTCCGGCGAGGCCATCCGGTTCAGCAGGACCTCCCCTGCGCACAGCCGCTGCTCGTCCCGCAGCCGGGGCTCCCCCGCCTGGATGCTGATATACTGGGCCAGCAGGTACAGCTGGTCGAAGGAGAGCACCTCCTGCTCCCCGGCGGAGCGCTGGGCTTGCTCAATGTCACGGCCCGCCTGGATATCCCCGGCGGCCGCCGCCTCTGTCATCTGTTTTAAATAGTCCGGCGGGGGCGGCTCCTCCACGAAAGCACAGGTGCTCAGCAGCAGGCAGAGCGTCAGAGAGAGCGCGGCGCACAACATTTTCCTCATTTCCTCACCTCCTGTACCCACAGTATACCCTTCCGCCGCCGGGAATTTTGTCGGAAGGCGGTGGGAAATAGGCAAAAATAAAAAAAGAAACAGGGAGTATACAAATCTATCGGCAGTGTATAGAACTGCGGGGGGAGAGGGCGGAGAGGGGGCGGGAGCCCCCTTTCGGCGTTCAATCTGCTCAACTCCAAGAGCATTTTTGAATGCTCTTGGAGTTGCTTTCAAGGGGAAGGCACTTTGTCTTCCCCTCGAATCACGGGGAATCGGTTTTGTCATTCCCCGCGGTTTTTTTCTGCCTTTCCGGCCAAAAAAGCTGTTGACACGCGGCCCCGGAATATGGTATTATGACAAGGCTGATAAGGGAATGGTCGTGCGGGTGTAGTTCAATGGCAGAACACCAGCCTTCCAAGCTGGATACGTGGGTTCGATTCCCATCACCCGCTCCACCCCTGTTGGGCCCTGAATATGCGCCAATAGCTCAGCAGGATAGAGCAACTGCCTTCTAAGCAGTAGGTCGGGGGTTCGAATCCCTCTTGGCGTGCCAGATGTAACATATGGTGGGTGTAGCTCAGTTGGCAGAGCACCGGATTGTGGTTCCGGGTGTCGTGGGTTCGAGCCCCATCTCCCACCCCATATAGATCTTGAGGCCGCTCCCGGCGGAGCGGCCTCAAGTATGAATCCTCCGCACAGCCGGATCTTATTGGGATGTAGTGTAATGGTAACACACCGGACTTTGACTCCGATATAGTGGGTTCGAGTCCCGCCATCCCAGCCATACGCCCCAGTAGCTCAGTAGGCAGAGCACCTGCCTTTTAAGCAGGGTGTCCGGGGTTCGAATCCCCGCTGGAGCACCAAGAAAAAGCCCGAGATTTCAAGGAATCTCGGGCTTTGTGCTTTGCTCAAACCTACCCTCTTTACAGCACATTACCCCTCAATGAGAAGGTAA
This sequence comes from uncultured Oscillospiraceae bacterium, assembly GCA_947630375.1. Classification (GTDB taxonomy): domain Bacteria; phylum Bacillota; class Clostridia; order Oscillospirales; family Oscillospiraceae; genus Limivicinus. The sequence continues at coordinate 2,846 of CANRHH010000042.1, read as the reverse complement.
AAAAAGGGGTAAAATGAAGCTCTGGGGGTAAAATAGGGGGTAAATATTTGGACTATTTTATGGCCATTTTTATAGTAGCAAGAATAAGAAAAAGCCCCTCCCGGCCCTCCAAGGGTCGAGAGGGGTTTTCCCGTGCTTACGCCTTTTCCTCCAGCTCCGGGAGGCCGGCCACGCTGGTCAGCAGCGAGAGGACGGCAGCAACGCCGGCCACGCTGACGATGTGCAGCCAATCCAGCTCGGTGAACCCGACCAGCTCCGTGCCGATGAGCGCCACGGCGGTCTGCGCGAAGGTCTTGACCGCGCGGATCCCCGCGGCCTTCAGCCACTTCATAAAGTAATCCATAGATATTTCCTCCTTATTTTTTATCGCTCTTATTTTGTAGAATTTCGATTGCCTGTTTCAGGATCTCCGGCAGCGGGATGCCCATGAGCCCTGCGTTTTCAATGATCGAGATCAGCTCATTGGCAATAAAGGCGATGATCACCGCATCCCGGATGTATGTAAGCCCCAGCAGCGCATCCAACTGGGCGCCAATCAGGACGATCAGCAGCGTCATGCCCTTGCGGACCAGGCCCTTCCACCCGGCCCGACTCTCCAGCGCGCCCGTCTCGCTTTTCGGCGAGGCGTGGAACACCCCGGCCACCACCAGGCCGGATATGTAATCCACCGCCATGAAAATGATGAGCGCCTGGAGCGACTGATCCCACCCGCCAAGGGCCGCGCAGATGGCCCCGCCCATGATGCCCAGCGCCGTGCATAAAGTAGCCTTCATGATCTTGTCCTCCTTACCCCCGGATGAGCCGACCCCAGGTGTCCTGCCCAAGGACGCCGTCATCCTCCAGGCCCCGGTCCCGCTGGTACCGGAGCACCGCTGCCTTAGTATTGGCTCCGAACTCCCCGTCAGCCTCATCCGGGCCGCAGGAATAGCCACGGCCGATCAGGAGCAGCTGGGCGGCCCGGACGGCCTCGCCCACGCAGCCGGCATAGATCTCCGGCAGCTCCACCGTGCAGGCGCTCTGGACGGTGGGCACGCCGCCATAGGGGTCTACCCCGGGCGTCACGCTGCCGCCGGTGTCCGGATCGGACACATCGCCCACCAGGCTCCAGTCCGGCCGCCCGTACCCGGCGATGTTGGAGGCCCCCAGAGCGTAGGAACGCTCAAACACCCCATCAGACGTATTGCCCTCTATGGTATGTACCCGGCTCCCATCTACGGAGACCACCAGGCCCGTGTGGCTGCTGTTGCCCACGCTGCCGAAAAAGATCTGATCCCCGGGCTGGGGGCTCCGGGTGAATTGGCCTTTCTGCAAGTAGTAGGCCAGGGAGTAGGTACACCCCGCCCCGGCGCTTTTGGCAGGCTGACACAGGAGCTTCTTGGCTGTCTTCGCGCCGAAGGCCTTGTAAAAGCACCAGTCCACAAACACGTCGCACCAGGCATAGCCGTTTTTCGGACCGTTGTAAAAGTCCGTCATGGCATCCAGGTCCCGGGCGTACTTAGTCCAGTTGGCGCTTCCCACGTTGGCCGTCTTGTCGTCCAGGCTACTGTTGCTCCGCTTCTCCCGGTAGCCCAGCTCCGCCCGAGCTATCTGGATCACTTTCTCCGCTGCTGTCATAGATGTCCTCCTTTTCCGCCGCTTCCAGGGCGGCATATTCTTCCGTGACTTTCCTTTTTACCTCTTCTGCGAAATCGAAAAATGCCTGATACTCCTCCGGTTTTGTATCTCTCTGCCGGAGAATTGCTATTTGGTCATTGATGCTGTACCGGGCGCCGATGACATTGGCGATCATCTCCTCCCGACTGATGCGGTAATTGTCCATAGCTCCTCCTTTCACCCGATGCGGAAGCACAACGGGGCGTAGGCGTAGGCGTAGGCCGCCGTGACGTAGGTGGCGCCGCCGTCGCTGTAGACAAAGCACATGTCGGTAGCAAACTGGCGTCGAGGGGAAGCCTCCCACCAGGCGCAGCGATTACCGTTATTGCCGTCGCCCTTGATGATATGCTTGAACCCTCCAATGAAAATCGGGTACTGCAGGTTGCAGCCACTGCCGCCTGCCCAGCCCGCGTCACCGTCGCTCCAGAACGTGTTGCCGAATACCTCCACTTCCGTGGGCAGCCACAGCTTGCCCATGTCGTTCCAAGCCCATCCAGTGGATGCGCGCAGAGGACCAGCATCGGAGTAACGGCTCTCCAGAAGAGCACGTTTCTGAATGATATATGGCTTCAAATCGGCGGGCAGCGTTGAGAATACGCCTGTAGTCTCGTCGTTCATGTCCTTAAACAGCTTGCTTGCCCGCCAGGGATTAGGCTCCGTCTTAGTGCCGTTGTTGTTTGCTTCTGCGTTAAACTGTTTTGCGCCCTTTAAGCAGTCGCGTGAGATAAAGTCCACGTGTGGGCCGATTTGCACATTGCCAACGCCGGTATAGGTGTTTATCCCGGCCACTTCCATGACGACCGTCTCCCCGGTCGTCAGCTTGATGGTCTTGTAGTCGCCGATATAGCCGTCAAATTGGTCTCTTTTGATTTTTGCCGCAATATCCTCCCAGCTGTCCATAAGCTCACGACCATAACCCAGCGGGCCTTTGAGATAGGCGACCGACATTCCAGGACCCGCTCCGTGTACACGTACCTTGCTCACGCGGCCCACCTCCTCTCGGAGGGAAATTCAAACGGGAGAATTACCCCCCCCATAAGGATCTCGGGGTCTTCTATGGGCTCGTCGAAGTCGGGGCCTTCCACCACCGGAGGCTCGTAGGAGATCCCATTTTTTGCCTCCAAGGCTGTCAACCTGGATATGATGGTCGCTATGTCGGTTGGATTAGCGCTCCATCCTGTACCTACAGCGCC
>CANRHH010000041.1 GCA_947630375.1 uncultured Oscillospiraceae bacterium | reverse complement strand
ATCTCACCACCGGGGCGTATCCTTCTTTTTAATGGGTCAACTTATTTTGTACTTGACTTGGGGAGCAGTTTAAGCCGCCATAGGGTCTCCGTATGGGCCTGGACGCCGTCGGTGGCGCTGAGCACCAGCACCGCGCAGTCCAGCACGCTCAGGGTCCTTTCCATCTCTGAGGAAAAGTCCACATGGCCGGGCGTGTCCAACAGGGTAAACGCCGTCCCGCCATAATCAAAGAGCGCCTGTTTGGAGAAAATGGTGATCCCCCGCTGCCGCTCCAGGCTATAGTGGTCCAGAAAGCTGTCCCGATGGTCCACCCGGCCCAATTTCTTCAATTTTCCCGACAGGTACAGCATGGCCTCGGCCAGGGTGGTTTTCCCTGCGTCCACATGGGCCAGAATACCCACTACGATTCTCTTCTTCGCCTGCATGGCCCCTATTCTATCAGTTTGTCAGCCAATAATCAAGCCGCTATCTTTCCTTTTTTTCGTCCCCGGCGCCGTTTCTGTAATCTTTCTGCAAAAAACAAAGAAAATTTTGCAACAATGGCTACCCAAATTGTAAAAGCTGTGTTATAATTACACTCGTTGAATTATGACCTGCGTCGGTTTATGAAAGCCGCTTGATCTCTGAAGAAGGGGGACGATCATAGATGAAGAAGATACTGGTATTGGAAGACGAGGCCAACATCCGCAGTTTCGTGGTGATCAACCTGCGCCGCAGCGGATATGAGCCCATCGAGGCCGAGACCGGGGCCATGGCCCTGGAGAAACTGAAGGTGAATCCGGACATCTGCCTGGCCCTGCTGGACGTGATGCTGCCGGATATCGACGGGTTTGAGGTCTGCCGCCGCATCCGCGCCTCCGGCTCCAAGATGGGCATTATCATGCTCACCGCCAAGAGCCAGGAGATCGACAAGGTCACCGGTCTGATGACCGGCGCGGACGACTATGTGACCAAGCCCTTTTCCCCGGCGGAGCTCACCGCCCGGGTGGATGCGCTGATCCGCCGCCTGGGCGTGGACGAGGATGAGCGCAGCGCCGCGGAGATCTCCAGCGGGCCCTTTGTGCTCAACACCCGCAACCGCACCCTGGAAAAGAACGGCCAGCGCCTGAAGCTGACGCAGATCGAATATCTGCTGATGAAGCTGTTTATGGAAAACCCCGGCAAGGCCCTCTCCCGGGAGGAGATCCTCACCGCCGTCTGGGGCAGCGATTTCTCCGGGGAGCTGAAGACCGTGGACGTGAACATCCGCCGGCTGCGCATCAAGATCGAGTCGGACGCCACCGAGCCGGAGTATCTGACCACGGTCTGGGGCTACGGCTATAAGTGGGGGTATTGATCCCCGTGCCCGGCTCCGGGCGCATTCCCATAAGCGGCAGGAAATAGTGTTATGTTTAGAAATTTAAAGTTTCAGCTCCTGGCCTCCAGCGCGGCGGCTCTGGCGCTGCTGGTGCTGGGGATCTGGGGGGCCTCCTCGGATCATCCGGCCTGGGTCGTCCTGGTGATGGCGGCGCTGGGGATCTATATCGTGCTGGTAAATCTCTGGTTCTGGCGCAACGTGTCCGACCCGATCGCGGAGCTGACCGATTTTGCCCGGCGGATCGCCTCCGGCAGTTACGGCATCCGTTTGGAGGACAGCAACGACAACGAAATAGGCCGCCTGACCGACGAGATCAACAACATGTCGGAGAAGGTGGCCGTGGCCGAGAAATCCCGCACGGAGTTCATCTCCCAGGTGTCCCATGAGCTGCGCACCCCGCTGACGGCCATCATGGGCTGGAGCGAGACCATCGCCTATGACCCGGCGGTCCAGGGGGACTCTCTCCGGGGCATCCACATCATCTCCAAGGAGGCCGAGCGGCTGACGGGGATGGTGTCGGAGCTGCTGGAGTTCACCCGGATCCAGGACGGGCGTTTCAATCTGCGCATAGAGCTGATCGACATCGCCGCGGAGCTGGAAGACGCGCTCTTTACTTACGGAGAGCTGATGCGCCAGGCGGGCATGGAGATCCATTACACCCATCCCCCGGCGGAGATCCCCCTCATTCCCGGCGACCCGGAGCGGCTCAAGCAGGTGTTTTTGAACCTGTTGGACAACGCCGTCAACCACGGCGGGGACGGGAAAATGGTGGACGTGACCCTCTCCCAGGAGGCGGAGGGCGTGCGGATCTGCATCCGGGACTATGGCCACGGCATCCCGGAGGGAGAACTGCCCCACGTGAAGGAAAAGTTTTACAAGGGCAGCTCCAAAAACCGGGGCACCGGGATCGGCCTGGCCGTGTGTGACGAGATCATCACCCGCCACAACGGCGACCTGAAAATTCAAAACGCCCCCGGCGGCGGCTGTCTTGTGACGGTCACGCTGCCGCTCACCTCAAAATGATCGTTTCTTTTGGAGAAAATTATGCCTGAAAAATCCCCTTCCTGCTCCTTTCGCACTTCCATCGGCGGTCAGGCCCTGATTGAGGGCATTCTTATGCGGGGCCCCAAGCGCCAGGCCATCGTCTGCCGCACCGCGGACGGCCTGGTGGAAAAGACAGAGGAACTCAAACTCTTAAAAGACCGCTTTCCCTTTTTCGGCCTGCCCCTGGTCCGCGGCTGTGTGACTTTTATCGACTCCATGGTCAAGGGGATGCAGGCCCTCACCTATTCCGCCGGGCTGCAGCCGGAGGAGGAGCAGGGAGAGCCGGACAAGCTGGACCAGTGGATCGAGGCCCACTTCCCCGCCGAGACCGCCCAGAAGCTGATCATCGGCACGGCGGTGGTTTTGGGGATCGGTCTGTCCGTATTTCTGTTCTTCTTTCTGCCCACCTTCCTGGTCGGCTTTATCAAGCCCTTGAGCCGCCGCTTTTTCTACCGGAACCTGGCCGAGGGCCTGGTCCGGGTCGCCATTCTGATCGGCTACATGGCCCTCTGCACCCGGGTGAGCGATGTCAAACGCCTGTTTTCCTACCACGGGGCGGAGCACAAGACCATCTTCTGCTACGAGCACGGCAAGCCGCTGACGGTGGAGAACGTGCGGCCGGAATCCCGCTTTCACCCCCGCTGCGGCACCAGCTTTCTGCTGGTGGTGGTGCTGGTGAGCGTGCTGGTCAACGCCTTTGTCCACGTGAGCAACACGCTGGCCCGTTTCGGCTGCCATCTGCTGCTGCTGCCGCTGGTGGTGGGTATCAGCTATGAGATCAACCGCTGGTGTGGCGGCCACGACAATGTTCTCTCCGCCATTCTCTCCGCTCCCGGCAAATGGCTTCAACATATCACCACCTATGAGCCGGACGATGGCATGATCGAATGCGCCATCCGGGCCATGGAGCTGGTCATCCCCGAGGAAAAAGGCAGCGACGCCTGGGGCAGCTGAATGCCCCGGCGCAGAAGAAACCTGGAGGTTCCCTATGAAGACTTATAACGATATCTACCTGACAGCCCGGAATGTGCTGCGCAGCTGCGGCGTAGAGGGCTACAATCTGGAGGCCCGGATCTTAGTGGCCCAGGCCGCCGGGAAGACCACGGCCCAGCTCCTGCGGGACATGAATCTCTATACCACTCCCGAGGTGGAGAACAAGGTGCTGGACTACACCGCCCGCCGCCTGCGGGGCGAACCGGTGGCCTATATCACCGGCTCCTGGGAGTTTTACGGCCTGCCTATCGCTGTGACGCCGGATGTGCTCATCCCCCGGATGGACACGGAGCTGCTGGTGGATATCGCCAAATATCTGCTCATCGGCCGGAAGATGGACGCCCGGATCCTGGACCTGTGCTGCGGCAGCGGCTGCATCGCCTGCGCCCTGGGGCACGAGCTGCCCGCCACCAAGCTGGTGGCGGTGGACATCAGCGCCAGCGCCCTGGAGATCAGCCGGAAGAACATCGCCGCCAACCGGCTCAGCTCCCGCATCATCTGTATGCAGGCGGACGCCACGGCCTCCCCTCCCCTGGGCATCGGCCAGTTTGACATGATCGTCTCCAACCCGCCCTACATACCCAGCGCAGAGATCCTGACGCTGGACAGCTCCGTCCGGGATTACGAGCCCATCTGGGCGCTGGACGGCGGGGAGGACGGCTTGAAATTCTATAAATCCATCATCAAATTCTGGAAATCCGTCCTGCGCCCCGGCGGTTTCCTGGTCTTCGAAGTGGGAGAGGGCCAGGCGGCGCTGGTGAAAGAGATGCTTTTGAACGCGGGCTTCGCCTCCGCCTGGACCCATACCGACACCATCAATGTGGAGCGGGTCGTGGTGGGCCAGATGCTGGGCGAGCTGGAGAGCTGATCGAATAAAATACAAGGAGAAAACCAACATGGCTGAAAGTAAAAAGAAAGCCTCCCCCATCGCGCCTCCCGACAGCGACAAGAAAAAAGCGCTGGAGACCGCCATTGCCAAGATCGAGAAGGATTACGGCAAGGGCACTATCATGCGCCTGGGCGACGATATCCCCGTGAACGTGGAGGCTCTGTCCACCGGGTCCCTGTCGCTGGACCTGGCCCTGGGCATCGGCGGCGTCCCCCGGGGGCGTATCGTGGAGATCTATGGGCCCGAGGCCTCCGGCAAGACCACGCTGGCCCTGCACGTGGTGGCTTCCGCCCAGAAGGCCGGCGGCGAGGCCGCGTATATCGACGTGGAGCACGCGCTGGAGCCGGCTTATGCCCGGGCCCTGGGCGTGGATATCGACCGGCTGCTCATCTCCCAGCCGGATACTGGCGAGCAGGCCCTGGACATTGCCGAGTCTCTGGTCCGCTCCGGCGCCATTGACGTGCTGGTGGTGGACTCCGTGGCCGCCCTGATCCCCCGCAGCGAGTTGGAGGGCGAAGTGGGCGACACGGTGGTGGGCGCCCTGGCCCGGCTCATGTCCCAGGCCATGCGCCGCCTGGCCGGCGCCATCTCCAAAAACAACTGCACCGTTATCTTCATTAACCAGCTGCGGCAGAAGATCGGCGTCATGTACGGCAACCCGGAGACCACGCCCGGCGGCCTGGCCCTGAAATACTACGCCTCCGTGCGCATCGACGTGCGCCGGATCGAGACTCTCAAGGTCAACGGCGAGATGATCGGCAACCGGACCCGGGCCAAGGTGGTCAAGAATAAAGTAGCGCCCCCCTTCCGGGAGGCGGAATTTGACATTCTCTACGGCGAGGGCATCTCCCGGGTGGGTGAGATCATCGACCTGGGGGTCAAGCTGGACATCATCGACAAGGCCGGCGCCTGGTTCACCGTCAACGGCCAGCGGATCCAGGGCCGGGACGGCGTAAAGGAGTATCTGCTCCAAAACGACGAGGCCCGGGAGAAGATCGAGAAGGAAGTGCGGGAGAATTTCCACAAGCTCATGAGCCCCCAGGCCCGCCGGGCCGCCCAGGCCTCCGGCCGGGCCGTGGACGTGAGCGCCGCGGACTTTGACGAAGACTAAATGCTTATTACCGCTATCCGGCACACCTCCAGCGACCGGTACACCGTGGTGCTGGAAGACGGCACGGAAATCAAATCCACCTTAGGCGCGGTGACAGAGCTGCGCCTGCGGCCCCAAAAGGTGCTGGACACGGAGGCGCTGGAGGAACTGCGCCTCCTGTCGGCGCGCTCTCTGGCCCGGGACCGGGCCCTGGAGCTGATCTCCAGGCGGCAGATGTCCCGCCGGGAGCTGGAGGCCAAGCTGCTGCAAAAAGGCGTCAGCGAGGACGCCGCGGCGTTCAGCGCCCAGTGGCTGGAGGAACGGGGCTTTTTAAACGACGAAAACTACGCCGCTGCCGTTGCCCGGCACTATGCCGCCAAGGGCTACGGGGCCGGGCGGGTCCGGCAGGAGCTCCAGCGCCGGGGGGTCCCCCGGGAGTACTGGGACGGGGCTTTTGAGAGTATGCCGGAGCCGGACGAGAAGCTCGACCGGTTCATCGCCTCCCGGCTCAAGGACCCGGAGGACCGGGAACAGCGGAGCAAGGTCGGCGCCGCCTTATACCGCCGGGGTTATTCCTGGGAGGAGATCCGCGCCGCCCTGGCCCGGTACGGCGCTGAAACAGAGGAAGACTGATGGAAAATACCTTTGCACTGATATCCCTTGGCTGTGCCAAAAACCTGGTCAACAGCGAGCAGATGCTCTACCTGATGGACGAGGCGGGTTTCACCTTAGTGCCGGACCCGGACGGGGCGGACTTAGCGATCGTGAACACCTGCGGTTTCATCGACGCGGCCAAATCCGAAGCCATTGACAATATCCTCCAGATGGCGGAGTTGAAGAAAGCCGGCCGTCTGGGCGGGCTCATCGTCACCGGATGCCTGGCCGAGCGGTATAAAGACTCCATTTTGGAGGAGCTGCCGGAGATCGACGCGGTGCTGGGCGTGGGCAGATTTTCCGCCATCGTCCAGGCCGCCCGGGCAGTGCTGGAGGGGCGGACGGCGCAGCTTTTCGGCAGCAACAGCGCCCCGGTAGAGGAGATCCCCCGGGTGCTGTCCACCGGGCCCGCCTGGGCCTATCTGCGCATCGCCGAGGGCTGTGACAATTTTTGCGCCTTCTGCGCCATTCCCTACATCCGGGGCCGCTACCGCTCCCGCTCCATGGAGAATGTCCTGGCCGAGGCCCGGGACCTGGCAGAGCACGGGGTCAAGGAGCTGATCGTCATCGCCCAGGACATCACCCGCTACGGGACGGACCTGTACGGCAGGCGGTGCCTGGCGTCCATGTGCCGGGAGCTGGCCAAGATCCCCGGCGTGGAGTGGATTCGGCTCCATTACCTGTACCCGGACCAGTTTGACGACGAGCTCATCGAAGAGATCGCCTCCAATGATAAAATCGTCAAATACCTGGATATTCCCATCCAGCATATCAATAACGAGATCCTCCGGCGCATGAACCGCCGGGGCACCGGGGACGAGATCTGCGCCCTCTTTGCCCGGCTGCGCCGATGTATTCCCGGCCTGGTGCTGCGCACCAGCCTCATTGCCGGCCTGCCCGGAGAGGGCGAGGCGGAATTTGAGGAGCTGTGCGCCTTTCTGCGCCAGGCGAAGCTGGAACGGGTGGGCGTGTTCCCCTTCTCCCCCGAGGAGGGGACCCCCGCCGCGGCCATGCCCCATGTGGATGAGGAAGAAGCCCAGCGCCGGGCGGATCTGATCCTGGAGCTCCAGGCCCCCATTATGGACAGCTTCTGCCAGCGCCTGGTGGGCCAAAAGCTCCGGGTCCTCTGTGAGGGCGAGGATCCCGACAGCGGCCTGCTGGTGGGCCGCAGCTATGCCGATTCTCCGGAGATCGACGGTCAGGTATTCTTTGAGGGCTCCTGCGCTCCCGGAGAGATGCCCTGGGTCCTGATCCGTTCCGCAGAGGACGGCAACCTGTATGGAGAGGAGGCGGACGTATGACCACCGCCAACAAGATCACTCTGGCCCGGGTGGTGATGATCCCCGTTTTTCTCGTGCTGGCCTATGCGGGCCAGCTGTACTGGGCCTGCGCGGTCTATGTGCTCGCCTGTCTCTCTGACGCAGTGGACGGTTACATTGCCCGCCATTACAACCAGATCTCCAACTTTGGCAAATTTATGGACCCGCTGGCGGACAAGATGCTGGTACTGGCGGCCATGTGCTTTTTTGCGGAAAAAGGCTTCATGCCCGGCTGGGCGGTGGCTGTGGTGCTGTTTCGGGAGTTCGCCGTCTCCGGCCTGCGGCTGATCGCCGTGGAGCGAAGCCGGGTCATCGCCGCCGCCTGGTCCGGCAAGGTCAAAACCGCCTGTACCATGGTGGGGCTGTGCGCCATGCTGCTGTTCTCTCAGATTTCCCTGGTGAACACGGTGGTCACGGCGCTGATCCTGATCACCACCGTCTATTCCGGCATAGAATACTTTTACCGCAACCGGGATGTGTTCAAGGACCTGGATTGACGTAAAACACAAAACGAAACTATCAAAACGTCGTGCCGCCGGTCCGGCGGCAGAATGGGGATTTTTATGAAACTGTATAATTCCGCCACCCGCAAGCGGGAGGATTTCGTGCCCAACCATCCGGATATCGTGAAGATGTATACCTGCGGCCCCACGGTGTATCACTACGCCCATATCGGCAACCTGCGCAGCTACATCATGGAAGACATTCTGGAGAAGGCCCTGCGCTACGAGGGCTATCCCGTTAAGCGGGTCATGAACATTACCGATGTGGGCCATCTGACCTCGGACGCCGACGAGGGCGAGGACAAGATGCTCAAGGGCGCCAAGCGGGAGCACAAGAGCGTCATGGAGATCGCAAAGTTCTATACCGACGCGTTCTTTGACGACTGCGCCAAGCTCAACATCAAGACGCCGGACGTGGTGGAGCCCGCCACCAACTGCATCGACGAGTATATCAAGATCATCTCCAAGCTCATGGACACGGGCTACGCCTATTTTGCCGGCGGCAACGTGTATTTTGATACCTCCAAGCTGGAGCGCTATTATATTTTTAACGACTTCAGCGCCGAGGACCTGGATGTGGGCGTCCGGGAGGGCGTGGAAGAGGACCTCAATAAGCGCAATAAAAACGACTTTGTCCTCTGGTTCACCAAGTCCAAGTTTGAGGACCAGGCCCTGAAATGGGACTCTCCCTGGGGTACCGGCTATCCCGGCTGGCACATCGAGTGCTCCGGCATCTCCATGAAGCACCTGGGCGAGGACCTGGATATCCACTGCGGCGGCGTGGACAACGCCTTTCCCCACCACACCAACGAGATCGCCCAGTCCGAGTCCTATCTGGGGCACAAATGGTGCAACCTCTGGATGCACGTGGCCCATCTGAACACCAGCTCCGGCAAAATGAGCAAATCCAGCGGCGAGTTTCTCACCGTGAGCCTGTTGGAGCAGAAGGGCTACGATCCCCTGGCTTACCGCTTCTTCTGCCTCCAGAGCCACTACCGCAAATCCCTGGTCTTTACCTGGGAGAATCTGGACAATGCCCAGCTGGCCTATAACAAGCTGATCGCCCGCATCGCCGCCCTGAAGCCGGCGGACGGCCCGGTGGACCAGGCGGCCTTTGACGGGCTGAAGGAGCGCTTCACCGCCGCCATCGACAACGACCTGAACACCTCCCTGGCTGTCACCGCCGTGTACGACGTGCTGAAAGCCAAGACCAACGACGCTACCAAGCTGGCCGCCATCGGGGACTTTGACCGGGTGCTGAGCCTGGATCTTCTGGCCAAGGCGGACAAGGAGCGGGAGAAGCTGCAAAAGCAGGCGGTAGCCGCCGGGCAGTTCACCGTGGTGTCCGAGTCCGGCGAAGCGGACGCGGAGGTGGAGGCCAGGATCCTGGCCCGGCAGGAGGCCAAAAAGGCCAAGAACTACGCCGAAGCCGACCGGATCCGGGAGGAGCTGAAGGCCGCCGGCATCGAAGTGACCGATATTCCCCACGGGGCCAAGTGGAAACGGATCTGAATCGCGTATATAAGACTTTCCCCCGGTGCTGCTGCACCGGGGGAAATTTCTTAATTCAGCACAATGGCGTTGACCGCCTCGATCAGGTCCACCGCCTGGGAGCGGGGCACGAGAGCCGTGGGAACGCCGTCCAGCACCGCCAGACAGGAGGCCCCGTCGTAGCGGTAGAGCTCGATGCTCAGGCTGGGAAAGTTTTCATCGTCCAGGTGTACGGTCAGGCTGATCTCCTGCTTCTCCGCCGGCTTTTCAGCGGTGAATTTCTCCGCCTCCAGCCCCGTCAGCGCGGCCCGCAGGGCTGTGATCTCCTGCTCCTCGTCCCCATAGGACCAGACGGTCTCCTTGTCCTCGGTCTCGGAAGTAAGAGTGTAGCTCTTCCCCTCCAGGGTCACGTCGATCTGCGTCACGGCGGCGTCAAAGTCCGCCGTCAGAAGCTCCTTGTGCCGCAGCTCGTCCACAGAGGCGGCCATCAGTTTCTTGTAGTCGTCCCCGTCGATCTTGTACACAATGGGCGACTGGCCCACCCGCACATAAGCGGTGATCTCTTCTTCCTCTTCCCCCTCCTCGGAACCGTCCGCGGTCTCCTCCGGGGCTTCGGCCGCCTCCTGGGCCTCCGCCGCGGCCTTGGCCGCCTCCGCGGGATCCCGGCTGACGGCCAGGGAGAAGCTCTCCGTCTGCTCTTCGCCGTCCTCGTCCTCGGCGCTGTAGTCCACGGCCACCGTCAGCTCCGGCGTATCCAGGCCGTAGCTCTCCAGCTCCTCCTCCGTGGCGTTATAGGTCACATAGTCCTTGGCGTTTAGCAGGGTGATGTTGGCCAGGTATCCGTCCACCAGCTCTGTATCCAGGGGCAGCGTCCCGCTCCCCTGCCGGGTGAAATACACATCGTCCTCGCAGGGGGAAAGAGGGTTCTCCTCGTCCCGGAAGATCTCATAATCCGCCGCGCCGGTGAAGCTCACCGCGTTCACCTTCTCAAAGCTGGGCATCTCGTCGTGGTCGATCATGTCGCTGAGCACCGCGCTGTAGTCGTCCAGCGGGTCCTCGTTCACCAGATACACCTTTCCGTCCCCGATAGACACATAGCGCTTGGAGTCCATCTGGCTGAAATCGCCCAGCCGGATCTCATAGCTCTGTTCCCCGGCGGTGAGATTGATCACACACAGGGGCTTTTCCAGCCCGTACTGGCCGAAGTCCTCCACATCCTCGATGACAAAGGCCGCGCCGAGAGACGCGAAGCGGTCGAGAAAGTCCCCGATCTTGTCCTGATCCACCGGGAACGCGTCGTCCCCGTCCCAGAGCCAGGTCTCCCCCTTGTGGAAAGAGAGCGTCTCCCCTTCATAGGTCCAGGACAGGGTCTGCACCGTGTCCGGCTCGATCTCCAAGATCACTTCGCCGCTGTTCTTGATCTGCTCGGTCCGCTCTTTAAAAAAGCCCAGCGCCACGGTGGCCGCGACCGCCACCAGCAGTACGCCCAGTAAAACCGCTAATTTCTTAGACCTTTTCATTTTGCAGCCTCCTTCTTCTCAGTACCACGCAGACACCGATCCCCAAATAGGCCAGCGGGAACAGGCCGATCATCAACACCTTCAGCAGCGAGGCCTGGGAGTTGCTGATAGTCAGATAATTGTAATTGAGGGACTTACTGCGGATGGCCATGGCCTCGCTCTCCCCAATCAGGGAGGAAAGGGCATTCATCCCCAGATCGCAGTTGGCGCCGGAGGAGAACGCGTTATACATATCCTCCAGGAATGCGGAGGAGCTGAACCAGACGATCTGGCCGCCGCTTGCGTCGTCGATCTTCACGGCCAGGGCAAAGGGGCCGTCGGTGTCGCCCTCCTCCTTGTCATAGGTGCTGAGGGCATAGCCCGCAGCCTTGCTGAAAGCCGTGTCGGAGGTGCTCAGCAGGGTCGTGACCGTCCCGCCGGTCTCCGCCACGGTCATGCCCTGGGCCACAGGCAGCAGGGCGTAATAGTGCTCCTCTAACAGAGAGTCGGTGATGGGGTCGCTGGTCAGGTCCGGCAGCAGCATATAGGGGGTCTGGAGCGCATAGTGCTCCCGGTCGGCCTCCACCACCACGCCGTCCACCGGCGCCACCCCGTAGGGCCGCAGCAGGCTGTACAGGTTTTCCAGGGTCCCATCCTCCGTGGGCCCGGCCAGGACCAGCAGCTTGCCCCCGTCCTCCACATAGTCGGAGAGCATCCGGATCTCCTCCTCTGACAGGTCGCTCTGCGGTCCGTAGAGCAGCAGGCAGGCGGCGTCCTGGGGGATCTGGTCCACCTTCAGCAGGGACAGGGTCTGGATCTGGATGTTGTCCTTTTCGATCTGATCCCGGAAGGTGGAGGGCAGCTCCGCCTCGCCGTGGCCCTCCAGGGTATAGAGCACCGGCAGCTCCTCGGTGGTCACATAGTCGATGGCGGAGGTGATGGCCCCCTCCCCGTCAAAGGCGGTGGCATAGGAGTAGCCGTACAGGTTCGTGTCCTGCACATAGATATCGTCATAGCCGATATAGCGGTTCCGCTCTCCGCACTCCACCACCAGGCTGTTGTTCTGCACCGTCTCGTCGGTGTACTGCTGGGCAAAGGTGGGATACACATCCGGGTTCCGCTTGACTACCGAGATGTGGTCCGAGAGGCTGTCATATTTGCTCAGTAGCGTCTCCAGCACCTCGTCCTCCTCCCCGGCCTGGACGATCCAATAAATGTTCACATCCTGGTCCAGGTTGTTCACCACCACCTTGGTGTTGCTGGTGATGGAATAGAGCTTGGAGGCACTGATATCAAACTTCGTATCCGAGGCCGGCAGCATGGAGACAAAGAGATTCACCACCACCAAGATCGCCAGGACCACGGCGGCGGAGGCCAGGGAATAGGCGCCGCCCCGCAGGGCCTGCCGGCTGCCATTTTCCGCCGGTTTCGGGAAAGAGCGTTTTTTCTTTTCCATCAGTTGTACCTCCTCTTCTCCATGGCCTGGACGGACAGGAACAGGAACAGCACGACCACCGTCAGGTAAAACACCACCGCCGTCAGGTCAAAGACCCCGTTGACAAAGCTGCCGAAGCGGTCAAAGAGGGACAGGGCGGTCATCATCCGGGGCAGCAGGTTGTCAAACGCCTCCACGTCCAGGAAATAGACCCCCATCACCGCCAGCAGCAGCACGATGCCCACGGCAAAAGCTAAGTTCTCGTTTTTCGTCAGCGTGTAAACCACCGCCACCAGCAGCAGCACGAGCACCATCAAAGCCACCACGGAGCCAAAGGCCGTGGCCGACACATATTCCGACAGGCTCACGCTGAAATAGTTGAACAGCATTACCGCCATCCCGATCCCGGCGGCCAGCCCCTGGTTGTCCGTCAGGGAGGAGATGAACACGCCCAAGGCGATCAGAGCCGCCCCCATGAGGAAGAAGGCAAAAATGGAGCCGTAGGCGCTGGGCAGATACACATCTCCGAACCGGGAGAAGATCAGCGGATAGACGGACACCAGCGCCAGCGGGATCAGATAGACGGTCAACAGCGCCAGATACTTCCCCACCACCACCTGGGTGGTGTTGATGGGCAGGGAGTATAGAAGCTGGTCCGTCTTCTGCCGGCGCTCTTCCGAGATCACCCGCATGGTCAGAATAGGGACGAGGATGGCCAGGACCAGCGCGCAATATTGCAGCACGAACTCAAAATTGCTCACCGCCGCCTGGATGTTGTACCGCAGGGTCCCCAGCCCTACAAATACCAGCAAAAAGGCCCCGAACACATAGGCCGTCAGGGAGTGAAAATAGCTTTTCAGCTCATGTTTCAGGATCGCCGCCATAGGACTGCTCCTCCTTTTCCGCAAATTCCGTCAGCTCAATAAAGATCTTCTCCAAACTGGCCTTCTCCACCGTCAGCTCCAGCAGCGCGATCTTCTCCTCGGCGAAGGCGAAGAAGAGCGCCCGCAGCGCCTCCTTCAGGTCCTCCCCCTCGGCCTTCAGCCGCGCCCGAGTGAGGCCCGGTTCCGGCTCGGTCAGCTCTAAGAGCTGGATCCATTCCACCTTTGTCAGCGGGTCCACCGCCCGGTCCTGAGGCGCGTCGGCGGTAAGAATGATCTCCTGGGAGGTCATGTGCCGCTCCAGATTCTCCGGCGTGTCAAAGGCCGCCAGATGCCCCTTGGAGATGATCAGCACCTTGTCGCAGATGGCCTGCACTTCCGACAGAATGTGTGAGCTGAAGATCACCGTGTGGGTTTTGCCCAGCTCTTTGATCAGGTCCCGGATCTCGATGATCTGCAGCGGGTCCAGACCCACGGTGGGTTCGTCCAAAATGATCATCTGCGGATTTCCCAGCAGGGCCTGGGCGATGCCCACCCGCTGCCGGTAGCCCTTGGACAGATCCCCGATCCGCCGGTGCTTCACGCCGTCGATGCCGGTCTGCCGGAGCACCTCCTGCAGCTGTTCGTTCAGTGCGCCGCCCCGGAGCCCCTTGGCCTCGCCCACAAAGCGCAGATATTCCAGCGGCGTCTCGTTCAGATACAGGGGCGGCTGTTCCGGCAGGTAGCCGATCAGCCGCTTGGCCTTGTCCGGCTCTTCAAAAATATCGTATCCGTCGATACGGACATGCCCCTCCGTGGCGGACAGGCACCCGGTCATGATGTTCATGGTGGTGGACTTCCCCGCCCCGTTGGGGCCCAGAAAGCCGTAGATCTGTCCCGGCTCGATGGTAAAGGACAGGTCGGACACCGCCGTCACATCTCCGTATTTCTTCGTCAGATGCTCTACCTCGATCAATGGAAAAACCTCCTTTTCCGGTTGTCAGGAAAAGGATAGTCCCCGAAGCTGAAACGATGATGAAAAAGTTCTTTCCGTTTTTTGACCATCTTATGAATTTTCTGTTAAATGCGCAAACCGGCAGAGCGATACGCTCTGCCGGTTTGCTGTATTGGCAAATTTACAACACTTCCCGGTGCAGTTCTTCCGCCGGCTGCCAGCGGCCGCTGAGAAAATAACAGCCAAAGAGGACGAACAGCAGCATATTGTGCCCGATCATGCAGCCCCAGGCGGCCACCAGGCCCAGCCCCAGGACCCGGGTGCACACATAAGTCCCGGTGATGCGGGCCCCCCACATGCCGAAAATGTTGAAGAAGAAGGGCACCACCGTCTTCCCCAGGCCCATCATGACCCCTTCCAGCACAACGGGGACCCCATAAAAGGGCTCCGAGACCGCCACCATCCGCAGCACCGTGCTCCCCAGGGCCATGACCTCCGCATCCCGGGAGAAGAGCCCCACCAGCCGCGGCGCAAAGGCGAAGAGCAGAGCGCCCGACACGGCCATAAGCCCCATCTCCAGCGGCAGGAAATCCTTCACCAGGCGGCGGAGCTTCTCCCGGTCCCGGGCCCCCCAGGCATTTCCGGCCAGGGTGGCCGCCGCGGTCTGCATCCCCCAGCCGGGGATATAAAAGGCGGATTCCACCGTGTTGGCGATGGTGTGGGCGGCGGTAGCGGTCTCCCCCAGGGCGTTGATCATGGAGGCAAAGGCCACATAGCCGAAGGATGTGGCAAAGCGCTGGAGCATGTTGGGCAGGGCGATGCGGAAGCAGGGCCGCAGGATCTTCCAGTCCGGGAGCAGCCGCTCCCCTTTAGGCGACACCGCCTCATGCCGCCAAAAGCGGCGGCCGATGGCCAGGGCGCCGTAGACATAGGAGATGGCGCTGGCCAGGGCGGCCCCTTCCACGCCCCAGCCCGCCCGGGGCAGCGGCAGGGTCCATCCGCCGAAGCTCAGAGTCCGGCTGGGATAGATGAAAAAATAGTTCAGCACGATGTTGATGACGTTTACCGCCAGCCCCACCCGCATGGGGCTTTTCGTATCCCCCGCCGCCCGGAGGACCGTGCCCAGCATGGTGCTGGCCGCCCGGAAGAGCATGGGGGTATAGAGGATGAAGAAATACCGGGAGGCCAGGGACCGGATCCCCGGGTCCACCCGCATCCAGACCGGGATCCTCCGGCTGAGGCCCAGGGTCAGGGCCGTGAACAGAAGGCCCACCGCCAGCGACACCGTCACCGCCTGGGCGGAGGCCCGCCGGGCCTTCTCCGGCTCCCCCGCCCCCAAGGCCTGGGCGATATAGGCCAGAAAGCCCACGCCTAAGGCGGAGATGCTGCTGTTCACCAGCCAGTTCACCGTGCTGGTGGCTCCCACGGCGGCGGTGGCCTGGGTGCCCAGGGAGCCCACCATGGCCGTATCTATATACTGCACCGCCGTCTGCATCAGCTGCTCCAGCATGGTGGGCCAGGCCAGGGCAAAGATCACCGGCAGCATATCCAATTTTGCGCTCTTCTTCATAAGCCGACCGCTCTCCGGGAAAAATTCCGCGTTCCTTTCGAAACCCGCCTTAGTCTACTCCTTTTTACAGGCCCGCGCAAGCCCCTTTTCATTTACAAAACCGGGCCTTTGCGGTATACTGGAGCCACGAAACGAAACACGGAGGCAGCGGACCATGAAAAAACATCTCTTCCTGTACGGGCCGCCGGGCAGCGGCAAATCGGCCCTGCTCCTGCAGGCCCTGGGGCCCTCTGTCGCGGGGGCCGGGGGCTATCTCACCCTGCCCGGAAAACCGAAGGTCTGGCACCTTCTCCCCAGCGCGGCAGCGGCCGGGGTGGAGGGCTTTACAGCCCTGCCCTATCTGGACCTGTCCGGCCCGGCCCCGGTCAAGGACAACGAGGTCTTCCGCGGCGAGGCCGCCCGGCTTTTGCGGGAGGCGGCCTGGTATCCCTTCTCGGTGCTGGACGCCTTTGGCGGCTTTGAGCTGGTCATCCCCCAGTACCGGGAGGCCCTGGCCGATTTCCTGAACCTGGACAACCCCTGCCTGGGGGTGCTGCTCCGGCCCCGGGAGGTGGAGGAGCTGCGCCGTCTTCTGGGCCTGGGGGATAAGCTGACCGCCTACGTGCGGCGGCTCTGGGAGTCTCTGGAGGCGGACCCGGACACGCTCCTGCTCCAGACCACCGGCGCGGCGGACCCGGTCGCCCGGCGGATCCTGGACCAGTGGGTCCGGGAATATGTCTGAGGCCGGCCCATGCGCTATGAAAACACCCGGCGGGCGGTCTTTCTCAGTCGCCCCAACCGCTTTATCGCCCAGGTCCTGCTGGACGGCACGACGGCCGTCTGTCATGTGAAAAACACCGGCCGCTGCCGGGAGCTGCTGGTCCCCGGGGCCACGGTCATCCTCCAGAAAAGCGGCAATCCCAGGCGGAAGACCGCCTGGGACCTGATCGCCGTATATAAGGGAGAGCGGCTTATCAACATGGACGCCGCCGCGCCCAACGCAGTCTGCGCTCAGTGGCTGGCCGCCGGCGGTCTGGGCTTCGTGCCCGAACGCATCCGCCCCGAATGCCGGCACGGGGACTCCCGCTTTGATTTTTACATTGAGCACGGCGGCCGGGTCGGCTTTGTGGAGGTCAAGGGCGTCACCTTGGAGGAGGCTGGCGTGGTCCGCTTCCCCGACGCTCCCACCGCGCGGGGCGCCAAGCATCTGCGGGGCCTGGCGGACTGCGTCCGGGAGGGCTATGAGGCCTGGGCGGTGTTCGTGGTCCAGATGCGGGGCGTGCGGTATTTTGAGCCCAACGCCGCCACGGACCCGGCCTTTGCCCAGGCCCTGCGCCAGGCCCGGGCCGCGGGGGTAACGCTCCTGGCCCTGGACTGTTTGACAGAGGAAGACCGGCTGGAGCCCGGGGACCCGGTGGAAATCCGGCTATACTAAACCCCGGCTTTGTCAAAGGACAAAGCCGGGGCCAGCCTGTCAAAGAACCCGGTGTATGAGTTAAGCCATACACCGGGAATTGAAATATAAGGGGGCAAGAATGTGCAA
>CANRHH010000040.1 GCA_947630375.1 uncultured Oscillospiraceae bacterium | reverse complement strand
TTCATCCATCTTTTCTACCCCCCCTCCTCCATTATACCAAAAAGCCCGCCTTTCGGCGAGCTTTTTTGACAGGCTGAGGGGCAGCAAAGCTGCCCCTTTATTATCTGGCGGAGGGTGCAGGATTCGAACCCGCGTGGCGTTGCCGCCTAACGGTTTTCAAGACCGCCCCGTTATGACCGCTTCGGTAACCCTCCGTAACTGCCCTATTTATATCACAGCGCCAGCGCCCTGTCAACTCTCCCGGTACATCCGGCCGATGACAGACTGGGCGCAGCGGACAAAGCGCTTGATGTTCCGGTCGTTCTGGCCCCGCTCGCTGGTGATGATGCCTAAATGCCGCCAGGCCGGAGGAGACAGAGGCGCTGCCAGCACCTCGTCATGAATGCCCTGCATGACCAGCTCGGACAGGATGCTCATGCCCAGGCCGTGGGCCACCATGGAGACGATGGTGGCGTCGTCCAGATTGGTGAAACGGATGCGGGGGGCGATCTTCAGAGCCGGGGCGTTGAAAACCGGGTTGATATCCCGCTCAAAACCGTCTGCCGGCATGAGAAACTCCTTCTGGTCAAACTCCGCCACGGGAAAGCGGCCGTCCTGGAGCCGGGCCCCCTTGGGCAGAATGGCCACCAAGGCGTCATGCCGCAGTGGGACCCAGCCAAAGCCCCGGCACAGCTCCTCCTGATAGCTGACGATGGCGCAGTCCAGCCGGTCGTCCCGGATGCCTTCGTAGGTGCCGGGGATGTCCCCCACGGTGATGGTGACCTCCGTGTCCGGGCAGACCCGGCGAAACTCGGCCAGGATGGAGGGCAGCCACTGGCGGGACACGCTGGAATAGGCCCCCAGCCGCAGGGTGGAAAAGCTCTTCTGCCGCAGCTGCTCGGCCCGGTCCTCCAACTCGGCGGAGGCCCGGTCCAGCTGCCGCATCCGGTCCAGCAGCTCCTGCCCGGCCGGGGACAGGTGCACCCCGTTCTTGCTGCGCACCAACAGGTTCAGGCCCAGCTCATCCTCTAAGGAGTTCATCATGTGGGTCAGGCCCGACTGGGTATAGCCCAGCTCGGCGGCGGCGGCGGTGAGGCTGCCCCGGTCCACGGCGGTGAGCAGAGCGCGGATCTTCTTCGTGTCCATTCATGTCACTTCCTACTGTCATCCATGCGAGATACGCATTACCTGCCTCTTACTATAATGCCCCTTTTCACAAATTGCAAGCAAAAACCTCCGCTTCGGCGGAGGTTTTTGCTTTTTACCGGTAGACCGGGCGGGGGAGCTTCTTGGGCAAGAGCACCTTGCCGAAGCAGACCACGTTGCGCACGCTGTCCCGGCGGATCAGGATGTTGGCGTCCTCCCGCTTGGGATTGGCCGAGAGCAGATAGAGGTTCCCTACGTGGTCCTGGCACCACTGCTTGCAGTATACATCCCCGTCCACGAAGAAAATGCCCACGTCAAACTCCCGCAGCTCCGTGTCCCGCTGGACGTAGACCCGCTGCCGGTCATGGATATAGGGCTCCATGCTGTCCCCGTCGATGTCGATGCAGAAGTCCGCCTTGGCGGGCACCCCCTTGACCTTGGGGATCAGCTCATAATCTTCCCCCTCGATAGGGGCCGCGTAGCCTGCGGCGGCGGCGGTGAGATAGTGCCGGATGTAGAGCAGCTCCCCGGTCTCCTCCGTCTGCTCCGCCTCCCGCAGCCGGGCCAGCTCCTCATTGGCCAGGCCCCGCAGGGCCCGGCGGCCGTGCTCGTCCAGCCGGTCATAGTCCCGGGCCAGCCTGATGGCCTCCTCCGACAGGGTGGGGGCTTTTTCGATGCCCTCCAAGGAGTCGATCCCGTAGACCCGGCAGAGGGCCAGGAAGCTCTCCGCGTCCGGCTGGCGGCTGCCGGCCTCCCAGCCGTAGAGGGTCTTGGCGGCGATGCGCACCCCCTGGCGCTCCAGCGCCTCCAGCACCTCCCGGACAGACAGGCCCAGTTCCTTCCGCTTGCTTTTGAGAATGCGGTCCACATTCGCGTCCATAGCACGTTCCCTTTCCCTGCCAAAGGCAGCTCCGGTCCTCATCTATACCCATTATTATAAAGGCCAAGGAGAGAAAGTCAAGGAGAATTTCTGCAAAACGAAGAAAAATTTTTAAAGAGGGCTTGACATTCTTCAAAATGAGGAGTATATTAAGGGCAACTTCTTCGGAACGAAGAAAAATAATTGCCAAAAGGGCGAAAACGGAGAAAGCCGGGGGCTGGGGCAGACGGGACCCGGAGGGGCGGCGGGCTCCGGCGGGAGGGCGGGAGAAACTTTTGGACGAGAGGTGGTGTGTTTGGCCGCCAGACTGACGGAGGAACAGAGAGAAAAGCTTGCGGCGGACTATAAGGCCCTGGGCAGCTACCGGGCGGCGGCAGAGAAAAACGGCGTGGCGGCAAAGACGGTGAAGCGGGCGGTCCTGGCTGCGGCGGGGCAGGCGGAGGAGCCGGCGCGGAAAAAGCCCGTCCCGGCGGAAAAACGGCCGGCGGAACGGGGAGAGCCGGGGGACGGGGACCTCTTAAGCTTCATGGAGAGCAAGAAGGGCGTGCTCTGCGAGATCATCGACAACGGCCTGGAGGCGCTGCGGAGCCCGGAAAAATTGGCGGAGGCCTCGGCCTCCCAGATCACCCGGACCCTGGACACCCTGATCAACAGCTTCGCCGCCGGCTGCCGGGAGCCGGTACCGGAGCAGGAGGGCGGGCCCTTTCTGCTGCCGGCGGAGCTGTTGGGCCGGGCCTATGTGGATGTGAACCGGGATATCAGCCAGGGAAAGCACACGGAGTACCTGTTCAAGGGCGGGCGGGGCTCTCTGAAGTCCAGCTTCATCTCCCTGAAGATCATCGAGCTGCTGAAAAACGACCGGCAGCTGAACGCCGTGGCCCTGCGGAAGGTGGGCAACACCTTGGAGCGGTCCGTATTCAACCAGCTGGTCTGGGCCATCGGGGCCCTGGGACTGGAGGAGGAGTTCCGGGTCAGAAGATCGCCGCTGCAATTGCAGCTGAAGGCCACGGGGCAGACCATCTACTTCTCCGGCCTGGACGACCCGCTGAAGCTCAAGTCCATCAAGCCCAAGACCGGCTACATCGGCATCCTGTGGTTTGAGGAGCTGGACCAGTTTGCCGGGCCGGAGGAGCTGCGCAGCGTGCGCCAGTCGGTGATCCGGGGCGGGGACCGGGCCTATGTGTTCTTGAGCTTCAACCCGCCCAAGACCCGGGGCAACTGGGCCAACGAAGAGGCGGAGCAGCCCAAGGAGCAGCGGCTGACCCTGCACACGGACTACCGCAGCGCCCCGGCGGAGTGGCTGGGGGAGGCTTTTCTCAGCGAGGCGGAGTACGTCCGGCAGGTGAACCCGAAAGCCTATGAGCACGAGTATCTGGGCATCGCCAACGGCAACGGGGGCACGGTCTTTGAAAACCTGGCCGCCGAGCCGATCCCGGATGAACAGATCGCCCGCTTTGAGCGGGGCCTCTGCGGGGTGGACTGGGGCTATTACCCGGACCCCTGGGCCTTCAACCGGGTCTGCTACGACCCGGCCCGGCGGGTGCTCTATGTATACCAGGAGCTGACAGCCTACAAGAAAGGCAACCGGGAGACGGCGGAGCTGCTGCGGCAGGCGGGGGTGGGAGCGGAGGAGCTGATCACCGCCGACAGCGCCGAGCCCAAGAGCGTGGCCGACTACCGGAGCTTTGGCTTCAACTGCCGGGGAGCCCGGAAAGGGCCGGGCAGCCTGGACTACTCCATGAAATGGCTCCAGTCTCTGGCCAGGATCGTGGTGGACCCGGGGCGCTGCCCGGAGACGCTCCGGGAATTTGCCCGGTACGAGTACGAGCGGACCAGGGATGGGCGGATTCTCTCCGGTTACCCGGACCGGGAAAACCACCACATCGACGCGGTCCGCTACGCCACGGAGGAGATCTGGAAGTGGATGGGAGAGTGACAGAGGGAAGCGGAGGCAGACATGACGAAAGGAGGAGTATGAGCTTTACGGATTTTTTCAGAGGATTTTTTCACCGGCCCGGGCCGGGCCCCGGGCCGGAGGGCCTGGCGGAGCGGGCCTTCGGCGTGAAGAGCGCGGTACCGCCGGCCATGCGGCAGGGGCTGGAGCTGTGGTACGCCCTGTATGTGGACGACCCGCCCTGGCGGCGGGAGGACCCGCGCCTGAAGCCCAGCGGACTGCCGGGGGCCATCGGGCGGGAGCTGGCCCGGGCCGCCCTGGCGGAATTTCATATGCAGCTGGAGGGCGGAGAGCGGGCGGCCTACCTGGCCGGGGAGCTGGCCCCGGCTCTCCGGGAGCTGAACCGGGCCCTGGAATGGGGGCTTTGCCTGGGGACCGCGGCGCTGCGGCCCTGCCTGGAGGAGGGGCGGCTGACGGTGGAGATCTGCTCCGCCGCCGCTTTCAGCCCCCTGGCCTTTGACGGCAGCGGCCGGCCGGTGGCCGGGGTGTTCCGGGAGACGGCGGAGCGGGACGGCCAGCGCTATACCCGGCTGGAATACCAGGGCTTTGAGACGGACGCCGGCGGGACCCGGGTCTATGTGATCCGCAACAAGGCCTACGCCGGGGACGGAGGCCGGGAGCTGCCCCTGAGCTGCCTGCCCCGGTGGGCCGGGCTGGAGCCGGAGGTGCGGATCGAAGGGCTGGAGCGGCCCCTGTTCGCCGTGTTCAAAAACCCCGCCGCCAACCACATTGACCCGGCCAGCCCCCTGGGGGTCAGCGTCTACGGCGGGGAGCCCACGGTGGAGCTGCTGCGGCAGGCGGAGGAGCAGTGGTACCTGCTGCGCTGGGAGTATCTGAGCGGGAAGCGGCGGATCTACAGCGACGGCGCGGCCCTGGATCCCCGGCAGCTGGACGACGAGCTGTTTGCCCGGGGCCGGTTCACCGCCGACGGGAACCTGTTCGAGGCCTTCTCGCCGGAGCTGCGGGACGAGGCCCTGTACCGGGGCTACCAGCGGATCCTGCAGCGGATCGAGTACAACGTGGGGCTGTCCTTCGGCACCCTCAGCGACCCACAGACGGTGGAGAAGACCGCCACGGAGATCCTGGCCGCCAAGAACCGGCAGCGGCTCACCGTCAAGGCCATCCAGAACCGGCTGGAAGCGGCCCTGGAGGACCTGGTCTATGCCATGGACGCCCTCTGCGACCTGTACGGCCTGGCGCCGGCAGGGGAGGTCCGGCCCGTCTTCAGCTGGGGCGACGGGGTATTGGACGACCCGGAGACGGTCCGGAAAGACAAGGCCCAGGACTTGCAGGAGCTGGCGGCGGGAGTGCTGAGCCCCTGGGAGTACCGGGTGAAGTGGTACAAGGAGACACCGGAGCAGGCCAAAGCGGCGGCCGGAGAGAGGAGAGAGCATGGAAACTGAATGGTTGCAGGAGCTGGGCCTGGCGCCGGAGACGGCGGAAGCCGTTCTCCGGGCCAGCCGGGAGGAGCTGGACCGGGAGCGGGGACAGACCCGGCAGGCGGAGGAGCGGCTGGAGGCCCTCCAGAGCCGCTATGACGCGGACACCGGGGCGCTCCGGGACCGCTTAGCGGAGCGGGACTACGCCGAGGCGGTCCGGACCGCCATAGAGGGGGCGGACGAAGGCAGGGGGCTGCGCTTCAGCTCCCGGGCCGCGGAGGAGAGCTTCCGGGCCGCCCTGCGCCGGGCCTGCCCGGCGGTGAAGGACGGGATCCCGGAGGGCTTCGAGGCCTTTTTGCGGCAGCAGCGGGAGGCGGACCCGGGGGCCTTCGCGCCGGACCGGCCCCGGCCCCGCTTCACCCTGCCCGTGGGGGCGGGCGCCCCGCCCCGGGGCCGGAGCCGGGCGGCGGAGATCGCCCGGCAGTATCAGAGCAATTTGTACGGGAATACGAAAGGAGAGTAAAAAAACATGTCTTTTATCAGCAGCGAGGAGAAGGGCCGGGGCTTGGATGCCGGCTTTTTCCTGGAGAGCCAGGTGGGCCTGGTGCGCAAGACCCGCCAGATCAAGACCGCCTCGGCCCAGAGCCTGAACGGCCGGAAGATCGTCCCGGCGGGGACCCTCTACAGCGAGGGGGAGGAGAAGGGCATCGTCTACGAGGATGTGGACGTGACCAGCGGCGACATGCCCGGCAGCGTGGTGCTGGCCGGCCGGGTGTATAAGGACCGGCTGCCCGAGGAGACCCAGAGCGGCCTGGAGGGCGCGGCAGGCTTCACCCTCATCGGCAAGGCCCCGGCCGCGGAGCGGCCCTACTGAGGAAAGGAGAGAAAAGATGGAAGAACAGATCTTAGGCTTTATCCCCCAGGAGGAGTGGCTGGACGTGGGCCTCAGCGTGAAGCGGCCCAACGACCCCCTGGACAGCATCATCGGCGACGAGCGCACGGGCAGCATCCTGGCCCGTTGGCAGAGCATCGCCGCGGAGTATCAGATCCCGGTGATGGCCAACTTCCACGGCTTTGACACCGAGGCCAACCGGACCTTCCGGGTGCCTGTGGACAGCCGGCACATCGAGAAGGGCCTGATCAAGGTCAAGCTGAACCAGTCCGAGCGGATGCGGGAGCTGACCCGGGCCGGCGTCCGGGAGGGGGACATCAAGGAATACGTCCTTCAGGACGGCGTGCGCCTGGCGGACCAGGTGGCCACCCGGTCCAAGGTGGCCAAGGCGGAGATGATGGCCACCGGCAAGGTGACCATTAAGGAGAACAACCTGGACCTGACGGTGGACTACGGCGTGCCTGCGGACCAGACCGGCCTGGAGCTGGATCTGGGCCCGGAGGCGGACGTGCACGGCCAGCTCCAGGACATCACCGCCAAGGCGGAGGCCAAGGGCCTGGCCCTGACGGGCCTGCTCACCTCCCGGGTGAGCCTGGCCAAGCTCCGGCAGAACAAGGCCGTGCAGGGGTTGGTCGCCGGGAGCCTGGGCGGCGGGCTGCTGAGCCGGGCCGCCCTGGAGAGCTACCTGGCCGACGAGTTCGGCATCACCACGGTGCTCACGGACGATCTGAGTTACGGCGTGGAGGGCGGGATAGACCCCGCTACCGGCCGGCCCCAGGTCAGCCGCAAGCGCTATTTCCCCGAGGACAAGGTCAGCTTCTTTGCCGCCAACGCCGCCGGAAAGGTGGGCGCGGGCCTCTGGGGCGACCCGCCCGAGGCGGAGCTGCCCGGCTTCTACACCGCCGGCGCCGGCGGAGAACGACCCTTTGTGTACGTGATCCAGAAGATGGAGTGGGACCCGGCGGTGCTGTGGACCAAGGCCAGCGGCCTGTTCATGCCGGTGCTGTATAACCCTGCCGGGCTCTGGATCGCCGGGGTGAAAAAGGCAGAGTGAAGGAGGTCGGGCCGGTGAGCGAAGTGAGCTACGCGTTTTATACCGGAGAGTATCTGGGCAGAGCCATCCCGGAGGAGGATTTCCCCAGGCTCGCGGCCCGGGCTCTGGAGCAGATCGAGGCCCTGGCCCCCGGCGGGACAGAGGGCCTGGACGAGAAGGGGCAGAGGGCGGTCCGAAAGGCCGCCTGCGCCCTGGCGGAACTGCTGGGGGAGGAGGAGCGGCTGCGCGCCGCCGCTTTCCCCGGAGAGGACCGGCCCCTGTCGGAGACGGTAGGCAGCTGGAGCCGGAGCTATGGCCCGGCCGGGCTCTCCCAGGAGCAGACGGCCTATCTGGAGCAGAGAAAGAGAGCGCTGCTGGAGCTGTATCTGGGCCGCCTGCCCGGCTTCGCGGGGCTGTTCGGGGTCCGGAGCTTCCGCTGGAAGGAGGGAGGCCGGTGAGCCTGTTTCCCCACACGGTGACGTTGATCCGGCTGCCCAGGACGGAGGGAGAGGTCCCGCACATTACCGCGCTGGAGGGCGTGCTGCTGGAGGAGACCGGCGGGGCCTCCTTCGGGGAAGGGGGCCCGGAGGCCGCCGATGAGGCCCGGCTGTTCATCCCCTTCCAGGTGACCGCCCGGGCTGTCCCCCAGGGGACGCCCCGGCGGTATCTGCCGCCGGAGGCGTTTGAAAAAGCGGAGGACAGGAGCGGCTTCTGGAGCGTGGACGGCCGGCGGGACTGGGCTTTCGTAAAGGGGGAGACAGCCCCGGCGGGACGCCGGATGTACACCGTCCGGCGCGTGGCGGTCCGGGACTTCGGCGGGCTGAAGCACTGGGAGATCGGAGGCGTGTAGGATGGACGAAAAAGAACAGGGGCCCGGCCGGGCCCTGCTGGACTGGCTGAAAAGCAGCCCGGTTCTGCCGGAGGGGGAGCTGCTGTACGGCGCGCTCCGGGCCGAGGCCCCCTGCCTGGCCCTGATCCCCCTGGCGGAGGGCCGGACCCGGACCGGGTACATCACCGGCGGGGCCCGGGAGGAGCGGCTGTACAAGCTGGTGCTCCGGCTGCGGCCGGGCCCGACGGAGGGCTGCCGCCTGGCCGCCGACGAGGCGCTGGAGCGGGTGGCAGCCTGGGCCGAGGGACAAAAACCGTCCCTGGGAGAGGGCCTGAGGGCCCTGGAGCTGGCGCGGATCTCCGGCCCCGCCCTGGACCGGGCCGCCGAAAACGGCCGGGAGGACCGGCAGATCACCTTCCGGCTGCGCTATGAAATACTTTGAAAAAGAAAGGAACGACTATGGCAACGGAATTTACCTTTAACACCAAGCCCGGCGAGACCATCGCCCGGGAGCTGTTGATCGCTTATCTGAACGTGGGCGCCTCCGCCGAGGAGCCCCAGTGGGCCGCCATCGGCAAGCGGGTGGAGGACAGCAGCGAGGAGTTCGACTGGAGCGAAGAGACCCTCCAGGACATCCTGGGCCGGACCTATACCAGCCTGAAAAAGCCCATCATCACCCAGAGCTTTGACCCCCTGCCTCTGGACGCGGAGGACAAGGCGGCCCAGAAGCTGTGGCAGCTGGCCGTTTACGGCCAGAACGCCCAGGCCCTGGCCAACCAGGACATGCTCATCGCCCATTTCTACACCGGCGAGAGCGGCGAGACCCTGGGCAGCTTTGCCGAGCGCTATTCCGCCTGCGCGGTGCGGGTCACCGGCCTGGGCGGCGAAGGCGGCGGCAATCTGACCATGCCGATCGAGGTCACCTACGGCGGCGACCGGAGTTTGGGCGGCGTCAAGCGCGAGGGCGGCCAAATCACCTTTACCGGGGAGGCGGCCTGATGGGCGAGATCAATTTCTCCACCGGCCTGACCGAATACAGTCTCAACGGCTGCTGCCAGGTGGCCTTCAATCCCACAGACAGCGCCTTTGCCGGGAAGCTGGCAAAGCTCTTCGGGGAGCTGGACGAGAAGCAGGAGGCCTTCCGGCGGGAGCTGGAGCAGGCGGAGGGGGACGCCCTGTTTGACATCTCCCGCCGGATGGACAGCCAGATGCGCGCCCTGCTGGACGGGCTCTTTGACAAGCCCATCTGCGGCGAGCTCTTTGGGGACATGAACGTGTACGCCCTGGCGGGGGGCCTGCCTGTGTGGGCCAATCTCCTGCTGGCCCTGATCGACGAGATGGGGGAGAGCTTTGAGGAGCAGCGGCAGCTGGCCGACCCGGCCCTGGCCAGGCACTTGGCCAAGTACCGGCTGTGAACTACGGCCTGCCCAAAAGCCTGCCGGTGGGGGGAGAGGAACAGGAGATCCGGGCCGACTACCGGGCGGTGCTGGATATCTGCGCCGCGCTGAATGACCCGGCCCTGAGTCCCCGGCAGAAGCAGGCCGCGGCCCTGACCATCTTTTACCCCCACCCGGAGCGGATCCCGCCGGCGCTGCTGGGCGAGGCCCTGGAGCAGTGCTTTCGCTTCATCGCCGGCGGGCAGGAGGAGCGGGGGCCCAGGGGCCCCCGGCTTATGGACTGGGAGCAGGACTTCCCTTACATCGTGGCCCCGGTGAACCGGGTGCTGGGCCGGGAGATCCGGGATATCCCCTACGATCCGCGCTCCAACACCGGGGGCCTCCACTGGTGGAGCTTTCTGTCCGCCTTTTATGAGATCGGCGGAGACTGCACCTTTGCCCAGATCGTGGCCCTGCGCCTGAAGCTGCTGCGGCACGAAAAGTTGGACAAGGCGGAAAAGGACTGGCTGCGGCGCAACCGGCATCTGGTAGAGCTGCCAACCGGCACCACCCGGGCCGAGGAGGCGCTGCTGGCGGCCTGGACCTAAAGCTCAAGCGGATTTTTTACGATTCCGAAAGGAGATGGGAGAGATAGCGGAAAAGGACGAAATACGACAGATCACATTCAACCGAACGCTGGACGGGGCGCAGAAGGAGCTGGAAAAGCTCTCCAGGCAGTACCTCCGGCTGTTGGACAAGGCGGAGGAGGCCGCCCGGGGAGAGGGACAGATAGCGGCGGCACTGGAAAAAACGGACGCGGCGAGAGAACAGCTGCAAGCCGGGATCCGGGAGCTGCTGCCGCCTGCCCAGGCTCTGCGCCAGGCCCTGGCCGGGCTGAAGGAGGCGCTGGTCACGGCCTTCGCGCCGGTCTATCAGGCGGCGCTCCCGGCGCTGACGGCCCTGGTCCGGGGCCTGAGCGGCGCGGTGAGCGCGGTAGGGCGTTTCCTCACCGCGCTGCTGGGGGTGAAACGGGCCAAAACCGGCGTTAAAACGCTGGAAAAGGAGGCCAAGGCCCTCTCCGGGACCGGAAAGGCGGCCAAAGAGGCGGCCGGTTCCCTGGCCGCCTTTGACGAGATCAACACCCTGGCCGTCACCGATAAGCCCGGCAGCGGCGGCGCAGGCGGCGGCGCCGGGGACGAGGGCGCCGGGGCCTGGGAGGAGGTCTGGGAGGAGACCGCGCCCATCGACTGGGGACTGGCGTTCTCCCGCTTCCTGGATGAGATCCTGAACAGCGGCCTGCCCCGGCTGCAAAAGGGCCTGGAGCAATGCGCGGCCTGGCTGAACCGGTTTTCCGCCAAGCTCTACGGCATGTTCACCTTCCCACAGATCCGGGAGAAGGTGGAGCGGATAGGGGCCGGACTGGCAGAGAGCTTCGACCGGCTGACCGCCGCCATCGACTGGCGGGCGCTGGGCGCGGCTATAGGGGCGGGGCTGGACCTGGCCCTGGTGCTGGCGGCCCGGGCCCTGTACGGTTATGACTGGCAGGCGCTGGGCCGGGGCCTGGCAGAGGGGCTCAGCAGCCTGATCCGGCAGGCCGACTGGATCGAGCTGGGCCGGCTCCTGTGGAGCGGCTTTAAGCTGGCCCTGGAGCTGCTGGCCGGCTTCCTGCTGGGGCTGGATATGACAGAGCTGGCCCAGGCGGCGGGCCGGGTGGCGCTGGGCTTCTTTCAGGCCCTGCAGGAGACCGTCGCGGGTATCGACTGGCAGCAGATCGGCCGGCAGATCCGGACCTTCCTGGTACAGCTGGATTGGCCGGGCGTGGCCCGGGCGATGGCGGAGGCTTTAGGAGAGGCCTTCGGCGCGGCAGCGGCGGTCCTGTGGGGGCTCTTGGAGGAGAGCTGGCAGAAGATCGCGGACTGGTGGCGCGAGAGGGCCTGCGCGGACGGGCGCTTTACCATAGAAGGACTGTTGGAAGGCGTTTTAGAGGGTATGAGCGGCATCGTCCAGTGGCTGGACGAGCATGTGGTCCGGCCCTTTTTGGAGGGCTTTTGCGCCCTGTTCGGCATCCACAGCCCCTCCGCCGTCATGGCGGAGCTGGGAAGCCTGCTGATGGCGGGCCTGTTGGGCGGCATCCTGAACGGCTGCGGCCCGGTGCTGGACGCGGTGCGGACCCTGTTCAGCGGCATCACCGCCTTTGTGGCCGGGGTGTTCACCGGCGACTGGAGCCGGGCCTGGCAGGGCGTGGCAAATATCTTCCGGGGCATCTGGAACGGTATCCTGTCGGTGCTGGAGGGGGCGGTGAATCTGGTGATCAGCGGCGTCAACTGGATGATCGGGCAGCTGAACCGGCTCCAGATCAACGTCCCGTCCTGGCTGGGCGGCGGCACGCTGGGCTTCCATATCCCGCCGGTCAGCGGCGTCAGCATCCCGCGGCTGGCCCAGGGGGCGGTGATCCCGCCCAACCGGGAGTTCATGGCCCTGCTGGGGGACAACAAGCGGGAGACCGAGATCGTCTCCCCTCTGAGCACCATGAAGCAGGCGTTTTTAGAGGCGCTGCGGGAGAGCGGCGGCGCCGGGGGAGATATCCACATCACCCTGGAGCTGGACGGCAGGACGGTCGCCCGGAACACGGTCCGGCATGTAAACGACATGACCCGCGCCGCAGGCCGGCCCGTGCTGGTCCTGTAAGGGGGGCGGACGATGGAACTGTTGATCATCAACGGACATGACTACTCCCCCTATATCCGGAGCAAGGGCTACGGCTGGAGCCGGGAGGACCTGGACACGGACCAGACGGTCCGCACCAAGGATGGACGGATCCGGCGGGACAAGATCGGCACCAAGCGGAAGCTGTCCTATACCCTGTGCCATATGGGCCGGGAGGAGCTGGCCCGGCTGGATGAGGACCTGAGCCAGACCAGCTTCCAGGCCCGGTATCTGGATCTGCACGGGGCGCAGACGAGGCTTTTCTACTGCTCCTCCTTCTCCGCCACCTTGGAGACGCTCTGGGACGGCGGCGAGAGCTGGAGCGGCGCGGCCTTTCATCTGATCGAGGTGTAGCCATGGGGAGAGAGACAGACGCCCTCTGGGCCGGCCTGCTGGAGCGGACCGGCACCCGGCGGGAGTACGCCTTTGAGATCGCCGGGGTCCGCTACGGGCCGGAGGCGGTGGTGCGCCACAGCGTCACCAGGGCGCTGTTTGAGGAGTTTGGCTTCGGCAACGCCAACAGCGCCCGGCTGGAGCTGACCCTGGCGGCGGACAGCATCCCCCGGGCCGCGGAGATCCGGCGCTATGTGCGCCTTGTCAACGGGGAGGAGGCCAGCCCCTGGCTTTGGGACGGGCAGTTCTTCACAAACCGGCGGGCGGAGGAGAACGGGCTGTGGACCTTGGAGGCCTTTGACGTGCTGCGCAAGGCGGAGGCAGTCTGGGAGCCGGGGGAGGAGCTGGCCTTCCCCCTGTCCATGCCCGCCGCAGCGGCGGAGCTGGCCCGGCTTTTGGGCTGCGCTCTGGACAGCCGCACGGAGCTGGACCCGGCCTACACGGTGGACCACCCGCCTACGGACACCACCGTCCGGCAGGAGCTGCAATATATCGCGGCAGCCCACGGGGGCAACTGGACCGTCACCGGCCGGGGGGAGCTGCTGCTGGTGCCGCTGGGCTCCGAGCCGAAGGAGACCCACTATCTGGTCACCGAACGGGGCGGGGCTATCACCTTGGGAGGAGTGAGGATCCTTGTATAAAAAACACTATGTGGGCCTGGATCTGACAGGCTTTGAGGACCGGGGCCGGACCCGCCCCGTGTCCCGGGTCACCCTGCTGGTGGACGACGGCGCGGCCGTCACCGCCGGGGACGACACGGGCCTGGAGCTGACGGCTAACTGCCCCCATGCCACCCAGGCCATGGCCGACGCCATTCTGGCCTCCCTGCGGGGTTACGCGTACAGCATGTACAGCGCAACCGCGGCCAACCTGGACCCGGCCTCGGAGCTGGGCGACGGCGTGACCGCAGGGGGCCTGTATGCTCTGCTGGCCCGGATAGAGGACGGCGGCAGCGGTTACCCGGATCTGGAGGCGCCGGGCCAGGCGGAGTTAGAGGACGAGTTCCCCACGGAAGGTCCCCTGACCGGCGCCTTTAACCGGAAGATCGCCCAGACCCGGGCCGCCATCACGAAAACCGCCGAGGACATCACCCTGTCCGTGCAAAACACGGCCGAAGAGCTGCGGGCCTCCATCCAGGCCAACGCAGACAATATCGCTCTGCGGGTGGAGAAGAGCGGCGTTATATCGGCCATCAACCAGAGCCCGGAGCAGATCTCCATCCAGGCGGAGAAAATCAGCTTAGAGGGCCTGGTGACGGTCAACAAGACCTTCCAGATCGACCGGGACGGATACCTGCGCTGCTCCGGCGGCACCGTCGGCGGCTTCACCGTCGGGCAGAGGGCCCTGTATAACGGCCTGGCCTCCTTCGGCGGCGCGGAAAACGGCGTCTACATCGGCACCGACGGCATTTCCTTAGGCGGGGGCAAGTTCAAGGTGGACAGCCTGGGCAACCTGACGGCCAGCAGCGGGACCTTTACCGGCACGGTCTACGCCAACAGGATCCAGGCCGGCGGAGACGCCGGGTATATCACCGGCGGCCAGATCGGCAGCGCCACGATCGGCGGCGGGAACATCGCCAGCCACACCGTAAGCGGGGGAAACATCGCCCAGAGCACGGTCACCGGCTGGAACGTGGGGGCGGACACCATCACCCGGGGGAACCTGTATGAGAAATACGCCACCAGCGCGCAGTACAACGCCATAGCAGCCGATGTGGCCAGTATAAAAAACGTGGTGACCTCCGGCGGGATCGCGTCGGACTCTGTAAACACCAGGGCCCTGACCTGCTACGGCGGGTTCACGTTTTTGAACAAGATCGTCAAATGGAAAACGGTCTATATCGACGGAGAGGCTGTCACGGTGATGGCGCAGTAAAGGAGAGAGATATGAAAAGACTGATCACTTCGACCGGAAAGACATTCGACGCGGATTGGTGCGGCGTATCTTACATGGAGGTGCTCTTTGCGGCCACCGTCGGGCATCGTTTTGATGAGCTGTTGGAAGTCCTTCAGGACAAAAACGAGACAGAGACCCTGACCTTCGACGACGACGGGCAGCGGACGGTATACACCGGGTACACCAGGCTTTTAGGTTTGCAGCTGGACCCGCGGACCGGGTTTATCACCGTCAGTCTCGCGCCAGGGGAGGAGCGGGGATGACCGAAAGGGACAGGGCCACCCTCCGGGCCGTCGTGCGGACCCTGGACAGCCTGACCGTGAGCGGAAGCGGCAATATGAGCAAGCTCCTGGGCTGCCTCGGCGCCCTGGAGGAGCTGCTGGCGGCAGAGACAGAGGAGAGGAAGGAGACAGAGCGTGGCGGACAGACAAATTCGTGAGCTGGACCCGGTCAAGGAGTCGCCCATAGGCGGCCTGCCGGAGATCCAGGAGCTCTATAACGACAGCCTGCTCCCCGTGGAGCAGCAGGGCATAGCCATGCGCATGACGGGGCAGCAGTGGGCGGATTTTGCCCGGGAGAGCGTGAAGACCTACACCCAGGCCGCGGCGGAATCGGCGGCCGGGGCGGCCAAAAGCGCCGCCGGCGCCGCCGAGAGTGAGCGGCAGGCCCGGGCGTACAGCGGCAAGCCGCCGCAGATTCGGAAAAACGAAGAGGGCAGCTTCACCTGGTGGATCTGGGACGCGGAGACGAAAACGTACCGGGATACCGGCGAGATCGCCGTAGGCAACGTGATGTACGCGGTGTTTTTCCTGGATGAAAAGACCGGGGAGCTGTACGAATATTATGACAAAACATACACCGGGCCGCAGTTCCGGCTGAAAGACGGCGCGGATCTGGAGGTGGTATTGATTGCCGGAGAATAAAATCACAACGAATTTAGGGCGGGTCTCCCTGGTGCCCAGAGGGACTTACGACCCGGCGGCGACCTACACGCGCCTGGACTATGTGCGCTTCGGAGACGACGGCTATCTGGCCCGGAGATCCGGGCTCCGGGGCGTGACGCCTGCCGACGGGGAGGATTGGATGCTGGCCGTAGGCAGCGGCAGCGCGAAAATGGCCCGGTCCTGGGCGGTGGGCGGCTCCGGAGAGCGGCCGGAGGAAGACACCGACAACGCCAAGTATTACGCCGGGCAGGCCCGGGAAAGCGCCGGGAGCGCCGCCGGGAGCGTCCAGGTCCTGGAGGACAACCGGGAGGCCATCCAGAGCATCCGGGACAACCTGGCAGATATCCAGGCTGTCAGCGAAAACAGGGAGGCCGTGCGGATCGTCAGCGGCCAGATCCAGACGGTGCAGACCGTCGGCGAGCACATGGCGGACGTGCAGACAGTGGTGGAGAACTTGGAGGCCATCCAGGGCGCGCCGGACGCGGCGGAGCGGGCCGAGGCTGCGGACGACGACGCCAACTTAGCGGCGGAGCGGGCCGAGGAGGCCGCCAACCGGGCCCAGAGCATCGCCCAGGGGGCCAAGGGCTACTATGAGACGCCGGAGACGCTGCGGGAGTCTGTCCCGGAAGGAACGGCGGGCGACTGGGCCATCGTGGGCTCTACGGATACCGTTTGGGTCTGGGACAAGGACACAGAGGACTGGAAAGACTCCCACCAGGCCACAGACCTCTCCAACTACTACACCAAGGACCAG
Source organism: uncultured Oscillospiraceae bacterium (assembly GCA_947630375.1). Lineage (GTDB taxonomy): Bacteria > Bacillota > Clostridia > Oscillospirales > Oscillospiraceae > Limivicinus. The sequence continues at coordinate 2,084 of CANRHH010000040.1, read as the reverse complement.
GCGGACGCGGAGAACAACAAGCTCCTGGCAAACATTACCCAGGCCACGGACGGCAAGCTCACCGAGCTGTCCGGGACCTTGAGCGGACAGATCAGCTCCTTGGAGGGGACGGTCAGCACCGGGCTGGCCGGGAAGCTGGGCAAGACGGAGGCCGCGGCCAAGGTGGCGAAGGCCCTGAGCTTTACCGGCGGGGCCAGCGGCAGCTATGACGGCAGCGAGGAAAAGACCGTGGATATTCCCGCTCTCCCCGGCCCGGCGTCAGAGGACGCCCCCGGGCTCATGAGCGCGGAGGACAAGCAGAAGCTGAACGGGATCGCGGCGGGGGCCCAGGTAAACGCGGTGACCTCCGTCAACAGCAAAACCGGGGCGGTGACCCTGAAAAAAGCGGATCTGGGCCTCGGGAGTGTGGACAACACCGCCGACAGCGCGAAAAATGTGGCCACGGCCGCCCGGCTGGCCACACCCCAGACCATCAACGGCGTCAGCTTCGACGGGTCGGCCCCTATCACGGTCTATGACAGCACGAAGCAGCCCCGGCACAAGACCCTGTCCCTGACACTGGCGGCAGCTACCTGGAGCGAGTCCAACACGTACACCGTCACGGCCACGGGGGTCACGGCCGGCAATACGGTGATCGTAAGTCCGGCCCCGGCCAGCTTCGAGGCCTGGTGTGAGGCGGAGGTCCGGTGTACGGCCCAGGGGGCCGACAGCCTGACCTTCACCGCGGCGGACAAGCCCGCGGCGGACCTGACCGCCCAGGTGCTGATCCTGGATTAAGGAGGAGCTTAAATGATCTTGAACATGGTGGGAGCAGGCGGCGGAGGCGTCGGCCTTCCCGAATTTACGTATACCGGAACGTTTGAAACTCTAAGTGACGGAGGAAAAGACTGGCGCGTCAAATTTCTTACTTCCGGAACCTTAACTTTCTCCAAACTCAAAGGCGCCACAAACGGGATCGATGTCTTTCTCGTTGGCGGTGGTGGCGGTGGAGACACATATTGTGGCGGAGGCGGTGGAGGCGGTTACACCAAAACTGTTAAAGCCATTTTGCCAATGGTTGGAACCGAGTATCCCATTGTCGTTGGCGCCGGGGGAGGAAGTATAGCGGCTGGTGGAGCGTCTTCTGGATTTGGTATAACTGCAAACGGCGGAGACAGAGGCCGTGGTACTACTGGAGGTGCTGGCGGATCCGGTGGAGGAGGCGGCACAGGTAATGCAGCTAATTCCGGTGCTGGTGGAAGCAATGGTTCTGCTGGAGGAAAAAGTTCGAGTGGAAACAATGGTGGAGCCGGTCAAGGCACGACTACTCGTGAGTTTGGTGAAGAATCTGGCGATTTATATTCTGGAGGCGGAGGCGGTGGTTGTAACACTGGTTCTGCCGGCGCCGGAGGTGCAGGAGGCGGCGCGAATGGAGGTCGTATTGCCAAGGGCGGTTCTGCTGCTGCCAATACCGGCGGCGGTGGTGGCGGTAGTGGACAAGGAGTTGCTACTGGTGGTTCAGGAGGCTCTGGCATTGTCATTATTCGTAATATGAGATAAGGAGGAGATCATGACAGCAGCGGAGAAAGTGATCCAGATTGCAAGAGCGGAGCTGGGCTACCGGGAGAAGCGGAGCAACAGCGCCCTGGGCGACAAGACGGCCAACGCGGGCAGCGCCAACTGGACCAAGTACGCCCGGGACCTGGACGCCATGACGGACTTCTACAACGGTCCGAAGCAGGGCTTTGCCTGGTGCGATGTGTTTGTGGACTGGTGCTTTTACAAGGCATTCGGCGCGGATACGGCCAAGAAGCTCCTGTGCCAGCCGGCCAAGAGCGCCGGGGCGGGATGCACCTATTCCCTGGCCTACTACAACCAGCACGGCCAGTTTTACGCGAGGAATCCGAAGCCGGGGGACCAGATCTTTTTCGGCAGCGTAGGCAACAGCAGCCATACGGGCCTGGTGACGGCGGTCAGCGGCGGCCGGGTACATACCATCGAGGGCAATACGTCCGACGGGGTTTTTGAGCGCTCCTATGCCCTGGGCGCGTCCAACATCGCCGGGTACGGGCGGCCGGACTGGAGCCTGGTGGGCGACGTGTCCG
>CANRHH010000039.1 GCA_947630375.1 uncultured Oscillospiraceae bacterium | reverse complement strand
TATTACGGCGACGGACACAGTTTAGGCGTACAGATCACGTATATTGTGGAGGAGACCCCGCTGGGGACGGCGGGGGCACTGTTCTATCTGAAGGACCGGCTCAAAGAGGACTTTCTGCTGCTGAATGGGGATCTGATCTTTGATGTAGACTTTTCCCGGCTCCTGGCATTTCATCGGGAGAAAGGGGCCCTGGCTACGATCCTGGTCCATCCCAACGATCACCCCTATGACAGCGGTCTGATCGACGCGGAAGAGGACGGACGTGTACGGGCCTGGCTCTCTGCGGGAGAACGGGAGTGGGTCACAAACCTGGTGAACGCTGGGATCCATGTGCTGTCCCCGAAACTGCTGGAGGGGCTGACGGAGGTCAGAAAGAGGAATCTGGACCGGGAGCTGCTCAAGCCTCTGATTGGCCAGGGCGGGCTCTGGGCCTACCGCAGCCCGGAGTATGTGAAGGATATGGGGACACCGGAGCGCATCCGTCAGGTGGAGAAAGACCTGGCGACAGGGCTTGTCCGGAGACGGAATTTACATCGGAAACAGCGGGCGGTTTTCCTGGACCGGGACGGGACGCTGAACCGGTATGTGGGCTTTTTGCGGAGCCCGAAACAGCTGGAACTGCTGCCGGGGGCGGCGGAGGCGGTGCGTCAGATCAACCGGAGCGGTTACCTGGCCATTTTGGTGACCAACCAGCCGGTCATTGCCCGAGGGGAGGTCAGCTGGGAGGAGCTGCGGGAGATCCACAACAAGATGGAGACGCTCCTGGGCCGGGAGGGAGCGTATCTGGATGACATCTTCATCTGCCCTCACCACCCGGACAAGGGGTTTCCCGGGGAGCGGCCGGAGTACAAGATAGACTGCGCCTGCCGCAAGCCCAAGCCAGGGCTGCTGCTTCAGGCGGCGGAGAAATACAACATCGACCTGGCAGAGAGCTGGATGGTCGGCGACTCGGCCAGAGACATGGAGGCCGGCCGTGCCGCCGGCTGTCGGACCGTACTGCTGGGCGAAGGAAAGACGCTAAGCAACGCGGTAAGGGAGATTTTGACGGGGGAATAGAGGGTGAAGTATGGAGAGGAAAAAATATGTGGACGCTGTCAAAGGCTTTAACATTCTGATCGTTTTGTTCAGCCATGCGCAGGGAATACCGATTATTGGAATTGTGTTTACGGCATGTTTTATGCAGGTATTTTTTGCTATTGCCGGCTATACATACCATGCCAGAGCGGAGGAAAATTTAGGTATTTTTATGTTGAAAAAGGCAAAACGTTTGTTGGTTCCCTACTTTACATACGGTTTTTCCATCCTGGCCATAGAGGCGCTTGTTGAAAAACTGAGTATTCAGAAAATCCTCCTCGGGGGGGTGGTGTGCTATACGCCCGGTTTTGCCTGTACTTATATGATGGAACCCCCAACAATGTGTATCTGTTAAATAATTGGAATGGGGTTTTGTGGTTTCTACCAGCTATGTTCCTGTCTTATTTGCTGTTTTGGATTCTGATAAGGGAAACAAAAAAGCAGAGGATCTGGTTGCTCACACTATATTTGGGGCTTTCTGTTTCTTTCACTTTTTTACCTGTCTTGCTGCCATGGAGTTTAGACACCGTGTTTGTCACGTCTATTATGATTTATCTGGGCTATAGGCTACAAGATAAAACTTCAGAAGTAGAAAAGTTCCAAATAAAAAGTTTGAAAAATATTAAAACATTTATCGTCTTGTCCATAATAGGTGTTTTATATTTGGTTGTCTGTTATCTCGGGAGGGGGATTAATACCTCTATAAGGCTGTGGGGTCATTCAGGTACAGTCAATATAACAACCTACATAATGGCGGGCTTTCTGGGAACTCTCATTTATTTGCTTTTATTCTCAGCGCTGGAAAAAGAAGGATGGGGCAAACCAATCGTAAGTTTCTTTGCCTATTTGGGAAAACGGACAATTACGTTGCTGGCGACCCATTTTATGATATTTCGGCTACTGGATACGGCCTTTTACCCGGAAATCTTTGCAGGATGCAGCTATGGAATGAGCCTGGTGATGGTTCTGATTGCGTTAGTTTTGGGGGTGGTGTTGAGCAATGTATTTGCTTACTTCGGAAGAAAAGTTGCTTTATTTCGATTGCTTTGAATGAAAATCTGATCTTTATTGTAGACTTTTCAGTATTTCGTCCGCTGCCCTTAAAGCTGCTGGAGGAGCTGACAAAGGTCAGAAAGAGGAATTTGGACCAAGAACTGCTCAAGACTTTGACCGCCTAAGGCGGGCAGCCTACCGCGGCCGGAGTACAAGATAGACTGCGCCTGCCGCAAGCCCAAGCCAGGGCTGCTGCTTCAGGCGGCGGAGAAATACAACATCGACCTGGCGGAGAGCTGGATGGTCGGCGACTCGTCCAGAGACATGGAGGCCGGCCGTGCCGCCGGCTGCCGGACTGTCCTGCTGGGCGAGGGAAAAACGCTTAGCAGCGCGGTGAGGGAGATCTTGACGGGGGAATAGGGGGGAAGATGCAGCCACAGCGTATAACGCATTCTACCTGCTTGTATCCGGAGTTCGCCAGTCCGTTTTCCAGGCATTCGTTCCATGCAGCTAATACATGGGCCACGTAATTCCTGTCTCTCCTGGTTTCTCAAAAGAGGCACCGGCGGTTTTTTCTGGTCTATCGGAAATCCTCTCATCTCTTCCTTTTTTGGCAGACGGGTACTTATTTGATGCCTACTTTTTCCCGGCCTTTTTTCCCAACCCCTTCATTTTCCCCAAAATTACCGCGTGTGGGCTAACTTTTTCTGTCATACCGGAAAAATAGTACGTAAGTCGCGCTTAATGGTACACCAAAAAGTGGAATTTTCCCTTATTATAGAAAAAAGGGGGGATTCCGTGAAATTACAACAAAATATGGCAAATGTTCTGCGGGCCATGAAAAAAGCAAGCGGGAAATCCATGACGGAATTTTCGGAGCAGTTGGAGATCTCCCGCTCCGCTCTGCAGGAATACATGTCAGGGGAAGGGAACCCGAATATGACAACGGTGGAACATATGGCAGAGAGGCTGGGAGTAAGTCCGTTCCTTCTGTATTTTGGGGCGCTTGGGGAAGAACAGATAGAAGTGCTGTTGCAGCTGTTGGAAACGCTTAAGCTCCTGGAGGGGCTGACACCGGCCCGGCGCCGGCGGTTTGCCCAGCTGCTGCTCGACATGGTCCGGCTTTGGGAGGAAACGATCAACGATGGCTAAGCCCCTGACCGCCGCCGACCGGGAGGAGGCTCTTTCCTACCGGCTGCCTATGGCGGTTTCAGCGGTCCGCTGTCTCCGGCTCACTTCCGGCCCCGCTTCCTTTCCGGTCTGTCCCCGCTGCCATACGAGCATGGACCGTGAATTTCAGCGATTCTGTGACCGTTGCGGACAGGCTCTCGATTGGAGCTCCTTTTCAAGGGCGGAGGTAGAGCGGATTTCCTGACAGCGAGGACGATAGGGCTTTACTTCCTTACTCTAAAAAGTATTCTAACATTCTAAAAAGCTGCCAAAACTCCGGCACCCAGCCTGCTGCCGCCAAGCCCGGCAAAGCGCACTTCATATCGGAAAAGAGAACGACACCATCGACCGGCGTCTGCCGGCCGATGGTGTCGTTTTGACATGAAATGAAAAAGGGATTCAGATCCCGGCCGGGGCCTCCGTGGCGGGCGCCGGCCCGGTAGAGGCGCGCTCGATCAGCTCCGCGTGGAGCAGCAAGGTGCTGATGGGCACGTGGTCGATCAGGCTGGAGAGGGCATAGAACGCGCTCTTGCCCAGTTGGGTCCGGTCCTGACGGATGGTGGTCAGCGGGGGAGAGGTGTACCGGCAGAGGGGCAGATCGTCGATCCCCACCACGCTCAGATCCTCCGGCACCCGCAGACCCAGCTCCGCGCAGTGGATCAGCAGGGTGTGAGCCAGCAGGTCGTGGCTGCAAATGATCGCCGTGCAGCCTTTGTCCAGCAGCCGGGGCAGGTGCTTGGCCAGACAGTCGGAGCTGCGGTAGGCATAACCGGCCATATATTGGTGGGCGTCCAGCTTGAACTGGCGCAGGGCGTGAAAGAAGGAGGCATACCGGGCCTGATAGACATAGGAACCCAGAGCGCTGCTCAAATACCCGATTTTCCTGTGCCCCAGCTCCACCAGCCGCGCCACAGCCATCTCCATCCCTTCGTCGTTGTCGATCCCCAGATGGGTGACAGCGGGGTTGGACTGCACGTGGTTGTCATACAGCACGGCAGGGGTGGTACAGACCTGGAAATCCTTCATCCAGGGGTCCAGCAGGGTCAGGCCCAGAAATACTGCTCCCAAATAATTGTGGCGCAGCATAAATTCGTCATACCGGGACTCCTTCTGCATCTGCTCGTTAAAGGGGATAATGTCCACCTGATAGTCCGTAGGCTCCGCCATTTTGCGAAAGCCCGTAATGATGTCCCAGCCAAAGTCGTCAGGCTTTTCATAGGACATGTTGTTGACGAACACGCAGAGGCGTTTTCCGGAGGCGCTGCGGGCGATGCGGGAATAGCCGATCTCCACGGCGGTTTCCACCACGGATTTTCGCATTGTTTCGCTCACGTCCGCCGCGCCGCTGAGCGCCTTGGATACCGTCCCCTTGGAGACGCCGAGGCGCCGGGCAATATCGTCCATTGTCGCCATGTGCGAATACCTCAGTTTCCAGAGTAATAGCTTCTTTATTCTTCATTATAGCCTATAAACCGGAGAAAATCAACGGGGAGAACGAAACATGTATGTGTTTTGAAAAGTTTCGGAAAAAGGTCAAGAGGAAAAACCGGCGACTTCAACAAAAAACGGATATAAATGGTGTGCAAAACGTAAAATTTAAAAATTTGTGAATATATTATCTTGACTTTTCATGCGGATTGGCATACACTTCGGGTTAGCGAAACTTCACGAAACATTTTATCATAACGGGGGGATTTTTTATGCTCCAAAAACCCAGGCGACTCCTTGCCCTGCTCCTGCTGGCCGCGCTGACGCTGTGCCTTGCCGGCTGCGGCGGCAGCGGCGCTGCCGGCAGCGCCGGCGGGGACGCGGAGAATATCCGTCTGCTGGTATGGGCGCCGTCGGAAGATCAGGCCCAGGCCAGCGGCGAATGGCTCCAGACCTGCTGCAACAACTTTGCGGCTCTGCATCCCGAGTGGAACATCACCTTCAACTACGGCGTGGCCGACGAGGCCACCTCCGCCAGCACCGTGGCCTATGACCCGGAGGACAGCGCCGACGTATTCATGTACGCCAACGACAACATCACCGTCCTCACCGATGCCAAGGCCCTGGCCAAGATCGGCGGCAAGTACGCCGACGAGATCAAGTCCTTTACCAGCCAGGCACTGGTGGACTCCGTCTCTCTGGACGGCTATCTCTACGGTGTGCCCTATACCACCAACACCTGGTTCATGTACTACGACAAGAGTTTCTTCTCCGAGGAGGACGTGAAGAGCCTGGAGGCCATGCTGGAAAAAGGCCGGGTGGCGTTCCCCTTTACCAACTCCTGGTATCTGCCCGCCTTCTATGTGGCCAACGGCTGCACCCTCTTCGGCAACAACAACCAGGAGGAGCTGGGTGTGGACTTCGGCGGCGAGAACGCGACTGAAGTAACCGCCTATCTGATCGACCTGGCGGCCAACCCCAACTTCGTCATTGACAACGACGGCGCCGGCATGGCCGGGCTCCGGGACGGCAGCATCCACGCCATCTTCACAGGCTCCTGGGACACGCCCAGCATCAAGGAGATCCTGGGGGACAACATGGGCGCCGTGGCGCCTCCCTGCTTCAACCTCAACGGAGAGGAAAAGCAGATGATGGCCTACGCCGGATCCAAAGCCATCGGCGTCAACGCCCACTCCGAGCACATGGTGGCGGCGGTGGAGCTGGCTATCTACCTGGGCTCCGCCGAGGCGCAGAAGCTCCACTATGAGCTGCGCAGCACCATTCCCAGCAACACGGAGCTGCTGACCCATGAGGATATCACCGCCGATCCGGTGGTCATCGCCCAGAACGACACCTTTGACCGCACCTCCATCCTCCAGCCCACGGTATCCGCCATGGGCAACTGCTGGACGCCGGTGCAGAACATGGGCGAGTCGATCCGCAACGGTACCACGACCCACGCCAACGCCGCTGAGCAGACGGAGGGCATGAATGCCGCCATGAACAGCAACGGCATCAGCTGAAAGGGGCGAGAGACGAAATGACAACGACCAAACAGTTACAGAGACAGGCGCGGATCGGCACCCGGGAGAGCATCCGGGTCACGAGCTGCGCGGCGGCCCTCCGCAGCGGCGGGCCTGAGACCAAAGCTTCCGCTTTGGTCATGGGTCTTGGCAACATGGTACATAAGCAGATCCCCAAGGGGCTGCTGTTCCTGTGCACCGAGATCGCCTATATCGTTTTCATGATTACCAACGGCTTCCACAATCTGGCGATGCTGGTCACTTTGGGGAGCGTAGAGCAGCAGGAGGTCTGGAACGAAGAGCTTCAGGTCTATCTGTACACCAAGGGCGACCAGTCGGTGCTGCTTTTGCTGTACGGCGTGGCCACCATCCTCCTGACCGCCGTCATGATCTGGATCTGGCGGGGCACGCTCAAGAGCGCTTACAGCGCGGAGCTCACCGACAAGGCGGGCCGCCATGTGGCCACCTTGGGGGAGGATCTGGCCTCCCTGCTGGACGAGAACTTGTACCGGCTGCTGATGACCCCGTCCATGTTCTTCATCATCGTGCTGAACATTTTGCCTCTGGTCTTTATGATCTGCATGGCCTTCACCAGCTACAGCAAGATCGACGACCATCTGGTGCTCTTCGACTGGGTGGGCCTGAAGAACTTCGCCACGCTCTTTGACAGCGGCAGCGTTTTGGGCAGCACTTTCTGGTCCGTCCTGGGCTGGACCCTGATCTGGGCCTTCTTCGCCACCTTCACCAACTACTTCTTTGGCATGATCCTGGCCATCATCATCAACCGGAAGGACACCAAGGCCAAGGGCTTCTGGCGCTTCTGCTTCGTCATTTCCTGCGCGGTGCCCATGTTCGTGTCCCTGCTCATCATGCGCACCATGCTCCAGCCCGAGGGCGCGGTGAACGTGCTGCTGCGGAATCTGGGCCTGATCAAGGACAGCCTGCCCTTCTTCACCAACGCTACCTGGGCCCGGGTCACGGTCATCGTTATCAACATCTGGGTGGGCGTTCCCTATACGCTGCTCCAGCTGACGGGCGTTTTGCAGAACATCCCCGCCGACCTCTACGAGGCGGCGGACCTGGACGGCGCCAACAAGGTCCAGCAGTTTTTCAAGATCACCCTGCCCTATATGCTCTATGTGACGACCCCGTACCTGATCTCCACCTTCACCGGCAACGTGAACAACTTCAACGTGATCTATCTGCTCTCCGGCGGCGCCCCGGTGACCAACCTGGCCTCCACCGCCGGCTCCACAGACCTGCTGGTCACCTGGCTGTATAAGCTGACCATCGACAAGCAGTATTACAACATCGGCTCCGTGGTGGGCATCCTGACCTTCATCATCCTGGCTGTCGGCTCCCTGCTCACCTACCGCAACAGTAAGTCCTACAAAGAGGAAGGAGGATTTTAACCGTGAAAGAGCAACGCCTGAAGAGCGCCAAAGCCGCAAGGCTGCGCAACAACATCCTCATCCATATTCTGCTGGCCGTCCTGGCCTTCATCTGGGTGTTCCCTGTGCTGTGGGTCATTATGACCAGCTTCCGGGCGGAGAAGGGCTCGTATATCTCCACCTTCTTCCCCCACGCTTTTACCCTCGCCAACTACGCCAAGCTGTTCACGGACACCACCATCCTCAACTTCCCCAGAATGTTCATGAACACCCTGATCATCGCCATCTTCTCCTGCATCATGACCACCTTCTTCCAGCTCTCCGCGTCCTTCTGCCTTTCCCGGATGCGCTTCAAGATGCGCAAGCCCTTCATGAACATGGCTATGATCCTGGGCCTCTTCCCCGGCTTCATGTCCATGGTGGCCGTGTACTTCATCCTGAAGGCCGTGGGCCTGACCGAGGGCAACCTGATCCGCTTCGCCCTGGTCCTGTGCTACTCCGGCAGCGCGGCGCTGGGCTTCCAGATCGCCAAGGGTTTCTTTGACACCACGCCCTTCGCCATCGACGAGGCGGCCACGCTGGACGGCTGTACCAAGTGGCAGATCTTTACAAAGATCACCCTGCCGCTGTCCAAGCCCATCATCATTTACACGGTGCTGACCTCCTTCATCGGGCCCTGGGTGGACTTCATTTTCGCCAAGGTCATCTGCCGGGCCAACGCCGACCAGTACACGGTGGCCATCGGCCTGTGGCGGATGCTGGAGAAGGAGTATATCGACAACTGGTACACTTCCTTCGCCGCCGGCGCGGTGCTGATCTCCATCCCCATCGCCATCCTGTTTTTGAACCTGCAGAAGTTCTACGTCAACGGGACTTCCGGCGCGGTCAAAGGTTAATCGTTTCACCGGGTCTGTTCCGGAAAACTCCGGAACAGACCTTTTTTAATCTTGCGAAACGTTTGAGAACGTGCTAAAACATGCTTATGAAACAGAACACGCTGAAAACAGAAAATCCGGCCGCCTGGTTCGACTCGCCGGAATTTGAGAGCGCCTACCACTGCGACCTTCCTTTGGGCGCCCTGTGGGCCCGGGAGAAGACGGAATTTCGCCTCTGGGCCCCTACGGCGGAGCGGGTACGGCTGCGCCTCTTTAGAGAGGGGACCGGCGGCACGCCGGCGGAGGAGCTGGATCTGGAGCCCGGCGAGCGGGGCTTATGGTCCGTGGAAGCGGCGGGCGATCTGCACGGGGTCTACTACGACTATCTTGTCACCGTGGACGGGGTCTGCCGCCGGACGGCCGACCCCTATGCCCGCGCCTGCGGCCTGAACGGGGAGCGGAGCATGGTCATCGACCTGCGCCGGACCGACCCGGCGGGCTGGGAGGCAGACCGGGCCCCCGCCCGAAAAGCGGAGACGGTGATCTATGAGATCCATGTAAAGGACTTCTCCTGGGACCCGGCCTGCGGCGTAAAACCGGCATGGCGGGGCCGCTTTATGGCCTTCACTCAGGAGGGGACCAGTCTGCACGGCGACGGGCTCCATCCCACCGGGCTGGACTATCTGAAGGGCCTGGGGATCACCCATGTCCAGCTGATGCCGGTTTTTGACTACGGCTCGGTGGACGAGGGCGGCAGCCCGGAGCAGTTCAACTGGGGCTACGACCCGGTGAATTACAACGTCCCGGAGGGGTCCTATTCCACCGACCCGGCCCGGGGAGAGGTCCGCATCCGGGAGCTGAAGGAGGCCGTGCAGGCCCTCCACCGGGCGGGCCTGCGGGTGGTCATGGATGTGGTATACAACCACACCTACCGGCTGGACTCCTGGCTGTGGCGGACGGTCCCCTGGTATTATGTCCGGCAGTGGCCGGACGGCAGCGCCTCCAACGGCTCCGGCTGCGGCTGCGACCTGGCGTCCGAGCGGAGCATGTGCGGAAAATATATCCTGGACTCGGTCCTGTATTGGGCGGAGGAGTACCACATAGACGGCTTTCGCTTCGACCTGATGGGCCTGCTGGACACTGAGCTCATGAACTCGATCCGCCGGGCCCTGGATGCGCGATACGGGCCGGGGGAGAAGCTGCTGCTGGGGGAGCCCTGGGCGGCGGACCGGACCGCTGCCCGGCCCGGCACGTGCCTTTCGGACAAAGGGAACCTCTCCCGCCTGGACAGCGGCATCGCCGCCTTTTGCGACAGCACCCGGGACGCGGTGAAGGGCAGTTTGTTCAGCCCCGACGCCCGGGGCCTGGCAAACGGCGGGGGGCTGGACGCAGGGCAGCTGCTCTGCTGCCTGCGGGGCTGGGCCGGAGAAGGACTCCCCGCCAAGGCCCCCTCCCAGACGGTCAGTTACCTCTCCGCCCACGACGACTGGACCCTGTGGGACCGGCTGGCGCTGACCCTGGACCCGACGGCCGGCTTTGACGCGCCTACCCCGGCGCTGCTGCGGGCCAACCGCTTCGCGGCGGCGGTCTGCTTCAGCTGCCAGGGTGAGCTGTTTCTCCTCTCCGGGGAGGAGTTCGGCCGCACCAAGCAGGGAGTGCAGAACACCTATAACGCAACCCCCTCCCTCAACCGGCTGGACTGGGAGCGGGCCTGGCGCTTTGGAGAGCTGGCGGACTATTACCGGGGCCTGCTGGTCCTGCGGCAGCGCCTGCCCGGCCTCTGTGACAAGTCCTCCCGGGCGGGAGAGCGGTTTTCCCCGGCCCGTACCCCGGCGGGCGACTGCGCGGTGCTGGAGCTGGACAACAGCGGCGGCAGCTCCTGGGGGCGGCTGCTCCTGGCTTATAACGCCGGCGGCGCGGCGGTCTCTTTCCCCCTGCCTCCGGGAAATTGGGAGCTTTTGGTGGACGAAAGCTCCAGCTGGAAATGGAAAAACCCGGAGGCGGCGGAGGGGCTGTTCACGCTCCCGCCTGTCTCCGCGGCCTTCTTTGGTCTGAGAGATGAGATTTGATTTTGAAAAAGAGGAGCTCTCCGCCCTGCCCGGGGCGGAGAGCCACTGTTGGCTGCTCACAAACGGCATAGGGGGCTACGCCTCCCTCTCGGCGGCATTCTCCGTCACCCGCTGCGATCAGGGGCTGCTGGTGGCGGCCAAGGAGGCCCCCGGCCGCCGCTTTGTCCTGATCCACCGGCTGGCGGAGACGCTGACGGTGGGGGAGCGGTCCGTACACCTGTCCGCCCAGCGCTTTGCGGAGGGGCGGCAGCCGGAGGACGGGATCTCCCGGCTGCTCCGTTTCACCGTGGACCGGTGGCCGGAATGGCTGTATGAGGCGGGCGGCGTCCGGGTGCGCCGGCGCTGCGCTCTGGCCCATGGGGAAAATACGGCGGCGGTGCTGTACGAGATCGAGAACAGCGCGGCGGAGCCCTGTATCCTGCAGGTGAGGCCCTTCTTCCTGGGCGCCCCTAAAGGCGAGGTCCTGGAGGAGAAGCCCGCTCTCCGCTGGGAGCAAGGGAAGGTCCTTGTCAACGGGCAGACCGTTTATCTGCGCACGGACGCCCTGCTAAAGGAGACTGCCCCGGCCTGGGAGCGGCCGGCCTACCCGGATGACGCCCGGGACGGGCGGCCCGCCTCCGGCTGGGCCGGGAGCTGCTGCGCGTCAGAGCTCCGGGTCCCCGCCGGGGAGAGAGGGCACTTTGAGCTGCTCTTTTCCGACCGGCCGGTACAGGTTTCCGGCGAGGCGCTGCTCTCCGCCATGGCGGAGCGTCAGCAGGCGCTGGAGGAACGGGCCGGCCTGTCCGACCCGGTGGCCAGGCAGCTGGTCACGGCGGCGGACGCCTTTGTGGCCCGCCGGGATTCCACCGGCGGCAGCACCATCGTCGCCGGGTACCCACTCTTTTCCGACTGGGGGCGGGATACCATGATCGCCCTGCCGGGCTGCGTGCTGGCGGCGGGGCGCTTGGATACGGCCAAGAGCATCCTGCGCACCTTCCTGGCCTATGAGAAGGACGGGTTGGTGCCGAACCTCTTTCCCGAGGCGGGGACGGAGCCCCTGTACAACACCGTGGACGCGCCGCTGCTGCTCATCAACTGCGTCTGGCTCTATGTCCGGCGCAGCGGCGACACCGCCTTTGTCCGGGAGGCGTGGCAGGTGCTGGAGCGGATCGTCCGCGCCTACCGGCGGGGCACCCGCCACGCGATCTTCATGGATACGGACGGCCTTCTCCACGCCGGAGAGGGGCTGGACCAGGTCACCTGGATGGATGTGCGCATCGGGGACCTGCTCCCCACGCCCCGCCACGGGAAGCCGGTGGAGGTCAACGCCTACTGGTATAACGCCCTGTGTATCCTCCGGGAGCTGGCCCCCTTAGCGGGGGCAGACGGCGCCGGATACGGGGCGCTGGCGGAGCGGGTGAAGGCGGCCTTCAACGAAAAATTCTGGATGGAGGACCGGGGCTGCCTGAAGGATGTTGTCTCGGGGACCGGGGCCGACTGCCAGATCCGCTGCAACCAGATCTGGGCGCTGTCCCTGCCCTTTACCATGCTGCCGCCAGAGCGGGAAGCGCGGGTGGTGGAGACCGTGTACCGCCACCTCTACACGCCCCAGGGGCTCCGTACCCTCTCCCCGGAGGACCCGGACTTTCACCCCTTCTACGGCGGCAGCCAGCGGGAGCGGGACCTGGCCTATCACCAGGGCACCGTCTGGCCCTTCCCGTTAGGGGCCTGGTACCTGGCCTATCTGAAGGTCCACGGGCACAGCCGGGAGGCGGTCCGGCAGGTGCGGGAATGGCTCTCGCCTATGGAGAACTTCCTGCGGGAGGGCTGCGTGGGCCAGCTGCCGGAGATCTACGACGGCGGCACGCCCGGGCCGTCCAAGGGCTGCTATGCCCAGGCCTGGAGCGTGGGGGAGCTGCTGCGGGTATATGAGACGCTGGAACAGGAGGAAAAGACCCATGCTTGACAAAACAAAACGTGGCTGGTGGCAGTCCGCGGTCTTTTATCAGATCTATCCCAAGAGCTTTCAGGACAGCGACGGGGACGGGATCGGGGATCTTCCCGGCATCCTCTCCCGGCTGGACTATTTAGAGAAGCTGGGGGTGGACGGCATCTGGCTGTCCCCGGTCTATGCCTCTCCCCAGGCCGACAACGGCTACGATATTTCCGACTACCGGGCCATTTGGGAGCCCTTCGGCACCATGGAGGACATGGACCGGCTGATCGCCGAGGCCAAAAAGCGGGGCATCTCCATCATCATGGACCTGGTGCTGAACCACACCTCAGACCAGCACCGCTGGTTCCGGGAGGCCCTGAAGGGCCGGGACAACCCCTGGCACGATTACTACATCTGGCGGGATGGCGTCCCCGGCACGCCGCCCAACGACATGCGCGCCAACTTCGGCGGCTCCGCCTGGGAGTGGGTGGAGGAGCTGGGGCAGTATTACTTCCACCAGTTCGCCGTGCAGCAGCCGGACCTGAACTGGGCCAACCCCCGCCTGCGCCGGGAGCTGTATGACATGATCCGCTTCTGGGTAAGCCGTGGCGTGGAGGGCTTCCGGCTGGACGTGATCGACTCGGTGGGCAAGGAGCCGGACCGGCAGATCACCTCCCGGGGGCCCAGGCTCCACGAATATATCCGGGAGCTCAGCCGGGAAGCCTTTAAAGAAGAGAGCCTGGTCACGGTGGGGGAGGCCTGGAGCGCCGATGTGGAGGAGGCCAAACAGTACAGCGACCCCACGGGCCGGGAGCTGAGCATGGTGTTCCAGTTCGAGCACAACTTTGCCGACTGTCCGCCCGGCGGGAAGAAGTGGGACCTGGCCCCGCTGTCCCTGCCTAAACTGAAAAGCTGCCTGGCCCGGTGGCAGACGGGCCTGTTCCGGCAGGGCTGGAACAGCCTCTTCTGGGACAACCACGACCTGCCCCGGATCGTCTCCCGCTGGGGAGACGAGGGGGAATACCGGGTGCGCTCGGCCAAGCTGCTGGCCATCGCCCTCTACGGCCTGCAGGGGACACCCTATATTTTCCAGGGCGAGGAGCTGGGCATGACCAATATCCGCCTGCCTATCGAGGCCTACGAGGACATCGAGACCCGAAATCTGTACGCCGAGCGGGTGGCCGCGGGAGAACGGCCGGAGGACGTGCTTGCCGTCATCCATGCCCGCAGCCGGGACAACGCCCGCACGCCCATGCAGTGGTCAGAAGAAAAAAATGCCGGCTTTACCGCCGGCATCCCCTGGTTTCCTGTCAATCCCAACTATCCGGAGATCAACGCCCGGGCGGCCCTGGCCGATCCGGACTCCGTCTTTTATACCTATCAGAAATTGATCGCCCTGCGCAAGCGGTTCCCGGTGTTCCGGGACGGGGCCTTTACGCTTCTTGACCCGGAGAACGAACAGGTGTTTGCCTACCTCCGGGAGACCGGGGCGGAGCGGCTGCTGACCGTCTGCAACTTCAGCGCCGCCGTTGCGGCGTGGGAGATGCCGGAGGGCTTTGCCGGCGCGGAGCTGCTGATCTCCAACTGCGGCGCCCCGGGCCCCGGACTGCGGCCCTACGAGGCTTACATGCTCCGGCAGGAGCTCAGGCCGTGACGCGCTGGAGGGACTGTATCTTTGACCTGTACGGCACGCTGGTGGATATCCGGACGGACGAAGACGCGCCGGCGCTCTGGGAGGCCATGGCGGCGCTCTACCGCCGGGAGGGCGCCGTTTACGACTCGGAGGAGCTGCACAGGCTCTGGCGGCGCACAGCGGAGGACCTGGAAGAACGCCAACGGGCCCGGGCAGCGTATCCGGAGATCCAAATCGAGCGGGTTTTTCAGGAACTCTACCGGCTTCGGGACGTGGACGTCTCTCCGGAAACGGTCATCCGTACCGGGCAGCGCTTCCGGGCGCTCTCCACGGTGTATCTCCGGCCCTATAAGGGGGCGGCGGCGCTGCTAAGGGCCCTCCGGGCCAACGGACAGCGGGTGTGGCTCCTGTCCAACGCCCAGCGGATCTTTACCGCCCCGGAGCTGGACCGCCTGGGCCTAGCGCCTCTTTTTGACGGAGTGTATCTGTCCTCCGACTGGGGCTGCAAAAAACCGGACCCGCGGTTCTTTGAGATCCTGTTGCGCGAACAGGCCATCGATCCGGCCCAGGCTGTCATGGTAGGCAACGACGGAGCCTGCGACTGCCTGGGCGCCCAGGCAGTTGGCCTCTCTACGGTTTATCTCCGCTCGGATCTTTCCCCGGAGGAGGCGCCGCCTCCGGCGGACTATGTCCTTCCTCGGCCGGCTCTCTCCCGGCTCTGCCGGCTCCTGACCGGGGAGCGCTGACGCCGTTATACAGTCACGCCTCGTTTCATGCGTTTTAAACAGCCGGGCAGTGACCGGCCAAAAAAGGACACGGTGATATCACAGCTGAAGCGGTGATACTGCTGGAAGAAAGGACGCGATCTGTCAGCGCGGGGCCCCTGCCCACAAAAAAGCCCACCGGAAGTTAAAAACTCCCGATGGGCTTTTTGGATGATCTGCGCCCAGGCGTACCGGCCGGCGACGAACTCACGCCATGGAGGCGCCCAGCGCAAAGGCTTTTTCGCATTCCTGGGGGAAGACTGTCTCATGCCGCCGCTGCTTGGCCTCCGGGTCAAACAGCGACCATTTCCAGTCCGTCTTGCTGTAATCCTTCAGCTGGAGGGTGTCTCCGCTGACCAGGAGTTCCGCGGGACCCACAAAGCGGCACAGAGTCTGCCGGTAGTTTTGGAGCAGATCCAGGTAAGCCGTGTCCGGCGCGTTGCTCGTCACGATCAGCAGCACGGGGATCGGGCACTGGTTGCAGCAGGGGGCCTCCGCGTTGTAAGTGAGATTCTGGAAGACCAGCCGCTCATAGAGGGCGCGAAAGGATGCGGTCAGCTCCCCCAGGTAGACCGGGGAGCCGATGATCAGCCCATCCGCCTGACGGATGGCGTTCAGGACCGGGGTCAGGCCGTCCCGGCACATGCAGCGGCCCTTATTCTGCTCTCTCTTGCATCCGAAGCAGGAAATGCAGCCTGTGTACTTTTCCAGCCGGAACAGGTCGAACCGCTCCACCTCCACGCCCGCGGACTCTGCCCCCTTGGCCGCCTCTGTGAGCAGGGTATCCGTATTCCAGCCTTTCCTCGGCCCGGCGTTCACGACGATGATTTTCTTGCTCATGATTTTTCCTCCTGCAGCTCCGGAAAATATTTCGAAATGCTATGTACATTATAATGAAATATAGGCCCTTTGTCCACCAAAACATGACAGCAGCAAGGCCCCCAAGGGCCGTGCGGGCATGGCTCTGGGGCAGTATATCGCCGGCATGGCTTTTCCAATGTGGGCCCGGGCCAAAACCCAATTTACCCGCCGCCGGTGGTGACGGCCATGATCTGCTTCAATTTGGAAAATTGGGTAGGCCGATTTTGAATTTTATGCGTTATTAGCTCCGGCAGTTTTTTCTTGGATCTTATTCAGAAACTATCAGAATAGTGTTGACAAATAGAAACTACTGTGATAGTATAGAAATACAAACTATTGCAATAGTTTAGCTCAATGAAAGGATAGGATGATATGGCGATCAAGCTCTTTGATTCTGAACTGAAGGTCATGGGCGTTTTGTGGAAAGAAGGCGACACCACCGCAAAACAGATTTCAGACATTCTCAAGGCAGAGATTGGCTGGAACATGAACACGACGTATACAGTTATTAAAAAGTGCATCGCAAAGGGGGTCATCGAACGCAGTGAACCAAATTTTCGATGCCGCGCGTTGATCACCAAACAGGAGGCCCAGGAGGCCGAGACAGACGAATTAATTGGTAAGATGTTCGACGGCTCTGCCGACAAACTGTTCGCTTCTCTTCTGGGCAGACGGAAGCTGACCGCGGAGCAGATCGAAAAGCTCCGGCAGATCGTCGGTGATCTGGATGGGGAGACGGAAACATGAGCCTGTTGGAAATGAGCCTCTCCGGAGCTGTGATGATTTTGGTTATTGTCGTCATTCGCGCTCTGGCAATCAACCGCCTGCCGAAGAAAACCTTTTTGGCATTGTGGGGCATTACACTGATGCGGCTGTTGGTTCCTTATTCTGTGCCCTCAGCGTTCAGCGTGTACGCACTGCTTGGCAAGCTCCTTTCTCCGGCAAAGACAGAGCCGTTCAGAGCCAGCGTTCCTCCGGTTCAACCGGCCAATTTCCCTGTGCCCGGTACCGGCGCAGTGCCTTCGGCTCCCACGGCCTCGGCCGTTTCTCCAGCCGTCCTGCCATATAGATTGGTTTGGTTGGCCGGAGCGCTGATCTGTGCCGCGTTCTTTGCGGCAACTTATCTGAAATGCTGCCGGGAGTTTCGGGAGGCGCTGCCCGTGGATCACAATTTCGCGCAGGACTGGCTCAAAGAGCACCGGCTTTACCGCTCGATCCGGCTTCAACAGTCGGACAGGATCTCAGCTCCGCTGACCTACGGCGTATTTTGTCCGGTGATCCTCCTTCCAAAGCACATCAATTGGGATGACAAAACAGCTCTGTCGTATGTGTTAACCCATGAGTACATCCATATCCGCCGCTTTGATGCGGTCACGAAGCTGGTGTTGGCCGCCGCACTCTGCATCCATTGGTTCAATCCGGCAGCGTGGGTCATGTACGTTCTTGCTAACCGGGACCTGGAATTGAGCTGTGATGAAACGGTGATCCGCCTGTTCGGAGAGCGTACAAAATCGGCCTATGCCATGACGCTCATCTGTATGGAGGAAAACCGAAGCGGCCTCCGGCCTCTTTGCAACAATTTCAGCAAACACGCCATTGAAGAAAGAATTATTGCCATTATGAAAACAAAAAAGACCTCATGGGCTGCCGCTTTCGTGGCTATGGTTTTGGTTATAGGCGTCACCATGGCGTTTGCCACCTCCGGGCAGGCTGCGGCACAGGGAGCAGGCGGGAACCGGGTTCTTGCCCGGAATAGCGCTGACACATTTCAAGGCACCTTGGACATGGATGCGAAAAATGCAAAACTCATCGCAGATTCCAAGTGGTTCCCGGATTATGAACAGTACGGCCTCAGTTATGATGCAAAGCAAGGGGCTCTGTCGTATCATGGCCAACTGATAAGCTTTTTCCACGATGAAACGGCCCCCGGCGTTTACACACATGTCAACTTTAGCCAGGGAGCCGTTGGGATCGAAGTAAAGCGGGATACCGACTGGGAAATAGTCGGGCTGGTCGAGTACGTAACCGTGCAGGAAGATTCCCTGGAGCAGACTTCTTCGACAGCCGAAGCAGCCGTGCAGGAAGATTCCCTGGAGCAGACTTCTTCGACATCTGAAGCAGCCGTGCAGGAAGGCTCCTTGGAGCAGACTTCTGTGACTGACCGCACCATATCATCAGCGGATTTCTATGAACCAACACTCTATGAACCAACACGAGATGAACTGCTCGTTGCATACGGAAAATTCGGGATCTCCTTTGATATTTCCGGCAAGATGCTGTATCAGGGCAAACCGATTCGCTGGTTTGCGGACTTCGTAGAGCTGGAAGAAGGTGCATTGGCAACCCGGTATGTTTATCGGAATGATGAGGGAACAGAATATATCCATACAGTCCGTGACCGGATCGACCATGGAGACGGCAGCTATGACCCGTTCGGCCCTCTGCTGGAGATCGTGCCATGGGAAACCGGAGAGCGTGATGATTTTGGTTTTCTGTTTCAGGGCAGTCAGATCCATGAAACCTCTGAATCCATCGGACATGATCATATAGACGGTATGACCTTTGAGGAACGATTTTCCAAGTATAAGGACTTTGGCATCACCTACGTGGAAGCTGATGGCGCCAGCGGGCGCGG
>CANRHH010000038.1 GCA_947630375.1 uncultured Oscillospiraceae bacterium | reverse complement strand
GGCCTTTTCCCTAACTTTCCCTCTCATAGGTATAGAAATGGAGCTGTAGTGAAACTTGACGTTTCGCTACAGCCCCGGCTTGAAACATATGGTGAAGGATCAGATGTTCAGGGCCAGGTTGTAGGCAGCCCGGTTGGCCTCCAGCACCCGGGACATAAAGAACGAGTCGCCAATGTTGTGGACCTCGGGAGCCACATGCTCCTTCTGGCCCTCGATGAACTGACTCTCGTCGGCCCGGCCGCCCATGGCCACCACGATCAGGTCCACATCCAAGTTGCGGACCACCGTGTCCGTCCCGGGCTTCTTGGCCAGGGGGTTGACCACGTTGGAGGGGATGATCGGCGTCCAGGTGCACAGCCCGTCGGGCTTGGTCTTGGACACGTTCTGCTCCACGAAGAGCCGGCCTTCAAAGACCTTGATGGCTTTGGTCATGTTCATGAGCTTGACGCCCCGGTCCTCCAGATAGTGGATGAGCCAGCCACGGTTGGCGGTGCAGGCGCCGTCCATGAAGTAGGGCATCATCTCAATGACGGTCACATCCGGGCAGTTTTTCTCGGACTTGAGCCACCAGGCGCACTCACAGCCCACCTGGCCGCCGCCGATGACGACCACCTTCTTATTGCTCACATCAGGCAGCTTCTCCGGATGGATCATCACATCGGAGGCCACCACGGAGGGGATATCGCCCCAGCCGGGGATACGGGGCGCGGTAAAGTCCTTGGCGCCGTTGGCGTACACCACCGCGTCATACTTGCCCTTCTTGAGCATCTGCACGTCGGCCCGGGTGTTGAGCTTGACGGTGATGCCCTTGCGCTTGCCCACCTGGGCGATGAGCCACTGGGTATAGTTGGCCACGTCATACTTGACAATGGGCCGGCCGGCGGCCAGCAGTTTGCCGCCCAGCTGCTCTTCGGCCTCATAGATATCCACCTTGTGGCCCCGGTCAGAGGCGTACACGGCAAAGTTCATGCCGGCGACGCCGCCGCCCACCACGGCGATCTTCTTGGCCTTTTCGGCCTTGGGCAGCACGGCGGGCAGCTGCTCCTCAAAGCCGGTGCGGGCGTTGACGGCGCAGCCGGGGTGGCCGCCGTCCACGAACTCGTTGACGCAGCCCTCCTGGCAGCCGATGCAGGGGCGGATCTCCTCCACCTTGCCGGCGTAGGCCTTCTTGCACCAATCCGGGTCGGCCAGCACCGGGCGGCCCAGCATGACCATATCGCACATGCCGTCCCGCAGGGCCTTCTCGGCCATGTCGGGATAACCCAGCTTGCCCACAGCCACGATGGGTACGTCGATGCCCAGGTTGGACTTGAGGCCGATGGACTTGAAATATTCCTTGGCGGTCCTGGCCACGTCCAGGAAGCAGCCGGCAGGCATGGTGGAAGGCGGATGGGGGAGCCACCAGTTGTCATAGCAGCCCAGGTCCACGTCGAACATATCCACACCGGCCTTGACCAGGTTGGTCATGTAATCCAGCGTGTCGGCAACGCAGCGCTGGTCGGTGAAGCCCTTCAGGGACTTGACGGTGTGCATCCGCTCCCCATAGGTCTCGTTCAGGGCGCAGGACAGGTCGATCCGGTACATGATGGGGAAGAAGGGACCCACGCGGCGGCGCAGCTCTTTGATAAGCTCAATGCCGAAGCGCTGCCAGTCGCTGTACTTGCCGACCTTCCGGTGGTTCCAGGAGCGGCTGGTCATCTGGTCCAGCAGATATCCCTCATGGCCGTGGAGATACACGCCGTCCAGCCCGCAGAACTTGGCGTTGGCGGCGGCCTGGCCCGCGTTCTTGATGATCTTGTCGCACTCAAAGTCGGTCAGAGGGCGGCAGGGGACTTCCGGAATATAGAAGTCAGGATTCACAGAGGCGGACACAGGGGGCAGGAACTTGTTGATGAAGCATTCGGGAGAGCCCACACGGCCCAGGCCGGGGGTCAGCTGGATGAACATATGGGAGCCGCGGGCATGGACGCCCTTGGCCAGATCCCGCCAGCCCATCAGAGCGGTACGGCTCCGGTCGATCCGGGGGAAGTAGGACAGATGGCCCCGCTCGGTGACGGAGGCGTCGATCCCGTGAGAGATGGGGATCAGGCCGGTGGTCAGCAGGCCCACGCCGCCGGCGGCCCGGGCCCAGAAGTACTCCTGCATCTTGACAGAGGGACGGCCGGTCTCCTCCGCCATCTGGCAGTTGCCCATGGGGGCCATGACCGTGCGGTTCTTGATGGTCAGGCGGTTGCACTGGATGGGAGAAAAGAGCGTGTCATAGGGGTAGAGCTCCTTGGTGAACCGGGCGGCGCCCATGTAATGGTTTTCATAGTCGCCCTGGTCCCAGTCGCCGAATTTCTTGGTCAACTGGACAATAAGCTCGTCGGTTTTCAGAGTGCTCATTTGTATCCTCGCTTTCTAAATATGATAGGGAATAAGCGCAGATTTATACAAATATATTTTAACATTCTCAGGCAAAAAGTGCAAGTATCACAGGCCAGAGCGGCGTTTATTCGTCATTTTATTCATAAAATGCCCCTGCCGATTATTAAAAACGCCAAATTTTTTTGGACAGCGGACAGACAAGTGTAAAAATTCCAGGTCTTTCCTCCTGGAGCGACTGCGCGGGAAAGAAAGGCTTTGCATTTTCCTGGCGCATATGGTAATATTATTCTCTGGACCGAGGCAGGGGCCGCGGCAAAACGAACATAAAGGAAGAGTCCGATGTAAACGCTGCTTTTTAGTTGTACTTCTAAACCAAATATTCTTATCGAGGAAACAGAATATGTCTGAACTGAATCATGAAATACAGCGGCGCAGGACTTTTGCCATCATCTCCCACCCTGACGCCGGCAAGACCACGCTGACAGAAAAGCTGCTTTTATACGGCGGGGCCATCCAAACGGCGGGCTCTGTCAAGGGCAAGGCCACGGCCCGGCACGCCGTGTCGGACTGGATGGAATTGGAGAAGCAGCGGGGCATTTCCATCACCTCTTCGGTGATGCAGTTTGAGTACGAGGACTATTGCATCAATATCCTGGATACCCCCGGGCACCAGGATTTCTCGGAGGATACCTACCGGACCCTTATGGCGGCGGATTCCGCCGTGATGGTCATCGACGCGGCCAAGGGCATCGAGCCACAGACCCGGAAGCTCTTTAAGATCTGCGCCATGCGGCACATCCCCATTTTTACCTTTATCAACAAGCTGGACCGGGAGGCCCGCAGCCCCTATGAACTGATGGAGGAACTGGAAAACGAGTTCGGCATCGGCACCTATCCGATGAACTGGCCCATCGGCTGCGGCCAGGACTTCAAGGGCGTGTATGACCGGGAGAAACGGGAGATCTTGGCTTTCTCGGAGTTTCACCGGGGGCAGAGCCGCATTCAGGCCATCGAGTGCACCATGGACGAGACAGAGAAGCTGGACGGGCTCATAGGCCCCCGGCTCCGGCAGACCTTGGCGGACGACATCGAGCTGCTGGACGGGGCGGGCTATGACTTCGACATGGACCAGGTCCGCGGCGGCCGCCTGAGCCCCGTGTTCTTCGGCTCGGCGCTGAACAATTTCGGCGTGGAGCCCTTCTTAGAGAGTTTTTTGAAGATGACCATGCCGCCGCTGCCCCGGCTCTCCGGGGAAGCGCTGGTGGACCCCTTTGATAGCCGTTTTTCCGCCTTCGTGTTCAAGATCCAGGCCAACATGAACAAGGCCCACCGGGACCGGATCGCCTTTATGCGCATCTGCTCGGGCAAATTTGAGCGGGACAGGGAGTACTTCCACGTCCAGGGCGGCAAGACCCTGCGCCTGGCGCAGCCCCAGCAGCTGATGGCCCAGGAGCGCTCCATCATCGACGAGGCCTATGCCGGGGACATCATCGGCGTTTTTGACCCGGGCATTTTTTCCATCGGAGACACGGTATGTGAAAAGGGGATGGAGGCCTGCTTCGAGGGGATCCCCACCTTCGCGCCGGAGCATTTTGCCGCGGTGGAGCGGGTGGATACCATGAAGCGCAAGCAGTTTGAAAAGGGCATCCTGCAGATCGCCCAGGAGGGCGCCATCCAGATCTTCCACGAGCCCAACACCGGCGTGGAGGAGGTCATTGTAGGCGTGGTGGGCGTTTTGCAGTTTGAGGTGCTGGAGTACCGGCTCAAAACCGAGTACGGCGTGGATATACGCCGCCGGTCCATGCCCTTCGAGCTGCTGCGCTGGGTGGAAAACGAGGAGCTGGATATCCGGAGCCTGAATCTGACCAGTGATACCAAATGGGTGCAGGACTTCAAGGGCAACAATCTGCTGCTGTTTACGTCCCCCTGGTGCGTAAACTGGGCGCTGCAAAAAAACGAGGGCTTACGTCTGCGGGAATTTAACCGGGATTAAGGAGGAAGCTATGGCGGAGAAAATTCTGATCGAGATCTACAAGAACAAGGATCCGGACGAGCTGACCAAGCTGCTGGCGGATCCGGAGAGCCGGCTGGAGACCGGCAGCGGCGCGGCGGTGAGCGCCGCGGTGGCGGCGGCGCTGCTGTGCCGGGCGGCCGCGGTGGCCAAGGCGGCGGGCACAGAGGGCGAACGGCTGGAGTATATCGCCCGCAATGGGGAGATCCTGCGGGGCTATATGGTCCATCTGATCGACGAGGATGTGAAGTGCCGGGGACCCCTGCGCCGGGCCATGAAAGAGGGCGGGCCCCAGGAGATCGAGGCGGCCCGGCACCCGGCGGTGGCCATCTGCGAGGAGATCATCAACATGATGGGCCAGTGTCTGGAGATGCTGGAGGAGCTGAGCGCGCTCTGCCCTGCGGAGGCGCTGGGCTATGCGGCCTCCGGGGCGGAGCTGGCCCTGGGCTCCGCCAAGACGGCCATGCGCTATGTGCTCTCTATGGCGGCCAAGAGCAGTGACGAAACGTACCGCTATGTGACCCGCCGGGAAAACGAGATCACCCTGGCGCGGCTGGAGCAGCTGTGCGTACAGGTGACAGACAGGTAAAACAGATATCGCACAGATCGAATGACCGCATCCCCGTTTCCGGGGATGCGGCCTCTTTCTTAAATCTATCTTAAGGGGCCGGAGCGCTTGCCATTTCAGGGAAAGAAGTGTATAATAAAGCAAAATTGCTTTCTGTCCATAAAAATTGCCCAACGGCAAAAAGGAGATGGCGCTATGGAATCCGGCATTCTCACGCTCCGGGACTGGATCGCCCAGAGCGACAACATTGTTTTTTTCGGTGGGGCCGGCGTCAGCACGGAGAGCGGCATCCCGGACTTTCGCAGTGTGGACGGCCTGTACAACCAGAAATGGAAGTACCCGCCGGAGACGATTTTGAGCCGCAGCTTCTTTGACCGGAACCCGGAGGAGTATTACCGCTTCCACCGGGAAAAACTGGTGATCGACGGGGTGAAGCCCAACCAGGCCCACATCCGCCTGGCCCAATTGGAGGCGGAGGGAAAGCTCAAGGCGGTGGTGACCCAGAATATCGACGGGCTGCACCAGGCCGCCGGCAGCAAGAACGTGCTGGAGCTCCACGGCAGCATCCTCCGGGCCTACTGCTCCCGGTGCCGGAAGGTTTATCCTGCGGAGCGGATCAACTACGGCCAGGGAGTGCCCCGCTGTGACTGCGGCGGGGTGATCCGGCCGGATATCGTGCTGTATGAGGAGCCGCTGGACCAGGACATCATGTACCGGGCCATCGACTATATCCGCCGGGCGGATGTGCTGATCATCGGGGGCACCTCCCTCAACGTCTATCCGGCGGCGGGGCTGATCAACTACTACCGGGGAAAGAAGCTGGCCCTGGTGAACTTAAGCGCGACGCCCTATGACAGCTACGCGGACCTTGTCATTCATGAGAAGATCGGCCAGGTGTTCAGCCAGGTATGAACACGACGAATGTTTTAGGGGTCGATTTCTTCAGCGCAGGCATCGTGGCGGCGGTGGAGCAGGGGATGCAGGCCATGGCCCGCCGGGAGGCCGCGTATGTGGCGGCGCCCGATTCGGAGATGATGCTGGCCGCCCGGAAAAACAGGCGTCTGTTCCGGGCTATCCGGGAGGCGGAGCTTGTCCTGCCCGCGGGCAGCGGCGTGATCTACTCCTCTTATATTTTGGGGATGCCCATTCAAAGGCGCATCACTACGATGGACTATGCCTCGGCCCTGATGGCCCGCATGAGCGAGAGCGGGAAGAGCGTTTTCATCTTAGGCGGCGGGGAAGAGGCGGCCCGGTTGGCCGGAGAGCGGATCCTGAGCCGTTATCCGGGGATCCGCTTGGTGGGAAGCGACCGGGGCGGCTATGAGACGGATGAGGAGCTGCTGGCGGCGGTCAACGCCGCGGAGCCGGACTTGGTGCTGGTCTGCTTCGGGACGCCGGGCCAGGAGCTCTGGATGAACCGCAGCCGGGGTGAGCTGAAGGCGGGTCTTCTGCTGGGCTACGGCAGGGAGCTGGAGCTGCTGGCCGGGCTGGCGCCCCAGGTCCCGCAGAAATGGCGGGACGGGGGCTTTGAATGGATGTATAAGATGCTCAGGGAGCCGGGAAACTTTTTAAAGGTGGCAAAACGGGCCGCCCTGCTTCTGATCGCTTTGAAAAGGCGTTTGTTTGGATAAAATGGAAATGGGGACGAGGCATGGCTAAAGGCAGGTTGATCGTGCTGGAGGGAATCGACGGGAGCGGGAAATCCTCCCAATACCGCCGGCTCTGCGCAAGAATGGAAAAGGACGGGATAGACTATAATCATATTGTCTTCCCCCGTTATGACCGGGAGAGCAGCGCTCTGATCCGCTTATACCTGTCCGGCGCTTTCGGGAGCGACCCGGGAGATGTGAACGCCTATGCCGCCTCCACCTTCTACGCGGTGGACCGCTATGCCTCCTATAAAGACGATTGGGGGCGCGCCTACGAGGCGGGCGGGCTGTTCCTGTCTGACCGGTACACCACCTCCAACGCGGTGCATCAGGGCTCCAAGCTGCCGGAGGAGGAGCTGCCTGCCTTCTTCGAGTGGCTGTCGGACTTGGAGTACCGGAAGATGGGCCTGCCGGAGCCGGACTTGGTGATCTATCTGGATGTGGACATTTCCACCTCTTTGGAGCGTATGCGCCGCCGGAGCGGCGGGGCCAAGGCGGATATCCACGAGGCAAATGTGGACTATCTGCGCCGCTGCCTGCGCACGGCGGACAAGGCCGCCGCGTATTTCGGCTGGCTCCGGGTGCCGTTTCTGAAGAACGGACAGGAGCGGGACCTGGACGAAAAGAACGAAGAAATTTATCAGATCCTGCTGGAGCATCTGAAAAAGTAAAAAGAAAAGGGCGGCTTTGCCGCCCTAAAAGGGATCCTTTCGCTCCTCAGTTGCAGCCGCAGCCACAGCCGTTGCTGCTGTTGTTGTCGCAGCCGCAGCCACAGCCGCAGCCGTTGCCGCCAAAGCCGAAGAGGAGGATGATGAGGATGATGATCCAGAGAGTACTGTTGTTACAACTGTTGCAGAACATATTTTTCCCTTTCCCCGCGCTTTGTATTATCCTGGTTCCGCCCCGCGCGTAGGGCGGGCGGGGGCTTATCTGCGGGGCAGAGCGATGCTTTCCTGCCGCTCGTGCCATCATATGCAAAGCCCGCCGCGGCTGCTACACAGGGCGGGGACCGTTCCCGGAACGGGTCAAAAAGGTCAAGGAGGTCGGACATGGCGGAAGATCTGGATAAAATAAACGAAATATTCCGTGTTCACGATGAGAAATATGCCTCGGACGAGGCCACCGAAGAAAAAGCCGAGGCGGCGCCGGAGGAGAAGCGCGCCCTCAAAGTCTCGCGGCGCGCCAAGATCGAGGCGGTGGACAAGCTGCTCATCGATGAGAGCGGCCAGGAGGCCAGCAATTATACCGGGGACGCGGCGTCCGAGCGGGATTACAGGCCGGTCCGGCAGAGCCATGAATACCGTTCCGGCTGCATGGGCGGGATCATGTACGCGGTGTTTATTATCTGCGTCAGTGTGGTGCTGGCCTGCGTGGCCTGGATGGCCGCCAGCGACATGCTCGCCCTGAATAAGGACAGCTTCACCGCCAATGTGGTGCTGCCGATGGATGTTTTCAGCTCCGAGACGGTGGATACCTTTGACGAGGACGGCAACAAGACCGGCACCGAGCGGGTCACCAAGGTGGACATGTCCTACGTGGCGGACCGGCTGAAAGAAGTGGGCCTCATCGAATATAAGTGGCTGTTTGAGGCTTTTGGCCGCTTTAACCACGCGGATGTGAAAATCGATCCCGGCGAATATGAGCTCAAATCCAGCTATGACTACTCGGCCCTGATCAAGCATATGCGCTCCGGGTCTGACGCCGCCCTGACGGTGGACGTGACCTTCCCGGAGGGCTTCAGTATGCACCAGATCTTCCAGCGCCTGGAGGAAGAGGGCGTGGCGGAATACGATAAGCTGATGGAATCCGCCGTCAATGACAAGTATAACTATCCCTTTATCGAGCGGGGGGAGACCTGGGCCGCCTCGGACTTAGAGGGTTTCCTCTTCCCGGACACCTATCAGTTCTATGTGGATATGGAACCGTCCAGCGCCATCAACAAGTTTTTGATGACCTTCTATAACAAGCTGGACGCGGATATGACCAACCAGGCCCAGAGCCGGAATCTGAGCATCCGGCAGGTGGTCACCATCGCCTCCCTGATCGAGAAGGAGGCCGCCAACGACGAGGAGCGGCCGCTGATCGCCTCGGTGATCTATAACCGGCTGAACGCGGGGATGCCTTTGGGCATCGACGCCTCCATCCTCTATGTGCACCCGGACCACGAGGGGGCGCCCACCGCGGAAATGCTGGCCGAGGACAACCCCTACAACACCCGGCTTTATACCGGCCTTCCCCCCACACCTATTTGCAGCCCCGGGATGGCCTCCATCACGGCGGCGCTGCACCCGGAGGACACCAACTATTATTACTATGCCCTGGATGCCGCCACCGGCACCCACCAGTTTTTTACCAACGCCGGGGAGCATGAGGCTTTTGTGGCCACCCAGAATTATGAGTAAGGCCCTGGAGCTCCTGGCCCCGGCCGGGGATACGGAGCGGCTGTGTATGGCCCTCCACTACGGAGCGGACGCGGTTTATCTGGCGGGGCGCGGCTTTGGCATGCGCTCCGCCGCGGCCAACTTCACCGACGGGGCGCTTCTCTCCGCGGTGGCCCTGGCCCACGAAAAGAATGCCCGGGTCTATGTGACCTGCAATACGCTGCCCCGGGAGGACGAGCTGGCCCTGCTGCCGGATTACCTGGCCTTTCTCCAGGAGGCGGGGGTGGACGGGCTCATCGTCGCGGACCTGGGGGTGCTGGCCTTGGCCAGACGCTGTGCGCCCAAAGTCCCCCTGCATGTGAGCACCCAGTTCGGCGTCACCAACAGCGCCGCCGCCAACGCGTTATACGCGTTAGGGGCGGATACGGTGGTCCTGGCCCGGGAGCTGCCCTTAGAAGAGATCAAAAAGATCCGGGCCAATACGCCGCCGGAGCTGCGGCTGGAGGCCTTTGTCCACGGCGCCATGTGCATCTCTTTTTCCGGGCGCTGCCTGCTGTCCAACTATATGACCGGCCGGGATGCCAACCGGGGCCAATGCGCCCAGCCCTGCCGCTGGAAATACCATCTGGTGGAGGAGACCCGGCCCGGGCAGTATTTTGAGATCACCCAGGAGGATGGCGGCACCCATATCATGAACGCCCAGGACCTGCGGATGATCGAACATATGCCGGAGCTGATCGAGGCCGGGATCAGCAGCTTCAAGATCGAGGGGCGTATGAAATCGGCTTACTACACCGCCGCTGTCACCAATGCCTACCGGCAGGCCCTGGACGCCGCCCTGGAGGGGCGGGCCCTGGATCCGCTGTGGGTGGAGGAGACGGAGAAGGTGAGCCACCGGCCCTACTGCACCGGCTTCTACTTAGGGCGGCCGGGGGAGTGCTATGAAGGGGGCTATACCTCTCTGGCCGATGTGGCGGCGGTGGTGGAGTCCTGCGCGGAGGACGGCAGCGCGGTCCTTACCCAGCGCGGCAAATTCTGCGAGGGGGACCGGCTGGAGCTGCTTCTGCCCGGCCAGAGACCTATCCCCTTTACGGCCCGGGATATGACCGGCGCGGAAGGGGAGCGGATCACCGACACCCGGCACGCCATGATGGAGATCCATATGAAGCTGCCCGCCCGGGCGGAGAAATACACCATCGTGCGTAAAATGCGCTCTTGACAAAACGGGCGCGTATGGTACAATAATCGGGACTTGAATATCACCTTGGCTGTGACGAAAAGAGCCGGAAATGAGGCATTTCAGAGAGGGGCCGGACGCTGCGAGACCCCATGCCGAAGCCCGGCGGCCGCTTCCGAGCCTTCCCGGGAGACCGGGACGCCGCCCCCGTTAAAGGGCGCTTGAGACGCCGCGCCTGCGCGCGGTAAATCAGGGTGGTACCGCGAACGAACCTTCGCCCCTGTACAGGGGCGGAGGACTATTTTTTTGGAGGACAAGAGCATATGAAGGAAAAATACGGCCTGAACCAGCTGCGGGAAATGTTTCTCAGCTTCTTTGAGAGCAAAGGGCATCTGCGTCTGCCCAGCTTTTCGCTGATCCCGCAAAACGACGCCAGCCTCCTGCTGATCAACTCCGGGATGGCGCCTATGAAGCCCTGGTTCACCGGGGAGCAGGAGCCGCCCCGCCACCGGGTCTGCACCTGCCAGAAGTGCATCCGCACCGGCGACATCGAGAACATCGGCCACACCGCCCGCCACGGCACCTATTTTGAGATGCTGGGCAACTTCTCCTTCGGGGATTATTTTAAGCATGAGGCCATCGCCTGGACCTGGGAATTTCTCACCAGCCCGGACTGGGTGGGCCTGGATCCGGGCCGGCTCTACCCCTCCGTATATGTGGACGACGATGAGGCTTTCAACATCTGGCGGGACGAGATCGGCATTGCCCCGGAGCGGATCTTCCGCTTCGGCAAGGAGGACAATTTCTGGGAGCACGGCTCCGGCCCCTGCGGCCCCTGCTCCGAGGTATACTATGACCGGGGGCCGGACAAGGGCTGCGGCAGACCCACCTGCACCGTGGGCTGCGACTGCGACCGGTATATCGAGGTCTGGAACAACGTCTTTTCCCAGTTTGACAACGACGGGCAGGGCCATTACAGCGACCTGGCCCAGAAGAATATCGACACCGGCATGGGGCTTGAGCGTCTGGCCTGCGTCTGCCAGGAGGTGGATTCTCTCTTTGAGGTGGATACGGTGATGAACATCACCAACAAGGTCTCCGAGATCACCGGCGCCCACTACGGCGAGAGCCACGCCAAAGACGTGTCTCTGCGGATCATCACCGACCATATCCGCTCCGCCACCATGATGATCGCCGACGGGGTCCAGCCCTCCAACGAGGGCCGGGGCTATGTGCTGCGCCGTTTGCTGCGGCGGGCCGCCCGGCACGGCCGGCTCCTCGGGGTGAACGAGCCCTTCCTGTATCGGGTGTGCGACACGGTCATCCACGAAAACCGGACCGCCTATCCGGAGCTGGTGGAGCGGCAGACCTACATTACCCGGGTCATCCAGGTGGAGGAGGAGAACTTCGCCCGCACCATCGACGGCGGCCTGCGGATCTTTGCCGAGCTGCTGGCCGGGCACAAGGCAAAAGGGGAGACGGTCTTTTCCGGCTCCGATGCCTTCCGGCTCTACGACACCTATGGATTCCCCATCGACCTGACGCGGGAGATGTGCGCCGACGAGGGGATGACCGTGGACCAGGAGGCCTTCCAGGCAGAGATGGAGGCCCAGAAGCTGCGGGCCCGGGAGGCCCGCAAGGCTCTGGGCGACTTAGGCTGGGAGCGGGTCGAGCTGGGAGATATCGACAAGACGCCCACCAAATTCCTGGGCTATACGCTCCAGAGCAGCCCGGCCCGGATCCAGGCTATTTTGGCCGACGGAGAGCTCTCCGGGCTGATCTCCGCCGGAAAAGAGGGCGTGATCGTGCTGGACCAGACCCCGCTCTACGCGGAGATGGGCGGCCAGGTAGGGGACTGGGGCCTCATCACCAAGGGGGAGGCGGTCTTCCAGGTGACCGACACCCAAAAGACCAAAGCCGGGAAAGTCCTGCACAGCGGCAAGGTGCTCAGCGGGTCCTTCTCGGTGGACGACGAGGTGCAGGCCTCCTATGACCCCGAGCGGCGCCAGGCCATCGCCCGGGCCCACTCTGCCACCCATCTGCTCCAGAGCGCGCTGCGGCAGGTGCTGGGAGACCATGTGCAGCAGGCGGGCTCTCTGGTGGAACCGGACCGGCTCCGTTTTGACTTCACCCACTTCGCCGCCATCAGCGACGGGGAACTGGTGCGGATCCAGCAGCTGG
This sequence comes from uncultured Oscillospiraceae bacterium, assembly GCA_947630375.1. Taxonomy (GTDB): domain Bacteria; phylum Bacillota; class Clostridia; order Oscillospirales; family Oscillospiraceae; genus Limivicinus. The sequence goes on along the minus strand of CANRHH010000038.1, from coordinate 6,301 downwards.
TCAATGACGCGATCCTGGCCGGATACCCGGTATCGGTCCAGGAGATGAGCATGGAGGAGGCCAAGGCCAAAGGGGCCATGGCGCTCTTTACCGAGAAATACGGAGATGTGGTCCGGGTGGTGGACATGGCCGGGTACTCTGTGGAGCTCTGCGGCGGCACCCATCTGGACAACACCGCCAAGGCCGGCCCCTTCCTGATCCGCAGCGAAGGCTCCGTGGCCTCCGGCATCCGCCGCATCGAGGCCACCACCGGCAAGCTGACCATGGATAATCTCCTCCAGATGCAGCACAATTTCTTGGAGCTGGCCTCCCGGCTGAAGGTCAAGCCCTCGGAGCTGGCGGACAAGGCGGCCGCCCAGGTGGAGGAGATCAAGACTCTGCGGAAGTCCATCGAGGAGTATAAGAGCAAGGAAGAGCTGAACTCCGCCCGACAGTTCCTGCTTGCGGCCAAGCCGGTGGGCGGCCTGAAGGTGCTGACCACCGTATTGGGCGAAAAGACGCCCAATGAGCTGCGCCGGATGGGCGATTTCCTCCGGGACAAGGAGGAGACCGTGGTGGCCGTGCTGGCGGCGGTCAACGGAGAGAAGATCTCCCTGTTGGCTGTCTGCGGCAAGGAGGCCGTGAAAGCGGGCATAAAAGCCGGGGACGTGATCAAGACCGTCACCGCCATCTGCGGCGGCTCCGGCGGCGGCAAGCCCGACTCTGCCATGGGCGGCGGGAAAGACGTGCTCAAGCTGGATGACGCGCTGGCCGCTGTGGACGATTTTGTGGCGTCCCGGCTGAAATAAATGGAAAAGGAGCATTTCAGATGAAAGACGACTGCCTGTTTTGCAAGATCATCAAGGGGGAGATCCCCTCTGCCAAGGTGTATGAGGACGAATATGTCTACGCGTTTCGGGACATCAACCCCCAGGCGCCGGTGCATGTGCTGGTGGTGCCAAAGGAGCACATCTGCTGCACCAGGGCCATCAACGAGAGCAACTCTGTCTATGTGGCCAAATGCTTTGAGGCCATCGCCAAGATCGCCAAGGCCGAGGGCCTGGAGAACGGCTACCGGGTGATCAACAACTGCGGCGAGGACGGCGGACAGACGGTGATGCATCTGCATTTTCACCTGCTCGGCGGGGTCAAGCTCTCCGAAAAAATGATCTGAGCGGGAAAACAGCCGCGGAACACATTCTGCGGCTGTTTTTCAAACAGAGAACAGGGGCGGGTGAACGGGATGCGAAAGCTGGCGATCGTCTGCACGGCCTTCTCCGCAGCGGTATTTGCGGCCAACTACATATTTCCCGCCGCCTGGCTGCCTTTTTTAGCTGTCCTTCCGGCCGCGGCGGGGCTCGGGCTGCTGGCCATGCGCCGGAAATGGCTCCGGGGAATCGTGCTGGCCCTGCTGGCCTTTGGAGCGGGCAGCTTCTGCTTTATGCTCCATGTGCAGAGGACTACCCTGCCCGCCAAAGCCCTGGACGGGCAGACCCGGACCGTCACCGGCCGCCTGCTGGAGTTTCCCCAGGTGTATGACGATTATTGCCGGGTCCGCCTGCTGGTGACGGACGAGGACCTGCCCCGCCTGGAGGCCCTGGTGTATGATGACAGCCAGAGCTTAAGCGAGGCCGGGCCGGGGCGGACGGTCCGCTTTACGGCGAAGATCACCGCCGCGGACACCCGGTACGGCCAGGACTATGATTCTTACCATTCCCGGGACATCTATCTGGTGTTGAGCGCCCGGTCCCAGGCGGAGACGATAGAGGATGGCTTCAGGCTCTCTGCCGTGCCGGCCAGGATCGGCCGGTGGATCGCGCGGCAAATCGAACGGGCCTTTCCGGCGGACACCGCCCCGTTTATGAAGTCCCTCATGCTGGGGGACAAAAGCGACCTATATGAGGACGAGGGGCTGTATCTGGCTTTGGGCCGGGCGGGCCTGCTGCACATCGTGGCTGTCTCCGGGATGCACATCGCCTATCTGGTCAGCCTGTTGCAGCTGCTCTTAGGGCGGGGAAGAAAGAGCTCCCTGCTGTGTATCGCCCTGGTGTGGCTCTTTGTGCTGACCACGGGGGCGGTCCCCTCAGCGGTCCGGGCCGGGGTCATGCAGAGTATGCTGCTCTTTGCCCCAGTGGTGGACCGGGAGAACGACGCGCCCACCTCCCTGTCCTTTGCCCTGGCCCTGCTGCTGCTGAAAAATCCCTACGCCGCGGCCAGCGTCAGCTTGCAGCTCTCCTTTGCCGCCATGGCGGGGCTCTACTGCCTGTCCGACCGGCTGTACGGCGCGTTGCTGCGGGCTTTGCCGGAGGGGGCCCGCCGCCGGCTGCGCTATCTGGTCGGCGTGGCGGCCAGCTCCGTCAGCGTGATGGCCTTCGTGCTGCCGCTGACGGCGGTCCATTTCGGCTCGGTGGCGCTGTTCTCGCCCCTGGCCAATCTGCTGGCTGTGTGGGCTGTACCATTGTGCTTTTGCGGAGGCTATGCCGTATGCGCACTGGCGGCCATGTTCCTGCCGCTGGGCGCGGCTGCTGCCTGGCTGGTCTCCTGGCTGGCCAGATATATCTGCCTGGTGGCCCGGCTGATCTCCGCCATCCCGTTTGCGGCGGTGTATATGCAGAGCGCTTTTGCTCCCTGGTGGCTGGCGCTCTGTTACGGGCTGTTTCTGATCGGGGCTCTGAGCCGGGCGGGGCTGGCCTTCAAGCTCCTGCTGCCCGCCGCATTATCGGCGGCGGTCCTGGCGCTGAATTTGGGGATCCTGCAGACGGAGTACGCCTCTGCCGCCGGGGTGATCTCCGTCTTGGATGTGGGCCAGGGGCAGTGTATCAACGTGTTCTCCGGCAAGCAGACCTTCCTGATCGACTGCGGCGGCATCGAAAGCCCCGATCACGCGGGAGAGACCGCCGGGGCCTACCTGCTCAGCCGGGGCCGGACCCATGTGGACGCCCTGTTGCTGACGCATCTGCACGCGGACCACGCCAACGGCGTGACGACGCTGCTGGAGATGGTGGATGTGGAGCGGATCTTTCTGCCCACGAACCCGAACGACGAGGACGGGCTGTATGAGCCGATCCGGCAGAGCGCCCAGGCGCACGATACGGAGCTCTGCTATGTGGGCGAGGATCAGACCCTGCGGATAGGCGGTATCACGGCCTGCCTGTTTGCCCCCAGCGAGACCGGCGGCATGAACGAGCGCTGTGTGACGGCCCGGGTGACGGTGGCGGATCACGACATGCTCGTCACCGCGGACGCGCCCAAGAGCGTAGAGCGGGAATTAGTGGAAAACCACGATCTGACCGGGACGGAGCTGCTGATCGTGGGCCATCACGGCTCGCGCTATTCCTCCAGCGGGGAGCTTTTGCGCGCGGCAGGGGCGGACACGGCGGTGATCAGCGTGGGCTACAACCGGTTCGGGCACCCCACGTATGAAACGCTTGCGCGTTTGACGGCTTACGGCTATACGGTGTACCGGACGGATCTAAATGGAACGGTGGAATTTAGGATCGGGTGAGAAGATGGCAAAAAAGAAGGGAAAACAGGAGGAGCGGTTCAATTATGCCGCTCAAGTCCGCCGCCTGAAGGAGGAGGGGCCCCAGCGCCTGTATCTGCTTTGGGGGCCGGAGGACTATCTGCGGGAGCAGTTCCTTTCCCAGCTCAAAAAAATATGCCTCCCGGAGGGGGAGGACAGCTTCAGCTATAAGCGCCTGGACGGGCCGGAGCTGGACGTGGACGAGCTGCGCTTTGCCATAGACGCGCTGCCCTTTATGACCGAGCGGAGCTTTGTGGAGCTGCGGGATGTAGACATCAACAAGCTCCGGGAGCCGGAGAAGTACATCGCGCTTTTGTCGGATATTCCGGAGTACTGCACGGCGGTGTTCGTACAGTCGGCCCAGTACGAGCCGGACGGGCGGCTGAAGATCAACAAGGCCCTGAAAGAGTTGGCCGTAGAGCTGAAATTTACCCAGCAGTCCCAGGGCATGCTCATCGACTGGCTGACCCGCCGCTTTGCCGCGGCAGGGAAGGGCATCACCTTAGAGGCGGCCCAGCGGCTGATCTTTGTCAGCGGGGATCTGATGAGCGGCCTGATCCCGGAGATCGAAAAGGTGGCTGCCTACGCCAAAGGGGAAAAGGTCACCGTGGAGGATGTGGACGCGGTGGCCAACCACATCCCGGAGGCCGTCATTTTTGACATGACGGATCTGATCGCCCAGAAAAAGGTCAACTCCGCCCTGTCTGTTCTGGCGGAGCTGCTGGCGGACAAAAACAACGAGCCCATCCCCATGCTGGCTATGCTGGGGGTGCAGATGCGCAAGCTCTATGCCGCCCGGCTGGCGATCGAGCAGAATTTGGGCACGAAATATGTGATGGAGGCCTGCGCCATCAAGTACGATTACGTGGCCGCCCGGCTTTTGAGCTCAGCCCGGGGCTTTACGCTGCCCCAGCTGAAGCGGGCGGTGGAGCTCTGCGCCGAGACAGACTACCGGATCAAAAGCAGCGGACAGGACGACCGGGAGCTGCTGAAAGAGGCAGTGCTGCGGATCGCAGCAGGGGAGAGCCATGCTTAAAATCAGAGAGGCCGTCGTTGTGGAGGGCCGCTACGACAAAAACGCCCTGAGCCAGGCGGTGGATACGCTGATTCTTGAGACCTCCGGCTTCGGGCTGTTTAACGACCGGGAGAAACAGCAGCTTTTGCGGCTGATCGCCCGGGCCCGGGGTCTGATCGTCCTGACCGATCCGGACGGGGCGGGGTTCGTGATTCGGAACTTTATCCGCTCCTGCGTAGACCCGGCGCTGGTCAAGCACGCCTATATCCCCGATGTCTACGGCAAGGAACGGCGTAAGCGCAGTCCCTCCAAAGAGGGCAAGCTGGGCGTGGAGGGCATGGAGCCCCAGGTCCTGCTGGACGCGCTGCTCCGGGCCGGGGCCACGGTGGATGAGACCGGCCCCCGGCAGAGCGGGCCGCCTATCAGCAAGGCGGATATGTATTTCATGGGGCTCAGCGGCCGGGAAAACAGCCGGGAGCTGCGCCGCCGGCTGCTTAAACAGCTGGATCTGCCCGAGCGCCTGACGGCCGACGGGCTGCTGGCGGTACTCAACTCCGTCATGAGCCGGGAGGAGTTTCTCTCCCTTCACCTGTGACAGTCCTCGATGCAGACGGAGAGGAGAACGGCGATCAGCAGCAGAGCCTGGCAGGTCTCTTCCAAGGCCATGGCGGTGATATACAGTTTATAACCCGTGGCCATGCATCCGCCCCACTCCACCAGCAGCGCGAAAGCGCACAGCAGCAGAAAGCAGCACAGCTGGAGGGTGCGGATCAGTATGTACCAGGCCTCGGGGCACATGGACAGCATCCTGCCCAGAACGGCTTTGAGCTTCATAGACTTCACCGCTCCCATTGTAGGGGGCCGGGAGGAAAGAATCAATGCAAAGTTTTTTCCAGCCGGCCGGGCGATTCCTTCCAATTGTGAATTTTAAATGAAAACTTTGGCCAAACAGCAGACAAAAGCATTTTGACATGATAAAATGAAATGCTGTAAAATCCATCGAACCGGACACAGAGGCCGGCCGTTCCGGGAAAGTTCTTTGTTGACACCGGCAGGAATATAGAGTAAAATAACAGAGCTTTTAACGCATATGCTTCCGTAGCTCAGCAGGATAGAGCGTCCGCCTCCTAAGAAAGTGTTGGAACACCCGCCCAACCGAAAAAGGCGATTGACAGATTTCCGATTTGCGGGTACAATTTAATAGCTTTTTTGAAATGTCGCTGTAGCTCAGTTGGATAGAGCGACCGCCTCCTAAGCGGTAGGTCGGAGGTTCAAGTCCCCTCAGCGACGCCAAAAACCCCGCCGAAAGTCTTGATTTTTCAAGGTTTTCGGCGTTTCTTATTTCCAGAGGTTAGCTGAACGCATATCAAATCCCGATTAGCAAAGACGGTTTCTGCTAATCAGAATGTCTTGAATGAAACTGAACGCTTGTTATCTGAACACCGATTAGCCAGCTAATGGTTAGCAAGAAGTTCAGGCGATTTGCTAATGAAAATGCTCTCTCTGCTAATTTGCGGAAAAAACCCGTCAAAAAGCGTGCTAATTGAAAAGGCGATTGTTACGAGTTCAAAAGCCTGTTAAACTGTATTAGGCAGCACATACGCACCTAAATCATATCATAGCCTCAAAAAGTTTTCTATATGTAAATGCCCATCTGTAATGCAAATTTCACATTTGAGCGATCATACCACCGCTGTATATAATTAAGCCATAGGAGGTGTAGCCATGAAAGAGCCAACCTATCACATCTATCTGGACAGCCACGAAAGGACGCTGTTGCTACA
>CANRHH010000037.1 GCA_947630375.1 uncultured Oscillospiraceae bacterium | reverse complement strand
TCTGAACAATGGTCCCCTGACGCGGTATATGCGTCAGGGGACCATTTTATGGAACCGGGTGGTCATTGAGCGCTTACGTAAAAATCGGACAAAAATCCGCCTACCCCAAAAATGGGAAAAATGAGAGAATCTTCAGTAGACTCGAAAAACTGTAGGGGAGTTTTTCAAGAAAGCAGTAGGAGAGGTGAGAATGAAATGGCAGATATTTACCATATGTTCAACAGCACTGTCCATAGTTTCCAGGCTGCCAATATGGAAATATCTAAGATGTCCACTAGGTCAGGCAAGGACATAATATGCAGTTTTCGAAAAAACTGTTATCAATAGCGATAGAGTATCTGTAGCAGTTCGACTTTTTTCTGCAGTCGGTTTTCTTCCAAATATTCGTCGTAGTTCGCACTTTTGGTCAACTGCTCCATCTCATGAAATGTACGCATTTCCTCTGCTCTCATACCATGTGTCCGCGTGTATTCTAAATGCGCCCATAGAAGTTGAAAATACGACTCTCTGAATTCGATTTCGTCAGAATACTGCTTATACCAATGCAATGTCGCCGTGAACTAATTTATAATTCATCTTGACAAATTTTAGGAAGCCGAATATACTAAAATATACTATAAACTAATATTTCGTTGAGTAGGTTGCTTTTTTGATAAAGTGTTCGACTTGTTTTAGTTATGACCGATTTTTAAGAAAAAGTACAAACTTGATATTTTACAAGGAGGTAGTTTTATGTCCGAAAAAGAAAGCAAGTATAATATTGGTTCTGATGGACGAAGTTATGGATATGATCGAAAAGGTGGGTGGGATATTGATACTTCGGACAGAACTCAACGCACCAGCGATGGAGGGCATATCCCCGGCCGATATCAGTGGGAAGAAACTGTTGATGTTTCTAAGGATGACGACGATTAAATATTGTTTGCTGGTCAATTCTGAGAATTCAAGTCTACCCACCAGAACACTGAAAACATCTTTCTTTAGTCCTTAGACATAAAACCCTAATGCGAAAGCATTGGGGTTTTTGCAATGAAATCCCGCTCTTTCGTATTCTGTCTCATGGTTAATAATACATAAAGTGCTAAGGTAAACTCTATCCCCTGTTGACATCATGTCGGTATACCGATATAATGTAAAAAAGGATGTGGATGCTGTGATAATAGACGACCTGCTTATTAAGAGCAACATGACAAAATATCGTCTTGCAGTGGAGGCCGGCGTTCCTCACGCTACGCTGAGCGATATCTGCAGCGGAAAGACTAAACTGGAAAAATGCTCCGCTGAGACGGTGTATAAGCTGGCAAAGGCTCTCGGCGTTTCCATGGAGATGCTGACGGAAAGCAGTATATTGCAGGCAGAGCGGGAGCGGGCATATGAGCACGGATTGCCGGACTATCTTCAGCACGATCTGGATGCATATAAGGATGGCCTGAAGTCGCACAGCGGGCTCATTGACTGCCTGTGGGGTGAACTGTACGGCAGCATCAATATGGCAGAGATCAGTGACGGCATAATTACTCCAGAGCACGCAGGCTATCTTCGCAGGAAGTATTTGTATGGAGATGGGATATGATCGACTTTACAAATTGCAGGATCATACCGGGCAGAGCATATAACGGAGCAAACGGAAGCAAGATCGCCGTCGAATATAACGGCGGGGTATATATGCTGAAATTCCCGCCCTCAGGGGAGAGAAGACCCACAGATCTGTCTTATACAAACAGCATCATAAGCGAGCATATTGCCAGCAGTATTTTCAATATGCTTGGCATAAAAGCGCAGGAGACGATGCTGGGTACCTATATTGTCAACGGGAAAGAAAAAGTTGTCTGCGCCTGCAGGGACTTTACCGAGGGAAGCAAGCGGTTGCTTGATTTCTGCTCGATCAAGAATACGGTCCTGGACTCTGGCAGCAACGGCAACGGAACAGAGCTTGCGGACATCATGGATACTATTGATAAACAGCGGTTCGTTTCTCCGAATACTTTGCGTGAACACTTCTGGAATATGTTTATAGCCGATGCTCTGCTGGGAAACTTTGACCGGCATAACGGAAACTGGGGCTTTCTGTATGATGATGCCAAGGGAGAGGCGGAGATCGCCCCTGTTTTTGACTGCGGGAGCTGCCTGCTGCCTCAGGCAGATGACAAAGTTATGAAAAAGGTGCTTGCCAACGAAGTAGAGCTTCACGCAAGAGTTTTTCAGTTCCCGACCTCGGCGATCAAACTGAACGGCCGCAAGATCAACTACTATGATTTTTTGAGCCGTGCTGAGGATGAGGATGCCAATGATGCGTTGAGGCGAATCGTACCGAAAATCGACATGGCGCGGATCAAAAACTTTATTGACCAGGTTTTTGGTATCTCTGATCTTCAAAAAGAGTTCTACAAAGCATATGTGAACGCTCGATACGACTTAATCATATGTCCCGCAATAAAAAATACGGCGGCAAAGAACGGAACGAAGTAAAAAAGTTGCTATGTCTCTTATGGAAATAATGCGCTAGTAATTTGCTTGCATTATCTTGCATCATGATAAAGGGAATTTCGCCTTTTTTCCTTATGTCATATAGGTATTAATTACCTATCATGCGTATCTAATGATTTAAAAACCTAACAACAATACACAAAGGAGAATTGAGTATGGCACATGAAAAAATAATGATGCGTATTTTATTATCTTCACCATCGGATATGGATAAAGAAAGAGCACTAATTACGTCAATAGTAGATGAAATCAATGTCACGAATAAAGAAACACCTTATGGCATAGAACTATATAAGTGGGAGACAGATACGGATCCATCATTAACACTCGAAAGTGGTCAAAAAACAATTGATGAAACATTTGATTATATTCATGCAGATTTGTTGATTGGAATGTTTTTTAAGCGTGCCGGCCTTGGAACCAAGCACGAAATTGATGAAGCAATAGAAGTAAAGAGGCAATATGGGTTCCCGGAAATAAAACTCTATTTTAAAAAAGTGACTACAGAGTTAAGCGAAGCTACCGTGGAGGAGATTGAACACATTGAACGCATTAATGAATTGAAATATTTGTATTATCAACAGGGGTTATGTTGGGACCTAAAAGATGGGGATAGCATTGAAAAAGAATTTAGAAGACATATTCAAAGAGCATTTGATAAATTTAAACGTTCATATGATAAATCTAATAAATATATTCCAGACGTGCATGACACTGAAATTAATCCGTATAAATTATTTTATTTTAGGACAGTGAAAAGAAAGATTACTATTAAAGAACTATCAAAAGAAACCGGAATATCTGTTGCGAGCATACGTAAATATGAGAAAATGGTTTATTCACAGGATAATGTAAAAACATACCCTCAATGTAGGTACAGCCATTTAAAACAGCTTGAAGAAACCTTGGGGATTGATGTTGGAGGTCTTAGTATAAAAAAACATGATAGAGACTTCGAGTTATACTATGACTATTATCGTTCAAGCAAAGGGATGAACTCTACGAATAAATTTTCAACGATAAGCAAAGCAAAATATAAGGCTGTGGTATTTGACTTTGACGGAACATTGGTCGATCCGAATTCTTTAAAAACGACTTGGCAACGTCTTTGGCTTAGCCTAGGATATGATTTAGACATATGCAAATATTTACATTCCCGATTTGATAAGCAAGAAATTACACATCAAGAATGGTGTAATATAACTGCACAATATTTCGTTGCTAGAGGAATGAGTAGAGGCAATATTAAAACTGTCGCAGATGGGATAGCTAAAATTGAAGGTTTGCATGATACACTAACGAAATTTTATGAAAGTGGTGTGAAATTATATATCGTTTCGGGCTCAATTAAAGAAATAATAGATATAGTATTGGGCGATGACGTAAAGTTTTTCGACGATATAAGTGCCAATAAATTTATATTTAATAGAGAAGGAAAACTGCTCAAAATTGATGGTACAGATTTCGATTTTGAGGGTAAGGCTGAATATGTAAAGAAATTAAGTGATAGACTGGAAATTCCAGCAAAAGAAATCTTGTTTGTAGGAAACTCATTTAATGATGCCCATGTATACAAGTCCGGAGCACGAACGCTTTGTGTTAATCCAACTCTTACGAATTCACACAACAGAAAATACTGGCATGATACTATTGACGAGATGACAAACCTTACTGAGATTTTAAAGTATTGTGAGTTATAGCATTGCGATTTGGCTCATATATTGAAAACGCGCATCTACAGTGTAAAGCAAACACATCAAAAAAGCAGCCGTTAGGCTGCTTTTTTGATGGCGGAGGCGGCGCTTTGCGCCGCAAGTATCCGCTGCGCTCAAACGCGAAAGGGGATTCCCGTCCCCTCTCGCGCTCTCCCCATGCGGACTTTTAGACGGGCGGTAAATATCATTCGTGTAAAGCAAACACAAAAACCGGCAAGGCTCACAAGAGGCTTGCCGGTTTTTACTTTTTCACTCTTCACTATTCACTCTTCACTCAAAAACTGAGGGCCGGTTTTTGGAGGTAATAAGTAATAGTGAAGAGTGAAGAGGTGCGGTGTCCGCTGCGCGGACGATTTAAACAGATAATAAGTTATAGTGAACAGTGAAGAGGTGCAGTGTCCGCTGCGCTCTCCCCATGCGGACCTTTAGACAGGCAGAAAATATCATTAGTGTAAAGCAAAGACAAAACCGGCAAGGCTTGCGGGCCTTGCCGGTTTTTCTTTTTCCCTGTTTTCAGTTCTTCCGCAGCACCGCGCTGCCGTGCAGATCGCAGACCGGCATGGGCAGGAGCCTTCGCTCCCGGCAAAACGCCCGGACGGCCTGCCCCGCCCCGCCAAACTGGGTACTGTTCACATCGTGGATCAGCAGCACGCCGCCGGGCGAGAGCCGGTCCCAAAAGAGCGGCAGGGCCGCCGCCGTGGGGGCATACAGGTCCGCGTCAATGGAGACAAAGGCGAAAACCGTATCCTCGCAGGGGCCGAAGGTCTCGGGAAAATGCCCCGGATAAAAGGCCGCCTGCCCGGGGAAAGGGAGCTTTTGCCGCACCAGATCTGTCGAAGTGCCGCCAAAATCCCCGGCCTTTGCCCGGGAGAAGCCCAGGCCCCGCTCCAGCGCCACATCCGCTTCGGAAAAGCCCTCAAAGGTATCGAACAAATGGAGCCGCCGGTCCGGAAAGGCGGCGTTTATGAGCGCGGCAAAGCCGCCCCGGAACACCCCCAGCTCCGCCGCGTCGCCGGGAATATTCGCCTCGCAGATCTGTTCGGCCAGCAGACGCATGGTGGCTGCCCGGGCGTCGAAGATCTGCAAATCGTTGGGCCGGAGGATGGCCCCGGCATAGCCCTCAGAGCGCAGCTGTCCCTCCATGGCGGAGGAACGCTCCTCGTCCAGGACGCAGAGGCACACGCAGTCCGGCGCCAGGGCCAGGCCCTCTTGCAGCGGCAATATCGGGATGCCCAAAAGCGCCGTGCCCCATTTGGCCGGCTGGTTGTCCGCAAAGCAGAGGACCCGGTACCCCGGCCCCATGAGCCGGGACACCATGGCACCGATCTGCCCGGCGCCAAAGAGGACCACAAAACAGGTTCCGTTCTTCATAAGTTTTCCTGTCACAGCGCGCCCTGCATGAGCTCGGCATACATCTCGTCCGTCAGCTCGCAGCCGTAGAAGAGCCTGTAATACTCGGTGACCTCTTCCTGCAGGTCATAGGGCACATACTCCGGGTACAAAAGGTCGCCCAGCCAGAGCAGGCCCAGGTAGCGCTGCACCGACGGCGGGGAGGACAGCCAGCCGTAAGGTCCGTAGGGCGTCCGGTAGTAATGTCCCTGGGCCACGGCGCTCACCGCCTGCCACTGGGGCAGTTCGGGCACCTGGTCATAGATGCTGCTATAGTCGAAGATGATCACCTCCGGATCCCAGACCATGATCTGCTCTAAGTCACTCTCGTTCCCGGCACCGCTGGAGGTCACATCGTCGATCACCGCCAGGTTGTCGCTCATGATATTGATGGTGTCCGCGTGGAAGGAGCCCTGGGCCATCACATTGGTGCCCGTGTCCCCTAAACAGTACAGCAGGCTCTTTCGCGCCCCGTCCGCGTCCACTTTAGCCATCATCTCGTCGATGGCCTGCAGGGTACCCTCGCACCAGGCGGCCAGCTCCTCCGCCTGCTCCTCCCGGCCCAGCAGGTCGCCTAAGGTCCGGTAGGCCGCCGCCGCGGTGCTGACCGTGGCCTCCACGTGGACAAAGGGGATGCCTGTCTGCTCGGTCAGGGCGTCCAGATCCTCTTTCATGCCGCTCTTGGTCTCGCCGATATCGATCACTACCTCCGGCGCGGCGGCCAACAGCGCCTCCAGATCCAGCTCTCCCTTGCCGCCGTACAGCTGGCCGATCTCCGGCAGCTCCAGCAGCGTCTCCGGCAGGTATTTCTTCACCTCGGAGGCGTAGGCGTTGGAGACGCCCACCATCAGGTCGATCCCCAGGGGCAGGATATAGGTCTGGGTCAGCGGGCCGGAGACGGCGATCCGGGTGATCCGGGCCGGGACGGTCACCGTCCGGCCGGTGGAGTCGGTAAAGGCCCGGGTGCCCGCCGGCTCTGGGGTCGGTTCTTCTGCCGCTGCGGGTCCTTCCGCCGGTGCGGGGGCGCTCTCCTGGGCCGGGGCGGCCGCCTGGCCGCAGGCAGCCAGGAGCAGGCAGCACATCAGGAGCAGGGCTAACCAGGACTTTTTCATCATTTTTACCTCCTAAATAATATTGATTGGCATACAAACGCGCATTTTGTCATTCTCCAGGCTGACCACCCGGACGGAGATGCCGTACAAGGTCTCCACGGTCTCGCCGGTCAGCACCTCAGCCGGGGGACCGTCCTGAATGATCCTGCCGCCGGACAGGGCCAGGATCCGGTCGGAAAACAGATAGCTCTGCTCCGGGGCATGGGTGGTCTGAATGACGGTATAGCCCTCTTTGGTCAGGGCCTTCGCCTGCCGCATCACCAGCAGCTGGTTGCCGTAGTCTAAGTTGGCGGTGGGTTCATCCATCATCAGCACCGGCGCGTCCTGCATCAGGGCCCGGGCGATCATCACCAGCTGCTGTTCTCCGCCGGAGAGCCGGTGGAAGCAGCGCTGGGCCAGATGGGAGATGCCGACCTTCTCCAGGGCCCACCGGCAGCGCTCGTTGTCCTCCCGGCTCGGGGCTCTGAAAGGAGACAGCTTCCGGCTGGCCCCCATGAGGACGATATCGAACACACTGTAGTTAAAGGTAGGCCGGGAGCTCTGGGGGATATAGGCCACCAGCCCGGCCATCTCCCGGGGGGAGAGGGTCTTTGTGTCCGTGCCGCCGATCCGCACGGAGCCGGTGTATTTGGTCTGCAGGCCCAGGATGCAGCGAAACAGGGTGCTCTTTCCCGCCCCATTGGGTCCCAGGATGGACAGAAACTGCCCCTCCCGGGCGGTAAAGCTCACGTCGGTCAGGACCGGCTTTTCGTCATAGGCAAAGGCCAGATGCTCTACTTCAACCGTCATAGTGATCCACCCTCCCGGTAATCAGCCAGATAAAGAACGGCGCGCCGATAAAGGCCGTAAGGATGCCGATGGGGATGCCGGACTCAGACACCGTGCGGGACAGGTTGTCCACCGCCAAGAGAAAGATCCCGCCCCCCAGCACGGACGCGCCCATGAGATACCGGTAGTCCGATCCGGCGATCCGGCGCATCATGTGGGGGATGACCAGGCCCACCCAGCCGATCATGCCGCTGACAGAGACCGCCGAGGCGGTGAGCAGGGTGGAGCAGAGGATGATCCGGGCCCGGACCCGCGGGGCGTTCACGCCTAAAGAGCGGGCCTCGTCGTCCCCCATGGTCAGGACGTTGATCTGCCAGCGGGAGAGGAGCAGCAGGGCCAGACCCAGCAGCATGGGCAGCACCGCCAGACGCACGTCCCGCCAGCTGGCCCCGCTTAAACTGCCCATGAGCCAGTAAGTGATTTGTGGCAGCTTGTTGGTGGGATCCGCCACCAGCTTGATAAAGGACGTGGCCGACTGGCACAGGGAGCCGATGATGATGCCGGAGAGCACCAGGCCCACCAGCCGGTCCCCCTTCACGTAGCGGCCAATGAGAAACACCAGGGCCACGGTCAGCAGGCTCATGCCGAAGGCCAGCAGGGTCACCAGGCTGTTGGAGAGATCCAGCAGCAGGGCCAGGGCCGCGCCGAAGCCGGCCCCCGCCGAGGCGCCCAGCACGTCCGGGGAGGCCATGGGGTTCTGGAACACCCCCTGAAAGCCCGCACCGGCGGCGGCCAAACTGGCCCCCACCAGCACGCTCAGCAACACCCGGGGCAGCCGGATATTCCAGACTGCCAGCTCCATCTGCCTGGTCCAGAAAGGCTCTACCGGCAGGCCCAGCTTGGCGGCCAGGATGCCCAGCAGTTCCCGCAAGGGCACCGGGTACCGGCCCAGGGTGAAGGACAGCAGTAGGCAGAGGATCAGGGCGGCGGCCAGGATAACCAGGACCGCCCGGTGCCTCCGCTGAGCTGCCTCTGCGCCAAGGGGCGTGTCTTTTTCCGTTTTTTGTCTATTTCGCATAGACCGTCACCCACTCCCTCACCGCCGCTGCCGCGGCTCTGTCGCCCCGCTCCCGGACAGGGACCAGTTCCGTGTCGGGGTCCAACCCCAGCCAAGCGCTCCACTCCGCGTGGAGCCGCTCATATTCTTTTGAAAGGCGCAGGGCCCCCGCCAGGGCCTGCCCGGCCCGGGCCGTCTTGAACACCCCGATACAGGGCAGAGGCGAGAGCAGCAGCGCCTTTAGTTTCTCCCGGAAGGCCGGGCAGAGCAGCTCCACGCCGCCAAACTCGTCCAGCAGGGCGAAGGGGGCGCTCCCGGCCGTGTCCAAAAGTCCCGCGCCATACTCTTCAAATGCGCTCGGCTCCAGGGCAGGACCCGCCGGGTCCAGGAACAGCCGACCCTCCTCTTCATCCGGGGCATTCACCGCCTGTCCGGGGAGCAGGAAAAAACGGGATTTTCCGCCGCCGGGCCTCTCCCGGCGGACCGTAAGGAAGCCGCCGATGGGGTCGGCATAGGAGGCCAGGGCCTCTTGGATCAGCGTGGACTTGCCGCAGCCGATCTCCCCATATAAAAGCAAATTCTTCCTCATACCCTTTCCCCCGCCGTTTCCGCCGCGCGTCTCTATCGGACGATCTCTCTTTGGCAGAGCTCGTTTATTTTTTCCTGAAGGGCCCGCGCGGCCTGATACCGCCGCTCATGGGCGGTCCGGGCCTCCGGCGTCCGGCACTTCTCCGCGCTGGCGGCAAAACGCGCGGCCAGAGAGACCTTCTTCGTCCCCTGCACGCATTTGTCTGCCAGATGCAGCACCGCCGCCTCGTCCAGCTGCGCCCCGTCCCGGTCGTGGTGCCGCTGGATCAGCGCCGCGACGGCGTCATAGCCCAGGGCCCGAAGCCAGGCTGCGCCGGTACGGGCATGGTCCGCCTGGGCCCGGGCGATGTCGTGCAGCAGCGCGCCATGCTCCAAAAGCGCTACATCCATCCCCGGTGGCAGCGCCGCCGCGATCCGCAGCGCCTCCTCCGCCACGGCCAGGCAGTGGGCCCTGACCGGCTCCGGCGTTTCCGCCGCGTCCAAAAGGGCCAAGCAGAGCGGCCGGTCCAGGGCCGGGCGGGGGGTGATCCGGGCCTCCTCCGTATACGGATCCCCGGGGATCAGGCAAAGACAGGCCCCATAGCCCACCCGGGAGCGGCGGACCTCTTCAAAGGGCCGGCCCAGGACCTGGGCGCAAAACAGGTCCATGACCTGGGCATGGGTGACCAGCGCGATATCCCCCCGGGAGCTGTCCTGCGCCCGGTCCACCGCCGCCGCGAAGCGCTTTCGCGCCGTATCCGGCTCCTCTCCGCCGGGCATGGGGAGCAAAGGGTTCTCCCTCCGCCGCGCGTACAGCTCCGGCCAGCGCCGTCTGATCTCTTCAAAAGGCAGCCCGTCCCATTCGCCGGTGGAGATCTCCTCCAGCCCGTCCAGCACCGTTACCTCCGGCGCAAGAAAAGCCGCCGTCTCCCGGGCCCGGCAAAGGGGGCTGGAGAATACCCGGGTGATCCCTTTCTCTCCCAGCTCCCGGCCGGCCAGACAGGCCTGGAGCCTGCCCAGCGTGCTCAGGGGCAGATCCATCTGCCCAAGGCAGACTTTCTCCCCGTTTGGAAAGGCCGGTTCGCCGTGGCGGACAAGATAAAGCTTTCTCATCAAAAAAGCCCTCTCAAAGCGTTCATTCCAAACCGTCATATTCTCCGCCGCGCCCGCTCAAAAGAGGCGAATCGGAAAATTCTGGAATATCTTTACACTATTTGAACTATTTTTAGTATACATGATTGTTCTCCTCTTGTAAATTCAGAAAATCAGGTGTCGTTTTTGTGTAATTTCACTAAAAAATGAGGCCTTTTTTCAGCGAATACAAAACAGTTGAAATTTGCCCCCATGCAATACGAAGCGTATAATAAAATTATAATAATATGAAACAAATGATACGGGGTTTTATGTGCCATGGACGAGGAACTGTTTGAAATCAGCGCTTCGACCGTCACCGTGGAGGTGAGGGATGAGCATACAGGCAAGCTCTATCGCCGGGAGCTGCCCATTGATTTTTATGAAAACGCCAATTTCCTGCGCCTCAGCGGGGAGAATCTGGACGGCAGCACCTCACAGCTGGTGTTCTACTCTGCCCGGGGCCTGGAGCGGCTGAAGGATCTGACCGGCAAGGGCCCGGACCATGACCGCTGCGGCGGCCACGGCGGCAAATAAAGTTCTTTTGCGCAAATCTTTTCCAAGGAAAAAGTTCAAATACACACCATTTAAAGGAGGAACAGTATGATCAGAAAAACACTCGTCATCAACGGTATCACCCGCAACCTGGTACTGGAGCAGGACGAGACCCTGGCCAAGGTCCTGCGGGAGCACCTGCTGCTCACCGGCTGCAAGATCGGCTGCGGTGAGGGGCACTGCGGCGCCTGCAACGTCTTGGTAGACGGGAAGGTCACCAAGTCCTGCATCGTGAAGATGAGCAAGATCCGGGAGAATGCCGAGATCACCACCATCGAGGGCATCGGCACCATCAGCGACATGCACCCGCTACAGGTGGCCTGGATGGCGCACGGCTGCGCCCAGTGCGGCTTCTGCACCCCCGGCTTCATCGTCACCGCCAAAGCCCTGCTGGACCAGAACCCCAGCCCCACCCGGGAAGAGGTCCGCGACTGGTTCAATAAGAACCGCAACCTGTGCCGCTGCACCGGCTACAAGCCCCTGGTGGACGCCGTCATGGACGCCGCCGCGGTGCTTCGTGGCGAGATGAGCAAGGAAGACCTGGTTTTCAAGCCCACCGGCGACAGCATCAAAGGCACCAAGTACATCCGTCCTTCTGCCGCTCAGAAGGTCACCGGCACCTGGGACTTCGGCGCTGACGACGCGCTGAAGATGCCCGAGGGCACCCTGCGTCTGGCCCTGACTCAGGCCAAGGTCTCCCACGCCAACATCTTGAGCGTGGACACCTCCGAGGCCGAGAAAATGCCCGGCGTATTCAAAGTCATCACCGCCAAGGACATCGTGGCCGCCGGCGGCAAGAACCGTATCAACGGCCTGGTCATGCTGCCGCTGAACAACAAGTGCGACGGCTGGGACCGCCCCGTCCTCTGCGATGATAAGATCTTCCAGTTCGGTGACGCCATCGCCATCGTGGCCGCCGACACCGAAGAGCACGCCCGGGCCGCGGCGGACGCGGTGAAGGTGGAGATCGAAGAGCTCCCGGCCTACATGAACGCCATGGACGCCATCGCCGAGGACGCCATCGAGATCCATCCCGGCACCCCCAACGCCTACTATGAGACCAACTGCATCAAGGGGCCCGATCTGGACTTTGACAGCGCCCCCAACGTGGTGGAGATCGAGAGCTACTGCTCCCGTCAGCCCCACCTGCATCTGGAGCCGGACTGCGGCTATGCCTACATTGACGAGGATGGGATGGTCACCGTCCACTCCAAGTCCATCGGCATCCATCTGCATATGCCCATGATCGCCGACGGCATCGGCGTGCCCATGGAGAAGCTGCGCCTGGTCCAGAACCATGCCGGCGGCACCTTCGGCTACAAGTTCTCCCCCACCAACGAGGCCATTCTGGGCGCGGCGGCCAAGATCTGCCAGCGGCCTGTGTCCCTGGTCTTCAACCAGTTCCAGAACATCACCTACACCGGCAAGCGCTCCCCCGCTTTCATGCACATCAAGCTGGCGGCGGACGAGAACGGCAAGCTGCTGGGCCTCTGGGGCGACAACTATGTGGACCACGGCCCCTATTCCGAGTTCGGCGACCTGCTGACCCACCGGCTCAGCCAGTTCACCGGCGCGGGCTATCACATCCCCACCATCCGCAACAAGAGCACCACGGTGTTCACCAACCACGCCTGGGGCTCCGCCTTCCGGGCCTACGGCTCTCCCCAGTCCTTCATGGGCTCCGAGATCGCCATCGACGTGCTGGCCGCCAAGATGGGCATGGATCCCTTCGACATCCGCGAGCTGAACTGCTACAAGGAATCCGAGGGCTCCACCATCCCCACCGGCTACAAACCCGATGTGTACTGCCTGGAAGAGATGTACAAGCAGGCCCGCCCTCTGTATGAGGCCGGCAAGAAGAGAGTGGCCGAGAAGAACGCCGCCTCTGACGGCCGCTACAAGTACGGCATCGGCGTGTCCTCCGGCGTGTACGGCTGCGGCCTGGACGGCGTGGACTCCTCGCAGGCTTATGCCGAGCTGAACCCGGACGGCACCGTCACCATGTTCGTCTCCTGGGAGGATCACGGCCAGGGCGCCGATATGGGCATTTTGGCCTCCGCCCATGAGACCCTGCGCCAGGCCGGCATCAAGCCCGAGCAGATCCGCCTGGTGATGAACGACACCAAGTACACCCCCAACTCCGGCCCTGCCGGCGGCTCCCGCTCCCAGGTTATGTCCGGCAATGCCTGCCGTCTGGCCGCGGAGAACCTGCTGGCCGCTATGAAGAAGGAGGACGGGACCTACCGCACCTATGACGAGATGAAGGCCGAAGGCATTGAGACCAAGGTCCTTGGCCAGTGGGTCGCCACCTACTGTGCCGATCACCCGGTGGATCAGGCCACTTCCCAGGGCGAGCCCTTCTCCGTCTACATGTACACCATCTTCCTGCCCGAGGTCTGTGTGGACACCCAGACCGGCAAGGTCAAGGTGGAGAAGTTCACCGTGGTGGCCGACGTGGGCACCATCATGAACAAGCTCTTGGTGGACGGCAACTTCTACGGCGGCCTGGCCCAGGGTATCGGCCTGGCTCTCAGCGAGGACTTTGACGATCTGTCCAAGCACACCAGCCTCCTCAAGTGCGGCATTCCCTATCCCAACGATGTGCCCGATGACATTGAGCTCCACTATGTGGAGACCTATCGGCCCGAGGGCCCCTACGGTGCTGCCGGCTGCGGCGAGGCCCCGCTGGACGCGCCTCACCCGGCCATCCTCAACGCCATCTACAATGCCACCGGCGCGCGCATTACCCGCGTCCCCGCCAAGCCGGATGTGGTCCTGGCGGCTCTGAAGGAACTGGGGTAATTCTCCGCTTTTCTTAAGTTCAAATCCATGTTATAATAGAGAGGCCCCTGCGGGGCCTCTCTATTGCTAAACTTTCGGGTGATAAATATGATCATTGAAGAAAGAAATTCCACCCACGTCTATAAGCAGCTCCGGATGCTGTCCAAGGAAGAACTGGAACAGTTGGAGGGCCGCTGCGTCCATGAGCAGCCGGCCTACTGTGTGGCCGCCTGCCCCCTGAAGCTGGACGCCAAGGCCCTGGTCCAGGCCGTCTCCCAGGGGGATTTTGACGGCGCCCGGAAGCTCTATGAGAAGATTGCCCCCTTCCCCCACATTCTCTCCGCCGGCTGTGACGCGCCCTGCGGGGCCAAGTGCAAGCTGGCCGGGCTGGGAGACGCGGTGGAGATCCGGGCTCTGGAGCGGGCGGCCATGGCCTACGGCCAGCGGGGCAAAGCCCGGGGCATCCTGCGCATGAAAAAGCGCAAGACGGCCGCCGTTTTCGGCTCCGGACTCTACAGTTTTTTCCTGGCCGGAGAGCTGAACAAGAAAGCCTATCCCGTCACCGTTTTCTGCCAAGAGCCGGACCTGGAGGCGTACATCTCCGCCGAAGCGGGCTTTGCCCCGGCAGAGGCCCTGGCGGCGGACGCTGCCCTCCTGCGGGAGACGGACATCGTCTTTCGCTTCGGTGCCGGGCTGGACCGGGATCTGGTGGAGGCGCAGCGGGAAAAATTCGACGTGCTCTGCCTCTCCCCCGCCCTCTATTCCTCCCTTTACCCGGCAGGCAAAGCGGAGGAGGCGCTCCAGTATGACCGGGAGAACCGCCTGGTCACCGGCCGCCCCCGGGGCGTGACAGAGTCCGCCTTCTGCGCCAAAAAGGCCGCCTTGACGGTGGACCGGCTGGCCCAGAACCTGGACCCCGGCAACACCCGGGGCGAGGAGGGCCCGGTGGAGACCCGGCTCTATACCGACACCTCCGGGGCCACGGCGCTGACCCGGGTTCCCTGTCAGGGGGACTACACCCGGGAAGAGGCGGTGCAGGAGGCCCGGCGGTGCATCCAGTGCCGCTGTGACGAGTGCATCAAAGGCTGCGCCTACCTGCAGCATTATCATAAATTTCCCCGGGTCCTGACCCGGGAGATCTACAACAACGTGAGCATCATCATGGGCGACCATATGATGAACAAGCCTATCAACGCCTGCTCCCTCTGCGGCCAGTGCTCCGTCACCTGCCCCAACGGCTACGACATGGGCGAGATCTGCCACTTGGCCCGGCAGAACATGGTGGCGACGGATAAAATGCCCCTGGCCCCCCACGAGTTTGCCCTGATGGACATGCTCTTTTCCAACAACGAGGCCTTTCTCTGCCGCCCCCAGCCGGGATACGAGGCCTGCAAATATGTGTTCTTCCCCGGCTGCCAGGCGGCGGCCATCGCCCCAGAGACGGTCAAAGCCGCGTACCTGGACCTGTGCCGCCGTTTAGACGGGGGCGTCGCGCTGCTGCTGGGCTGCTGCGGGGCCATCTGCGACTGGGCCGGCCGCTATGAACTGGCCGGCCAGACAAAAGACTTTCTCGACCGGGAGCTGGCCAAGTTGGGCGACCCGGTGGTGATCGCCGGCTGCCCCAGCTGCAAAAAACAGCTGTCCGGCCACGAGGGGCTGGAGATCGTCGGCATCTGGGACGTGCTGCTGCACCTGGGTCTGCCGGAGGGGGCCCACGGCCTGGAGCGCCCCGCCGCCCTGCACGACTCCTGCGGCGCCCGGGGCGACGCCGGGACCCAGGAGGCCATCCGCTCTCTGGCCAAGGCCCTGGGCGTGGAGCTGGTGGACACCCCCTATTCCGGGGACCGGTCCCCCTGCTGCGGCTACGGCGGCCTCACCGCCTACGCCAACCGGGAGGTAGCCGGGGAGATGACGGCCAAATGCCTGGAGCGCTCCGACGCGGCCTACATCTCCTACTGCATGGCCTGCCGGGACCGTTTTGCCCGTCAGGGCCGGGAATCCCGGCACATTTTGGAACTGGTCTATGGCACCGACGCAGGCGCCCCGCCGGATATCAGCCAGAAGCGCTATAACCGGCTGACGCTGAAAAAAGAGCTGCTGTGGGAGCTCTGGCAGGAGGAGACAAAAGAGATGAAATTGGATTTTGACCTGCGCTTTACCAAAGAGGCTCTGCGCCTCATGGACGAGCGGATGATCCTCAAGGACGACGTCATTGCCGTTTTGGAGGAACAGCGCCAGACCGGCGAGGCCATATACGACGCGGACAGCGGCCTGACCATCGCCCGCAGGCGCATTGGCAACGCCACCTTCTGGGTCAAATATACGCCTTTGGAGGGCGGCGGCTATCTGGTGCACAGCGCATACAGCCACCGGATGCAGGTGGAAAGGAGGCAGGGCTGATGGCCGATAAAAATTACTACACCATAGACCCCCTGGGGAAGCTCCGCTGCGTCAAGTGCGGCGTGCCCCTGGAGAAGGGCAAGGCCAAGTTCCTGTACCTGGACAACGGCTTTCCCGTGGAGCTGCCGGTCTGCCCGGTCTGCGGCTTTGTCTACGTGCCGGAGGAACTGGCCCTGGGCAAAGTGCTGGCTGTGGAAAAGGCCCTGGAGGATAAATGAACGGCCACCCCGGCGGTGAGGCCCACACCCGCCGTATGCTGTCCCTGGCCGGGCTCCGGCCGGGGGCCCGGGTCCTGGATCTGGGGGCCGGGGCCGGGGAGACCGTGGCTCTGCTCCGCTCCTTGGGCTATGAGGCTCAGGGGCTGGATTTGGAGCCCCTCTCCCCCCTGGTCGCCTGGGGGGATCTGCTGGGCACGGGCCTCCCCTCCGGGAGCTTTGACGCGGTCTTGAGTCAGTGCGCCTTTTTCGTCTCCGGCGATGTGCCCGGCGCCCTGGCCGAGAGCCGCCGGCTCCTGAAGCCCGGCGGCACGCTGCTGCTGTCGGATGTATTTTTTGAGCCGCCGGAGCCGCTGTTCAGGCGCGCCGGGTTCTCCCTTTCACACGCCGAGGATATAACAGAGCTCTGGCGGGCCTATTATTTAGAGGCCCTCTGGCGGGAGGATGAAATCTGTCCCGCTGTCCGGGGCAAATGCGCATATTGGATCGTGATATGTACAAAGGAGGAGCGGCATGGACCTGTTTGACCGGATCCTGGAGCTGTCCCGCTACGGATATTTCTGCGGGCAGATCATGGCGATTCTCATGCTGGAGACCGTTGGAGAGGAAAACCCGGGCCTGGTGAAGGCCATGGGCGGGCTCAACGGCGGCGTGGGCTTTTCCGGCGGCTGCTGCGGCTGCCTCACCGCCGGGGTCTGCGTCCTGTCTTACTTCACCGGCAAAGGCGAGGACACAGGCACGGACCGCCCCCAGCACAAGAGCGCCTTAGGGGAGTTGACCGCCTGGTTTGAGGAGGAGATGCTTGCCGACTACGGCGGGACCGACTGCCGGGATATCACCCGGGGCAACCCTGCCCGGCGGGTGGAGGTCTGCCCCCATATCATCGCTGCCACCTATGAAAAGTGCATGGAAATTCTCTCTGACAGGGGGCTTTTGGATTGATCATCGGCAGGACAGAGAGCGTTTGTCCCGTCTGCCTGAAAAAGCTGCCCGCGGCCAAGCGGGCGGAGGCGGACGGGATCTATATGGACAAGACCTGCCCGGAGCACGGCTCTTTCAGCGTTCTGCTCTGGGAGGGGGATCTGCGCTCCTATCTCCACTGGGGCACGGAGAACACCGCGGTAGAGGCCCCGGTGGACGGCCGGGCCGTGGAGAAGGGCTGCCCCTATGACTGCGGCCTGTGCACGGAGCACCTGCGCAAGGGCTGTTGTATGCTCTTGGAGCTGACCAACCGCTGCAATCTCCGCTGCCCGGTCTGCTTCGCCTCCGCCGGGGAGCGGGAGCCCAGGGACCTGAGCCTGGAGGAGATTGGACATCAGTATGACTTTCTCATGGCCCACGGCGGGCCCTTCAACATCCAGCTCTCCGGCGGAGAGCCCACCGTCCGGGACGATCTGCCCCAGATCATCCGCCTGGGCCGGGAGAAGGACTTCACCTTCTTCCAGTTGAACACCAACGGCCTGCGTCTGGCCCGGGAGCCGGGCTATGCCGAAGAACTGAGGGCCGCCGGCCTCAGCACGGTGTTTTTGCAGTTTGACGCCCTGGACGACCGGGTGTATCAGATTCTCCGGGGCCGGCCCCTGCTGGCAGAGAAGGAGCGGGCCGTGGAGGCCTGCGCCGCGGCGGGGCTGGGGACGGTCTTGGTGCCGGTGATCGCCCCCGGGGTCAACGAGGACCAGGTGGGCCCCCTGTTGCGCTGGGCTCTGGAGCGGATGCCCGCGGTGCGGGGCGTCCACTTCCAGCCTCTGAGCACCTTTGGCCGCTGCGACTTGCCCAAGGTGGAGCGGCCCATCACCATCCCTCGGATGCTCCGGCTCATCGAGGAACAGACCGAAAGCCGGATGAAAGCCGCGGACTTTGGCGGCGGCGGGGCCGAGAACCCCTACTGCTCTTTTCACGCCAGCTATCTGCAAAGCCCCAACGGCAGCCTGAAAGCCCTGCCCAAGCGGGCCGGGGACTCCTGCTGCTGTTGCACCGGCTCGGACGACTCCCGGGATTTTGTGGCCCGCCAGTGGAGCGGCCGGGCGGAGAATTTCGCCCCGGACGGGGACCTGGCGGACACCGGCTCCCTGGACGCCTTTTTGGAGCAGGCCCGGCTTCACACCTTTGCGGTGTCCGGGATGCTGTTTCAGGACGCCGGGAATTTTGACCTGAACCGGGTCAAGCGCTGCCACATCTGCGAGATCGACAGCGCCTACGGCATGGTGCCCTTCTGCGCCTACAACCTGACAGATACACAGGGCCGGGCCCTGTACAGAACATGAGGCGCTCCAGGCTGGACGCTCTTGTGATGGAGCAGGAGCAGTTACATACACTGACGCGGGCGGATATCCAGCGCGTGCAGCTGGAAAAGCTGAACGCGCTGCTCCGGCGGGAGAAGGAGCGGGGCAGGTTCTATAGGGACCTGCCGGAGCGGCTGGGATCTCTGGAGGCGTTGGCCTCTCTCCCTTTCACCACCGACGAGGACCTGTCCCGCCACGCCCCGAGCCTGCTGCTGACCTCCCAGAGTCAGATCAGCCGGGTCCTGTCCGACGCCACCAGCGGCACCACCGGGGCCGCCAAGCGGGTGTTTTACACCCAGGGGGACTGCGAGAACACCGTCCGATTCTTTGCCGCCGGGCTGGGGGAGCTCATTTTCCCCGGCAGCGTCACCATGATCTGTATGCCATTCTCGGGCCCTTTGGGCCTGGGGGAGCTGATCGCCGAGGCCATCGTCCGGCTGGGGGCCCGGCCCCTGAAGCTGGGCTGCGGCCTCAGCTACGGGGAGTACGGGGAGGTCCTGGCCCGGGAGCAGCCGGACACTTTCGTGGGTATGCCGGCGCAGCTGCTGTCTATCCTGCGCGTGTGCGGAAAAGGCAGCCTGAAGCGGGCCCTGGTCAGCGGGGACGCCTGCCCGGAGGCGGTCCTGGAGCGCTGCGAGGCGCTACTGGGCAGCCGGCTCTTTCCCCACTACGGCTCCCGGGAGATGGGCCTGGGCGGCGCGGTCACCTGTCCCGCCCACCAGGGGATGCATCTGCGGGAAAACCACGTGATCGCGGAGATCGTCGATGAAGATGGGCGCGCCCTGCCCAGGGGGGAGACTGGAGAGCTGGTGATTACCACTGTAGGGATGGAGACTCTGCCTCTCATCCGCTACCGGACCGGGGACATTACCCGCATTTTGCCGGAGCCCTGCCCCTGCGGCAGCGCCCTTTTGCGGCTGGACGGTGTCCGCCGCTTGGGCCCGGCGGCGGATATGGCCGCCCTGGACGGGGCCCTCTTTGCTCTGGACGCCCTGATCGACTACCGGGCGGAGCGCTCCCCCGGCGGTCTGCGCATCCGGGCGCTGGCTTGCGGCGCCCTCACCGGAGAACAAGTGGCCGAGGCCGCCTCCCGGGTCTTCCCGGGGCTGGAGATCACCGTGTCTCTCTCCCCCGCCGCCCCGGCCAGCAAGGCCCTCTATGCCGGCAAACGCCGCATCGAATGAAAAATCATCCTCTGTTCGAATAGACAAAGGGGCTGTAGCGAAACGTCAAGTTTCACTACAGCTCCATTTCTATACCTATGAGAGGGAAAGTTAGGGAAAAGG
>CANRHH010000036.1 GCA_947630375.1 uncultured Oscillospiraceae bacterium | reverse complement strand
AAGAAAGGGTACCCTAAAGAAAAGGCCCCGGGGCAGCATCCCCGGACCCCTTGGGAAAACCCCGATGCACCCTTGGGCAGAGATCTTTCCAATGGCGGCACGCGCTACTTTACATGGTCCTATAGGAGCGCAATTTACGATTTTCTTCTTTCCTTTCGCATCCTGGCTAATGGGGCCCCGGGAAAGCCGGAGGCTTTTCTGGGGAAAGGAGGAAGGAGGGAGCAGAGCGCAGTTTTCGCCACAGGCGGAAACGGAGCGCCGCGAGCTTCTTCCGACGCGGTGGCGGCACGGTTTGCGGGGCTGTGCCGGGAGAGGGGCATCAAACTGAACGAGCTGGCGAACCGCTCCGGGGTGACGCCCTCGACGGTATACAGCATGATGGAACCGGAGCGGAGGGATGTGTCCGTCACGGTGATCAAGAAGCTCTGCGACGGGCTGGACCTGTCCTTGGGGGAGTTCTTCTTCGCCCCGGAGTTTGACGCCCTGGAGCAGGAGATACAATAAGGGGCCGTAAACAAAACCACCGCCCGGAAAGCCGCGCTTTCCGGGCGGTGGTTCTATATGGGTTAGGAGCTTAAGACTTTTCGTGCATTTCCAGCACCCGGCCGAAATAGGTCTCCACTTCCTCATTGGTCATACCCAGCAGGTTTTTGGCGTCCTGCACGTAGAAAAGGGCCCGGCTGGGGAAGTATTCCGTGACCCAGGCGCGCAGAGCGGCCACTTCCCGCTCCCAGTATTTGAGGCTCCAGCCCCAGCGCTCCCCGTCCCGGGGGATCTCCGGGCGGAGCTCATCGGCCATGGCGTCAATCCGGGCCAGCATGGCCTCGTCGGACAGAGGGCCCTCCAGGGCCTTGCTCAGCTCCGTCAGCAGCTGCGTGCGGAACTGGTCGTTTGCCGCCAGCTGCTCCACTAAGGAGTTGTAGGCGTAGCCAAAGTACATGGGCAGCACCAGGCCCTCCATGCTGAACATCCCCAGGTCCAGATCCACCAGGGCGAAGGAGGTCCGGTCGTCCTGGGAGGAGTAATAAAAGCGCATATTGGGGCTGTTGATGTCATAATTGCAGGCGTAGGCCTCCAAAATGGTCCAGCCGATGATGCTCTCGATATTCAGATGGGCCGCCACATAGGCGTAATCGTCCGCATTGGCCAGGTCGTGTTCCATGGCGAACCAATAGATCTGGTCCGTGGGGCTGCCTTTGGGCCAGGAGCCCTGCCAGTGTTCCACCGTGTCCGGGTCAAGACCGTAGTGATTGGCGTAGTGCAGGGGAGAGTGGGCCTCCCGGATGTTGTAAATGCCCCAGTACTGGCCGTTGATGTACAGGACCGCGGCGCGGTAGTCCTGGGAGGGCAGCTCCGGGAACTGCTCGATGGCGACCTGGTGCATCAGGTCGTCCCGCATGAGGCTGGAGAAATGGCTCTCCTGGTCGGCCCGGAGCAGAATGGACTCGAACTGGGTGACGCCGTTGCCGAACAGATCGTAGGACAGCTCCCCCTCGTACCGGTCCTTGAATTTGATCTTGAAGGATTTCTTCTCCTGTTCGATGCGGGAGGTGGCCCCGTGGAGCTTGACGCCGCAGGCGAGGCTGAAGCTGTTCCCGTCCTCAAAGAAGGACAGGCTGGCCTGTTTCTCCCAGTCCGCCGTGGGGTTGGTGTAGATCCCGTCGGGGCCGAAGAGGGAAGACGGGTCCGTCACCAGGCTGACCACCGGCAGGGTATGGCCCTCGCGGAGGAAAAAGCTCAGATCCAGGCTCTCGCTGGGCAGCGCCCCCTCCCGGACTGCCACGGCCCGGATCACGCCGGTCTCCGTCAGGGTGATGGGGCCGGTGTAGGGCGTGGAGCCGGGGCCGGGATCGCTGCCGTCCAGGGTGTAGTAGATCTCCCCATCGGCCGTGAGCTCCACGGTGACGCTGTCCGCGTCCTCATAGACGCCGCTGTCCAGGGAGCTCCGGGGCTTTTCCGCGATGAGCCGGGCGCCGCCGCTGTTGTCACGGCCGGGGCTGGGGCTGTCAAAATAGAAGAAGCCGTTCTGCCCCTCCAGGCGGCCATAGCTGCCCCCGTAGCGCAGGCCCTTCAGATGGACATAGTCCCGCAGGCCGCTGCCGTCGGTCAGGAAAAGACGCTCCTCCCCGGAACTGAGGGAGAAGGGGGCCCCCGCCGCCTCGCCGCCGGTGCACTGGATCAGGGTCGTCTCCCCCGGGCCCAGGCTGCCCGCCGGGAGGGGATAGCGCTCGCCGCTCTTGTCGGCCAGGGCGTAGCCGCCCAGCTCCAGAGGCTCGCCGGAGACGTTTTTCAGCTCCACCCAGTCGTAATAGGTCTCCTCATCCACCGGCAGATACCAGCGGTTATAGACCATCACCTCGTTGATCTGGAGCGGACTGTCACAGGTCCGGGCGGCCTGGAACTGTTCATAGCCCGCCGGGCTGTTCTCATAGCCGGGGGTGCAGTGATCCGCCGGGAGGATCCGGCCATCTTCTCCCCGGATATAGCTCACATCCGCCTCAGAGGCCGGGACCTGGAAGCGGTCCGCCTCCGTGCCGCCGGGGCCCTCCAGGCTCAGGGTCTCCCCTTTGGAGGAGATGGAAAACCCGGCCCGCAGGCCCTCGCCCCCGTCGTTTTCCTCGCAGAAGAGCAGGGCATAGCCCCCCGGCTCCAGGCGCAGGGAGGGGATCTGCCACCGGTCCCCGGAGCAGACCAGCCAATAGCCGCGCAGCTCCGCCGCCTCCGTCCCCCGGTTGTGCAGCTCCAGCCAGTCGGGAAAGGCGCCGCTGCTGTCGGCCAGGCTGCTCTTGTTGGAGGCCATCACCTCGCTGATCTCCACCGGCGCCAGCAGCTCCGGCTCCGGCGTGGGCGAGGGCTCGGCGGTCCCGGCGTCTCCCCCCTGGGCGCAGGCAGCCAGAGAGAGCGCCGCCAGGGAGAGCAGCGCCGCCATAAAGCTCTTTTTTACATGTGATCTCGTCATATCCGTATCCCTGTTCGAGAAAAAATACTTTTTATCGCCCTCTATCTTACCAGAGATCGGCGATAAAATCAATGCCCCGGCCAGACTTTCACCGGGCGGCCCGTGTTTCTGTAAAATTTTATTTTACCGCGAAAAAATGCACAAAATTCCCTTTTCCCGTATGCCCCGGGCTTTACTTCCGGCAGCGCTTGTATTAAAATCAAAATAACTTGAAATATCTTACCAGGAGAGACCTTTTATGTATGATACATTGAAACAGGGCTTTACCGCCTGCTTCGGCGCTGCCCCCCGGCTGATCTTCTCCGCCCCCGGGCGCACGGAGCTGGGCGGCAACCACACCGACCACCAGCTGGGCCTGGTGCTGGCCGGGGCTGTGGACGCGGACGTGCAGGCCGCCGTCTCCCCCAACGGGCGCCCGGAGATCCGCCTCCAGTCCGAGGGCTATCCCCTCTGCGTCATCGGCCTGGACGCTCTGGAGCCCCGGGCGGAGGAGCGGGAGAGCACCGCCGCCCTGATCCGCGGCGTGGCGGCGGGCATTGCGGAGCGGGGGCGCCGCCTCACAGGCTTTGACGCCTATGTCCGCTCCAACATCCTCCCCGGCGGGGGGCTGTCTTCCTCCGCCGCTTTTGAGGTGCTCGTCGGCACGATCCTCAACCATTTGGGTGCCTGCGGCCTGAGCGCCGTGGACCTGGCCTGCATCGGCCAGCGGGCGGAGAACGTCTATTTCGGCAAACCCTGCGGCCTGCTGGACCAGATGGCCTGCTCGGTGGGCGGCGTCATCGCCGTGGACTTTGCCGACCCGGCCCGGCCGCTGGTGGAGCCGGTGGACTTTGACTTTGCCGCGGCGGGCCATGCCCTCTGTTTCGTGGACAGCGGCGCCTCCCACGCGGACCTGACCGCCGATTACGCCGCCATCCCCCAGGAGCTGAAGACCTTGTGCCGGGCCCTGGGCCGGGAGCATCTGCGCCAGATCCCCGAGGCGGAGTTTTACGCCCGCCTGGGCGAGGCCCGCGCCGCCGCCGGGGACCGGGCTGTGCTGCGGGCGGTGCACATCTATGAGGAGAACAAGCGGGTGCCCCGGCAGGCGGCGGCTCTGAAGGCCGGAGATTTCGCGGCCTTTTTAGAGCTGGTGGCCCAGTCGGGCCGGTCCTCCTGGATGTATCTGCAAAACGTGATCCCCCAGGGCAGCGCCCAAAACCAGGAGCTGGCCTTCGGCTTGGCGCTGACGGAGCATCTGCTCCGGGGCCGGGGGGCCTGCCGGGTCCATGGGGGCGGCTTTGCCGGGGCCATCCAGGCCTTTGTGCCTTTGGAGGATCTGGATACATTCCGGGCGGAGATCGAGAGGGTCCTGGGCCCCGGCAGCTGCCGGGCGCTGCGGATCCGCGCCCAGGGCGGCGTGCTGCTGGAGGAATGCGTATGAGAGCTTATGTGGATGCGCTGATCGAATATGCGGTGGAGAAGGGCCTGCTCTGCCCCGAGGACCGGACCTATGCTTTCAACCGGCTGCTGGAGGTCCTGGGGCTGGACGAGCTGCCCGAAGAGGGCGGGGAGCCGGCGCGGCTGCCCCTGGAGCAGATCCTGGACGCCCTGACCCAGAATGCCGTGGACCGGGGCCTGATCCCGGACGGCATCACCTCCCGGGACCTGTTTGACACCAGGCTCATGGGCGTCCTGACGCCCTTCCCCCACGAGGTCCGGGCCAGGTATGCCGCCCTCTATGCCCAGAGCCCCCAGGCGGCCACCGACTGGTATTACCGTTTCAGTCAGGACACCAACTATATCCGCCAGGACCGGATCCAGAAGGATCTGCGCTGGGTCTATGACAGCGAATACGGCCCGCTGGATATCACCATCAACCTGTCCAAGCCGGAGAAGGACCCCCGGGACATCGCGGCGGCCCGTCTGGCCCCCCAGTCCGCCTACCCCCAGTGCCAGCTCTGCGCCACCAACGAGGGCTATGCCGGGCGCATGAACCACCCGGCCCGGCAGAATCTGCGCCTGATCCCCCTGACCATCGCCGGCTCCCCCTGGTACTGGCAGTATTCCCCCTATGTGTATTACAACGAGCACTGTATCGTTTTGAACGCGAAGCACACGTCCATGAAGATCGACCGGGCGGCCTTTGAAAAGCTCTTTGACTTTGTCCGCCAGATGCCCCACTATTTCCTGGGCTCCAACGCGGATCTGCCCATCGTAGGCGGCTCGATCCTGAGCCACGACCATTTCCAGGGCGGGCGCTATACCTTCGCCATGGCCAAGGCCCCGGTGGAGACGCCCCTGAGCTTCCGGGGCTTTGCGGAGATCGACGCGGGGATCGTCAAATGGCCCATGTCGGTGCTGCGGCTCACCGGGCCGGACAGCGGCCGGATCGTGGACCTGGCAGAGAAGATCCTGCGCTGCTGGCGGGATCATACCGACGAGGCCGCCTGCATCTACGCCTATACCCAGGGCGTGCCCCACAACACCATCACCCCCATCGCCCGCCGCCGGGGGGAGGACTACCAGCTGGACCTGGTGCTGCGCAACAACCTGACCACCGAGGAGTTCCCCTTGGGGCTCTATCACCCCCACCCGGAGCTGCACCATATCAAAAAGGAGAACATCGGCCTCATTGAGGTGATGGGTCTGGCCGTGCTCCCCTCCCGGCTGAAGACGGAGCTGGAGGCGGTACGGGAGGCCCTGCTCTCCGGCGCGGACCTGAGCGCCGACCCCCGCACGGCTCCCCACGCCGCCTGGGCCCAGGACATCCGGGCCCGGTACACGCTGGACGAGGGCAACGCCTGGGAGATCCTCCGCCGGGAGGTGGGGGCCGTGTTTGCCCGGGTCCTGGAGGATGCCGGCGTCTATAAGCGGACAGAGGAGGGCCGGGCCGCTTTCCTCCGCTTCGTGGAAACGGTCAATGAAAAATAAAAAGACCGGGGAATACATTTCGTCTTCCCCGGTCTTTTGTTGTCTGTCAGGGATAGTAGATCATCTGGACGTCGATCCAGCTCATGTCCCCGTCGTCCATGATCCAGTGCCCGTCCTCCTTCTGGACTACCTGGATCGCCCGGGATTCCATCCCCGTGTAGCCTATATCGGGCAGTTTGGCGCGCACCAGGTCTACGATCCCGTTGGCCCAGTCCTGGTCCCAGGCGTCGTACTCCTCCTGGCTGGCGTTCTCCGGCGCAAAGTCGGCGTATTTCTCATAGAACCAGTCCATGCCGCCGGCGTCGATGGCGTCACTGACCTGCTGCATGATATCGATGGGGTACACGTCCAGCTTGACGGCATAGGTCTTCTCGTCCAGCTGGCTGCACTCGCCCACCGTATAGCGGGAGTGGCTGTAGATCTCCTTATACAGCTCGGTCAGCTCGCTTTTCAGCTCCTCGGTGGGGGATTCGATGTTCCAGTAATAGAGGAAGTAATCCACTTCCTGGGCCAGACCGTCCAGATAGACCTGCTCGCACTCCGCCTGGGAGGAGCCGACCAGCTCCATGAACTCGTCGCTGTAGCGGCCCAGGTAGATCTCGTCCAAATTGCCCTGGACCAGGGAGCCGACCAGCTGGGTCATGTCTTTGCTGCCCAGCGAGGACAGAGCGCCTCCCCCGATCAGCGCCAGGACCACCACCACGGCTATCACGATGAGCGCGGTCTTGCCGCCTTTTTTCCTCTTTTTCGGCTCCAGATCCCAGGGGTCCCCGGTGGGGCGCTGAGCGCTGTAGGAAGAGGGCCCCTGAGAATAGCTGCTGCCGGCCGCCGGGGTCTGCCATTCCGCCTGACTGTCCTGCCGGGCGCCGCAGGTGGGGCAGAACTTGGCACCGGCCTCCAGCGCGGCGCCGCATTTAACACAGTATGCCATGCTTTTTCCTCCCTTAGAATACGGGTCTGAGTCCCGCCTTTCAGACTAAACCGGCGCGGGAGCGCAGACCGTCAAATTCCCGCGTCAGGGAAATACACGATGTACTCGTCGATGGTGTACAGATCGTCCTCGGACACGGTCCAGGTCCCGTCCTCCGCCTTGACGATCTGCGCGCCCAGAGCCTCCGGGTCCTTATAGCCCAGACCGGACAGCTTGTCCTGGGCCAGGCTCACGATGAGCGCGGCCCACTCGGCGTCCGCCGCGGCCAGCTGCTCCTCGCTCATGGCGTTGTAGTCCGCCGTGCCGTACTTGGCGTAGTAGGGGGCCATCCACTCATCCTGAGCGGCTTTCATCTGCTCTACCAAGTCGATGGGCTGTACCTCCACAGGCACCGCCCAGGTGGTCTCGTCCATCTGCTCGGGGGTGCCCACCGTGTACTTGGCGTGGCTGAAGATCTCCTTATACAGATCCTTCAGGGTCGAGCGGAGTTCCTCGGTCAGGTTCTCGATGCCGAAGGTCCGCGCGAAATATTCCACGTTCACATTCAGGTTGTCCTCCCGGGCGGCCTCCAGCGCCTCCTGGCCGCCGGTCAGGAGAGCCGTATCCTCCGGGGAGGCCTGGCCCAGATAGATCCCGTCCAGACGGGCCTTGACCAAGGTAGAGGCATCCTGCTGCCCGGAGGCCGCCCCCCGCGCGGAGCCCCCCTCCTGCCCATCCTTCTCCTTGCCGCAGGCGGCCAGGCACAGCAGCAGCGCCGCCGCCAGCAGGACGCAGAGAATGCGTTTTGCGTTTTTCATCTTGTGTACTCCTTTCACATACGTTTCCCTCTCCGGAAAGAACGGGAAACGCCTGGTTCGTGTTG
The DNA here is from genome assembly GCA_947630375.1 of uncultured Oscillospiraceae bacterium. GTDB lineage: Bacteria > Bacillota > Clostridia > Oscillospirales > Oscillospiraceae > Limivicinus. The sequence goes on along the minus strand of CANRHH010000036.1, from coordinate 12,395 downwards.
CGTCGCGTTCACTCCCTTTATACCACTATATGCGCTTGATAGCAAGCTTTTTTCACCACAAATGCCCGTTTTCGACGAAAAAACAGCGTTTTCATCCCCCCAGCAGGCGGGCGCCCTGGGCTGTCAGCGCGCAGAGGACAAAACCGGCCGCCGTGGGCAGCAGCGCGGCCAGCGCCGTCCATTTCCAGCTGCCGGTCTCCTTATGTATGGTCAGCAGGGTGGTGGAGCAGGGCCAGTGCAGCAGGGAAAACAGCATCACGCACAGGGCGGTGACCCAGGTCCAGCCGTTTTGCAGCAGCAGAGCCTTGAGCTGGGACAGCTCCCCCAGCTCCGTGAGGCTCCCCTGGGCGGTGTAGATCATGATGGCGATGGGCAGGACGATCTCATTGGCGGGAAAGCCCAGGAGAAAGGCCAGCAGGAGCACCCCGTCCAGCCCCATGAACCGGCCCAGCGGGTCCAGGGCCCCGGCCGCCAGGGACAGCAGGCTCTCGCCCCCTATGCGGAGGTTGGCCGCCAGCCACAGCAGGGCCCCCGCCGGGGCCGCCACGGCGGCGGCCCGGCCCAGGACGAAGAGGGTCCGGTCCAGCACGGAGCGGACCAGCACCTGGAGGATCTGGGGCCGCCGGTAGGGCGGCATCTCCAGCAGAAAGGCGGAGGGGGTCCCCTTCAGGACCGTGGCCGAGAGCAGCCTGGTGGCGGCAAAGGTGGCCGCCACGCCCAAAACGATCAGCCCCGTCAGCAGCAGGGCGGACAGGACCGCGGAGAGGCCGCCCGCCGCGCCGCCGATGAAAAACAGCCCCAGCATGGTGATCAGCGTGGGAAAGCGGCCGTTGCAGGGCACGAAGCTGTTGGTGAGGATGGCCAGCAGCCGCTCTCGCTCCGAATCGATGATCCGGCAGCCCACCACCCCCGCCGCGTTGCAGCCGAAGCCCATGGCCATGGTCAGCGCCTGCTTGCCGCAGGCGGCGCAGCGCTGAAAGGGCCGGTCCAGGTTGTAGGCGATCCGGGGAAGGTAGCCGGAATCCTCCAGGAGCGTGAACAGGGGGAAAAAGATCGCCATAGGCGGCAGCATCACCGCCGTCACCCAGGCCAGCACCCGCCAGGCCCCCTCTGCCAGCAGCCCGGTCAGCCAGGGCGGGGCTCCCAGATGGCGCAGCAGGGCCTCCAGCAGCCCCTGCGCCCGAAAGAGCAGGGCCATCAGCAGCTCCGAGGGCCGGTTGGCCCCGGCGATGGTGATGTAAAAGATCAGCGCCAAGAGCAGCAGCATCAGCGGATAGCCCAGCAGCCGCCCGGTGAGGACCCGGTCGATCTGCCGGTCCCGGTGACTGTAGCCGGCCTGTTCGCAGCGCACCACCCCCCGGCACAGGGCCTCGCCCGCGCCTATCAGGGCGGCGGTGAACCGGTCCTCCAAGGCGTCCCGGTCCAGCCCGGCCTCCGACAGGGCCTGCCGCTGGGCCTCGGCGGCCCGGAAAAGGGCCTCCCGGGCCGGGCTGTCCCCCAAAAAGCGGTCGATCCGCGCCAGCAGCGCCTCGTCCCCCTCCAGCAGCCGCAGGCAGAGCCAGCGGGGCTCCAGGAGGCCCCCGGCGGCCTCCTCCGCCAGAGGCAGCAGCCGGGCTGCCGCCTCCTCGATGGGGGCCGGGTACCGCACGGGGCAGTCCCCGGTCCGGGCCGGGGCGGCAAACAAGGCGTCCATGGCGGCCAGCAGCCTGCGCCGGCTCCCCTTCTCCCGGGCCACCAGCCCCAGAACCGGGACCCCCAGCCGCCGGGAGAGCAGCTCCAAATCCAGGCGCATCCCTTTCCGGCGGGCCTCGTCCAGCAGATTCACGCACACCAGCACCCGCCGGGAGACCTCCATGGTCTGGAGCACCAGATTCATGTTCCGCTCCAGACAGGTGGCGTCGCAGACCAAAAGCACCGCGTCCGCTCCGCCAAAGCAGAGAAAGTCCCGGGCGACCTCCTCCTCCGCCGAGTGGGCCAGCAGGGAGTAGGCCCCGGGGACGTCCACCATGAGATAGTCCCAGGTCCCGCTTTTACACAGCCCCTGGGCGTTGGTCACCGTCTTGCCGGGCCAGTTGCCCGTATGCTGGTGCAGATCGGTCAGGCAGTTGAAGACGGTGCTTTTGCCCACATTGGGATTCCCCGCCAGGGCTACGATCTTCTGCCTCCCGCTCTGCCTTTTCAGCTCCCGCAGATCGGCCCCCGCCCGGCGACCGGTGGAGCTCTTGGTCAGACCCATATTGCCTCTCCTCCCCGCTTCCCTTGCCGGGGACCGGCATAGCGCCGGCCCCCGGCCTTTTATATCACCCGCACCCGGATCCGGCGGCTGTCCTCCCTCCGCAGGGCGATGACCGCGCCGCGGATGCCGTAGGCGGCCGGGTCCCCCAAGGGGCTGACGCCCAGACATTCCACCGGGGTGTTCTCGATCAGTCCCAGGTCCCGCAGCCGCCGGCGCAGCGCGCCGGCGCCCTCCAGCGACAGCACCAGGGCCCGCTGGCCGGGGCGCAGGGTGTCGAGGGTGGCGTGCTCTTTCACATTTCACACCTGCTTCCACTCTCAAGATATGCGGCGGCCCGGTGATGGGTGCGCCGGGGCCGCTTGACAAGAGGCGGCGGACATGATACCATCAGGAAAACAGGCAAATGCAAGCGGAATTTCGGCAGCGGGAATGGACGCGAAAGGAGTACGGAGGGACGCCATGTTTGCTTTCAACCACTTCAATTTTAACGTGCTGGATATGGAGCGGAGCCTGAAGTTTTATGACGAGGCCCTGGGCCTGAAGCCGGTGCGGGAGAAATTTGCCGAGGACGGCAGCTTTCATCTGGTCTTCTTAGGGGACGGGCAGACCGGCTTCACCCTGGAGCTGACGGAGCTGAAGGACCGGCAGGCCCCCTACGACTTAGGGGAGGGGGAGTTCCACCTGGCCTTTGAGGCGGAGGACATCGACGCGGCCCACGTCCGGCACGAGGCCATGGGCTGCATCTGCCACGAGAACCCGAAGATGAAGGTCTATTTCATCGAGGACCCGGACGGGTACTGGATCGAGATCATCCGGAAAAAGAACCGGAGCTGAGGAGGAGAGAGATGCAGGACTATCTGATCGTCGTAGACATGCAGAACGATTTTATCGACGGGTCCCTGGGCACGGCGGAGGCCGTGGCCATCCTGCCCGCCGTGGTGGAGAAGATCCGCCGCTTTTCGGGCCGGGTGCTCTTCACCCGGGATACCCACCCCGCCTGCTATGGGGAGACCCAGGAGGGCCGGCGGCTGCCGGTGCCCCACTGCATCCAGGGGACCTGCGGCTGGGAGATCCGGCCGGAGCTCCGGGCCCTGGCCCCGGAGGCGGAGGTGCTGGATAAGCCCAGTTTCGGCTCCGTCGCCTTAGGGGAGAAGCTGGCCGCGGCCAACGCCGCCGAGCCGGTGGGCAGCGTCACCCTGGTGGGCCTGTGCACGGATATCTGCGTGCTCTCCAACGCCCTGCTGCTGAAGGCCTTTCTGCCGGAGGTGCCTCTGACGGTGGACGCCGCCTGCTGCGCCGGGGTGACCCCGGAGAGCCACCGCCGGGCCCTGGAGGCCATGAAGGTCTGCCAGATCGACGTGATTAACGAATGATATACCGGCACATAAAAATCCCGGCAGCTTGAGAAAAGCTGCCGGGGTTTTTATGTGTGCGCGGATCTTACGCGGGGACGCCGATGGCCAGGGCGGGGGCCTGCTCGTGGATCCGCGCCAGGGCCCGGTCCATGGCCTGCTCGTTTTCCGAGATGGCGTCGCCCAGCTCCTTGCCGTCCTTTACAAAGACCAGGCGGAAATAGGCAAAGGTGGTCTGGCCGCAGCACATCCGGCCCCGGACCTCCTGAATGCGGATGAACACCCGGTCTATAGAGGCGTAGGGGACGCAGCGGATGTGGAACCCGTCCCGGTAATAGACGCCTAAGGCGCCTACCCGCACCTTGTCAAAAACCTGGGCCGTATCGTAGTCGGCGCCGGCCGCCTCCGGGACCGCAGTGCCCTTAAAAGCGGAAAATTTCTTGTCAGCCATTGGTGCCATAACAAAACCTCCTTCTATTTAATACACATTAATACATAACTATCCCTTGTTCAGATCCAGCACCGTCACCCGCCGGCCCTGGCGGCGGATGAGCCCGCCGTCGGCCATGGCCTTCAGCTCCCGCATGAGGCTGGTCCGGTCCGCGCAGAGATAGTTGGCCAGCTGGGACAGAGAGCCCTCGATCTCAAAGCTGTCCGACCCGGAGCGGCTCTGGAGCGCGGCGAAGTAGGCGCAGAGCTTCCGGCGGAGGGAACGCTTGCTGAGCAGATTGATGCGCAGGGAGAGGGCCTGGGCCTTCCGGGCGGCCAGCTCAAACAGGTTGGCGGTGAGCCGGCTGTGGTGGGCGCAGGCGTTGGGGCAGCGGCCGCAGACACAGGAGAAGCGGATGAACAGCACGGTGCAGTCGCTGTCGGCCTGGACGGCATAGCCCAGATCCCCGTAGGGGACGGCAAAGACCTCGCCAAAGATATCGTCCGGCCCGTAGCGCTCCAGCAGGGCATAGTCCCCCTCGCTGTCCATGCAGTAGAGGTGGGCCGAGCCCCGCAGCAGCACACACAGATTCTCCAGCTCCTGGGCGTAGACCAGCACGGTCTCCCCTTTGCGGAAAAAGCGCTTTTCAGGCTTGAAGCAGGCCATCATGGCCTGGACGCTCTCCGGGCTGATCCCGTCGAACAGGTGGAGCTCCGTCATGGGCATCTCCTCTTTTCTATAGTATAATGGGAATTATATCACAAGACTGTTGCGTATGCTACAGTTGTTGTAAAATTTCCGGGGTATAATGGGAGCATCAAAAACCGCCTGAGGCCGGGACAGGCCGCCAGAGGCGGCGGAAGGGAGAACAACTATGCACTGCACGAGAAAGGTTTTGGATGATCTGATCTGGGTCGGGGCCGACGACCGGCGCCTGGCCTGCTTTGAGGGCGTGTACGGCGTGCCCGACGGGGTCTCGTACAACTCCTATCTGATGCTGGACGAGAAGACCGTCCTGTTTGACACGGTGGATAAAGCCGTGGCAGAGACCTATTTTGAAAATGTGGCCTATGCCTTAGGGGGCCGGAAGCTGGATTACCTGCTGATCTCTCACATGGAGCCGGACCACGCGGCCACCATCGAGAACGCGGCCATCCGCTATCCCGAGGCCAGGATCATCTGCAACCAGAAGATCAAGACCATGCTGGCCCAGTATTTCCCCATGGACCTGAGCGACCGGGTGGTCCTGGTCAAGGAGGGGGATACCCTGTGCGTGGGCAAGCACACCCTGACCTTTGTCATGGCCCCCATGGTCCACTGGCCCGAGGTCATGATGACCTATGATCTGACGGACAAGATCCTCTTCTCCGCCGACGCCTTCGGCACCTTCGGCGCCCTCAACGGCCGCCTCTTTAACGACGAGGCCGATTTCTTCGTGGAGAATCTGGACGAGGCCCGCCGGTACTACACCAACATCGTGGGCAAGTACGGCCCCCAGGTCCAGGCGGTGCTGAAGAAGGCGGCCGGGCTGGAGATCAACTACGTCTGCCCCCTCCACGGCTTCGTCTGGCGCAGCCATTTCGGGGATTTCTTGGAGAAGTACCTGCTCTGGAGCAGCTACACCCCCGAGGAGAAGAGCGTGCTGCTGGCCTACGCCTCGGTGTACGGGCACACGGAGAACGCCGCCAACGTGCTGGCCGCCAAATTGGTGGAGCGGGGCGTCCGGGTCCGGATGTATGACACCTCCGTCACCCCCGCCAGCTACATCGTGTCCGACGCTTTCCGGTGCAGCCATCTGGTCTTCGCCGCCACCACCTATAACGCGGGCATTTTCGTGACCATGGAAAATCTCCTGCACGACATCGTCAACCACAACCTGCAGAACCGGAAGATCGCAATTCTGGAAAACGGCAGCTGGGCCCCCACCAGCGGCAAGCTGATGAAGGAGCTCCTCTCCAAGCTCAAGGGCGCGGAGTTTATCGGCGAGAACATCAGCCTCCTCTCCTCCCTGTCCGAGGGGCAGCTGCCCCAGCTGGATGCCCTGGCCGACGCCATTGCCGCCGACATCCGCCCGGCGGCCCTGCCGGCCCAGGCCCCGGCGGAGAGCGCCGCGCCGCTGGATGTGGACAACGGGGTGTTCACCAAGTTCTCCTACGGCGTGGAGGTCCTGACCACCCGGGTGGACGGGAAGGACTACGGCTGCATCATCAACACCGCCGGCCAGGTGGCCTCCTGCGACCCCAAGAAGATCACCATCTCCGTCATCAAGAAAAACAACACCTGCGATATGGTCATGAAGGCCGGCAAGTTCAACATCTCCATCCTGACTCAGGACGCGCCCTATAAGATCTTCCAGCACTTCGGCTTCCAGTCCGGCCGGGATGTGGACAAGTTCGCGGATGCGGAGTACGACTGCCGCATGGCAAACGGCATCCGCTATGTGCCCACCTACACCAACGCGGTGCTGTCCTGCGAGGTCATCGACTGCAAGGACGTGGAGACCCAGATCGTCTACATTGCCAACGTGGTGGAGGCCAAGGTCCTCTCCGCCGCGCCCTCCTGCACCTACGCCTACTATCACGCCCACATCAAGCCCAAGAAGAACCCGGCGCCGGAGCAGAAGGAGGGCTATGTGTGCAAGGTCTGCGGCTACTTCCACGAGGGCAGTGAGCTGCCCGAGGACTTTGTCTGCCCCCTGTGCAAGCACGGGCCGGACGAGTTCGAGCACGTGGTGCCCAACGCCGCCCCCAAGCAGAAGGGCTATCTCTGCGCCGTCTGCGGGCACTTTGAGCCCTGCGAGGGCGAGCTGCCCGAGGACTATGTGTGCCCCATCTGCCACCACGGCCGGGAGGACTTCGAGCCTGCCGAGCAGTAAACGGGCCGGGCGCCTCTGCCCAGATACCAAGAACCAACCCCCGGGCATATTTTGCCCGGGGGTTTAGCGTGTCTGGGGCTGACGGAGGAAAATTCACAATTGGGCGTTCAGAATACCCTTGACAAAAGGTTCCGATGGAAATAGAATACCAGCAGGACAATTTGCATGGTTGGAAAGAGCTTCTTTCCGGATTTTCTGGCTATTTTGCATGACTTTGTCAAGAAACAAAACTATTTTACAGGAGGAAAAAAACTTGAACTACGGCCGTACCTATAACTTTTCCGCGGGCCCCGCGATGATGCCTGAAAGCGTCCTGGAGGAGATCCGGGACGAGCTGCTCAACTACCGGGGCAGCGGCATGAGCGTGATGGAAATGTCCCATCGCTCCAAGGTCTTCCAGCAGATCGTGGACGAGGCCGAGCAGGATCTGCGGGACCTGATGGGCATTCCCGACAACTACAAGGTGCTCTTTATCCAGGGCGGCGCCACGCTGCAGTTTGCCGCGATCCCCTGGAACCTGATGAAAAACGGCAAGGCCGTGTATATCGAGACCGGCGCCTGGTCCAAAAAGGCCATTGCCGAGGCAAAGAAGTACGGCGAGGTGATCGTGGCCGCCAGCAGCAAGGACAGGAACTTCAGCTACATTCCCGACTGCTCCGACCTGGATATCCCCGAGGATGCCGACTATGTCTATATCTGCGAGAACGAGACCATCCACGGCCTGACCTATCAGACCCTGCCCAACACCAAGGGGCATATCCTGGTCTCCGATCAGAGCTCCATGTTCCTCTCCAAGCCCTGCAACGTGGCCGATTATGGCCTGATCTACGCGGGGGTGCAGAAGAACGTGGGCCCCGCCGGCATGTCCGTCCTCATCATCCGGGAGGACCTGATCCGGGAGGATCTGGATCCTAAAATGCCCATCTATCTGCGCTATGACGTGCAGGCCGCCAACGGCTCCATGTACAACACGCCCAACTGCTGGGCCATCTATTGCTGCGGCAAGGTCTTTAAGTACCTCAAGAGCATCGGCGGCCTGGAGGAGATGGCCCGCCGGAACCAGGAGAAGGCCAAGGTGCTCTATGACTTCCTGGATTCCTCTAAGATGTTCCACGGCACGGTGGAGAAGGAATTTCGCAGCCTGATGAACGTCCCCTTCGTCACCGCCAGCGCCGAGCTGGACGCCGAAGTGGTCCAGGCCACCAAGGCCGCCGGATATGACAACCTGAAGGGCCACAAGAGCGTCGGCGGCCTGCGGGCCAGCATTTACAACGCCATGCCCAAGGAGGGCGTCGAGGCGCTGGTCCGGTTCCTCGCGCAGTTTGAAAAAGAACACGCCTGATCAAAACGGCAGGAGGATTTGGGTATGAAAATATTGGTTACCGACGGGATGGACCGGATCGCCATAGCGAAGCTCCGGGAGCTGGGCCATGAGGTGGTGGAGCAGTTCTACGAGAGCGAGGAGCTGGGCGCGGCCCTGGCCGGTTTTGACGTGGTGGTGGTCCGTTCCAAGACCAAGGTCCGCGTCCCCCAGATCGACGCCGCCAAAGGCGGCCGCCTGCGGCTGATCATCCGCGGCGGCGTGGGGGTGGACAACATCGACGTGGCCTACGCAGAGGAAAACGGGATCGCCGTGCGCAACACGCCCCGGGCCTCCTCCCAGTCTGTGGCGGAGCTGGCCCTGGCCCATATGCTGTCCTGCGCCCGCTTCGTCTCCCACGCGGGCTATTCCATGCGCAGCAACCAGTGGCAGAAGAAGGCCTACAGCCAGGGCATCGAGATCTCCGGCAAGACTCTGGGCATCATCGGCTACGGCCGCATCGGCCAGAGCCTGGGCGCCATGGCCCGGGCCCTGGGCATGACGGTGATCGCCTACGGCGCCCACCACGCGCCGGGCACCTGCGCCGGGGACGGCGTGCCCTATGTGAGCATGGACGAGCTGCTGAGCCGTTCTGACTTCATCTCGGTCCACGCCCCCGCCGCCGACGGGCCCATCATCAACGCTCAGACCATCGCCAAAATGAAGGATGGCGTGATCCTGATCAATACCTCCCGGGGGGCCAACCTGGATGAGGACGCGCTTTTAGCCGCCCTGCAGAGCGGCAAGGTGCGCGCCGCCGGGCTGGACGTGTACGCCGTGGAGCCCACGGCCAATACGGCCTTGCTCTCCCATCCCCATGTCTCCTGCACGCCCCATATCGGCGCCTCCACGGAGGAGGCACAGGCCCGGATCGGGCAGGAGATCGTGGAGATCATCAGCGCTTTTCAGCCGGAGGGATGAGCATGGGGAACATTTTTCAGCCGGCGGACATCCTGCTCCCCAAGGACTGTGACTTAGAGAAGTGGGCCGTCATTGCCTGCGATCAGTTCACCTCGGACGCCGCCTACTGGGAGCGGGTCCGCGCCTTTGCCGGGGACGGGCCCTCTGCCATCCACCTGATCCTGCCCGAGGCCGAGCTGGGAACCGAGGGGGAGGCCGCCCGGGTCGAACAGATCAACCGGACCATGGCGGCGTACCTGGAAAACGGGGTCTTTCAGACCTATGACAGCTGCTATGTCTATGTGGAGCGGACGCTGCAAAACGGCGCCGTGCGCAAAGGGCTGATCGGCAAGCTGGACCTGGACGCCTACGACTACCGCCCCGGCGCCGTCTCCGCCATCCGGGCCACGGAGAAGACCGTGACCGAGCGGATCCCGCCCCGGCAGCGGGTGCGTCGCGGCGCGCCGATCGAGCTGCCCCATATCCTCATGCTCTGCGACGACCATAAAAAGTGCCTGATCGAGCCGGTGGCCGCGAAAAAAGACCGGCTGCAGAAGCTCTATGATTTTGACCTGATGGAGGGCGGCGGCCATATCCGCGGCTGGCTGGTCACCGGCGGAGACGCGGCGGCCTTTGACGCGGCGTTGACGGAGTACTGCGCCCATGTGGGGGAGAAGTACGAGGGCCTGGAGGGGACCCCCATGGTCTTTGCCGTGGGCGACGGGAACCACTCTCTGGCCACCGCCAAGAGCTGCTATGAGGAGCTGAAGCGGCAGCACCCGGGGGAGGATCTGAGCGGCCATCCCGCCCGGTACGCCTTGGTGGAGCTGGAGAATATCCACGACGAGGCCCAGGTGTTTGAGCCCATTCACCGGATCGTGCTGCGCACGGGGCCGGAGAAGCTGCTGGAGGCCCTGGAGGGAGTCTGCGCCCCCGGCGGTTACCCTGTCCGCTGGTACAGCGGGGAGCAGAGCGGCACCGTGACCCTGGACCCGGCCCGAAGCGAATTGGCGGTAGGGGTCCTGCAGGCCTTTCTGGACGAATATCTGGCGGGCGCGCCGGGGGAGATCGACTATATCCATGACGACGATGCGCTGATCGCCCTGTCCCGGCAGGAGGGGGCGGTGGGCTTCCTGCTGCCGGCCATGGAAAAGAGCCAGCTGTTCCGGGGCGTCATTCGGGACGGGGCCCTGCCCCGCAAGACCTTCTCCATGGGCCACGGCCGGGAAAAGCGGTACTATCTGGAGGGCAGAAAGATCCGCTGATCGCGGCGACCATTCAAACGCGACCCGCTTCGCGGCAAATCATCTACAGTTTAAAAGAAGGAGCTTTGCTTTTGCAAAGCTCCTTCTTTTAAACTGTAGACAAACTCCAATGTAAACAGAAAAGTAAGAGAGCGGCGGGGGAGCACGAGAGGGCTAAGGCCCCTTGCCGCCTTACCGCAAAGCCTTTTCCGGGCCCGTTGAGAAGGAAATTAAAATACAGATTGCGCTCCCGCCGAAAAAATGGTATTCTGTAAAAAACTGTTTTTCGTTTTTACATAGGAGGAACGACAAATGGAACGGAAATACCCCAACCTCTGCAAACCCATCCGCATCGGCAACGTCTGGTACCGCAACCGGATGTTCTCCATTCCCATGGGCGGCACGGACATCGAAAACGACGGCTGCATCGGCCCCAAGTCCACCGCCTTCTATGAGTACCGGGCCAAGGGCGGCGCCGCCGCCGTCACCGTCAGCGAGCTGATGGTCCACCCGGCCACCGACGGCTCCCACGCCTACCACCTGGACGAGAGCATCCTGAACTCTCTGGCCAAGGCCACCTACCAGGGCCACCACGCCGCCCTGGACATCTAAAGGAGCAGACTATGAGCAGGAGCTATTCGCTGGGCCTTTATGAGAAGGCCATGCCGTCCGGGCTCTCCTTTGCCCGGATGCTGGAGCTGACGAAAGAGACCGGGTTTGACCGCCTGGAGATCAGCATCGACGAGACGGACGGGCGCCTGGCCCGCCTGGACTGGCCCGACAGCCAGAAGCAGGAGCTGTACCGTCTGACCCGGGAGACCGGGGTACCCATCAAGACCATGTGCCTGAGCGGGCACAGAAAGTACCCTCTGGGCTCTCACGACGAGGGTACCCGCCGCCGCTCCCTGGACATTGCGAAAAAGGCCGTGGATTTTTCCGCCCAGGTGGGCGTTCGCGTGATCCAGCTGGCCGGATACGATGTCTATTACGAGGAGCACGACAGCTTCACCGAGGGCATGTTTTTGGAGAACCTGGTGAAGGTGGCGGAGTACGCGGCCCAGGGCGGCGTCGTGCTGGGCTTTGAGACCATGGAGACCCCGTTTATGGACACGGTGGCCAAGGCCATGAAATATGTCCGGGCTGTGGGCAGCGCCTGGCTGGGGGTCTACCCGGATATCGGCAACCTGCAGAATGCCGCCGTGCTGTACGGCTCGGATATCCGGGAGGATCTGATGTGCGGCGCGGGGCATATCTTCGCCATGCACCTGAAGGAGACCAAGCCCGGCGTATACCGGGATATGCGCTTTGGCAGCGGCGGGCACACGCCCTATGAACGCTGCCTCCAGTGCGCGGCCCGGCAGCGGGTCCGGCTGTTTACCGGGGAGTTCTGGCATCACGGGGAAGAGGATTACCAGGCGGAGCTCCGTGCGGCCGCCCGCTTCCTCCGGGAGAAGATAGACAGCGTTTACCTGGAAGAGGAGACCGGGCTTTCCGCTCTCTCCTAAAAAAGCAAATGGGGTGCGGCGAGGCCCGAAGGCCCCGCTGTGCCTAAGGTTTTCTTGCGAGCGGTGTCCTGTCCCTGCCGCACTTTTGCCGGGGCGGAGCGCCTGCCAAAAATTCCGCGCTCGGCCCCGCTGTGAGACTGCCCTTTGCAGGAAAAAGAAAAAACTTTCAAATAGGGGATTGACGAAACGGCGTTCCTGTGGTAGTATATCTAAGCTAAATCAATATCGCGGGGTAGAGCAGCTGGTAGCTCGTCGGGCTCATAACCCGGAGGTCGTTGGTTCAAATCCTTCCCCCGCAACCATAAAAGCCCCGAAAATCGTTGGTTTTCGGGGCTTTCCTTTACTTTTTCCCTCAAATAGTACCGGCCAGCGCGGGGCCCGCCCCGCCTGACCCATACGCTGACCCATATACCGGATTAAACTGCTCCCCAAGTCAAGTACAAAATAAGTTGACCCATTAAAAAGAAGGATACGCCCCGGTGGTGAGATAGGA
>CANRHH010000035.1 GCA_947630375.1 uncultured Oscillospiraceae bacterium | reverse complement strand
TTACCGGCTATCCTGTTTGCCCGCAGTGCGGCAGTTCCCTTGAGAGGGAGTACCAGTGTTACTGCGACCGTTGTGGCAATGTCTGGACTGGAAAGACTTCTCAAAAGCAACCCTTATCCCTCCAGAAACCTGACCCGTTTGTTATCCGTCTATCTCCAGATCAGCGCATCTTTGCTCTGGTCTGTTTTCTCATACCCATTTTTCCGCCGTTATTTTTCGCTGCCTTTTTTCATTTTCCTCTTGACTTTTTATTTGCAGACTGTTTTTTCTTCTTTCAGACATAAAGAAAGGCCCGGCACTTTCGTGTCGAGCCTTCCTATAATATATTGATAAATATAACGCTTTTTCAAAAAGGCAGCATTGTTTCCTTGATATTCTGCTTAAAATAAGATATACTCTAACTATAAATCGTGAGGGGAGGGAATGGCCCATGTATTCTCAGCAGGAAGTGAAAAGGCTTGTTTTGGAACTGTGCGCGGATCTTGCGCCATTGTTCCCCCAAAGTCCCATAGAACCGATCCTGTTTGGCTCCTACGCCAGAGGAGACGCGGACTCCGGCTCCGATATTGATGTGATGTGTCTTGTGGATGCCAGCCGGAAGGATATCTCAGAGAAAAGCTGGATGATCGGCGATATTGCCGCCGGTTTTCTTCTTAAATACGGCGTGGTCCTTTCTCCTATCGTAGAGAGCAAGGAATATTTTACGTCAAATGCAAGCCTTCTCCCGTTCTATAAGAATGTCATGAGCGAAGGAGTGAGGATCTACGCCTGATCACTCATTTACATTACATCAAGCCAAAGTTTGATTCTAATTCTAAGAAAAATTAGCAGTTGTCTAAAAAGAGTGACCTATAAACTAACCTACATAATCTGTAAAACAAGATAATGTAGGTTAACTGTGCAGATTTTCTCACTCGCTCAGTCCATTTGTTTTTTTGATACATTACCAGAGATAAAAAGATTCAACAACTGAATGTTGAGCAAAGAGTGTAAAATTCACAAAATTATTCGTGTATTTTAGTGTTAATAATACGGAGTTAATTGTTGATTTTTACATGAATATCTGCTATACTGAACCCATAAGAGGGGAGGTGGAGCGATGTTCCGAAAAATCATGCTTTTTCTGGAGACGTGGAAAGAGAGCAAGCACCGCAAGCCTTTGATCTTGCAGGGGGCCAGGCAGGTCGGTAAAACCTGGTCCGTCCTGGAGTTTGGGCGCACGCACTATGAGAATGTAGCGTATTTCAATTTTGAGACCAATCCGAAATTGGCGGAGACCTTTGAGGAAAGCATCAGCCCTGATTATCTGATCCCCATTTTATCGCATATCTCCGGCCAGACGATCATCAAAGAAAAAACGCTGATCGTTTTTGACGAGGTGCAGCTCTGTGAACGGGCGCTGACTTCGCTGAAATATTTCTGCGAGGATGCGCCAGACTATCATATCATCGTGGCGGGCAGCCTGTTGGGGGTCGCGGTCAATCGTACAACTTTCTCTTTTCCTGTGGGCAAGGTGGATATGAAAACCCTCTACCCTATGGATCTTGAGGAATTTATGCTGGCCCTGGGAGAGGACGCGCTGGTGGAGCAGATCAAGAAATGCTTTCAGGCCAATACTCCCATGCCCTCCGCGCTGCACGACACGGCCATGCGGCTCTACCGCCAATACCTTGTCGTGGGCGGTATGCCGGAGTGCGTCACACAGTTTGTCCAGACGGGAGACTATATTCTCATTCGCCATATCCAGGATACGATCCTGGCCAGCTATCTCAACGACATGAGCAAATATAACAACCTGAATGAGATCAAGAAGACCCGGCTGGCCTATGACAACATCACCGTACAGCTGTCCAAGAAGAACACCCGTTTTCAATACAAGCTGATCAAAAAGGGCGGGCGGGCTTCCGAATTTGAAAACGCCATCGAATGGCTCTGTCTGACGGGGATCGTGTCCCGCGTGTTCCGGGTAGAGCAGATAAAAAAGCCCCTGGAGAACTACCGGGATATCGACGCTTTTAAAATCTATGTCTCTGATCTGGGCCTTCTGGCGGCCAAGAAAAATGTGGCCGCCAATGATCTGCTCTACATGGCGGAGGAGTTGGACGATTTCAAAGGCGGTCTGGTAGAAAACTATGTGAACGTGCAGCTGACCATAAACGGCTATGAGACGTATTATTGGATGTCTGAGCGCGGAGCGGAAATTGACTTTATCATCCAGCGCCAGGGACAGCTCATTCCCATCGAAGTCAAATCCGCCGACAACACAAAAGCCAAAAGTCTGAAGGTCTATATGGATGCCTTCAAGCCGGCTTACGCGATCAAGCTCTCCGCAAAGAATTTTGGCTTCGAGGACGGGAAAAAGACGGTGCCGCTCTATGCGGCGTTCTGCATTTAATTCTGCACAATGCTTTGCTGGTTTTTAGGCCGGGACATGTGCCCTTAAAAAAGTGATGTCAAAAATGATGTCAAATTTTTGATGGGGGTTCAAAAAAGCCCGGAATCATGGGCTTTTTAGCGGGTCAATGGCCGGACTCTGACTCCATATGTGAGGGTTCGAATCCTTCTCCCGCTGCCAGCGTCGTCGCAAGCTGCATATCGCTTGCGGCGACTTTTTATGCCTTTGGCAAAAAGTCACCTCGCGCTCATTCCGCTGCTCCTCCTTTCCACCGCAGACCCGCTACGCTGGGCTCTGCGGTGGGTTTTTCGTAGAGAGGATTCGAACCGAGGGCGCTTGGCAAGGCGCCGAGGGCGCCTTGCAACCCGAGGCGGCCTGCGCCGCCGCGCAGGTCGAGCACAGCTTTTTAGGCCCGCCGGGCCCTCTCCATAAAGAGCCGGAGCCGCTCCGGGTCCACTTCCCGCTCGGTGCGGCCCTCCGCCTTGAAATAACTGCCCACGATGGCCCCGTCGGCCGCACCCAGCTGCTGCCGGCAGGTCTCCGCCGTCATGCCCGCCCCCACGATCAGGGGAAAGTCCCCCAAAACGTCCCGGAAGGCGAGGATCTTTTTCATGTCCGTGTTGACGCCGGTGCCGGGCCCTGTCACCACAATGGCGTCGCAGCGCTCCATACCCAGGCGCAGATCCTCCTCCAGGCTCCGCCCGGAGCGGACCGGCTGATACTTAAAGCGGACGCCGCCTAAGACAAAAACCGGCTTCCCGTCGCTTCTGAGCCGGGCGATCTCGGCGGCGTATTTTTTATCCTCCGCCGGCTTCAGATGGCCGCAGATGGAATCCACCTGCATAAAGGCGGCCCCGTATGCCTGGGCCAGCCGGTAACTGGACGCGAAATCGCCTAATATGTTCACGCCGTAGGGCCGGTCCGGCAGATCGGCCTGCAGGAACTCTAAGGTGCGGATCACGTCGGACACGTCGCCAAAATAGTTTTCCACCAGCACCGCGTCCACGCCCGCGCCGTACATCTGCCCGATCTCCCGCCGGGCCCGCCGGTCGATCTCCTCCCGGGTGAAGCCCGCCAGGTGGATCATGCCGATCACGGCCTTTTGGGTGCGGAATACTTCTTCAAACTTCATTTTTATCCCTCCTTTTGACCATATCATACGCCCTCCCGGCTGCCAAGCGGTCGCCTGGAAGGCGACTTTTTAAAAGCCTCCCATGATAAGAGAAGTTCCCCCCGGCGACGCAGCGCCGGGGGGAACTTCTCTTATATACGGCGGTCCGCCCTGCCCCGGCCGGAGCAGGATGCTTTCAGCGCCGCGAGCACCTTTTTCTGGGCGGGGGGAAGGCCCCGCTGGCCGTAAAGCCCTTTATACTCCTCTAAAAGGGTTTGGGCGTCCTCGGCGTCCAGCCGCCCGATCAGCTCCGCCGTCAGCGCGTGGACGGCCAGGAGCATCCAATAGACGGCCCGGGGCTCCCGGTGCTGCTGGGGCGCCCGGTAGATCAGTTCCAGCATCTCCCGGGCCTGGGCAGAATCCGGCTCCTGCCGGACCAGGTCCTGCAGCAGGGCCTCCAGGTCCCGGGCAAACTGGCCGTGGCAGGGGGCGCCCCCCAATTTGGGGCCGAAGCCCATGTACCCGTCAAAGGGCCGGCGCGTCTGTTCCGCCTGGCGGACCTGCTCCAGATAGGCCTCATACAGCTGCCGGATCGCCTCCAGGCCATGCGATGCTTCCGTCATACATCCTCCTTAAAAAGACCTTCAGCGAGGCGCGGGCCCCGCTGAAGGAAATGGAATAGTCAGAGCTTTTACTTGCGGACCAGATATTTGCGCATATCCAGCGAGCAGGCGGCCAGGATGATGGCGCCCTTGATAATGAACTGGAGGTTGGGGTTGATGCCCAGCATGTTCAGAGCCACGAAGATGATCCGCAGCACGAACACGCCTAAGACGATGCCGCCGATGTTGCCGGTGCCGCCGACGAAGGAGACGCCGCCGATGACGCAGGCCGCGATGGCGTCGCACTCGTTGTTCAGGCCGGTGGCGGCGGTGATGGAGCCCAGACGGGCCGCCTCCACGT
Source organism: uncultured Oscillospiraceae bacterium (assembly GCA_947630375.1). Taxonomy (GTDB): domain Bacteria; phylum Bacillota; class Clostridia; order Oscillospirales; family Oscillospiraceae; genus Limivicinus. The sequence continues at coordinate 16,190 of CANRHH010000035.1, read as the reverse complement.
AGCCGGCAAAGCCGTAGAGAGCGCCGGCCAGCGTATGTACCAGCACGGTGGTCATGAACACGTTGACGCCGGAGACCTTGGCCGCCTCGGCGTTGGAGCCCACGGCGAACATGTTCTTACCGAAGGTGGTCTTGTTCCATACGAACCACATGATGAACACCAGGATAAAGGCGTAGATCACGTACCAGGGGATGGACACGTTCCAGGCCTCGATCCGGAAGGCGGGGCCGGAGACCACGTTTTTGAACTCCTGGGCCACGTTGCTGATGGGGCCGCCGCCGTTGCCGTTGATCTGGAAGAACATCAGGATAATGCCGTAGGTGATCAGCTGGGTGGCCAGCGTGACGATGAAGGGGTGCAGGCTGAACTTGGCCACGAAGAAGCCGTTGACCAGGCCGATGATGGCGCCCACCAGCATGACGATCAGCAGCACCGCGATGATCCAGGCGCCGGAGGTGCTGGGCAGATGCTCAAACAGCAGCTTGGTGGCCAGCCGGTTCTGGAGCAGGCCCGCGGTGATGGCCGCCGTCAGGCCGAACACGCGGCCGCCGGAAAGGTCGGTACCGGTCAGGACGATGCACCCGCCGATGCCCAGAGCCATAGGCAGCGAGGCCGCGGCCAGGGTGATGATGTTGGCGATGGCGCTGGGGCTCATAAAGTTCTTGTTTACAACGGCCGTGAAGATGATAAACGCGGCCATCAGGATGTACAGGGCGTTGTTCAGCAGCCCGTCGGTCCAATAGCGGCGGCGGTCCAGCGCGTCCAGTGCCCGGTACTCCTCCTGCTTTCTCTTAAAATACCCGTTTTTCATATCGTGATCCCATCCTCCTCAAACATATTTTGCCGCCAGGGTCATGATCTCTTCCTGGGTGGTGGTCCTGGCATCCACTTCCCCGGCCAGACGGCCGCCGGACATGACCAGGATCCGGTCGCAGATGCCCAAGAGCTCCGGCATCTCCGAGGAGACCACCAGCACCGTCTTGCCCTGGTTGGCCAGGTCCAGGATCAGCTGGTAGATCTCGTATTTGGCGCCCACGTCGATGCCGCGGGTGGGCTCATCCAACAGCAGCACATCCGGATTGATCAGCAGCCAGCGGCCGATGATGACCTTCTGCTGGTTGCCGCCGGAGAGGCTGCGGATCTTCGTCTCCTGGGAGGGGGTCTTGGTGCGCATGGAGTCGATAGACCACTGGGTATCCTTCTTCATGGAGGCGCTGTCCAGCCACAGGCCGAAGCGCAGATGCTTTTTCAGGCTGGAAATAATGGTGTTTTCCCGGATGTTCAGGATGGAGAAGATGCCGGTGGCCCGGCGCTCCTCCGTCAGCAGGGCAAAGCCGTTTTTGATGGACTCCCGGGCGTTGCGGTTTTTGCAGGGCTTCCCGTCCAGGGTGATGGTGCCGGTCTTACGGGTGGCCACGCCGAAGATGTTCTCTAAGGTCTCCGTGCGGCCGCTGCCGTCCAGCCCGGCCAGGCCCAGGACCTCGCCCCGGCGGGCCGTGAAGGACACGTCCTTCAGCAGGGAGTACTGGGCGGTCAGGTTCTTGACCTCCAGGTACACATCCCCCGGCTTGTTGGTCTTGGGCGGGAACTGATTGGTCAGCTCCCGGCCCACCATGAGGCGGATGATCTCATTCATCTCCAGCTCGGCGGCGGGCTTGGTGGCCACATGGATGCCGTCGCGCATGACGGTGATATAGTCCGAGATGCGCTTGATCTCCGCCATCTTGTGGGAGATGTATATGATGCCTATGCCCCGGTCCCGGAGCATATTGATGATCTTAAACAGGTGCTCCACTTCTTCCTCGGTGAGGGAGGAGGTGGGCTCGTCAAAGACGATGACTTTGGAGTGGTAGGAGACGGCCTTGGCGATCTCCACCATCTGCCGCTGGGAGACGGGCATGGTGCTCATGACCCGCTTGGGGTCCACGTTGAGCCCCAGCTCCTCGAAAACGGCCATGGTGTCCTGGTACATCTTTTTCTCGTCCACCATGACGCCGCCCTTCAAGGGATAGCGTCCCAGCCAGATATTGTCCATCACGGTGCGCTTCAGGGCCTGGTTCAGCTCCTGGTGCACCATGGCGACGCCGTTATCCAGGGCCTCGCGGCTGCTTTTGAAATTGATCTCTTTTCCTTCCAGCAGGATCGTCCCGCTGTCTTTGCTGTAAATGCCGAAAAGGCATTTCATCAGGGTGGATTTACCGGCGCCGTTTTCACCCATCAGGGCGTGAACGGTGCCCTTTCTCAGCTCCAGAGAGACACGGTCCAGGGCTTTGACGCCGGGAAAGGTCTTTGTGATATCCTTCATCTGAAGGAGGATCTCGTGCTCCATACTCTGTTTCCTCCCATTCCGCCGGATTGTATGATCGACTCGGTTAACTCTGTTCTATGGACCGGGGGCAGCCGTGAGACTCACGGCTGCCCCTTGGAATGCGTGCTTTGATTCAGATCAGGCGCCGGTGAAGGGGGCGTAAGCCACGAACAGCTTGTTGGTGAAGCCCTCAGCCACGGTGTACATATCGGCGGTGCCGGCAACGGCGGAGACTGCGTCAGCCACGGCGGAGCCGCCGGCAATACCCTGGACAACGCCGGTGATGGCGGTGGCCATGCCCTCGGCATCCTGCTTGACGGTGCCGGTCATCTGGTCGGCGGCGATGGCGTCCTGCGCGACCTGGGTGGCGTCCACACCGAAGACGGGGATCTTGGTGCTGGTGCCGTCGCCCATGTTGTAGCCGGCGCTCTGCAGAGCGGAGATGGCGCCCAGAGCCATGTCGTCGTTGTTGGCGATGACCAGCTCAATCATGTTCTTGTTGCCCTCGTTGTACTCAGCCAGGTTGGTGCTCATGAACTCATTGGCGGCGGCGGAAGACCAGGCGCCGTTGGGATCCAGCTGGTACTTATCGGTGTTGCTGGCGTTGAAGTAGACCAGCTCAGGCTTGCCGGCCTCGGTCAGGACGGCATTGGCGTCCTCCACGCCGTACTGGGTGCGGTAGATGGCCTCCACGTTGGAAGCGTCGCCCATGAACATGGCATAGGAGATGGAGCCGTCGCCGTTCAGGTCAACGGCGTCATAGTTTTCTACCAGGAAGTCGCCGATCATCTTGCCCTGCATGTGGCCGGCCTCGGGAGCGTCGGTGCCGATGAAGGCAATGTTGTCGTGTGCATCCAGAACGGTGTGCTCTTCCCCGTCGCCCTCAACAGCGCGGTTGAAGAAGATCACGGGGATGTTGCCGGCGGCGGCGATGATCTGCTCGGCAGCGTCGGCGGAGCCGGAGGTGACCAGGTTGACGACCAGCACATTGAAGCCGTTGGTGACAGCGGTCTGGACCTGCTCCAGCTGAGTGGCCTGGGTGTTGTTGCCGTCAAAGTCCTGATAGGCGATGCCGGCGGCCTCCAGATCGGCGTTCAGAGCGGAACGCACGGTGGACATGAAAGCGTCGCTGAAGGCATACCAGAACACACCGACCTTCAGGTCGCTGGCGGCCGGGGCCTCAGCAGCGGGGGCCTCTTCCGCAGGGGCCTCGGCGGGAGCTTCGGCGGCGGGAGCCTGGGTGGCGGCCGGGGCGGCGCCGCCGCCGCAGGCGGCCAGAGCAAACACCATGGTCAGAGCCAGGAGAAGCGCAAGGATCTTTTTCATTGTTTTTCCTCCATTACAGATTTTTGGGTAAGGTCAGACAAGGACCTTCCATATAAAATATTAGCAGAGCAGGGGAGAAAAAACAATGGAAAAGATTACGGGAAAATGTTGAATTTCTTAACACATCTACATATACCTTACAAAACGGCGGCCCGCTTTTTGTGAGAAATTCACAAAACAGCGGACCGCTCAGATTACAGGAAGGGGAACAGGGAGCGCTGGCTCTCCAGGGTGAACATATTCTCTTTCGTGATGACCGCCGTGGAGGTGTCCACCAGTTCGTTGGCGTCAAAGCTCTCCCCCTGGGTCAGCTTCCAGGCGTATTCCACCCCTAAATAGCCCATGGCGTAGGGGTTTTGCACCACCAGGGCCGTCACCGCCCCGGTCTGCATCAGGTCGATGCACTTCACATTGGTGTCAAAGCCCACCATGCGCACCTGCCCCTCCAGGCCCAGCGCGTCCACCGCCATGGCCGCGCCCACGGCCAGCGGCTCGTTCAGGCCCAGGATCACGTTGATCTCCGGGTGCTCCGCCAGCAGCTTCTCCGCCCCTTCCTGGGCGGCCTGGGGCGTGGTCAGGACGTTGATGGTATAGATCCCTTCCACCCGGGCGTCGGCGCTGAGGGACTCCCGCAGGCCGGCCTCCCGCTCCTGGCCGTTGCGGCTGTTCAGGTCGTAGTTCACGATCCCCACGGTGATGGACGCGCTGTCCGTGTCCAGCACGGCGGAGGCCGCCATGTGCCCGGCCTCTATGTTGTCCGTCCCGATCCGGACGCTGACGCTGTCCGAAGCCACGTCGCTGTCGATGATGACCACCTTCAGCCCGCTTTGCGCCGCCTGCTCCACCGCGGCGGCGTTGCCCTCATAGCTGATGGCGGAAAAGACCAGGGCCTGGGCCCCCTCCCGGACCGCCTGGGCGATATACTCGTTCTGGCCCTGGTAGTCCTCCTCCGTCTCCGGACCCAGGACGGTGAGCTCCACGTTGTACTCCGCCGCGGCGGCGTTGGCCCCGGCGAAGGCCGCCTGCCAGAACTGGGTGTCCATGGATTTGGCCACGAAATAGACCTTCCGGCGGACCTCCTCCGTGCTCCTTCCAGCGCAGCCCGTCAGCAGTGCGGCGGCCAGGAGCAGGAGAAAGCAGCGTTTAACGGTTTTCATACTCCGCCTCCTGTCTCACCTTCGGCATCCGCACCGTCACCCTTGTCCCCTCGTCGGGGCGGCTGTCGATGGTGATGCCGTACCGGCTGCCGAAATAGATCTTCAGCCGGTCGTTGACGTTTTTGATGCCGATGCCGGCGTGGTCGCTCCGGTCCTTGCTCATGATGGCCTGGATCTGCTGCTGGTCCATGCCGCTGCCGTTGTCTTCCACGGTAAAAAGCACGTCCTCCCCCTCGGTCCGGACCCGGACCCGGATCTCCCCCTCGTCCACCAGGCCGTTGATGCCGTGGTAGATGGCGTTTTCGATGATGGGCTGGAGGGTGATCTTGTTGCAGAGGTAATCCAGACAGTCCTCCTGCACGTCAAAGGAGTAGGTGAACTGATTTTTGTAGCGGTAGGACTGGATCTGCAAATAGCTCTCCGCGTGCTGGAGCTCGCTGCGGATGCTGATGAGCTCGTGGCCCCGGCTGATGCTGATGCGGAAGAGCTTGGCCAGGGCGTTGACCATGCGCACGGCCTCCGCGTTTTTCCCCTGCTCGCACATCCAGGAGATGGAGTCCAGGGTGTTGTACAGAAAATGGGGGTTGATCTGGGCCTGGAGGGCCTTCAGCTCGGTCTTGCGCAGGTTGATCTCCTCATTGCGGGCGTTCTCCACCAGCTGGCGGATCCGCTGGACCATGTGCCCAAAGGACTCGGACAGCATCCGGGCCTCCCGGGCCATCCCCCGGACCGGGGTATAGACGAAGCTGTCCGCGTCCCGCTCGAAGCGCTCCATGGCCTCGGCCAGGCTGTGGATCGGCCGGGACAGGGTCTGGGACAGCACGGCGCCGATGATCAGGGAGGCGGCCAGGATCAGCAGCACGGAGGGGATCAGGATCCGCACGGCCTCGTTCACACTGTCGGAGATCAGCTCATCCACATAGCTGACGCCCACCATCCGCCAGGCCCCGTTTTTCAGGGACTGTACCGTGTAGATCACGCTGCCGGCCACATGGCTGCCGTCGGCGAGCTGGGCGATGTAGCCGCTGTCCTCTTGCTTCAGCGCGTAGTTCAAAAGCTGCTGCTGGGGGTGGTAGACGATGTCTCCCCGCCCGTCCATCAGGAAGCAGTACCCCCGCTGCCCGATGCCGATCCCGTTGATATAGGAGGAGATGTTGGAGCAGCTGATATCCAGGGCCACCCAGGCCTCCTCCCCCGGGATGTCCAGGGGGGCGATCATGGTCACCACCCAGGGGTAGTAGCCCTCAAAGAGGGAGACCACATGGGGCGCGGACACGTACCCGTCCCGGTAGTCCTCCATCCGCCCGGCGTCAAAGGACAGATTGACGGTGACCCCGGGCCGGACACTGCCGGTCAGGCTGTAGCAGTGGACGAGCCGGCCGGTCCCGTCGTAGGTACTGGCCGCCACCACGTCGGGCCGGATGGCCAGGAAGGTGTCAAAAAATTCGGCCCGGCCGGTCTCCCCCTCTTCCAGAGACTGCTCCAGCAGCTCCATAAGCTTGTTGATATCGTCCAGATATTCCTCCACCGTGCCCGCGGCCTGGGAGATGGTGCGGCGGGCGTTGGTCTGGGCGCTGCGGTAGAGGGACTGCCGGTAGGTCCGCAGAAAGACCAGCATGGAGCACAGCAGCACGGCGGCCGCGGCGCTGAGGATGGCCAGCATCAGCACCGCATTCATGGACAGGCCCTTGCCCTTAGCTCGCTTCTCCACCGGCCTCCTCCTTTCCGCCGCGGCGCATCTTCCCCGGGGAGATCCCGTAGTATTTTTTAAAGCAGAAGCTGAAATAGTGCTGATCGCTGTACCCGCAGAGGCGGGCCACGTCGGCGATCTTCACATTCTCCGTCCGGATCAGGCTCAGGGCCGCCTCCATGCGCTTTTTGATCAGGAGGTTGATAAAGGTGTCCCCAGTGTTTTTCTTCATGTTGGCGCTGAGGTAGTTGGGGCTCACGTGCAGCTGTTCGCTGACCGACTGGAGGGACAGGCCCTCGTCCATGTAATTCTGCTCGATCATGCGGATGGCCTGGGCGCAGAGCTGGCCCACGCCGCCCTGCTTTTTCCGGGCCAGGAGCTCATAGCCGGAGATGCACAGATCCCAGGCCCTGCGCCGCAGCGTGTCCGTGTCCAGCCCGCCGCTGAGGGGCTCTAAGAGCCCGCAGCGCTCGAACAGCAGATCTACCTCCGCCCCGTCCAGGGAGCCGCGCAGGATCCCCCGGACCATGACGATCAGCTGGAGGACCGCCAGATCCCCGCCGCCGGTCCCGTCCAGGGCGGCGGACAGATACCGCTCTAAAGCGGTGCGGCTGGGGCTGTGCATGAGCCGCTCCAGCTCCGCGGCTGCCTCCTCGGGCGCCTTGTCCCGGGCCCGCCCGGCGGCGGGCGCGCTGGCGAAATGCCGGATGCCGTCCCCGTCGGAAAAACGCTGGGCATCGATGGCCTCCCGGCAGGCGGCATGGCACTGGTCGAACCGGTCAAAGGGGCGGCTCACGCCGATGGTACAGGCCGGGTCCAGCAGGCGGCGGAGCACCTGCAGCAGCTCGTCCAGGGCCGGCCCCAGGCGCAGGAACCGGTCCTCCGAGGCCACCAGGGTCAGCACCCGGCTGCCGGAGCGCAGGCTGCAGCAGCTGTACGTCCGGCGCAGGACCTTGTCCACGGTCTGGGCGGCGGCCTGGCCCGTCTGGCCCTCGATGTGGGAGGCCAGGACCACCAGCCGGTAAGGTGCCGTCACCACCAGTCCCAGCTCGGACAGGCCGGCATGGAGCTCTTCCTCCTCCGGCAGCTCCGCGAAGCTGTCCAGCAGCAGGGAGGCCACGGCCATGGGCAGCTCCCCCTCTCCGGTACCGGCGGCATAGAGATAATGGAACTTCGCCTCCATTTTGGCGTGGATCTCCCGCAGCGCCGCCGCCAGGTCCTCCATGCTGATGGGCTTGAGCAGATAGGCGATGACCTCTGAGTCGATGGCGGCCTGGGCGTATTCAAAGTCGTCATAGCCGCTGAGAAAGGCCACCTGGATGAGGGGCTGGAGCTCCCGCACCTGCCGGGCCAGACTGGTGCCGCTGATAAAGGGCATCTGGATATCCGTCAGCAGCAGGTCCGGCTGCAGCTGCTCTACCAGCTGCAGGGCGTCCAGCCCGTTGCCGGCGCTGCCCAGCAGACGAAAGCCCAGGTCCTCCCAGGGGATCAGCCGGCAGACGGCCTGGCACAGCTCCTCCTCATCGTCGGCCACCAGGATGGTATACAGTTCTTTCTCTTTCATATTCCCACCTTTCCCATGCGGTCCCGGAAGCGAAACGCTCCGGATCCGCCGGCCGGCTCTGTGCGTTCTGATTCTTTATAATAGTATAAACAATGGGCCGCGGTTTTTCAAGACCGGGCGGTCCCGGATTTTGCCCGGCGCTGCCTCTTGCGGAGCGGCGGGACCCTGTGATTTAATAAAAAGACTGAAATATTTTTCTCTGAAATGCTACATAGAGAGTGAAGGGGGGACGCCTGTGACAGACAGTTTGATCTTACAGCTGTATTGGGCCCGGTCAGAAAAGGCCATCGAGGAGAGCCAGAACCGCTACGGCCCCTTTTGCTACCGGGTGGCCGACGGGATCCTCAGAGACCCGCTGGACGCGGAGGAGAGCGTCAACGACACCTGGCTGAGCGCGTGGAACGCCATCCCGCCGGCCCGGCCCCTGAATCTGAAAGGCTTTTTCGGGGCGCTCACCCGGCGGATCTCGATCCGGCGCCTGCGGGAAAAAACGGCAGAGAAAAGAGGCGGCGGCGAGGCGCTGGCGGCCATCGACGAGCTGGCCGAGTGTATCCCCGCCCGCTGGAACACGGAGCAGGCCGTGGAGACCAAGGAAGTGCTCCGGGCCCTGAACGCGTTCCTGGCCGCCCTGCCGGAGACGGAGCGGGACCTGTTTGTGGCCCGGTACTGGTACGGCCTCCCGGTGGCCGAGCTGGCGGACAAGTGGGGGCTCCGGAAGAATACCGTTCTGACCAAGCTGCGCCGCACCCGCCTCCGCCTCCTGAAGCAGTTGGAAAAGGAGGAGCTGCTGTGAATAAATTTCAATTCTTTGAAAGTTTCGGGGAGATCGACCCGGCGTTTGTAACGGCGGTGGACGAGCTCCTGGCCGGGGAGGGCCCGGCCCGTCCCGCCTTCCGCCGGAAAAAAGTGCTGGGCGCGGCCCTGCTGGCGGCGGTCTTAGCGGCCCTTTTGACCGCCACGGCCTATGCGGCCGGCCTCTTTCAGCTGAGTGTGCAGGTCCCCCAAAGAGGGGAGACGCAGAGCTATTCCCTTGTCATAGTAGAGCCGGACGGGGAGCTTCTCCGGCAGACGGCGGAGGAAACGGCGGGCCTGATCCTGCACTTTGACTCCCAGCGGGAGGGGACGCTCTGCGCGTTTCGCCCCGGCTGGCTGCCCGTAGAGCCCACCCGCGCCGAGAGTTTGGAGGAAAAGGCCGGGGATCTGGCCCGGGCCAGGCTGGGGATGGCCTTCCCGGCCTCCGGGGAGCGGGAGCAGGCCCAGGAGGCCGCGGAGACGGAGAAAGTGCTGGAGGAGATGGGGCTGAGCGCCGAGGAGGCGGCCCGGTGGAGCGTCTGGTGCGAGGCGGACCCGGCCCAGGGGCCGGAACCGGGGATCCCGTACCAGATGGCCCTCTCCAACTGCTCCGACCTGTACGAGCTGGACCTGCTGATCGGCAGCGACGGGGACGCCGTGGAGCTGCTGAAGGACGAGACGGCGGGGGAGGAGCGGACCCTTTGGATCCGGGTGTCGAAGGAGCCCCGGCCCGGGGAGCCGGAGAGCGCGGACGCGCTGTTTCCCTACCAGGTGGCGCTGCGCTTCAGCCAGGCGGAGGGCTGGCTGCTCAGCGTGACCGGTACGCTGGACGCGGAGACCCTGGGCAAAATTGCGGAAGACACGGAGATCCGGCAGACGGCATTTCCGACGGAGTCTCAACGGACGGAGCGCGGCTTCGGTTCCGTGCTCCTGGCCAGAGGCTGAAAGGAGAAAGATATGACCAAAGCAAAACACGCCAAGCCGCGGGAAAAAAGGGGCCTGGGGGTCCTCCTGCTGCTGGTGCTTTTGACCGGCGTCGTGACCGGCGCGCTTTTTATCCGCAGCCGCGCGCAGGACGGCGGCGGCCCCGGGCAAAAGGCCCGGGAGGGGACGGCGCTCCAGGCATCCGGGGGCAGGACCATGCCGGCCCCCTACAGCCAGAGCTGCACCCCCTTTTCCGGGGCGTTTACCGTCCGGGATGTGGCCCGGCAGGGGGACAAGCTGCTGCTCCTGGGCCAGAGCGCGGCCGGGGACGTGCTGGGCCTGGCCGGGTACAGCGCCCGGGACAATGGCCGGGTCGAGATATCCGAGGCGGAAGAGATCGGTCTGGATGCCCCGGCCGAGGCCGACGAGGCCTCTATTTATGACATCTCCGCCGGAGGGGACGGCCTGTTTTACGTGCTGACCGGCGGCGCCCTGGAGGACCGGACCGGAAATTTTGCCGTCCTGCGCTACACCCGGGACGGGGCTTTTCAGGATAAAATGACGGTCTCCTCCTTCCCGGAGGATCCGGCGGGCCTTTCCCTCTGCGCCGGGAACGAGGGGGACATGGTCCTGCTGGGCATAGACTACGTGTACTTCCTCCCCTGGCAGGGGACGCCGTCAAACCGCCAGAGTATAGAGCGGCTGTCCTTTACCGGGGCGGTCTCCACCAAGGACGGGATCGTCCTGTCGGTCCACAACTATCTGCTGGACGCCAGCCCCTTTTTTCTGGTGGACAGCCGCTCGGGCGATATAAAGCGCCTGGACATCAGCAATCCCGTCAACCCCGCCGAAGATCCCGCCGGGTTCAAGTTGGTCTGGGGCGGCAGCGAGGCTCCCTGCCAGGGCCTGGACGGGGAATTTATCAGCAATTCCGGCGAGCGCTTTGTGGCGTTCGATTTTGCCGGCGACAGCTATCGGGAGCTTCTGCGCTGGAATACCTCCAACGCCCTGGCGGGGCCGGCCTGCCGCCTGGGGGAGGACGACTTCGTCTGCGTGGAGCCCGGCAGCGGCAGCCTGTTTCTGACCGGGATGGAGGAGGTCCCCTACGTGGAAAAAAGCCCGGTGAAGGTGGCGCTGGTAGGGCTCAACGGAGACAGCGAGGTCCAGGCCATGAACCGCAAAAGCCGGAAATATGAATACCAGGTCCTCTCCTATGGGCCGGAGGAGCTGGACCGGTTCCGGACCGAGCTTATTGCCGGCAGCGGCGTGGACCTGGTGTTGTTTTATGACGGGGTCAACACCGATTCAGACTATTTTGAGGACCTCTTCCCCTATCTGGACGCGGACCCGGAGCTCTCCCGGGACGATTTCCTGCCCAATCTGCTGGAGAGTACCTCCACGCGGGGGGCCCTTCGCCAGCTGTGGGACCGGGTGGCCGTCTCCACGCTGGTGGGGCCGGCGTCCTATGTGGGAGACGGCCGGGGCCTCACGCCCGGGGACTATGTGCGCATGGTGGAGGAGAACGAGGTCCTCCAGGGCGTGTTTGACAACTTCATGGGGCAAAACGAGCTTCTCGCCCGGGTGGCCAACATCGGGATCAGCACCTGCGTGGACAAGGCCAACGCCCGCTGCGACTTTACCGCCGGGACCTTCCGGGATCTGCTGGCCTGGTGCCGGAGCATGGGCGCGGGAAATCCGGAGGGCGCCGGGGCGGGCCTGGAGCCCGGCGCGTATATCCTCGCCCCCGGCTTCGTGAATATGCCGGTCCAGAACGTGTATGACCCGGTCCGTGGGGACACCATGGTCTATGTGGGCTATCCCAACGGCGGGGAGGGCTTCCATTCCTATACGCCCTGCTTCGGTGGTCTCACCATAGCGATCCCGGCCAACAGCCAGAATAAGGACGGCGCCTGGGCCTTTATCCGGGACCGGCTCTCGCTGGACACCCAGCTGCAATTGGGCGAGGGGGCGCTGCCTGTGCATTACGGGGCGCTGCGGCGCCAGGCGGAGGCCGTCTCCACCGAGGCGGGCCGGGAGGCCCTGTACGGCCTGTTGGAGAGGACGAAATACGCGGAGACCTTCTCGGATGAGACCCTGCGGGACATCATCGTCTCCAGCGGCCAGAGCTATTTAAACGGCGACAAGTCCCTGGAGGAGACAGTCCAGCTCATCCAGTCCAAAGCCAGCCTCTATATAGCCGAACAGTACGGATGAAAGATGGACCCCCGGCAAGCTTCGGGAGAAGCCTGCCGGGGGTTTTCGTTCGCCTCGCGCCGCGCGTCGCTGGATGAAAAGCATTGCGCCTTTCAAACAGTTATGTTATAATTCATCTGTTAATCTGTCGAACAGAGGTCCATAACCATGAAAAAAACAAGAAGGATCCTGGCTTTGGCGCTTGTTCTGACTTCCGCGCTCTGCTTTTTCGCCTGCGGCGGCCCCACGCCGGAGCCCACCCCCGAACCGACCCCCGCGCCTACCCCGGAACCGACCCCGGAACCCACGCCGGAGCCGACGCCCGAGCCCACCCCGGATATGAGCCCCCTGCCGGACGAGTGGTTCGCGGACGCGGCCGTCTTCGGGGACTCCATATCGGTGACCCTCCAGAAATACTGCGAAAAGACAGGGGAACTTGGCGATATTTTGTTCCTTTGCGAGTTCTCCTACTCGGTCCATAACGCCATTTCCGGCCAGGTGAAGGTCTGGTACCAGACGGAACAATATGCCCCCCAGGACGTGCTGCCCGTGGCAGGCGTCAACAAGGTGTTCATCATGCTGGGTGTGAACGACGTGGCGCTGTACGGCGGCGTGGACAAGACCATGGAGCTGTGGGACCAGTTTATAGACAATCTCCGGGAGAAGAGTCCCGACCTGACCATCTTTATCGAGTCCTGCCTCCCCGTTTACTGGGCTTCCCAATTCGACAAGCGGAACAACGAGCTGCTGGATGACTATAACGACAGGCTCGCCGAATTGTGCCAGGAAAAGGACTGCGTATACGTGGACGTGGCCCACTACCTGAAGGACGACAGGAACAGCCTTGCCGAGGAATACTGTTCCGACGAGTATGTGCACATCACCGAGGCCGCCGCCCAGGTCTGGGCGGAGCAGCTGAAGAACCCGGCCAATTATTCTGTAAATCCGAGGGAGATCGATTATGGAACAGAGAATTAAGCTCACGGCGCTCCTTTTGGCGCTTCTCCTCCTGGCCGGCTGCGGCGGCAGCGGCAGCGCCGCCCCCGATCTGCAGGCGGTCTATGACGAGGCCGCCGGTCTGCCCGGCGCTGTGGAGATGATCGTGCTGGAGCCCAAGCGGGTCAACAGCTATTACGGCATCGACACGGACGCCTGCCCCCAGGCCATCGTCGCCGTCAGCGGGGACGGGCTCCGGGTGGACGAGATCTGGCTCATCGAGGCCGCGGACGAGAACGCCGCCGCCGGGATCCTCAAGGCCGCGCAGGGCCGGATAGAGCAGCTCTGCGGCGAAACGGAGAACTATCTTCCCGACCAGTATGCCGTGGCCAGGGAGGGCCAGGCGATCCAGAAGGGCAAATGCGTCGCCCTCTTCATCTCCCCCGATTCCGCCGCTATGGCGGAGCTCTTTGAGGCCGCGTTTGCCTGAAAACGCGCCGGAAACGGGAGGACAGGAGGGTAGAGACAGTTGGTCTTTTCCAGTAATATCTTTCTTTTCTTTTTCCTGCCGGCCGTCCTGATCCTGTATTATACGGCCCCCCGGAAGGGGCGCAATTTTGTGCTGCTGGCCGTGAGCCTGTTCTTCTACGGCTGGGGCGAGCCGGTTTTCCTGCTGCTGATGGTATTTACCATCGCGGCAAACTACCTTTTCGGTCTGGCCGTGGCCGCGGACCGGAAGCGCGGCCTCACCGCGAAAAGGGCGCTGGTCCTGGCCGTGGCCGTGGACCTGGGCCTGTTGGGCGTATTCAAATATGCCGGCTTCTTTGCCGGCGCGCTGCGCCGCCTGCCGTTTTTGGCGGCGCTGCCCGTGCCTGAGATCGTCCTGCCGATAGGCATATCCTTCTATATATTCCAGTCCATGAGCTATGTGGCGGACGTGTACAGGGGTGCGGCCCCGGTGCAGAGGGACCCTGTGCGCTTCGGGACCTACGTCTCCATGTTCCCCCAGCTCATCGCGGGGCCCATCGTCCGCTACCGGGATGTGGCGGAGCAGCTCGAGGAGCGGCGGGAGACGCTCTCTCTTTTCGCCTCCGGCGTCCGGGCGTTTATCATCGGCCTTGCCAAAAAGCTGCTGCTGGCAAACCAAATGGGCACCATGTGGGAGTCGCTCCAGGCCGGGCGCGGCGCCGCCGGCGCCTGGGCCGGTATGCTGGCCTATACCCTGCACATCTATTTCGACTTCTCCGGCTATTCTGACATGGCCATCGGCCTGGGCAGAATGTTCGGCTTCGAGTTCCTGAAGAATTTTGACTACCCGTACATTTCCCGCAGCGTCACCGAGTTCTGGCGGCGCTGGCACATTTCCCTGTCCTCCTGGTTCAGGGAATATGTGTACATCCCCCTGGGCGGCAACCGCCGCGGCCTGCGCCGCCAGCTCATAAACATCCTGATCGTGTGGGCGCTCACCGGGCTGTGGCACGGGGCCAACTGGAACTTCGTGCTGTGGGGGCTGTATTACGCGCTGCTGCTCATTGCGGAGAAGCTGTTCCTCCTGCGCCTGGGCGAGAGGCTGCCGGTGTGGCTCCGCCGCGCCGCCACGCTGCTGGCCGTGGCCTTCGGATGGATGCTGTTCTGTTTTGAGGACATGGGCGCTCTGGGCGCTTTCCTGGTAAGGCTCTTTGCCGGGGGCGCGGCGGACGGGCGCACCCTCGACCTGATCGCCGGATATCTGCCTATCACGCTGGTGTGCTGTCTGGGCTCCACGCCGCTGCCGGCGCGCCTGTGGGCCAAATGCGAGGGCCGGGCCTCGGAGCCCCTGGCGCTGGCCGGGCTGGCTGCCCTGCTGCTGCTCTGCGCCGCCTCTCTGGCTACGCAGAGTTACAATCCTTTTATTTATTTCAGGTTTTAGCCATGAAAACAAGACTTTTTCAGTTCCTGCTGGTCCTGCTTTTCTGCGTTTCCCTGGGCGCCGTTCCGGTGCTGTTCGCGCTGCTGCCCAAGGAGGACTTCTCCCCCCTGGAAAAGCGCGTACTCAGCCAGGCGCCCGCGCTCAGCTGGAACAACGTGAAGGACGGCGGCTTTGCCGAGCAGGCGGAGGAATACGCCGCGGACCACCTGCCCGGGCGCACCTTTCTCGTGGGCCTGAACGCGGGTTATGACCTGCTGTCCGGCCGCCAGCTGACGAAGGACGTATACCTGGGCAGCGGCGGGCGGCTGTTCGAGGCCCCGGTGGAAAACGACCCGGCGGTGCTGGAGCGCAACATGGACGCGATCAACGCCTTCGCCCAGGCGGCGGGCCGCCGGGTGGACCTGCTGCTGGTGCCCTCGGCGGGATATATCCTGGGCGAGGCGCTGCCCCCTCTGGCCGGTCCGTACCCGGACGGGGATATCATCTCCGCCGTGGGGGGCATGGCCTGCAGCCAGATCCGCTCCCTGGATGTCACGGAGCTTTTCGCCGGCTTTTCCGACCCGGCGTCCCTGTATTACAGGACCGACCACCACTGGACGTCCCGGGGCGCGTATCTGGCCGCCGGCGCGCTGCTCGAGAGCTGCGGCCGTTCCGCGGTACCGGAGAGCGCCTACGAGAAGACGGCCGTTCCCGGCTTTCGCGGCAGCACCTACTCCCGGGCCGCCCTGTGGGGCCTGCCGGGGGAGGACCTGGAGCTATGGGACAGCGGCGGGAGCTTTCTGGTTTCAAATGCCGACGGCGGAGAGCCGCAGGAGAGCCTGTTTTATACAGGGCGCCTGTCCGAGGCGGACATGTACCCCGTTTTTCTGGACGGGAACCACTCTCTTGTAAAAATAGAGAACCGGGCTGAAGACGCCCGGGGCCGCCTGCTGATCGTGCGGGATTCCTTTGCCAGCTGCCTGGGCTGTTTCCTGGCGGACCGGTACCGGGAGGTGGTCCTGGTGGACCTGCGCTATTATAAGTCCCCCGTCTCCCAACTGCTGGACGAAGGCTTTGACGACGTGCTCATCGTTTACAGCGTGGGAAATTTCATGACGGATTCCAACATCGTGCGGCTCTCGTGAATATAACAAATGACGGGGAACTTCCCCGCCAAAGGGGAACCCCCGTCCTTCGATCGGATGAGACCCTGCGGGAAATCATCGTCTCCGGCGGCCAGAGCTGTTTAGACGGCGACGAGTCCCTGGAGGAGACGGCCCGGCTTATCCAGTCCAAAGCCGGCCTCTATATAGCCGAACAGTATAGATGAAAGATGAAGGGGCTGTAGCAAAACGGCCCAGAAAAAACAACACCGAGGACTGCAAGAAACAGTACCCCGGTGTTGTTTTTTG
>CANRHH010000034.1 GCA_947630375.1 uncultured Oscillospiraceae bacterium | reverse complement strand
TATACGGTTTGAATTTATACGATTCTGGCTCAATTATACTACGGATCGTATACGAATTCAAGGCCATTTATACGAAATTGAGGCTTGTTTGGCTCTAAAAACGTTGATTTTACGGGATTTATTTCTCTAAACTTTTCATTGTGGGGAAGAGGATCACGTCCCGAATGGAGTTGCAGCCTGTCAGAAGCATGACACAGCGGTCGATGCCGATGCCCAGGCCGCCGGTGGGGGGCATGCCGTACTCCAGGGCGTTGATGAAATCCTCGTCCATCATGGCCGCCTCTTCATCGCCGCTGTTGCGCAGCTCCACCTGCTTCTGGAAGCGCTGCTTCTGATCAATGGGGTCGTTGAGTTCCGAAAAGGCGTTGCCCATCTCACTGGCGCAGATGAAGAGCTCAAAACGCTCGGTGAGCCGGGGATCGGCTGGGCTCCGCTTGGCCAGCGGAGATACGTCCACCGGATGCATGGTGATAAAGGTGGGCTGGATCAGCGTCTCCTCCACCTTCTGGTCAAAGCATTCATACAGGGCGTGCCCCCAGGTAGGCTCCACCTTGTCCATATCCACCCCCAGCGCCTTGGCGGCCCGCACGGCCTCCTCGTCGCTTTCTATGGACATGAAATCCACGCCCAGGGCCTCTTTCACAGCCTCGGCCATGGTCATCCGCTTAAAGCCGGGCGCCAGGCTCACCGCCTTCCCCTGCCACTGCACCTCATAAGTCCCCAAGATCTCCTTGGAGGCCCGGGACAGCAGCTCCTCAAACAGGTCCATCATCACATGGAAATCCGCATAGGCCTCATAGAGCTCCACCGTGGTAAATTCCGGGTTGTGCTTGGTGTCCATGCCCTCGTTGCGGAAGATCCGGCCGATCTCGTACACGCGCTCGATCCCGCCTACGATCAGCCGCTTCAGATTCAGCTCCGTGGCAATGCGCAGGTACATGTCGATGTCCAGGGTGTTGTGGTGGGTGATAAAGGGCCGGGCCGTGGCGCCGCCGGAGATGGTGTTCAAGACCGGGGTCTCCACCTCCATATAGCCGCGTTCTTCCAGGAACCGGCGGACAAAGCTGATAAACCGGGAGCGGATCTCGAAGTTCCGGCGGCTCTCGTCGCTGACGATCAGGTCCACATAGCGCTGGCGGTATTTCAGCTCGGTATTGGTCATGCCGTGGAATTTCTCCGGCAGCGGCCGCAGGGACTTGGACAACAAGGTCACCTGTCTGGCGCGCACCGTGATCTCCTCGGTCTTTGTTTTGAACGCAATGCCGCTGACGCCCACGATATCGCCGATATCATATTTGCGGAAATCCTTAAATTCCTGTTCACTTACCTCGTCCGCCCGGATATAGAGCTGGATCTGGCCTCTGTCGTCCTTGATGTGGCAGAAAATGGCCTTGCCCATCCCCCGCTTGGACATAATGCGCCCTGCGACCGAGACGGTCTCTCCTTCAAAGGACGCAAACTTTTCCTTGATCTCCGTGGACCAGGCGCTGCGGATAAAACGGGTCTGCCTGAAGGGATCTCTCCCCTCTTCCCGCAGAGCCTCCAGCTTATCCCGGCGGATCTGCAAAAGCTCGGAGAGCTCCTGCTCCTCTGCCGGCCGGCTGCTGTTGACTTCGCTCATTCCTTTTTCCTCTCCAGTGATGATATTTCTCAGTTGTTCTCTACCGACAGGATCTCAAACGTCAGTTCCCCTACAGGGGCGTTGATGATGACCGTCTCGCCGGCCCGGTGCCCGTGGAGCCCCTGTCCCACCGGGGAATCGTCGGATATGCGGCCGGCCCGGGGATTGGCCTCCTGGGAGCCCACGATCTCATAGGTCTCCTCAAAATCATCCGCCACGTCCCGGACCCGGACGATGCTGCCCAGGGTGACCGTGTCTTTCGGCGCGTCCTGCTCTAAATTGTCGATCACCTCGGCGTTTTCAATGAGGACCTTGATCTCCGCGATTTTGGAATACAGCTTGCCCTGCTCGGCCTTGGCCTCGTCGTATTCGCTGTTTTCAGACAGGTCTCCAAAGCTTCTGGCCTCCTTGATCTGTTCGGCCACTTCCTTCTCGCGGACGGTCTCCAGATAGACCAGTTCCTTTTTCAGCGCCTCCAGGCGCTCCTGGCTCATTTTAAATCTGCTCGGGTTTGCCATAAAGCAGTTTCTCCTTACAAAAAATTTATTGCGCTGTGCGCTTTCACCCACCGCGGCCCTGCCAGCGGCGAACTTTGCGGTCAATTGGTTCCGATATAGGACTGATTCCTGCTCAGGAAGTTCAGCGCCTGCATAAGCTGCGTGTCGTTGGAGGTACTGGCCGTGCCGTCCTCGCCGCCGGTGGTGCCCTCGGTGGTGCCCACCGCGGAGTCATCGGTGCTCGGAACGATCATATCCGGCACGACACCGCCTTTTTCGCTGATATCTATCCCCTTCGGCGTCAGGTAGCTGCCCGTCGATAGCCGGATAGCGCTGCCGTCCTCCAGAAGGATGGTCTCCTGGGTGCGGGTATTGCCGGTGGTGGGTTCGCCCAGCAGAGAAGCCCAGCCGTATTCCTGGAGCGCCGCCGCGCAGATCTCCGCCTCCCGGAAGGTGCCCGTGTCAATAAGCACGCACATGGGCAGCTGC
The DNA here is from genome assembly GCA_947630375.1 of uncultured Oscillospiraceae bacterium. GTDB lineage: Bacteria > Bacillota > Clostridia > Oscillospirales > Oscillospiraceae > Limivicinus. Next base: position 20,245 of record CANRHH010000034.1, on the reverse strand, counting down.
ACGCAGACGCCGTCGGACTCGGTCACGATCTCTTCCCCGTCCTTGCTGATCTCGGAAAACAGACGCCCTTTCGGCAGCAGATAGTCCAGAAAAGTGGCCAGCTCCGAGGTGAGGCCGCCGGAATTTCCGCGCAGATCCACCACCATAGCCACCGCCCCCTGGGCAAGCAGATCCTCAAAGGCGTTGATCGCGTCCTGCCCGCTGCCGGCGTCAAAGCTCTTGATCTGCACATACCCGGCCTCGGTCTTCTCCATACGGTAGCGCACCGGTGAAGTAGAGTATCCTGTGCAGTCCACCTGGATGGAATACTGGCCGCCGCCGATCTCCAGATAGAACTTTCCGTTCATCTTGGAGCGGATCAGGGTCCTGGCCTCGTCCTCGCTCATGCCGGTCACGTTCTGCTGGTCCACCGCGGTGATCACCATGCCCACGCTCAGCCCGGAATCCGCGGCCGGCGTCCCCAGATCTACCGAGAGGACCTGGAACCCGCCGCTGTAGGTATCCTTGATTATGGACATGCCGATATCCGAATATTCACCCACAGAGGACAGCTGATAGGTCCTGTACTCATCGGCGGACATATAATAGCTCCAGCCGTCTCCCAGGCTGTTCACCATGGCCGAGGCCGCCGCGGTGCCCATCGCTTTCCGGTCCGCTGTGTCGATATAGTTCTCGTCGATCAGATCCTTGATCTCAATGTAGCGCATGGCCTCATCATAATCATCCTGACCGCCGACGTTTTTGATAAGAATATATCTCGTAGAAGTGAAGACAACGCCTCCAATCAGGGCGCAGAGGATGACAACATATTTTAACTTGATCCCCGCGTTGAAAATGGCCGAAAAAAAGAAATAAACATTCTCCAGCAGCCTTCTGAATATCCGCATACGCTTCCTCCCTATAGCAAGCCTTAAGCCGGGCGGCATTTTGCCGCCCGGCAGCCAGCCCGGGCACAGGCCGGGCTGAAAACCGCGCTGTTTCGACTGGCAGTCGAACCGCCGGCTCTGTTGTCTGCGGCGTTACACGCCGGCGTCCGGGGCAAAGGTCAAGCCGCTGAAGAACTGTTCAGGGTCAATACGGCCGCCGCCGGACCAGATCTCAAAATGCAGGTGCGGGCCTGTGACAAGGCCGGAACTGCCCACATACCCGATGACCTGCCCCTGGGAGACCGTCTCCCCGTCAGAGATGGCATAGGCGGACATGTGCCCGTAAAGGGTCTGGTAGCCGTTGCCGTGGTCGATCATAATGTAGTAGCCGTAACCGCCGTCGTCATAGTAGGTATGGGCAGTGCCGCCGTCAGCCGCCAAAATGGAACTGCCGTAGCCGGCGCCGATATCCAGGCCGTTGTGGTTCCGCCCCACGCCGGTGACCGGGTGGATACGCCAACCGAAGCGGCTGGTGATATAGGTGCAGGACGGGGCAGGCCAAATAAAGCTGCCGGTGCCAACGGCACCTCCCCCGCCGCCTCCGCCGCTGCTGCCGCCGCCCCCGCCGCTGCTTACGACAGGCGGATGCTCGCGCTGATACTGCTCGATCATGGCGTCAACCCGCGCGTCCGCCTCGTTTTCAGCGGCAATCAGCTCCTCCAGCTCGGCGCTGCGCAGATCGATATCCTCCAGCAGTTGCACCATCCGGGCGTTCGCGTCGTCGATCTCCTTCTGCAGCTCCGCCTGCTCCACCTTGAGCTCCGTCTGCTGGCCCTGCAGCTCCATGCGCACGGCTTCGTACTCGGCCTTGGCCTCCTCGGTCTTTTCCCGGGCGGCTATGTATTTTTCCTCCAGATTCCGGTCGCTCTCCATGATATCGCCCACATCATCGATCGCTGCGAGCAGATCGCCCAGGTTGGAGGTATTCAGGATCAGCGCCAAAAAGCTGATGTCCCCGTCCTCCTCCATGGCCCGGACCCGGGTGCGGTAGCGTTCCAGCTGCTGAAGCTCCTGTCGCTTGGCCTCCTCGACCTCCTCGGCCTTCTCTTCGATCATCTGGTTGTAGAGCTCGATCTCATCGCCGATATTCTGGATCTCCTGCATCATGAGCATGTTGCGCTCATCCAGAGCTAACTTTTGCTCCAGAACGCCGGCCTGCTCGGCCTCCAGCTCATCCACAACAGCCTGCTTTTCCTCGCGCTGGGCGGAGATCGCGTTGCGTTCGTCCTTGAGGGCCTGGATATCGTCCTGGGTGACGGCATAGGCCGTAGCGGGAAGGCAAGCCAGGCAAAGGCAAAGGATCAAGGCGCAGGACAGGCTTACTTTGATCTGTCTCTTTCTCATATCTTTTTACCGATCTTATCCCTGCAGCCGGCGGTTTCAGCACTGATAATAGGTCAAGCCCATGCCGCCGAAGTAGGCCGCCGGATCCACCCGGCCGCCGTTGATAATGACCTCGAAGTGGCAATGGGTGCCGGTGGCGTTGCCGGAGGCGCCCAGGTACCCGATGGTCTGGCCCTGGGATACCGTCTGCCCCTTGCTTACGGCGCAGGAGGACATATGGGCGTAGACCGTCTTGGTAGAGTTGCCATGGTCGATGATCACATAATTGCCGTAGGAGCTGTCATAAGAGGCGGTAACGATCGTGCCTCCGTCGGCCGCTACGATGATATTGCCGTCATTCCCGTAGCCGTCGATATCAATGCCCGCATGGGAGTGCCCCGCACGGGGCTCGCCGAAGCGGCCGGTGATCCGGGTGCTGCAAGGGACGGGCCAGACAAAGCTGCCGGTGATGCCGCCGCCGTTGCTGCCGCCATCCCAGCCGTCTCCACTGCCATCGCCATTGCCGCTTTCCCAGTTATCCCCACCGGTATAGCCGCTGCTGCTGTCGCCGCCGCTGCCGGTATTTCCGGCGTTCCCGCCGTTTTCCCAGTTGTCATCGTTATCGTCCCAGACGCCGTCAGATCCGCCGCCGGTGCCCGTATTCTGGGGCTGCGCAGGTTGTTGCTGCTGCCCCTGCTGCTGGTTTCTCTTGGCCTCCTGCTCCGCGTCATACTGGGCAATGATGCGCAGGATCTCCGCCGCGGCGGAAGCCTCCGCCGCGCAGGCCGCCTCATATTCTTTCTCGGCCTGCTCGATCTGACCTTTCAGCTCCTCCAGGGTGTCGTTCGCGTCCTGAATGTCCTGCTCGATCTTGGTCTGCTCCGCCCGGAGCTCTTCCTGCTTTTCCCCGTACTCGGCCCGTTCGGCCTCGTATTCGCTCTTGATCTCTTCCGTCTCTTCCCGGGCAGCTACATAGGCCTCTTCCAGGGCCAGGTCGCCGGCCATGATCTCCCCCATGTCATCCATGGCGGTGAGAAATTCGGAAAAGCTGCCGGAATTGACGATAAGGGCGAGAATGTTGTATCCGCTGCTCTCTTCCATCGCCCGGACCCGGACCCGGTACCGCTGAAGCTGCTCCTCCTCCTGGGCCAGGGCTTTCTCCAGCTCCTTGCTCTTTTCCGAGATCAACTCATCGTAATACTCGATCTCCTCTGCCACTAAGGTCAGCTGCTCGTTGGCCAGGCGGTTCTTTTCATCCAACGCGGTCTTCTGCTCCAAGACGTTGGCGTGCTTCTCTTTCAAGCCCTCGATCCGTTCCTGGATCTCCTGGGCCTGGGCAGACAAGCCCTGCCGCTGTTCCTTCAGCGCGTCGATATCCCCCTGGTTCACCGCAAAAGCAGCGACCGGCAGAAGGCTCGTGAGCAGAGACACAAGCATCAGTATGATCAGCAGAAGGGCGACGACCGATACCGCTTTTTTCTTCTTCATAGTTTTCTCCTTTGTGCGATGGACCGGCGCTTACACCTTCAGATAATTCTTAATGGCGTTGACGCCGCCGAAAGCGCCCACCAAGATCCCGGTCCCCATATAAAAGGCCAGGACCACCAGGGCCATGCTCCTGAAGGGCACCACCTTGATAAAGCTGCCCGTCAGCGTCCCGACCAGGCGGCCGGTGAGCAGCTCATAAATGCCCCATTCCGCAATAAAGGCCAGGCCGCCGCCCAGAGAACCCAGGACAAGACCCTCTACCACAAAGGGCAGCCGGATAAAGCCGTTGTTGGCGCCCACCATTTTCATGATGGCGATCTCTTCCCGTCGCCCGAAGGTGGCAAGCTTGATGGTGTTGGACATGATGAAGAAGGACACAAACACCAGCATCACGATCAGCACCAGGGAAATGACGCTGACCACGTTGCGGATGGTGACAAACGCCTCGGCATACTCCAGCCGGGCCACCACTTTGGCAATTCCGGGGACATTCTCCAGCTCCGCCTTGGTCTGGGCCATCAGGGCGATATCCGTCAGGTGGATGATGAAGCGGTGGCGCAGCCACGTCTCATCGATGCCCTCCATGATCGCCTCATCATAGCGGTTCACAAAGTTATCATAGGCCTCTGCCCGGGACACGAACTCCACGGAGCTGACATTGTCCACCGCCAGCAGCGAGGACTCCAGCGCCTCGGCCGCCTCCGGATCGACGATGGAGTCATCCACAAAAGCGGCGATTTCGTTCTGGTTCTCCAGGTCCTTGATCAGCATGTCGATATTCACCGACAGCAGCGAGACGCTGCCCATGATGATCAGGCAGGCCATAATGATGGTGACGGAGGCAAAAGACATAAATCTGTGGGTGCCGATGCTGCGAAAACCTTCGCGGATCAGATATCCGCCTCTACTCAGTCTCATGGGTGAAGTAACCTCCTGTCTCGTCTCCGGTCACATGGCCGCCGTCGATGGTAATAACGCGTTTGGAAAAGGCGTTGACCAGTTCCTTCTCATGCGTGACCACCAAAATAGTGGTGCCCATCTCATTGATCTTTTCGAACAAAAGCATCAGCTCCAGGCTGCGCACCGGGTCCAGGTTGCCAGTGGGCTCGTCTGCCACGATCATGCGCGGACTGTTGACCAGCGCCCGGGCAATGGCCACACGCTGCTGCTCGCCGCCGGAGAGCTCGTTGGGGAAGCGCTTTTCACGGCCGTCCAGCCCCACCAGCTCCAGCACATAGGGCACGCGCTTTTTGATCTCCCGGCTGGACGCGCCCACAACGCGCATGGCAAAGGCCACGTTGTCATACACGGTCATATTCTCGATCAGCCGGTAATCCTGGAAAATCACACCCAGCGTGCGCCGGACCTTGGGCAGCTTCCGGCGCTTGATCTTGATCATATCAAAATCGTTCACGTTGATACTGCCGGATGTGGCCCGGATCTCGCCGGTGATCAGCTTCATGATGGTGGTCTTTCCGGAGCCGGAAGGGCCTACCAGAAAGACAAATTCGCCCTCGTTGATCGTCAGGTCCACGCCGTCCAGGGCGACGGTGCCGCTGCTGTCATAGACCTTGGTGACATCGTTCATACGAACCATAGGTGTCCTACCTCCAAACTTTGGATATGCGCAAATATGTATCTCATAGGATCTGAGGATAAAAAAGCTTCTTTTCCCCAGAAAACCGCGCTGCGCGTGGCACCTCTCCCTGCATAAGCGGAGAGGACCCATCCAGAACCTGCCGCGCCTGCGGCGCTGTCAAAAGCTCAGCGCTTTTTATCAGGCTCTCTTATATAAAAGGCCGGGAAGGGCCTTAATATTTGGATTTGTTCAGAGAATCCAGGTACTGCTTGACCATCATTGCCACCTTGAACACAATGGCGTGGTCAAACTCCCGCAGGTCCAGCCCGGTGATCTTCTTGATCTTCTCCAGGCGGTACACCAAGGTGTTCCGGTGCACATAGAGCTTACGGGAAGTCTCCGAGACATTCAGATTGTTCTCAAAGAACTTGTTGATGGTCTCCAGCGTGTCCTCATCCAGGGTTTCGATGGGGTTTTTCTTGAAGACTTCGTTCAGGAACATCTCGCACAGCGTGGTGGGCAGCTGATAAATGATGCGGCCCAGACCCAGGTTCTCATAGTTGATGATGTTCTTGTCGCTTTCAAAGACCCGTCCCACGTCGATGGCCACCTGGGCCTCTTTGTACCGGTCGGCCAGTTCCCGCAGGTGGCGGGCAATGGTACTGATCCCGATGACGCATTTGACGCCCAGCTCATCGTGCAGGATCGTCTCAATGCCTTTGGCCGTGCGCAACACGTCCTCCTGGCCGCCGGCGGAAGACAGGGCCTTGACGACCACCACATCCGTCTCATTGATGTTGAGCACAAAATCCCGCTGCCGGTCCGGGAACAGGCGCTGGACCACCTCTACTGCTGCCATGTCCGCGTTTTCCATCTGACGCACCAGCAGCACCACCCGGGGCTCGTCGGTGACGAAATGGAGCTCTTTGGCCCGGACATACACATCTCCCGGCAGGATATTGTCCGAGATAATGTTTTTGACGAAGGCTGCCTTATTGTGCTTCTCCTCATAGCTGCCCTTGGCCTCGTTGAAGGCCACAGCGGCCACGGCGCAGATCGCCTTTGCCATCTGGTCCGTCCCGTCTACAAACGCGGCGTAATCAAACCGGGTGCTGCCGGAGGACAGCGGGCCGTAAGTCCGGGTGCCCAGAGCGACGACCGGTTCGGCCGAGTCAAACGCGTAGACATGAAAGTCATCCAGGCGGGATCCGATCATAGCCAGCTCACTGCTGGCCACCACATAACCCTGTTCATCCACAACGCCAATGGTCCTGCTCACGGAGTCTTTCATTTGAATGATCACATTCTGGAAGATTCTGCTGGACATAAAAACGCCTCCTGTGTACTGCGGACAAGGCGGCCGGCCAATTTTTCTGGCAAAAACACCATAGCCCCGCAATTATCTTCCTACATAATAACTCTCTTTACTGTGATTTTCAATAGAAAATGCTATGTTTTTTTGTGAAGTTTTTTCGGTCATGTGTTCTATCCGCTCAAAAGCACCCGCCATTTAGCACAAGAATTTGATTAAATTTACATAATATTACCATTGAACAGTCTGCACAAATCTTCCTCCGTCAAAGCCCTGATCCCTCCGGGGCCCAAAGCCCCGTCCAGCTCCAGTCTGCCGATCTTCAGCCGCCGGAGCGCCAGCACCGGCGTTCCCCGGGAGGCCAGCATCCGTTTGACCTGATGGTACTTCCCTTCTGTCACCGTCACCAGGCACTCCCCCGGCCCTATAAGCTCCAGGCCGGCGCTCCGGCAGGCCGTCCCGTCCCGCAGGACCAGCCCCCGCCGGAAAGCGTCCACATCCTCCGCTGACGGATTTCCCTCTACTCTTGCATAATACAGCTTTTCCACGCCGGATTTTGGCGAAAGCAGACGGTGGGCAAAATCTCCGTCATCTGTCAGCAGCAGCAGACCGCTGGTGTCCTTATCCAGCCGTCCCACGGGGAACAGCCCCATCCGCCGAAGCCGGGGATCCAGCAGGTCCAGCACAGTCTTCTGCCGGGCATCCTCTGTAGCCGTCAAAACGCCGGCAGGCTTATCCATCATATAATAGTGGTGCTTCTGATAGTGAAGAGCGGCTCCGTCCAGACAGACGCTGCTCTTTTCCGGGTCCAGCTTCTGCTCCGGCCGGCGCAGGGCTGTGCCGTCCACCGTCACACGGCCGCGCCGGATGAGCTCTTTCAGCTCCTTCCGGGAGCCCAAGCCCAGATCCGCCAGATATTTGTCCAGCCTTATCAGCGGCACGGCCCTCTTCCCCCTTTTCCGGCACACAACAAGCCTGTATCATCATACACGAATTTGCTTCCGTTTTTGGGTACGTTTTGTAACGTTTCTGTAAATTCTATGGATTTCCGGCACGCATAATCTGTCCGCCTCGGGAATAGGCTGAATGGGGGTGACGGACATGTTGAAAAAAGAGCGTCTCTTTACACGAAAAACGGCGTTGGGCATGATATTGGCCTGCGCCGCCGTCCTGCTGCTGTTGATCCTGCTTCGCTGGCACGGGGGCTCCCAGCCCGATCTGGCCACCGCGGAGGGCCGGGAGCAATATCTGCTCAGTTTGGGCTGGGAGGTCGATGGAAGCACAGAAGAACACAAAAGCGTTCTGATTCCCGATACGCTGGAGGGCGTGATGGAGGACTACAACAAAATGCAGCTCAGCCAGGGCCTGGATCTGGCAAAGCACCTGGGCGAGCGCTGCGACCAGTACAGCTATCAGGTCACCAACTACCGGGGCTATGACGGAACAGTCCTCGTCACGATCTACATCCAGGGCCGGGAAGTCATAGCCGGAGATATCCATACCACTGCGCTGGACGGCTTCATGCACGGTATCAAGCGGGACGCCGAAGGGGAATAAGAACGCGCAAAGCACAGCCAGGGCCCTGCCCTGGCTGCAACTTATTCCATTATACGCCGGAGGATACGGAGCTGACCCAGAACAGCAGGGACAACAGTGCGCAGAGCAGAGCCAGGAGAAGCCGCTTCCAGGTAAAGCTGCCGCTTTTGACCTCCGCCAGCACGATGAGCCCGCCGCACAGCAGGAACAGCACTGCCAGCACGACTGCCCGGCTGACGGTCCCCGGGGCTTCCTCTTCCGCTTCTTGGGGACTTGCCGCCCCCGGCGCGGCGCTGGCCTCTGGGACACGCCCCTCTTCCCGGGCCCGTTCCAGAGCCTCCTGGGCCTCCTGCCGCATCCGCTCCGCCTCGGCGGCCGCCTCCTGTTCTTTTCGCTGCTCGTATTGGTACTGGGTATAGTCGCTCATGAGGGTGCAGAGATTGGAAAGAATGCCGTAGGGCTTTTCCGCGCCGGCCGTGAAGCACACCAGCAGATAGGGCTCCTCCGTATAGACAATGCCGCAGTCGTTCAAATAGAGAACCCCTTTGCTGTCATCGGCCAGATAGCCGTATTTGTGGGCGACCTCATACCGGTCCTCATGGCGGCAGAAATATTCGCTTTGTTCCGCGGCCTTCATCAGCTCGATGATATAGCTGTAGGTCTCTGAGCCCTCATACAGCTTCTTCAGGCAGGTGAGCATCTGGCGGGCGGTAAAGAAGTTGTTCTCATAATACTTCGCATCCACATTGTCCGGGTCCTCCCCCATGTAGGGAGCGATGATACGCCGGTACTCGTGGTAGCTGCCCAGAGCCCGCCAGAGAACGGCGGCATAGTCGTTGTTGGAGTCCACGATGGCGCCCTTCATCAGGGTGGTATATTTAAACCCGCCGGTGGCCCCGGTCTCCAGGTCGAGCTCCCCGGCGGCGTCCTTATCGGCAAAGACCATGGTCAGAGGCACCTTGTACATGCTGCCGGTGACCATGTACCGGTCCGGATCATAGTAGTGCTCTTCGCCGGTAACGGTGTTATAGTACCCGATGGTGACCTGCCCCTCGGCTACATGGTAGTATTCCAGAAAGTCTCCCATCAAATCGTCCCAGCTCTTGCCCTCCAGCTCCACCTCCTGCACGGCCTCCTCGGCCCAGGCGGCCGGAGCGGCCACGGCAAAGCAGAACAGCAGTCCTATGCAAATGATCAGCCTTGAGATCTTTTTCATCTTCCGCACTCACTGTATGGAAATTATTTGATTTGCGCTTTTTTATTATACATTGCCTTTCCCGCAAAAGCAATGAAAAAAGAGCTCCGGAGGGTGCCGGAGCTCTTTTTTTAAGATTTGCGATGATCTTACGCCTTGAGGGCCTCGGCAGTAGCCACGGCCACAGCCACGGTAGCGCCGACCATGGGGTTGTTGCCCATGCCCAAAAAGCCCATCATTTCCACGTGGGCGGGCACGGAGGAGGAGCCGGCAAACTGGGCGTCGGAGTGCATACGGCCCATGGTGTCGGTCATGCCGTAGGAGGCGGGGCCGGCGGCCATGTTGTCCGGGTGCAGGGTACGGCCGGTGCCGCCGCCGGAGGCCACGGAGAAGTACTTCTTGCCCTGCTCGATGCACTCTTTCTTATAAGTGCCGGCCACGGGATGCTGGAAGCGGGTGGGGTTGGTGGAGTTGCCGGTGATGGACACGTCCACGCCCTCATAGTGCATAATGGCCACGCCCTCGCGCACGTCGTCGGCGCCGTAGCAGCGCACGTCGGCCCGCTCGGTCTCGGAATAGCGGATCTCCCGGACGATCTTCAGCTCGCCGGTGAAGTAGTCGAACTGAGTCTGCACATAGGTGAAGCCGTTGATACGGGAGATGATCTGGGCGGCATCCTTGCCCAGGCCGTTGAGGATGACCCGCAGAGGCTCCTTCCGGGCCTTGTTGGCGTTCTTCACGATGCCGATGGCGCCCTCGGCGGCGGCAAAGGACTCGTGCCCGGCCAGGAAAGCAAAGCACTTGGTGTCGTCGGACAGAAGCATGGCGGCCAGATTGCCGTGGCCCAGGCCCACCTTCCGGTCGTCCGCCACGGAGCCGTCCAGGCAGAAGCTCTGCAGGCCCACACCGATGAGCTTGGCAGCCTCAGCGGCGCTCTTGGCGCCGGCCTTGATGGCGATGGCCGCGCCTACGCAGTAGGCCCAGCAGACGTTCTCAAAGCAGATGGGCTGAATGCTCTTGGCGATCTCATAGGGGTCAAAGCCCTTCGCCTGGCAGATTTCCCGGGCTTCCTCCACGGAGGCAATGCCGTACTGGGCGAGGACAGCGTTGATCTTGCCTATTCTTCTCTCGTAATTCTCAAATAAAGCCATTCTATTGTCCTCCTTGTCTTATTCCTGGCGCGGGTCTATGTACTTAACGGCGTTGTCAAACTGGCCGTAGTGGCCGGTGGCCTTCTTCAGGGCCTCATTGGCGTCGTCGCCCTTCTTGATGAAGTCCATCATCTTGCCCAGGCTCACGAACTCATAGCCCACGATCTCGTCATCCTTGTTCAGGGCCAGGCGGGTCACATAGCCCTCGGTCAGCTCCAGATAACGGGGGCCCTTCTCCTTGGTGGCGAACATGGTGCCGATCTGGGAGCGCAGGCCCTTGCCCAGGTCCTCCAGGGAGGCGCCCACCGCCAGGCCGTCTTCAGAGAAAGCGGACTGGGAGCGGCCGTAGACGATCTGCAGGAACAGCTCACGCATGGCGGTGTTGATGGCGTCGCACACCAAGTCGGTGTTCAGAGCCTCCAAAATGGTCTTGCCAATGAGGATCTCGGAGGCCATGGCGGCGGAGTGGGTCATGCCGGAGCAGCCCAGGGTCTCCACCAGGGCCTCTTCAATGACGCCATTTTTTACGTTCAGCGTCAGCTTGCAGGCGCCCTGCTGGGGAGCGCACCAGCCCACGCCGTGGGTGAAACCGGAGACGTCGGAGATCTCCTTGACCTGGACCCATTTGCCCTCTTCGGGGATGGGGGCGGGGCCGTGATACGCGCCCTTGGCGACGGGGCACATGTGCTTTACTTCGGTGGTGTAGATCATAGCTTTTTCCCTTCTATCAAAATTTATTTTTTTGCGCATCCCCACCCCGGCCGGGCCGGGGCGGGACAGGACAGCTCAGTGGATCAGGCTTTTGCCGGTCATTTCGGCCGGCTGCTCCAGGCCCATCACCGCTAAGATCGTGGGAGCGATGTCCGCCAGGCGGCCGGGCGTCAGGCTGACGGCCTTGTCGCAGACAGCAAAGGGCACGGGGTTGGTGGTGTGGGCGGTGTTGACCTTGCCGCTCTCGTCAAACATGCAGTCGGCGTTGCCGTGGTCGGCAGTGACCAGAAGCACTGTGTCGTCCCGGGCTTCAACGGCGGCCCGGATACGGCCCATGCACTTGTCCACGGTCTCCACCGCGGTGACCGCGGCAGCCATGACACCGGTGTGGCCCACCATATCGCAGTTGGCAAAATTGCAGACCACCAAGTCATATTTGCCGGAGGAGATGGCCTCGCAGCACTTCTCCGCCACTTTTTCCGCACTCATCTGGGGGACCAGGTCATAGGTGGCAAACTCCTTGGGAGAGGGCACCAGGCAGCGCTCCTCGCCCTCGGTCTGCTTCTCCACGCCGCCGTTGAAGAAGAAGGTCACGTGGGCGTACTTCTCCGTCTCGGCCACCCGGAACTGCTTGAGGCCCTTGGCGCTGATATAGTCGCCCAGGGTGTTCTCAATGACTTCGGGAGGATAGGCGATGGGCAGAGGCAGGGTCTCGTCATACTGGGCGGTGCAGACATAGGACAAGGGGTACACCGTCTTTTTACGGGCAAACCCGTCAAAGTCCGGCAGGTTCAGGGCCCAGGTCATCTCCCGCGCCCGGTCAGGCCGGAAGTTCATGAAAATGACGCTGTCTCCCTGGTTGATAACACCCTGGGGATCGACCACCACAGGCTTGACAAACTCGTCGGTCACGTCGTTGGCGTAGCTCGCCTCGATAGCCGCCACCGGGTCCGGGTCTTGCACACCCTCGCCGCAGACGATGGCGTTGTAGCCCTCTTCGACACGCTCCCAGCGCTTATCCCGGTCCATGCCCCAGAAGCGGCCCTGGATGGTGGCGATGGAGGCGTTGCCCAGCTGGGCGCATTTCTCCCGGAGCTGGGCCACGAACCCGGCCCCGCTCTTGGGGGCCACGTCCCGTCCGTCCAGGAAGCAGTGCACATAGACCTTTTCCACGCCCCGGGCCTTGGCCATATCCAGGATGCCGAAGATGTGGGTCAGGTGGCTGTGTACGCCGCCGGTGGACATGAGGCCCATGATATGCAGGGCCTTGCCGCCCGCCTTGGCGTCCTCCATGGCCTTGATATAGACCGGATTTTCAAAGAATTTTCCGTTCTGGATCTCTTGGCTGATCTTAGGCAGGATCTGGAACACCACCCGGCCCGCGCCGATGTTGGTGTGCCCCACCTCGGAGTTGCCCATCTGGCCCTCCGGCAGGCCCACGTCCAGCCCGGAGGCGGACAGGGTCGTGGTGGGATACTCGGAAAAGAGCCGGTCCAGATTGGGCTTTTTTGCCTGGGCGATGGCGTTGCCCGCCGTGGGGGCGGCCAGGCCATAGCCGTCCAGAATGATAAGAACCGCTTTTTTAGACATTGGCTGTGCTCCTTTGCTCACTCCTGATCGGTGGCGGCAATGATCGCCGCGAAATCAGCGGGCTTGAGGGAGGCGCCGCCGATGAGGCCGCCGTCGATATCGGGCATGGCCAGCAGCTCCGCCGCGTTCTTGGCGTTCATGCTGCCGCCGTAGAGGATGCTGACGGCGCGGGCCGGGCGGGCCCCGTAGAGCTTGCGGATGACGGCACGGATGCTCTCGCAGACCTCCTGGGCCTGCTGGGCAGTAGCGGTCCGGCCGGTGCCAATGGCCCAGATGGGCTCATAGGCGATGATGCAGCGGCGCACCTGGGTGGCGTCGATGCCGTTGAGGGCGGCCTTGACCTGATAGGCGATATACTCCAGGGTCAGGTCCATCTCCCGCTGCTCCAGGCTCTCGCCCACGCAGATGATGGGGATCACGCCCTTGGCCAGCAGCGCCTTGGCCTTGGCGTTGACCAGCATGTCGTCCTCCCCGTGGTACTGGCGGCGCTCGGAGTGGCCCACGATGCAGTACTTGGCGCCGATATCGGCCAGCTGGCTGGCAGACACTTCGCCAGTGTATGCGCCCTTTTCATACTTGGACACATCCTGGGCACCGGCGGCCACTTTGCAGTCCTTCCCAGCCTTGATCATGGTGGGGACGATCACCGCGGGGGTGCAGAGCACCACGTCGCAGGGGCGGTTCTTGGGCATATTCTCCTTGAGCTCTTCCATGAAGGGCTTGACGGTGGAGGCCAGCATGTTCATTTTCCAGTTGCCGGCGATCACGGTTTTACGGTACTTTCTGTTCATTTTCTTTTTCTCCGTTCCATATAAAATATTTCACTGTTCACCCGGCGCGGAGCGCCGCCCCGCGCCAGGTGGCCACGGAACTTACTTGTCCAGCAGGCAAGCCACACCGGGCAGCTCTTTGCCCTCCAGGAACTCCAAGGAGGCGCCGCCGCCGGTGGAAATATGGGTGATCTTGCTGGCAAAGCCCAGCTTCTCCACGGCAGAGGCAGAGTCGCCGCCGCCGACGATGGTCACCGCGCCGGACTCGGCCAGAGCCTGGGCCATGGCCTTGGTGCCGCCGGCGAACTTGTCAAACTCGAAAACGCCCATGGGCCCGTTCCAAACGATGGTCCCCGCGCCCTTGACCGCCTCGGCAAAGAGCTGGGAGGTCTTGGGGCCGATATCCATGCCCATCAGGTTCTCGGGGATGTTGCCCTCTACCAGCACGGGCTCCGCGTCGGCAGAGAACTCGGCCGCGCAGAGGTTGTCTACCGGCAGCAGGAACTTGACGCCCTTGGCCTCGGCCTTGGCGATCATGTCCTTGGCATAGTCCAGCCGGTCGGCCTCCAGCAGGGACTGGCCGATCTCATAGCCCTGGGCCTTCTTGAAGGTATAGGCCATGCCGCCGCCGATGATGATGGTGTCGGCCTTCTCCAGCAGGTTGTTGATGACATTAATCTTGTCGGAGACCTTGGCGCCGCCCAGCACGGCCACGAAGGGGCGCTTGGGATCGTCCAGAGCCTTGCCCATGATGGACAGCTCCTTGTCCACCAGCAGGCCGGAATAAGCGGGCAGATAGGCGGCCACACCGGCGGTGGAGGCGTGGGCCCGGTGCACGGTGCCGAACGCGTCAGACACGAAGATCTCGGCCATATCGGCCAGGGCTTTGGCGAAGTCGGCCCCGTTCTTCTCCTCGCGGATATCAAAGCGCAGGTTCTCCAGCAGCATGATCTGGCCGGGCTGCAGCGCGGCGGCCTTGGCCTGGGCGTCCTCGCCGATGATGTCCGCGGCGAAGATCACTTCCTGGCCCAGCAGCTCGGACAGGCGCTTGGCCACGGGGGCCAGGGTCAGCTTCGTCTTCCACTCGCCCTTGGGCTTGCCCAGGTGGGAGCAGGCGATGACAGCCGCGCCCTGCTCCAGCAGGTATTTGATGGTGGGGATCGCCGCGACAATGCGCTTGTCGCTGGTGATCGCGCCGGTCTCCTTATCCTGGGGGACGTTGAAATCGCAGCGGAGCAGGACTTTCTTGCCCTTCAGGTCTACATCGTAAACGGTCTTCTTGTTGTAGTTCATGGTATGCCTCCTAAAATTAATAGTTTACACATTGGACATGGAGCCTGTTTCCAGAAGCCCCTTGAACCCCTGCTGCCGCAGGGCTTCATATGCCAAAATGGCAACGGAATTGGAAAGGTTGAGGCTTCTCGCCTCACTGACCATGGGAATGCGGATGCAGCGGTCCCGGTACTTTTCCCGCAGCCACTCGGGCAGACCCGCTGTCTCCTTGCCAAACATCAGCGTCACATCGCCGCGCATATCTGCCTGGTGGTAAGCCATCGGGGCCTTGGTCGTCGCCAGATAGAGGTGGGCGTCCCCGTTTTTGGCAAAATACTCGTCCAGGTCCTCATAGACCCGGATATCCACCAAGAACCAGTAATCCAGGCCGCAGCGCTTCATACGCTTGTCAGAAATATCAAAACCCAGGGGCTTGATCAGATGGAGCCGGGAACCGGTGGCGGCACAGGTACGGGCGATGGCGCCGGTGTTGTGCGGGATCTCCGGTTCCACCAGAACGATATCGACCATCCGCTCCCCCTCCCTGCTTTTGCGAAACAATTTTGTAACCGCATTCCAGATTTCCTAACCATTTTAGCACAAAAATCAAAAAAATCATGCACTTTTTTCAGCTCTGTACAAATTCTTGCATATTAGACAAATATGGGCTATAATCAGGGGCGTAAAGGCCGGATTTCTTAGCATTTTGCATATGTCATGAAAATATCAAAGTATTTTTTGAGGCAGAAAATGGACTATATCTGTTCTGATTGTCCCCGCCGCTGCGCCGCCGGCCGGACGGAAGAAAGCGGCAGCGGATTTTGCGTCAGCGGGGCTCTTCCAAGAGTTTCCAGAGCCGCCCCGCACTATGGGGAAGAGCCCTGCATCAGCGGAGAGCGGGGCTCCGGGGCCGTGTTCTTCACCGGCTGCAACCTGCGCTGCGTCTTCTGCCAGAACCGGGAGATCAGCCGGGGCGGCGGCCAGGGAAAGGTCCTCACAGTCGAGGCGCTGCGGGATCTTTTTCTCCGCCTGCAGGACCAGGGGGTACACAATATCAATTTAGTGACGGGCGCCCACTTTGTCCGTCCCATCGCCCAGGCCCTGAGCGCCGCCCGGCTGAAGGTCCCGGTGGTCTGGAACAGCTCCGGGTATGAGAACGTGGAGTCTCTGCGGCTGTTGGAGGGGCTGGTCCAGATCTATATGCCGGACTATAAATATACCAAGGCCGGACCTGCCCGGCGGTACAGCGCGGCGGCGGACTACCCGGAGACCGCCCGGGCCGCCATCGGGGAGATGTTCCGCCAGGTGGGGCCCTATGTGTTGGGTCCGGACGGGCTCTTGCGCTCCGGCATGCTGATCCGGCACCTGATCCTCCCCGGCCAGGAGCTGACTGCCATGGACGCCATGGATTACGCGGCCGAGTCCTTTCCCGCCGGCAGCGTTCTGTTTTCCCTGATGGGGCAATATACCCCCATCCCCGGGCTGGAGGCCTTTCCGGAGCTGCAAGACCCGGTGTCCCCGGAGGTCATAGACAATCTCCGGGTCTATATGGCCCGGCTGGGGCTGGACGGCTACTGGCAGGAAGCCTCCAGCGCCACCGAAGAACTGCTCCCCGCCTTTGATCTGACCGGGTTATTTTAAACCGGCGCTTGTAATAGGAAGAACCATATGATAAAATAAAATTTAGTCCCTGACAGGGTATGAGAAAAAGCCGTCTTATACATATCATTTCAAAAAAAGATAAAGGAGATTCTTCAATGACCTACAACGAGATCCTTGCCGCCGCCAAAGACTGCGTCGGCCCTTATTGCAAAGCCTGTCCCGTCTGCAACGGCCGCGCCTGCGGCAATACCATGCCCGGCCCGGGCTGCAAAGCCCCCGGCAATGTGGCGGCCCGGAATTATGACAAATGGCAGGAGATCTGCGTCAATATGGATACGCTCTGCCCCAACACGGAGCCGGACATCAGCTTTACCATGTTCGGGCACAAGTTCTCCGCCCCCATTTTCGCCGCGCCGCTGGGCGCGGTGGATATGCACTACGGCCCCAAGTACAAGGACCAGGGCTACAATGCCATTCTGGTCAAGGCCGCCGCGGAATACGGCGTGGCCGCCCTCACCGGAGACGGGGTGGACCCGGAGATCATGAAGAGCGCTGTGCAGGATATGATCCAGGTGGGCGGCATGGGCATCCCCACCATCAAGCCCTGGAATAAAGAGGCCGTCTTTGCCAAGCTGGACATTCTCAACGCCAACGGTATTTTTGCCGCCGCCATGGACGTGGACGGGGCGGGCCTGCCCTTCCTGAAGGCCATGAACCCCAACGCCGGCAGCAAATCCGTGGCGGAGATGCGGGAGATCGTGGACTACGCCAAAATGCCCTTCATCATCAAGGGCATCATGACCCCTGCCGGGGCGTTGAAGGCCGTGGAGGCCGGGGCCGCCGGCATCGTGGTCTCCAACCACGGCGGCCGGGTCCAGGGCGGCGTCCCCTCCACGGCAGAGGTCCTGCCCTCCATCGCCCAAGCCGTCAAAGGCAAGCTCACCATTTTGGTGGATGGCGGCATCCGCTCCGGCGTGGATGTGTTCCGCGCCCTGGCCTTGGGGGCTGACGGGGTGCTCATCGGCCGTCCTCTGCTGACCATGATCTACGGCGGCGGGGCCGAGGGATACCGGGTCTATATGGACAAGATCGTCGGTGAGCTCAAATCTACCATGACCATGTGCGGCGCCGCCTCCCTGGCGGATATTACCCGGGACAAGGTCTGGCTGGAAAAGTAACGCCTGTATATCCTTTTTACTCTAAAAGCTCCGGTGGACTTCCACCGGAGCTTTTTTATGCCTCGCCGCCCGGGGAACCCGTGTCCCGAGCGGCGCATATTATAGCGCGAGGGGCATTTTCCCTCACAAGTTCTAAGACAGGAGGCATTCCCTTTGGACAGGAACAAAGCTGACGGCAGCTACAAGACCGGCACCCTGCCTGCCGGCGCGCCTTTGGCCGCTGCCTATGTACCCATGCAGCGCTCCGCCTCGCCCGCGTATGAGGCGAACGAAGCGCTGTCCCGCGGCACCCTCTTTCCCGGCCTTGATCTGCCGTTTATGAATATTGTCAACAACGATCTCAAGTGCACCCCTATGACGGAAATGATGGCCATTGATTTCGTCGCCGATGAATTGGAGCTGTATCTGGACACCCATTCCGCCGATTCCGAGGCTTTTGCCATGTATCAGACCTTCCTGGCCCTCAAGGAAGAGGCCCGGAAGCGCTATGTAAAAATGTGCGGCCCCATCTGCCAGACGGACCTGCTGGGCATGAACAGCTACAGCTGGCTCAACAATCCCTGGCCCTGGGATTATCAGCCCCAGATGGAGGTATAAGCGATGTTTGTATATGAAAAGAAGCTCCAGTACCCTGTAAAGATCAAGGCCACCAACCCGGCCCTGGCGAAATTTATTATCAGTCAGTACGGCGGACCGGACGGAGAACTGGGCGCGTCCCTGCGGTATCTCAGCCAGCGCTACTCCATGCCCTATCCCGAGCTGAAAGGGCTGCTGACCGATATCGGCACTGAGGAACTGGGCCATCTGGAAATGATCGGCGCCATCGTCCATCAGCTGACCCGGGATCTGAGCCCGGCGGAGATCAAGAAGGCCGGCTTCGACACCTATTTTGTGGACCACACGGCGGGGGTATACCCCACGGCCGCCTCCGGCTTCCCCTGGAGCGCCGCCTCCATGGAAGTCAAAGGCGACGTGATCGCCGACCTGAACGAAGACCTGGGAGCAGAGCAGAAAGCCCGGGTGACCTATGACAACATTCTCCGCCTCTGCGACGATCCGGATGTGAACAACGTGATCCGCTATCTGCGGGAGCGGGAAGTCGTTCATTTTCAGCGTTTCGGAGAAGGACTCAGGCTGGCGATGGAAAAGATGGATCAAAAGAATCTCTACGCCGTCAACCCCTCCTTCGACAGATAAGCCCCAGGCAAGCACACAAAAGCCCTCCGCGCGTCTTACGCGGAGGGTTTTGTGGGCCCGGGAAAAAGGCCCAGGTTAACATAAATTTTACAAACTTTTAAAACCTTTTTCAGCAATTTTTTACACGCGTCTGGTATTATAATACGCAAGGAACAGCGGGCGGTCCCTGTACATATCCCCCGGCGGCCCGCTGCTGTGCATCAGACACTTGGTTGGCTATGCGCTCCGGCGATGCCTTGGCAGTGCCTCGGATAAAGCCTACGCCGGCGTGCTTTGCGAATGGCCGCGCAGCAGAATATTCCAATTTTAAAAACACTTGAGCGCGGTCCAAAATGGCGGACGGCGCTCAAGACAATTTTATTGACTTAAGAGGGAAAAGCGGCGTATACTATCCACAGAAGTCCCACATAGAGATAAAGGAGAGTTAAAGATGGCTGAGATCGTATTGACCGAGCAGAATTTTGATGAGGAGGTCCTCCATTCCCCGCTGCCTGTGCTGGTGGACTTTTGGGCCACCTGGTGCGGCCCCTGTCGGATGATCGCCCCGGTGGTGGCGGAGATCGCGGAAGAGCGGGAGGGCACGCTCAAGGTGGGCAAGGTGGATGTGGACGAGCAGCCGGGCCTGGCCGCCCGCTTCAGCGTCATGAGCATCCCCACGCTGTTGGTCTTTCAGAACGGGGAACTGGTGAATACCTTTGTGGGCGCCATCCCCAAGCCCATGATCGAAAATCTGATCCCGTGAGTAAAAAACCCGGGCTGGCGGAAAACCGCCGGCCCGGGTTTTTCAGCGCCCGTTTTTTCTTTACAAAGAGAGCTCCCGCCCGGTCAGATAGGAGATGAGCCGGCGGCGGGTGACGATGCCGCAGAGAACATTCCGGTCGTCTACGATGGGGACGAAGTTTTGCCTCAGCACCGTGTCGATCACGGTGTCCTCCGGCGCGTCGATGGGCAGCGCCGGGCAAAACTCCTGCCGCAGAAGCTCCCCGATCCGGCGGTTTTCCAGCACCCGTTTGTCCGTGGTCCCCTCCTCCAGAATACAGCGCAGGAAGTCCCCCTCTGTGACGCTACCGATGTAACGGCCGCTCGCATCCAGCACAGGGATCGCCGTATAGCCGTGGCGGCGCAAATTCTCCAACCCCTGCCGGACACTGTCAGACTCATGGAGGAAAACCGTGAGGGATTTGGGGATCATGATCTTTGCGATGTTCATATATGCTTCCTTTCAGCCTTTGATAGTTCTACTATATCAGCTACTTGTGAACATTCCAAGTCTCCGAAGCAGATTTTTCCGGTGCCGGACAACAAACACGCTCCACGTCTCAAAAGACGTGGAGCATGTTTCAGCCTGTCAAAGAACCCGGCGTATGAGTTAAGCCATACACCGGGAATTGAAATATAAGGGGGCAAGAATGTGC
>CANRHH010000033.1 GCA_947630375.1 uncultured Oscillospiraceae bacterium | reverse complement strand
CGAAATGATTTGCGGCAATCGACTTGTAAAATATTTTTATACTCCATTCCTTACTTGGCCTCGCTAAATCCCGATTTGACGATCTGCTTGTTTTCCATCACCGGCATTGGACCATAAGCATCCGGCTTTATCCATTTGATACTGTCCTGCTTCCAGGGCCGTTTTCACTCTACAAAGTGCAAACGGCCCTTTTTTGCTGCCTACAGAGGGAAATTTGTTTCACCGTGAAACAAATTAGCTCGGCAAACGGGAAGCTGCGTATTCCTTGCCTTCTCCCCATAGAAGCTTTCAGATCTCGATCACGCACGGGGCTGCCGCCGGGTCGTGGCTGGAGAGCACCGCCGCGCAGCCCTCCGTCTCCGCCATCTCCCGGATCCATTGCAGAGCCCGGCGCTGCAGGCCCGGGTCGTACCCGAAGCCGGGCACGATCTGCTCCTGCCAGGAGCGCGGCGAAAATGCCGCGTCGGAGGTCAGGAGCGCGAACCGTTTTCCGTCCCGGACCAGCACGGCGGCCAGGCCGTCCGTGTGGCCCGGGAGATTGATAAGCATCACGCTCTCGTCCCCAAACAGATCGTAGGCCCAGCGGTTGGTCCCCAGCGGAGAACCCTTATAGTAGAACCGCTGGACGGGATACTCCATCCACAGGCTCCAGGGCTGTCTGTAGCGGTAGACCGTGCGGGCATTCCAATAATACTCGTCCTCCGACACCAAGATGCGCCCGGCGTCTTTCACGTGCCGCAGGCCCGCCACATGGTCCGGGTCCAGATGGGTCAGCACCACGCAGGCCAGATCTCTCGGGGAGATCCCCATCCGGCCCAGCTGCTCATGGACCGCCATCCCCGCGGGCAGGCAGGGGCGGTAAAAGGCCGCCAGCGGCGCGGGCAGGACCTTGGCGGCCGCCCGGGCGTCGTACACGCCGGCGGGGCTGATGTCCCGGCACCAGCCCGTGTCCACCAGGACCAGGCCCCGGGGATGCTCGATCAGATAGGCGCAGACCGGCAGGGTGACGCGCTTTCCGCCCGGGGCCAGCAGGGCCCCGGGGGAGCGAAACAGATCGATATGAGGGCCGTTGGGCACGGCCTCGGACACCTGCATAGTCCCGCAAAAGAGCACATGGAGCTTCATTTTCCCGCCTCGTTTCAAAAAGAGCCGCGGCAAAACAACGGTTTCGCCGCAGCCCCTTTGCTTATTGTTTCTGTTCGTTCCGGCCGCGCCCCGCCCTTTGGGCGAGGAAGCGGTCCACTTCCTCCGCGGTGGGGATGGAGGGAGACGCGCCCGGCCTGGTCACGGAAATGGCGGCCGCGGCGCTGGCCCGGTCCATCGCTGCCGGCACCTGCAGGCCCTCCGCCAGGCCCGCCACGAAATAGCCGGTGAACACATCCCCGGCGGCGGTGGTGTCCACCGCCCGGACCGGATAGGCGCTCTGCCGGACAGGGGCCGGCAGGGCGCCGTCCAGATAGACGGAGCCCTCGGCGCCCAGCGTCAGCAGCACCGCGGTGTGGGGGAACCGGTCCCGCAGGGCGAAGATCATCTTCTCCTTGTCCCCTTCGCCGGACAGGCCCTCCCCCTCCACCTCGTTGAGGATCAGCAGGTCCACCAGGTCCAGGGGCAGAGCGGCGATGGCTTCGTTCAGGGGAGAGGGGTTCAGGATCACCTGCATCCCCCTCCCGTGGCCTTGCCGGATCATCTTGCCCACCAAATTCACCTCGTTTTGCAGCACCAGAACATCTCCGGCACCGAAACGGGGAAAGACCTCCTCCAGCAGGTCCTCCGTCAGGGCCAGGTTGGCCCCGCCGTAGAGGAGGATGCAGTTCTGCCCGCTGGGGTCCACCTGGATGAGCGCGTTTTGGCTGCCGATGTGCGCCAGCCGGCGCACCAGGCCCACGTCCACGCCGTTTTCGGCCATCGTATCCAGCAGGAACCCCCCGTCGGAGGCCCCCACAGCCCCGGCCTGAAAGACCCGGGCCCCGGCTCTCGCCATGGCGATGGACTGGTTCAGCCCTTTGCCGCCGCAGTAGATCTCCCGGCCCTGGGTGGACAGGGTCTCCCTGGGCCGCACGAAATGCTCCACGGCAAACACATAGTCAATACCCATGGAACCGAAGTTCAGCACTTTCATGCGCGCACCTCCGGCAGGGATATCCGGCCGGGTCTCAGCCCAGCATCTCGGCGATCTCGCCCTGGATGGTGGCCTGGTCCTTATCCATGGCGCCGATGATCTCCAGGGAGCCGTCCTTCACGGCGGCGGTGGCCTGGTCGATCAGCTCTTTGCCGTGATCGGACACATACTCGTTGAACAGGTCGTTCTCCACGATGCCCACGGCGTTTTCAGCCAGGCCCAGGATGTGGCGCTCGCCCAGGGGCAGGTCGCCGGTCTCCACGAACTGCTTGGTCAGGTCATAGATGGTGTTGCCCAGCAGCTTCAGCACGGAGGTGACGAAGGCCTTCTGGGTCTCGGGGTGCTCGGCATAGCTGAGGGACTGGTCGGAGTCGGCGCCGATGACATACTTGCCCACCTCGGCGGCGGCCTGGTGCACGCCGTTGCCGGAGCCGCCGGCGAAGGCGAACACGACCTCAGCGCCCATGTCGTTGTACTGGGCCAGGGCCTGGGTCTTGCCCTTCTCCGGGTCGCCCCAGGCGCCCACGTAGTTGTACACCACGGAGACCTCGGGGTCATAGTACTTGGCGCCCTGGATGTAGCCCATGAAGCACTCCTGGATGATGACCTGCTCATCCATGCCGCCTATGAAGCCCACGACCTTGCTGCCGTTGGCAGCGGCCACGTCGGCCGCGCAGATACCGGCCAGGAAGCCGGCATGGCTGGTGGCGAACTGCACCGCATAGATGTTGGGATAGGTCACGCCGTCAGGGAGCTTCTCGTCCAGCAGGACGAAAGCCACGTCGGGATACTCGTCGGCCACGGTCATCATGTTGTCCAGGAAGTCGCCGCCGGTAAAGATCAGGTCGGCGCCCTTGTCCACCGCCTCGTACATGGCCGTCAGGTTGGCCTGGGCGTCGGCGGTGGTCTCGATCACGTGGACGTTGGCCTTATCGGCCAGCTCGGTGGCTGCCCGGTCGCCGCCCTCGGCCATGCTGTCCCAGAAGGACAGGTCGCCGCGGGCCTTGATGAGCAGGTACACTTCCGCCTTTTCGCTGCTTTCTTCGGCGGGGGCGGCCTCAGGGGCGCTCTCGCCGGCGGCAGGCGCCTCAGCGGCGGGGGCGCTGCTGCCGGAGCCGCTGCCGCCGCAGGCGGCCAGGCTCAGAGCCATTGCCAGGACCAGGGTCAGTGCCAGAAGCTTGGTGATTTTCTTCATGTTTCTCTCCTTTTTTGTTTTTGTTTTACTCTTTTTCTTCTGCCTCTGCTTTGTATATCTGGTACAGCTGCTGGCGGTAGGTATCGTCATACCCCTCCCACAGCGGTTCCACACGGCTGGCCTCGTCGAGGAAATAGAACACATCCCGGCCCATAGCGCGGCCCTTGATGGTGTGCATATCCACGGCGAAATCGGGGATCTCGGGCACGATGCCCTTCTCGGATTCCTTCATGATGATGTTCTTGATATGGTCCGTGGACCGCTCTTTCTTGCTGCGGCACATGTAGCGGATGGCGTGCAGGAAGAAGATGGGCCGGTCCCCGTCCCCATAGTTGTACTCCTTGTGCAGGTCGAACATGGTCTTGACAAAGACGGGGGCATAGGGGTCGCCAAAGCCCACATCCTCCACGCTGATGACCAGCAGCCGGTTCCACATCTTGTCCTCGTGGAACTGGGAGGTCACATACAGCTCATAGGCCATGCGCATGGCCGTGGCCTCGTCCCCCCGGCGGATGCATTTCTGCAGGGCGGAAATGACCAGGTCCGCGTCCAGGCCGTGTTTGGTTTTGGTGTTTGACCAGGGATCGTAGTATTCGTTTGCCATTGTTCGCTCCTTTGCTTGTGGCCGGTCCGAGCGGGGCTCAGATCTGGCTCTGCTGTTTTTTCTTTTCGATTCTGCTGCGCACGAACTGGATGATGATCAGCACCACCAGGATAAACAGATAGGGGAAGGCGCTGATGAGCTGCAGGTCCAGCTGACTGTACAGCTGCAAATAGACGGTGATGGTGTCCGAGAAGCCGTAGAGGAAAGAGCTGGCGCAGCCGATCAGGGGGTTGCCCTGGGCGATGGCGTCCATAGCCAGGGACAGGAAGCCCCGGCCGGAGACCATGCCGGCGGTGAAGAAATGCATGGAGCCCATGGACAGGTACATGCCGCCGAAGGCGCAGAACACGCCGCACAGGGCCAGCGCGATGAACTTCATGGCCAGCACATTGATGCCGGCGGAGCGGGCCGCTTCCTCGTTCTCGCCCACGGCCCGGATGTTCAGGCCCAGCTTGGTATGGTAGAGCATGTAATAGCACAGGGCCACAAAGATCCAGCTGAGATAAGTGACGAAATTCTGCCCGGAGAGGATCTGCCCCAGCACGGGGATGTTTTGCAGCAGGGGGATGTTGACGCTGGGGAAGAAGCTGCTGACCAGGGAGCTGCTGTTGTTCTTGCTGCCGCAGATCATCACCAGGATGAACACGGTGCCGCCGGTGGCGGCCAGGTTGATGGCCACGCCGCAGGCATTCATAGGCGCGTTCATCATCAAAATGAAGTAGCCCAGCACGAAGGAGACGAAGATCCCCAGCAGCATCCCCACCAGCGCGCCCATCAAAAGGCTGCCGGTAAAGGCGCTGGTCAGGACGCCGCCCAGGGCGCAGATGAGCATGGTGCCCTCGATGCCCAGGTTGAAAAGCCCGGCCTTGGTCATGATGTTGGCCGCCAAGGTCGCCAGCAGGACAGGCGTGGTGCTGGCCAGCACGGAGGCCCAGAAGTTCGGAGACATCAGGAATTGCAGCATATCAGGCGCCTCCTTTCAGGGCGGCTTCCTCCGCCTGCTGCAGGGCCAGCTTCTGCTCGTGGCGCTTCTTGATGAAGTACATGAAGCGCTCGGCGCCCACCAGCAGGATGACGATGCACTGGAGGAAGGCCACGATCTCATTGTCCAGGTCCGTCGCGCGGGACATGATCTCCGCGCCGATCCGCAGATAGGCGATAAAGAAGGCGATCAGGGGGATGAAATAGGGGTTCTCGTTGGCCAGCATGTGGATCATCAGACCGTCCCACACGTAGTTGACGCTGCTCTGCCACTGGAAGCGCTTATACATGCCCACCATCTCGATGGCGCCGCCCATGCCGGCCACCATGCCGCTGATGAACGAGGCGCCTAAGATGATCTTGCCGGTCTTGATGCCGGCGCTCTTGGCAAAATTGCTGTTGATGCCGGTGACCCGGACCTTATAGCCGAAGGAGGTCTTTTCCATCAGGAACACCACGAACACCACCACAGCGATCATGATGACGAAGCCCCAGTGCATACTGGTGCCCTTGATCATATTGCCCAGGCGGGCGGTATCCGGGAAGTAGGGGCTGCCCCACTGGCCGCTCTTCTCCAGCAGATAGGTGCTGACGATGGAGTACCCCACATAGAAGAAGATGGAGTTGAACATGATGGACAGCACCGTCGCGTTCACGCGGGTGTACTTCTGCAAAACGATGGGCAGCATGGAGATAAAGCCGCCGATGATGGCCGCCACCAGGATCAGCACACACTGGTGGATCACATTGGGCAGCTGGATCTTCACGGCGATGCCGGTGGCGATCACCGCGCCCATGTAAAACGAGCCGTCCGCCGCGATGCTGAACACGCCGCTGCGCAGGATGATGTTCAGCGCCAGGGCGGAGAAGATCAGCGGCACCGCCCGCTCCAGCACGTTAAAGAAGCTGCGCTTGGTCTCCAGAGGCCCCAGCACCAGCTTGCGGATGGCCAGGACCGGCATATCGCTGACAAAGAAGATGATCACGAACACGATCGCCAACGCGATGGCGATGGCGCAGACGATGCGCAGGACGCTGAAATACTTCATCGGGTCCAGTCTGTTTTTCTTCATCAGGCGCTCACCCCCTCCTGAGTCTTGATGCCCAGCATATACAGGCCCAGTTCTTCTTCACTGACTTTTTCCTTCGTATTGTCCAGGCAGGCCACGATCTTGCCCTTGTGCATAACCAAGATCCGGTCGCTGAGGGAGATCAGCTCATTCAGATCCGCCGACACCAGCAGGATGCCGTTGCCCTCGCCGCGCATCTCCAGGATCTTGGAGTGGATAAAGGAGATGGCCCCCACGTCCACGCCCCGGGTGGGCTGGTCCAGGATCAGCACATCGCTGCCGGCGCTGAACTCCCGGGCCACGATGGCCTTCTGGATGTTGCCGCCGGACAGGCTCTTGATGGGCTGCTTTTCCGAGGCGGTCTTTACGTTGAACTCCTGGATCAGATGCAGGCTGTGCTCCTTCACCTTCCGGAAGTTGACCATCTTGGCCTTGTTGGCGAAGCTGTCGATGTTGGAGACGATCATGTTCTCCTCCACCGACATGGGCGCGGCGCAGCCGTTGAGCATCCGGTCCTCCGGGATATAGGACAGGCCCTCCGCCCGGATCTCCCCGATGGAGGCGTTGGTCACGTCCTTCCCCTTCAAATACACCTTGCCCCGGTTGGCCCGGAACTCCGCGGTGATGACGGAGATCAGCTCGCTCTGGCCGTTGCCGTCCACGCCGGCCACGCCCAAGATCTCCTTGTCCCGCAGGGTGAAGGACACGCCGCCTAACTTCATCACCTGGAACTTGTCCTTATAGTACAGATCCTCCACCCGCAGCAGTTCTTTCTCCGGCTTCAGCTTCTGCTTGTCATAGTCGAAGGAGATGACCCGGCCCACCATCAGCCTGGAGATCTCCTCCTCCGTCACGTCCGCCGTCCGGTAGGTGCCGCCGGTCCGGCCGCCCTTCAGGATGGTGATTCGGTCGGAGATCTGCTTGACCTCCTTGAGCTTGTGGGAGATAAAGATGATGGTCATCCCCTTCTCCTTCAGCTCCTTCAGCCGCTCAAACAGTTCCTCTGTCTCCTGGGGCGTCAGCACCGCGGTAGGCTCGTCCAGGATCAGGATCTTGGCCCCCCGGTAGAGGATCTTCAGGATCTCCAGCTTCTGCTTCATGCCCACGCTCATGTCCCGGACCCGGCGCTCGGCGTCGATCTCGAAATTATACTGGGCCGCGATCTCCTGGGTCTTTTTGATGTCCCCTTTCCGGTCGGTAAAAAAACAGGTACCCTCCACACCCAGCATCATGTTTTCAGCTCCCGTGAGCGAGTCCACCAGCATAAAGTGCTGGTGCACCATGCCGATGCCCTCCGCAATGGCATCCTTGCTGGAGTGGAAGGTAACTTCCTTTCCACGTACAAAGATCTGCCCGGAGGTGACGCTCTCCATCCCATAGAGCATTTTCATCAGCGTGCTCTTGCCGGCCCCATTCTCGCCCACCAGGGCGTGGATCTCGCCTTCCTCCACGCTGAAGTTGATCTGATGGTTTGCCAGAACGCCGCCTTCGTAGATCTTTGTCAGATTCCGCACTTCCAGGATTGGCTCCATAAGCGACTCCCCCTTTGTCATTTCGTTCGCAGCTGCGATACAGAGCAAAAATCATGGTTTGACGGTGATTCGAACGCGAATAAATATGCAGTTATCCATACGACTCCGATTCTATCAGAGGCCCCGGGAGAAGTCAAGCCGTTTGGCGGTTAAAATGTAATTTTTTGTAAGATATATAAATTTTCTGTAATAAATGCTTCCAGGTTTTGGAACAGTATCCGTAGGCCGTATTCTCCCGGGCAGGCAGGGGCAGGAAAAGGCCGCCAGGAGCGCCGGAAACAGGCCTTTGCCGGCGCTCTAAAAGGACAGGCGAAGCCTTAGCTGGCCTCGTCTGTCCTTTACGATCTTATCTCTTTATCCCGCATCTGAAGCTCCGGCCTGGCCGGCGGCGTTGGCAGCGCTCTCAAAGGCCGCCGCGGCCCCGGCGGCGCTGGCGCCGTCCCCGATCTGCTGGAGCATGGTCCACCAGGCGGTCCGGGCCTCGGCCCAGCCGGGCGTGACCTGATAATAGTCCCCCAGATAGACCCGCAGGCGGAAATACTCGCTCATCAGCTCGTCGTTTTCATAGATGTTGGGCACGTCCCGCACCGGCCAGAAGGTGGAAGAGAGCACCGTCTGGGTGTAGCGGTTCGTGTCCTCCGTGAGGAAGCGGATGAAGGTCTTGGCGGCTTCGATGCGGGCCCGGTCGCCGTTGTCGAAAACGCCAAAGCCCCAAATGCCGCCCTGGAGCTCGAACTCGCCGTCATCCGTGGGGAAAGCCAGGGGGAAAATATCAAAATCCCGGTCCGGGTTGTTGATGGTCTGGGTGACCTCGGCCCCTACGTTCCAGCAGAAGCACATGGCCTGCTCTCCTCTGCAGAAGCGGTCAATGTCGTCCGTGCCCACGGCGGTCTTGTCGAAGCGGATGCCGTCCATCCCCGCCAGCAGCTCCAGGGCCCTGACGTTCTCCGGGCTGTTGAAGGTATAGCGGGTGTGTTCCGGGTCGGTAAAGGAGCCGCTGTACAGGTTCGTCACCAGCGCGCGGGTGCCCTGGTCGCCGCCCTGTCCGCCGCAGTAGATCTCCCCCACCGTCTCCACGCCATAGTCCCGCAGGGCCTGCACCGCCGCCACGAAGCCGTCGGTGGTCCAGGTGTGCGTCTCCTCGTCCACATACTGCCAGGCGCCGGCCGCCTCCATCAGATCCCGGTTTACCGCCATGCAGTGGGTGGTCATGCAGACCGGATAGATGTACCGGGCGCCGCCGGCGCTGCGGCAGGCCGCGGCCACGGACTCATAGATCTCTCCCGCCGCCTCGCTCTGCCAGAGATCGCTCAGATCCACCATCAGCCCCCGGGCGCCCCAGTTGGCGGTCAGCCGTTCGGGCCCTTCAAAGACCAGGTCGGGCATTTCGCCGCCGGCAATGGCGTCCTCGACCTCGCTGTCCCCGGTCTCATAGCTGAGGATCTGGACGGTCACATGGATGTTGGGGTACTCCCGGTGAAAAGCGGACACCGTGGAGGACAGGGTGCTGGCACTGGCCCAGCCGCCCACCGGATAGGTCCACAGCGCCAGGTCGATCTCCTCCGGCTCCGTCCGGGCGGCGCTCTCCTCTGGCGCGCCGGTCTCCCTGGGCGCGGCCGCCGGGGCGCAGGCGGACAGCAGCAGGGCCAGCAGCAGGATCCACGTCCACAGAATGCTTCGTCTCATCTCTCCAAGTCCCCCTTAAGCGTGCCCCTCGTGTTTCACGAAACAGGTCTTCAGCAGCGCCGTCAGCTCGTCCATGTCGATGGGCTTGGCCGTGTGGCCGTTCATGCCGCAGTCCAGGCAGCGCTGCACATCCTCGGAAAAAGCGTCTGCGCTCATGGCGAGGATAGGAATGGTCCCGGCGTCCGGCCGGGACAGGGCCCGGATGGCCCGGGTCGCCTCATAGCCGTTCATGACCGGCATCCGGATATCCATTAAAATGGCGTCGTAAGTGCCCGGCGGGCTGGCCTGGAACATATCCACGCAGATACGGCCGTTTTCGGCCCGGTCCAGCGCCAGACCCTGCTCGGAGAGCAGCTCCTCCGCGATCTCCCAGTTCAGGTCGTTGTCCTCCGCCAGGAGCACCCGGTGCCCTGCCAGCGCCTCCTCGCCGGGCTGTTCGGGCGCGGCCTCCTCCCCCGGCGTCTGGCAGAACTGCCGGAGGCTGTAATAGAGCGTGGAGCGAAACAGCGGCTTGGGGATCATCCCATTGATGCCGGCGGCCCTGGCCTGCTCCTCCACCTTGTTCCAGTCTGCGGAGCTGGTCAGCAGGATCAGCGGCCCGTCGCCGAAAAAGTCCCGCAGCTGCCGGGCCGTCTCGATCCCGTTGATGCCGGGCAGACGCCAGTCTACCAAAACCACCGGGTAATCGGCGCCGGTCTGCCGGCGGTAGGCGGCCGCCTGCTCCAGCGCCGCCTCCCCGCTGAGGGCCCAGTCCGCCCGGCAGCCCAAGGTCCGCAGGGCCCCGGCCGCGCTCTCGCAGAGCATCTCGTCGTCGTCGATCAGCAGCAGATCCTCAAAGGGAAGGACCATCTCCTCTTCCTGGGTGACGGCCTTTTTCAGGTCCAGCGTCACATGAAATTCCGAGCCCTTCCCCAGGGTGCTCTCCACCTCGATGGAGCCGCCCATGGCGTCCACGATGTATTTCGTGATGGCCATGCCCAGCCCGGCGCCCTCTGTCTTCTGGACCCGGCTGCTGTCCTCCCGGGCAAAGGACTCAAAAATATGCTTTTTAAACTCCTCGGACATGCCGATGCCGGTATCCTTCACCCGCAGGTGCACCCGGACAAATTCCTCCCCCGAGGGAGAGGCTTCCTCGTAGAGCGCCGCGCAGATGGACCCGCCTTCCGGCGTGAACTTGATGGCGTTGCCCAGCAGATTCAGCAGGATCTGGTTGAGCCGGACGCTGTCGCAGTACACATGCTCGGTGGGGATATCGTATATATACACGTCGAAGCGCTGGCCCTTGGCGTTCACCTGGGGCTGGACGATGTTGACGATCCCCTGCATGGCCTCCTGGAGGGACATCTGCTCCATGTGTAGGGTAAGCTTGCCGCTCTCGATCTTGGACATGTCCAAAATGTCGTTGATGAGCCCCAGCAGATGGCGGCTGGACAGGTCGATCTTTTTCAGGCAGTTCTGCACCTGCTGGAGATTATGCAGGTTGGCGCTGGCAATGGCCGTCATGCCCACGATCCCGTTCATGGGCGTGCGGATATCGTGGCTCATGTTGGAGAGGAACTCGCTCTTGGCCCGGTTGGCGTGCTCGGAGGCCCGCCGGGCCTCCTCCAGCTCCCGCATCTGCCGCCGGGTCAGCAGGATGTACCAGGTGAACACCGTCAGCAGCCCCAACAGGATCAGCGAGCAGCTGATCACCGACGACCAGCCCCAGTCCCGGCTCAGGCTGTTCACCAGACGGTCCAGCTGGCCGGTGGGCATAAAGAGCAGCAGATACCACTCGGAATAGGGCAGCTCCGTGCAGTACAGATGGCGCCGCTCGCCTTCTAAGACGAACTCGCCGGTATAGTCCTCCCCGTCGTCCATCACGTCCTGCAGCAGGGCGATATACTCCTCCCCGCTCATGCCGCCCACATCGTCATACCGGTCCAGGACCCGCTGAAAATAGGACGAGTCGGTGATGTCGCTGTCCCGGACGATGAAATCCCCCTCCCGGTCGATGATAAAATAGTAGATCATCGCATTGTCCGAGCTCAAAGAGAGGGTGTCGCTGATATAGCTGATGGGCAGCGCGGCCACCAGAGCGGCGCTGGTGCCGCCGCCGGCCATGGGATAGGCGGCGGGGATCCCCATGAGCAGGGTGGCCTCCCCCACCTCGTCCCGGCCCAGGGCCATTTTCTCCTCCCCGTCCTTCAGGGACTGGAGAAACACGCTGGAGTCCTCGGCCCGGATCTGGCTGCCGTAGAGCATCTCAAAGGAGCCGTCCGTGCCGTAGAGGGCCAGATGGTCAAAGCCGCGGGCCCGGGCGTTGTAGCTTAAGGTGACCTGCATGGTGGAGTGATTCTTCACGCTTTCCGGTGGGCAGGAGTCCACCAGCGCGCCCACCTGGGAGAGCCGAAGCTGGATCGCCGTGCCGAAATGGGCGGCGGCCTGCTCACTCATGCCGGCCATATAGACCGACCCGATCTCGCCGATGGCCTCCGCGCTCCGGCGGTTCATCAGCACCGCAAGATAGGAAAATACCGCTACACACAGCGCGGAAATACAGACCAGGCTGATCACCAGCCCGCGGGTCGCATGGTGTTTCACGGCTCTTTCTCCTCTCCGCCCCTGCCCAAGGCAGCGGCAAAACGATACGCGCCTTATTATAGCATTCTTTTTCTCGAATGTAAAACGATTTTCGCAGAAAATGCGGAAAGAAACCCGGGCTGCATGGCTATAATCCTCTTGACAAAAAAGTACCCATCGTGTACTCTAAATGTATTAAAGCAGGAAAGGATGGTCATCCCATATGGCTGGAAAATCCATTGAAGAGCGCATCACTTTGATCGATGCCAAGATTGCGAAGAAGAAAGCGGAGATCGCGGAATTGGAGGCCAAGAAGCAGGATCTCCTTCACCCCGTTTCCATGCGGGACGTGATGGATAAGGCCAAGGAAGCGGGCCTCTCTCCCAAAGAAGTGGCCAAAAAGCTGGGCTTGGAGCTGTAATCCGTCAAGGAAAAGAAGCCGCGCCGGGTAAAACGGCGCGGCTGTCTTGTCCGGCAGCAGAGGGAATATGATAGGGAGGGCGTCCATGGATAAAGAGAAGATCGCGGTGGCCGGCATCGGCTATGTGGGCCTGTCGCTGGCGGTGCTGCTGGCCCAGCAGCACCGGGTGTACGCCTCCTGTCTGACCCAGTCCAAGGCAGACATGTTGAATAAGGAGAAAAAATCCCCCATCCAGGATGCGGAGATCGAGGACTTTCTGTCCAACAAGGCCCTGGATCTGACTGTCACCACAGACCCGGCGGAGGCCTATACCGGGGCAGGTCTGGTGATCATCGCCACTCCCACCAACTATGACCCCGAGGAAAATTATTTCGACACCTCCTCGGTGGACAGCGTCGTCGAGCAGGTGGGCCAATATTGCCCCGATGCCATTGTGGTCATCAAATCCACTGTGCCGGTGGGTTATACCGCCGCGCTGCGCAAGAGGACCGGGAATCCGAACATCCTTTTCAGCCCCGAATTTCTCCGGGAGAGCAGGGCCCTGTATGACAACCTCTATCCCAGCCGCATCATTGTGGGGACGGACCCGGCGGATCCGCGCCTGGTGCAGGCGGCGGAGGATTTCGCGGCTCTGCTCCGGGAAGGGGCCCTGAAGAAGGACGTGCCCGTGGCCCTGATGGGCTTTACCGAGGCGGAGGCGGTCAAGCTTTTTGCCAACACCTATCTGGCGCTGCGGGTCTCCTTTTTCAATGAGCTGGACACCTACGCGGAGATGAAGGGGCTGGACACCCGGGCCATTATCCAGGGCGTGTGTCTGGACCCGCGCATCGGCAGCCATTACAACAACCCCTCCTTCGGCTACGGGGGCTACTGCCTGCCCAAGGATACCAAGCAGCTGCTGGCCAACTATGCCGACGTGCCGGAGAACCTGATCGAGGCCATCGTCCAGAGCAACCGGACCCGGAAGGACTTCATCGCCGACCGGGTGCTGGAACTGGCGGGCGGCTACGGGGCCAACAGCGTCTACAGCGCCGACCGGGAGAAGGACGTGGTGGTGGGCGTCTACCGGCTGACCATGAAGTCCAATTCGGACAACTTCCGCCAGTCCTCCATCCAGGGGGTCATGAAGCGGATCAAGGCCAAGGGCGCCCAGGTCATCATCTATGAGCCCATGCTGTCCGATGGGAGCACCTTCTTCGGCAGTTTAGTGGTCAACGACCTGGCCGCGTTCAAGGCCCGCAGCGCCGCCATCATCGCCAACCGGTACAACGCCTGCCTGGACGACGTGAAGGAAAAGGTGTACACCCGGGACCTGTACGGCCGGGACTGAGGCCGGGCCGGGGCGCGTAGAATAGTTGCAAAAGAAATTCAAAAATTGTAACCTATTTGTTCTTGCTTTTCGTCGAAACCTGGTGTAGAATAACTCACAGTGTCGGGGGAGAGAAAATCTCCCCCGACACTATATTTTGTGTTCAAAACGGTTACAAGTCGGTTAAACTTTCTATATCTTGTGATTTACCTCTTGACAAGAACCAGGGATCGCTATATTATAGATCCTGGGCGGAGGGCGCGGCTCTCCCTGAGGGGAGCGCGGCGGGCCCAAGCCCCTCCCAGAACTCTGGAGGAGAGGTGCCCGGGCGGAGAGCCCGCGGCGACGAGGAACGAGGCAACAGACATCATGCAGATAGCCGGTCTGCAGAAGCTCACCCTGCTGGATTATCCCGGGCAGGTGGCCTGCACCATTTTCACAGGCGGATGTAATTTCCGCTGTCCCTTTTGCCACAACGCGGCGCTGGTCCTGCCGGGGATCACCCTGCTGCCCCAATACGATGAGGAGCAGATCCTGGCCTTCCTGAAAAAGCGCCGGGGCGTGCTGGACGGGGTGGCGGTCAGCGGCGGGGAGCCTCTGCTGCAAACGGATCTGGAGGCTTTTTTAGGGCGCATCCGGAATCTGGGATACAGGATCAAGCTGGACACCAACGGTTCCTTTCCGGACCGGCTCCGGGCCCTGGTCCGCGCCGGGCTGGTGGACCGGGTGGCCATGGACATCAAGAACGCCCCCGCCCTGTACCGGGACACGGCCGGCGCGCCGGCGCTGGACCTGAGGGCGGTGGAAGAGAGCAAAGACTTTCTGCTGTCCGGGGCGGTGGACTATGAGTTCCGCACCACCGTGGTCAAGGGGCTCCACTCCCGGGAAAGCCTCATCGACGCCGCCAAGTGG
Organism: uncultured Oscillospiraceae bacterium; assembly: GCA_947630375.1. GTDB lineage: Bacteria > Bacillota > Clostridia > Oscillospirales > Oscillospiraceae > Limivicinus. Next base: position 8,919 of record CANRHH010000033.1, on the reverse strand, counting down.
ATCCGCGGCGCCAAAGAATACTATCTCCAGCAATTTAAAGACTCGGGCAGCCTCATCGACGGGGCGGGCCTGGGTGCCTACGACGAGCAGGAAATGCACGCTCTGGCCGAGGCCGTGGCCCCCTGGGTGCCCTCGGTGCAGGTCCGGGGCGTCTGATCATAAACCACTCTACAGAACAGAGAGAAGCAGGAGGATAAAGACATGTATCAAGTGGTCAAGCGCGACGGGAAAGTCGTGGATTTTGACATCAACAAGATTGCCGGGGCCATCAAAAAGGCTTTTGAGGCAACGGAGACCGATTATAACGACAGCATCATCGACTTTCTGGCGCTGAAGGTCTCGGCGGATTTCCTGCCCAAGATCAAAAACGGCCTGGTGGCCGTGGAAGACGTGCAGGACAGCGTGGAAGCGGTGCTCTCCCGGGGCGGATATGAGACCGTGGCCAAGGCGTACATTCTCTACCGCAAGCAGCGGGAGAAGCTGCGGAACATGAAGTCCACCTATCTGGACTATAAGGACACCGTGGACAAGTATCTGAACGTGCTGGACTGGCGCGTGAAGGAGAACTCCACCGTCACCTACTCTGTGGGCGGCCTGATCCTCTCCAACTCCGGCGCCATCACCGCCAATTACTGGCTCAGCGAGGTCTATGACCAGGAGATCGCCGACGCCCACCGCAACTGCGACCTGCATCTGCACGACCTGTCCATGCTCACCGGCTACTGCGCCGGCTGGAGCCTGAAGCAGCTGATCAAAGAGGGGCTCGGCATCCCCGGGAAGATCAACTCCTCCCCCGCCAGCCACCTGTCCACCCTCTGCAACCAGATGGTCAATTTCCTGGGCATCATGCAGAACGAGTGGGCCGGCGCCCAGGCCTTCTCCTCCTTTGACACCTATCTGGCCCCCTTTGTGAAGGTGGACAACCTGAGTTACAAAGAGGTCAAGCAGTGCATCCAGTCCTTTGTCTTCGGCGTGAACACGCCCTCCCGCTGGGGCACCCAGGCGCCCTTCTCCAACATCACGCTGGACTGGACCGTCCCCGCCGATTTGAAGGACATGCCGGCCATCGTAGGCGGCAAGGACATGGATTTCACCTATGGCGACTGCAAGAAAGAGATGGACATGGTGAACAAAGCCTTCATCGACATCATGATCGAGGGCGACGCCAACGGCCGCGGCTTCCAGTACCCCATCCCCACCTATTCCATCACCCGGGACTTTGACTGGTCTCCCAGCGAGAACAATAAGATGCTCTTTGAGATGACCGCCAAGTACGGCACCCCCTATTTCTCCAACTACATCAACTCCGACATGGAGCCCTCGGACGTGCGCTCCATGTGCTGCCGGCTCCGTCTGGATCTGCGGGAGCTGCGCAAGAAGTCCGGCGGCTTCTTCGGCTCCGGCGAGAGCACCGGCTCCGTGGGCGTGGTGACGCTGAACATGCCCCGGCTCGCCTACCTGTCCGAGAACGAGGAGGACTTCTACAAGCGGCTGGACAAACTGATGGATCTGGCGGCCCGCTCCCTGAAGATTAAGCGGGACGTGATCACCAAGCTGCTGGACGCGGGCCTCTACCCCTACACCCGGCACTATCTGGGCACCTTTGACAACCATTTCTCCACCATCGGCCTGGTGGGCATGAACGAGGCCGGCCTGAACGCCAAGTGGATCCGGGCGGACATGACTAGCCCCAAGTGCCAGGAGTTCACCAAGCAGGTGCTGGACCACATGCGGGAGCGCCTGAAGGACTATCAGGAGCAGTACGGCGACCTGTACAACTTAGAGGCCACCCCGGCCGAGTCCACGGCCTACCGCCTGGCCAAGCACGACGTGGAGCTCTATCCGGACATCATCACCGCGGCGGAGCCCGGCGGCACCCCCTATTACACCAACAGCTCCCACCTGCCCGTGAGCTTCTCGGAGGATATCTTTGACGCGCTGGACATTCAGGACGAGCTCCAGACCCGCTACACCTCCGGCACCGTGTTCCACGCCTTCTTAGGCGAGAAGCTGCCCAGCTGGGAGGCGGCGGCCAGCCTGGTGCGGAAGATTGCGGAGAACTACCGTCTTCCCTATTACACCCTCTCCCCCACCTACTCCGTGTGCAAGAACCACGGCTACCTGACCGGGGAGCAGTTCACCTGCCCCTACTGCGGCGAGAGCGCCGAGGTCTACAGCCGCATCACCGGCTACTACCGCCCGGTGCAGAACTGGAACGCGGGCAAGACCCAGGAGTACAAGGAGCGCCGGGAGTATGTCATCGCCAATTCCGTGCTGAAGCACCAGGGCCCTCTGGGCGAAGTGACCGAGGTCAGGGCGCCGGAGATGCACGGGGAAGCGGCGGCGGACGCGGTGTCCCCCCTGGTAGAGAGCGGTGGGCTGTATCACGCCTTCCTCTTCGCCACGCCTACCTGCCCCAACTGCCGCATTGCCTGCTCCTATATGGACAAGGCGGGCTTTGCCTATGAGAAGCTTATGGCCGACGAGAACGCGGACCTGGCCAGGAAGTACGGCGTGAAGCAGGCCCCCACCCTGGTGGTCACCCACGGGGACAGCTTTGAGAAATTTGCCGGCGCCGGCGCCATCAAGCAGTACATCACCGGCCTGAATCAGGAGACCGCCTGACGACGTCACCGCAAGCTTCGGATCGTCTCGCTTCCGGCTAAAGCCGAAAGCTCGCTCCCTCCGCTGCGGCTCCTTTCCCCAACAAAGGGCTGCGCCCTTTGCCGGGGCCCCTTTTGGGCGCTGCGGCGGAGAGAAGATTGCGCTGTTTTCATGCTCCAGGGAGACTCCCTTGTAGATGAAGCAGTTTTGTTGACACGCTAAAAAGCCCGGCTGAAAGCCGGGCTTTTTGAGAAAGGACACATTTTATGTACGACATCGTCATCATCGGGGGCGGGCCTGCGGGGCTCACCGCCGCCACCTATGCCCGCCGGGCGGGCAAGAGCGTTTTAGTGCTGGAGAAGAACGCCTTCGGCGGCCAGATCACCTGGTCCCCCAAGGTGGAAAACTTCCCGGGGACCCTGTCCATCAGCGGCACTGAGCTGGCGGACAAGCTGCTGGAACAGGCCATGGAGCAAGGGGCCGAGGTGGAGTTGGAGGAGGTCACTGGCGTGCGGGATGAGGGGGCGGTGAAAACCGTCCTGACCGAGTCCGGCGCCGTCTACCAGGGCCGGGCCCTTATCATCGCCGCCGGAGCCAGGCCCCGGCCCTTAGGGGTCCCCCGGGAGCAGGAGCTGGCCGGCAGCGGCGTGTGCTACTGCGCCGTGTGCGACGGAGCTTTCTATAAAAATAAGCCCGTGGCCGTGGCCGGCGGCGGCAACAGCGCCCTGCAGGACGCGTTGCTTTTGAGCAACAGCTGCTCCAAAGTGACCCTCATCCACCGGCGGGACAGCTTCCGGGGCGAGGCCCGGCTGGCCGAGGCCCTGGCCGCCCGGGACAATGTGGAATTTGTCCTCTCCGCTAAGATCACCGCCCTGGAGGGGGACCAGGAGCTGACGGGGATTCAGGTGCTCCAGGGGGAGCAGACCCGGCATATCCCCGTTGAGGGCCTGTTCATCGCCGTGGGCCATCAGCCGGACAACGGGGCCTTTGCCCCGCTGCTGGACCTGGACGAGGCGGGCTACGCCGCCGCAGGGGAGAACTGCCGCACGAAGACCCCCGGGGTCTTCGTGGCCGGGGACTGCCGCAGCAAATCCGTCCGGCAGCTGACCACCGCCGCCGCTGACGGGGCCGTAGCCGCCCTGGCCGCCTGCGATTATCTGGATTCCTTATAAAGCAAGTACGCTGCCCCTGCTCTAAGGGGAAGCACAAACGGAGGCGGGTTTCCGCCTCCGTTTGTGTTACATTTCCTCTTCTTCGAAAAAGTCTGAATCAATACGCTTGATCTGATATGTATTTTGTGTTGTGACTCCCAAATTAAATTTGATCATCAGTTCAGCCAACATAGCCCCATCTACCAGAATAACGTGCTGGGCACGGGCATATTCTTCCGCGCCTTTTGAAAATTTAGCGGTCGTAATATAGAGGCCTTTTTCAATGCGCGGCGGCCCCATCAGTGCACCAACAAATTTCTGGATTTCCGGCTTTCCGATAATAGAATCCGGATTCCACCGTTTTGCCTGAATATAAATGACATTAAAGCCGAGTTGATCTTCATTGATTACACCGTCTATGCCGCCATCCCCACTGGCTTTTGTCACAAAACCCGCCCCTGCATAGCCGCCGTAGCCCATAGCTTCCATAAGCTGCACCACAAGCCGCTCAAAAAAAGTGGGAGACATAGACACAACGGCGGCAAGAATCTCGTCAGAGAGTTTTTCATTGATCTCCTGATAGACCCGCTCGAAAGTCTCCTGCGGGGTCTCTTCTTGCTCTGCTTTTGGCTCATCATCAGACTGTTCCAGCTCCTTATGCCGGCTCTTGTGAACCTTGAACTCAGCAAAACTGTAACGGCTTTTTAAAAGGCCATCTGTAATCGTCGCCTTTTCAGCAAGCAGCTTTTCCCCTTCTTCCGTGATTTGGAACGCAGAGCGGGCAGGGCTTACGACAAGGCCGGCTTTTTTAAGATAGGTGGTACACCAGCCCAAACGGTTGACCCAAAGGGCATAACCTGTGGCTGTCTGCTGGGACATATCGTCCTCTGTGAGTTTCTTTTTCTTTGCAACATATTCTTTGCACTCTTTAAGAGTATGTACCTTCCCATCAGCAAGCGATTCAAGGAAGACATTATAGAACTCATAATATTTTGGGACGGCCATTACAGCACCTCCGATTCTTTTGTAACTTTCATTATAACCTATATTGAAACATTTGTCACGAGGAAATGCTTTATGACGCTGATAATAGATTTTCCTCTTACGATGTTCCTATTAAAATTGCGCAAACTTTTCATGCCACAATGGATACAAGTTCATCATCCGGTTTCCAGCCAGGCGTGTAGTGTACTTCGTCCACTCGCAGAGCGCAGACGGACCCATTCACATCCCCTGACAAGCCAAAAGATGAGGGCCGGTCGGCAGACCGGCCCTCATCTTTTGGTACGGTAGTATTATAGGATTTACATCTCAAGGTTTGATAAACCAAATCGAAGCCCAGCGTAGTGGGTTCGATTTGGAAAGGAGCCGCAGCGGAATGAGCGCGAGGGGACTTTTTGCCATAGGCATAAAAGTCGCCGCAAGCGATATGAAGCTTGCGGCGACGCTGGTGCGCGAGGCGGGACTTGAACCCGCACGCCCGGAGTGAGCACTAGAACCTGAATCTAGCGAGTCTGCCAATTCCACCACTCGCGCATCTCTGGAACGCTTGATTATAATAGCACCCGTCCTGCAAATTGTCAAGTGTTTTTTCCGTTTTCCTTCGTTTTTTTGCTTTACAACGGGGGCCCTGAATGCTATTATTAGATTCAGATTTTAAATGATCGGGGGGAAGTCCCATGCCCTCTAACAGAGAACTGAAAATCAGCGCCCGGCAGCTGATCCGGATCTCCAAACCCAATGTGATCGCCGTGGGTACCGTGTACTGCCTGTTGGGCATCGTGCTGTCCGTACTGTCTTCCCAAATCATGTACGGCAACGTGACCCCGGGGCGCTATGAGCAGCTGCTGAACTATGTGAGCAGCGGCGCGGCGGAGCAGGCCGCGCGGGTGTTGGAGACGATGATGCCCGGCGGCAGCTCGGTCCTCATCTACGTGCTGCTGGAGCTGTGCAGCATGGTGGTGGCCGTCGGGTTTAACATCTTCCTGCTGCGCACGGTCCGGGGAGACAATCCCAGCTATGGCAACCTGCTGGACGGTTTCGGTTTCTTCTGGCGTATTCTGCTGCTGAACATCCTCGTGGATCTGTTTGTCTCCCTGTGGAGCCTGCTGTTCATCGTCCCCGGCGTTATCGCCGCCCTGCGCTACAGCCAGGCGACTTTGATCCTGATAGACCACCCGGAATACTCGGTGATGGACTGCATCCGGGCCAGTAAGCAGATGATGCGCGGGCACAAAGGGGAGCTTTTCTGGCTGGAGCTGTCGTTTATCGGCTGGTCGCTGCTGGTATCTCTCTCCTCGGTGCCGGGCCTGTGGTTTTTCAGCGGTTTGCAGGTCTGGACCGTGCCCTACATGTCGATGACCTTTGTGCTCTATTATGAGGTGCTGCGCACCGGGCGGCTCTGGAATCAGGCCCCGGCGGGGCCGGAGCTGCCTCCCATGTGATCCTCTGCCCGTCCTTATGGCGGCGCCCCCATAGCAAGAACCGGCATGGCCTGTGAGCCATGCCGGTTCTCGGTTTTACGGGCCGTCGCGTGGCGGAACAGGTCTGCGGCACTATGTCTCCGGGGCGGTAAAATAGAAGATCTTCTCCCCCGGCAGCACCAGGCCCAGGCGCTCCCAGGCCAGCCGCCGCATTTCCTCCGGGTCCTTCGCCTCATTCAAGCTCGCCTCCAGGCGGGCATTTTCTGCCGCCAGCAGCTCTTTTTCGGCCTCCAGCTGCCCGGCCAGCTGCTCTGTCCGGCGCAGATCGCCCCGGAGCCCGCCTAAGCTTATCAGCGCGTACAGCATCAGCGCCACCACCACGATACGCAGGATCAGATTTTTTGGCATGTCCGGCCTCCTCCCGTGCCTTTGTCCGGGGCGGCCTCTTGCTTTTCAGGCGCCGCCCCAGCTCTCCCAGCCATTGTCTCACAGGGGCCAGGGCTTTTTTTGCCAAAGAAAGGAGCCGGCCGGTCCTTTTTTTCACGGCCCCGGCGGCCCGGAGCTGCAGCTCCAGCGCGCCGGTGAACAGAGGGAAGAACAGCGTGCTGAGCGTGTGCATATACAGCAGGAAGCCCAGCAGCGCTGCGGCCAGCTCCCACAGGCCCAGCCGTCCGTCCCCCGCCCCCATGGCATACACGAAGACGCCGCAGCCGGAGGCGGCGCAGAAAAGCACGTCCAGGGCCGCGCCGGCGGCCCGGCCGCCTTTCCGCCGCAGAGGCCGCAGCAGATCGTACAGCAGACCGATGGCGACGCCCAGCAGCAGCGCGATCAACAGCCGGGCGCTCTGGCGGCTCAGTTCGACCTCCATCGCTCAGCCGAACAGCCGGGACCAGAGGGAGCCGCCCTTGGCCGTCTCGCCATAGCGCAGTTCCTGGATGCTGCCGCGCACCTCCAGCTGCCCCACATCTAAGTCGATCCGGTCTATATGCAGATTTTCGCCCCGGACCGTCAGGTCCCCCAAAGCTGTGGTCAGAACGATCAGAGTCTCGTCAAAGCCGGACACATCTTCCACGCCGCTGATGCTCAGTTTCTCCCTGGCCTCTAAGCTCAGGCTGTGGGCCCGGGCCGGCGGCCTGGGTTTTTCCTCATAGGACATGTTTTCACCCCCGGTGCATGTATATGCGCCGGGGGTGAGAAATAGAAACAGGCAGGGCCGCCGCGCCCACAGCGTCTTTAGGCGTCCGGGGCGTAGCTCAGACCGCTGAACCAGGGGGCCGGGTCCGTGGGGTCCCCGTTGACGCGGATCTCAAAATGGCAGTGGGGCCCGGTGGAGACACCGGTGCTGCCCACATAGCCCACCGTGTCCCCCTGGCTGACCACCTGGCCCACGGACACGGCGATGGAGGACATGTGCCCATAGAGGGTATACATGCCGTTGCCGTGGTCGATCATGACGCAGTTGCCGTAACCGCCTTTGACCCCGGCCACAAAGACCTCGCCGCTGTCGGCGGCCTGGATGGCGGCCCCGTAGGCCGCGCCGATATCCAGCCCCGTGTGGGTGGACTGGTACAGCCCCGTCACCGGATGATACCGGGGGCCGAAGCGGCTGGTGATATAGGTGCAGGAGGGCACCGGCCAGATAAAGGAGCCGGTGGAGTACACCGTGCCGCCGGTGCCGCTGCTCTCCCCGCCGGTATTGCCGCTTGCGGCGGCCTGGGCGGCTTCAGCGGCCCGGCGGGCGGCCTCTTCCTCCGCCCTTTGGCGCTCCAGCTCTGCCACCGCCTGGTCGATCTCCCGCTGGGCCTGGGTCACAGACTCGTCCAGCGCCGCCAGCTCCTCCGCTTGGCCCTCGATCTGGGAAGCCAGCTCATAGATCAGCCCATTGACCTGGCCCAGCTGCTCCTCCAGGTCCCGCTGCTCGGTGCGGAGGGTGTCTTGCTTTTCCTCCACCGCAGCCCGGGTCGCCTCATAGTCCGCCAGGACCTGCTGGGTGTACGCCCGGGCAGCCATATACTTCTCCCCCAGCTCCCGGTCGCTCTGCATGATCTCGCCCACGTCGTCCAAGGCGGTAAACAGCTCGCCTAAGGTGCTGGTCTGGAGCACCAAGGCCAAAAAGCCCAGGTCGCCGTCCTCCTCCATGGCCCGGACCCGGGCCCGGGTGCGCCGGAGCTGCTCCCGCTCCTGCTCCTCGGCGGCCTCCAGCTCCCCGGCCTTGTCCGCAATGATCTCGTCATAGAGCCGCATCTGTTCGCTGTTGAGCTGGAGCTGCTGCAGGACCACCAGGTTCCGCTCGTCCATGGCCTGTTTGCGTTGGTCCGCCTCGGCGTGCTCCGTCTCCAGCCGGTCCAGCTCCGCCTGTTTCCGGTCCCGCTGGGACTGGAGCTGGTCCTTCTGCTCCTGGAGCCGGTCGATCTCATCCTGCGTCACCGCAAAGGCGGAGACGGGGGCAAAGCCCGCCAGCAGGTAGAGCGTGAGCGCCAGGCACAGCGCCTGCCGGAACGCGCGATTTCGCATACCCTTCTCCTCCTTTTCCGCCGCGCCGGAAGCGGCTTGTTTTTACCGTCTGCCTCCACTATACCCGGCAAAATAGGACAAATCTATGCATATCCCGTGAATTTTTCGTGAAATTCGTGCCAATTTCATCCATTTCTTCCCCACCACGCAAAAAAGGGGCTGTAGCGAAACGTCAAGTTTCACTACAGCTCCATTTCTATACCTATGAGAGGGAAAGTTAGGGAAAA
>CANRHH010000032.1 GCA_947630375.1 uncultured Oscillospiraceae bacterium | reverse complement strand
TAAGCTTCTTGCATTGTTCAATTTTCAAGGTACACCGCTAACCCCTCTCGGCGTCAGCCTGATTACTATACCACGGGAAATGGGCAATGTCAAGAGTTTTTTCAATCTTTTTCGTTTTTTCCGGATCGAAAGCGCTCCCGGCAGGACCCGCGCAAAGGCTCCAAGCCTTTCGCGTGGTTCATCTTAGCACCAAAAAGCCCGGTTTGTCAACATTTTTTTGCCGATTTTGGGGAAGATTTTCAGCTCTCTAAATCTTGTGTCTTCCGGCCGCGATTTTCCACAAAATACCGCCTTGTTATTTGATCCTTCCGGCATATTTACCAATAAGGGGCAGCTCCTCCAGCCTCCCGCGGAGGGCGGCCGTCATCCCTTTGTAGATACAGTACAGGGTAAAAAGATTCAGGATCCAGCCAAAACCGGTGATCTCACCGAGGATCCCCGCCAGGACTTCAAAGAGGAAAAGCAGCAGGCCCTGCTTGGCGTGGAACCGGACAAACCGGTCCTCCGGGGCGAGAAGATAGGGCAGAATGAAGAGGATCCCCAAATAGCTGGCCGCGGACAGCAGCCGGTTGCTGCCGCGCTTGCCCGCCTGCCTGGGGACGCTGCTGCGCACCTCTCCCTCCCGGCTGTAGGGGTGGTCATAAAACGCCTCCTCTTCCTGCCAGTCCTGGCGGCGGGCATATTCCTCCTCCGCCTGGCGGCGGGCACGCTCTTCCTCTTCCTGACGGCGGGCGTACTCCTCTTCCGCCTGGCGGCGGTATTCCTCCTTGCGGCGGCGGCGCTCCTCCTGCCGTTCCCGCTCCTGCTGCCGGCGCTCCTCTTCGCGCTCCTGGGCCTGATAGGCGCTGGCGGCCTGGGCCGGGTCATACCCGCAGGCCAGACACTTCTCCTGCCCGTCCGGGATATAGGCGCCGCACTGTTTACAGTAGGCCATGGTCCCCTCCAAAAAAGTTATAATGGCTGTATATATACAGCCATTATAACTTACTATCCCCCGGATTTCAACAAAATTATGCGCAGAAGCGGTGGCTGCCGATCTGGACGATCAGCGGCCGGGACCAGATCCACTGGCTGGTGGCGGTGGCGGGATTAAAATAGTAGATCGCGCCGCCGCTGGGGTCGGAGCCGTTGAGGGCGTCCTGGGCGGCACGGTAGGCGCTCTCGGCCACGGGCTCGTTGAACTGGCCGTCGTCCAGGCAGGAAAAAGCCCCGCTCTGGTAGATCACGCCGGAGACCGAGTTGGGGAAGGAGGCGTGCTCCACCCGGTTGAGCACCACCGCCCCCACGGCCACCTGGCCCTCGTAGGGCTCGCCCCGGGCCTCGGCCGAGATGAGCCGGGCCAGCAGCTCCAGGTCCCCGCTGCCGCCGGAACCGCCGGAGGCCCCGGAACCGCCGCCGGCGCTGCCGGGGTTGATGCCCAGGGCGGCCAGGGTCTGATTGCCCACCTGGCCGTCGGGGCTCAGGCCGTTTTTCCGCTGGAAATATTTCACGGCCTCCTCGGTCTTGCTGCCGTAGACGCCGTCCACCGCCCCGGTATAATAGCCCCAGTTCTTCAGCCGCTTCTGGATCTCCGACACGACGGCCCCGCTGGAGCCCTTTTTATACAGATCCGCCCAGGCGTTCTGGGCCATGGTGATCAGAAAGATGTTGACGGCGAAAATCAAAATCAGGGCCAGCACCAGTCTTTTCTTCTCCTTGCTCATAGAAACCCCTCCCTGTTTTTTCTTAGTATGCCCGGCGGCGGCGCGATGATGCGCGGGAAAAAGGCCTTGCGTTTTATAATAAAATAAGGTAGAATACGCCGTGCATATCCCGAGAGGCAGGGGAGAAACATGTTTCTGAAAAAATACGTGGGCAGCCGGAGCTTTTACGCGAAAATGTTTTCGGTGATGCTGCCGGTGCTCATTCAAAACGTCATTACCAACTTTGTGAGCCTGCTGGACAACGTAATGGTAGGCCAGGTGGGGACGGAGCCCATGTCCGGCGTGGCCATCGTCAACCAGCTGCTGTTTGTGTTTAACCTGTGCATCTTCGGCGGCCTGGCCGGGGCGGGGATCTTCACCGCCCAGTTCTACGGCAAGGGGGACAGCAAGGGCGTCCGGGACACGTTCCGGCTCAAGCAGTATATTGCCGCCGCCTCTGTGGCGGTGTTCGCGCTGCTTTTCCTCTGCTGCGGCAGGCAGCTGATCTCCCTGTTCCTCCACCAGGGGCAGGAGGATCTGGACCTGGCCGCCACGCTGCGCTACGGCCTGGACTATCTGCACGTGATGCTCCTTCAGGCCCTCCCCTTTGCCCTCTGCCAGGTCTACGCCAGCACCCTGCGCCAGACCGGGGAGACCGTGCTGCCCATGAAGGCCGGGATCATCGCCGTCTTTGTCAATCTCCTGTTCAATTATATCCTCATCTTCGGCAAGCTGGGCGCCCCGGCTTTAGGGGTGGTGGGCGCGGCCATCGCCACGGTCCTGGCCCGCTTTGCGGAGTGCGGCATCGTGGTGATCTGGACCCACCGGCACAAGCAGACCAACCCCTACATCGTGGGCGCCTACGGCCGTCTGCGGCTGCCCCGGGAGCTGCTGAAGCAGGTGGCGGTGCTCAGTCTCCCCCTGTTGCTCAACGAGGTGCTCTGGTCCGGCGGCATGGCCGCTCTCAACCAGTGTTACTCGGTCCGGGGCCTGGAGGTGGTCTCCGCCTTCAACATCTCCACCACGGTGTCCAACCTGTTCTTCTGCGCCTTCCTGGCCATGGGGGATACGGTGGCCATCATCGTCGGGCATCTGCTGGGGGCTGGGGAGCTGGAACGGGCCATCGACGAGGACACCAAGCTCATCGCCTTCTCCGTGGTCTTGAGCATCGCGGTGGGCGCCCTGATGGCCCTGCTGGCCCCCTCCGTCCCCGCCATCTACAACACCACGGACATGGTCAAAGACCTGGCCGCCCGGCTGCTCACCGTCAGCGCGCTGATGATGCCCCTCAATGCTTTCACCAACGCCTGTTATTTCACCCTCCGCTCTGGCGGTAAAACGCTCATCACCTTTGTGTTCGACTGCGTCTTTCTCTGGGTGCTGAACATCCCCGTGGCCTTCGTCCTCTCCCGGTACACCTCCATCGGCGTGGTGCAGATGTTCGCCCTGGTGGAGGGCCTGAATCTCATCAAGGCGGGCATCGGCCTGGCGCTGGTGACCAGCAGAAAATGGGTGAACAACCTGGTCGCCTATTGACAGAATATCACATCAAAAAAATCCTATTTTCTCGCTTTTTACAACAAAATATTCCCAATTTTGGACATATTATTTTGTAGTCCTTTATCGGCATTTCATGTATACTTAAATTATGATGTATACTGTGGCACCGTAGCCGCTTCCGATAGGGGTGGAAAAGTTGGGAAAACAGGATCTGGACCTAAGGGCCCTGCTTGACATTCCGCTGTGGGAGGCTGTTCAGGACCAGCTGGCCAAGCTGACGAATACCGCCATTATCACCATTGATTTCAAGGGCAATCCCATCACCAAGCACAGCTGCCGGACGGACTTTTGCAGTGTCATAAGGGAGAATCCGGTCTCGCGCAAGCGCTGCTTCCGCTGTGACGCGCTGGCGGGGCTGGAGGCTGTGCGGCTTGGCAGGCCGTATATCTATCTCTGCCATTGCGGCATTGTGGACGTGGCCGTCCCCGTCTCGGTGGGGGACCGGTATCTGGGCGCGGTCATGTTCGGCGAAGTGCGCATTCCCAACGGGGACACCGGCGCCAAAGTGGAGCGGCTGGTCAGCGAGATCAGCTCCTTCAACGACAAGAGCGGCGCCGCCCGGCAGGACCTGCTGGAAATGTACGAGCGCCTGCCCGAGATGGAGTATGAGCGCATCGTGGCCATTGCGGACACCATCAATGCCATTGTCCAGTACATCGTGGACCGGGCCCTGAGCCGACGCAGCGAGGCCATGAGCTATGAATATCTGCTCCACAGCGGCGCGGAGCTGTCCGGGGTGCAGCAGGCGGGGATGCAGGAGCTCTCCACGCCGGTGCCGGAGATCGAACCGGCCCCTTCCGGCGGCCGGACCCTGGCCGTCCCCAAGACCAGCCCCGTCTACCCCGCCCTGGACTATGTGGACAGCCACCGGCGGGAATCGGTGACCATGAGCGACATGGCCCGCCTGTGCCATCTGAGCCCCAGTTACTTTTCCCGGCTGTTCTGCCGGGAGCTGGGAGAGAACTTTATAACGTATGTAAACCGTCAAAAGGTCCAATGGGCCAAGGAGATGCTCCGCGGCACCAACGACTCAGTCAGCCACATTGCCTCGGAGCTGGGTTTTATGGACTCCAGTTATTTCATCAATGTTTTCAAGCGATTTGAGGGCATCACGCCCCTGGCCTACCGGCAGCACAAATATTGAGTTTGTTGGCCCCTGACCGGGGGCCTTTTTTTGCGGGCATTTTGACAATGTGCACAAAAGCTAAAGGAACCGTTTGTTGAAGTTATTTTTTTATCATTATTGCACCACAAAACAATTTTATAATGCAAATTTGCACCGCAAAAATCCCCTATTTAGCAACAATCCTATATCTTGTTTAAAAAACTTTTATGACTTATTCTTAATATTACAGAGCGGAATTGTACAAATTTCGCAAAGCAAAAAAATTGAGAAAGGAAAGGAACAGGAGGAAATTCAACATGAAAAAAGCTAACCGGTCTCCGAGATTTTGGATTGTTGTGGCGCTGATTATATGTTTGATCAGTTCTGTTGGTGCCAGTTTAATTCAGTCGAACGGTGGAAAAGTTGAAGTAACAGAAATTGATTACATTACACAGTCTGGGCTTCATCAAAACGCAATGCTACTTAAACCGAAAACAGCTACATCCGAAAATCCCGCACCAGCTATTCTTGTCAGTGAAGGCTGGTATAACACAAAAGAGTTTCAGGACCTGAATTTTGTTGAATATGCACGCCGTGGTTATGTTGTCCTGGCTATAAACATGTATGGTCACGGAGACTCTGAGACTATTGAGCCAGTTTGGATGGAAGACCCCCTTTCGAATGCAAACGGATTATACGATGGGATAAAATATTTGCATACTTTACCGTTTGTTGACAAAACCAAGGTAGCTGTCTCTGGGCATTCATATGGCGGGTATTTTTCCAGCAGAAGCTGTATGCTCGACAACTTGCAAGAGGATCCGTTAATTTCCGCTGCAGTAATTGTATGTGAAGAACCGGAGCTGATGTCGTGGGATCCTGATGCATACGTTGGCATGTTTGGCACCAGAGACGTTATGATTGTTACAGTGCAATATGATGAATGGTATCACAGGGTTGAACAGGCAGACGGAACATACTCACCCGCAAGAGAGTTTATTCATCAGTATCCCGCGCAAGCCTTTCTGAATTTCTATGCAGATGACACTGAAATGGAGGTTCGAGATAGCTATACCATCTATCATAAAGAAATAGACGGTGTTGATGTAATGCGTGAGATAATAAATCCCCCTATTACTCATCCCGTTGCCCATTTTTCTTCCAATGTCGTTTCGTATAGCTGTGATTTCTTAAACGAGTCTTTTGGACAGCCAGACAACATTCCCGGTAGTAGCCAGATTTGGCAATGGAAGGTGGTCTTCAATACAATAGGCCTTATTGGCTTCTTCATGTTCCTAATCAATGCTGCCCTTGCCATGCTGGACCTGCCATACTTTAAGGAACTGAAGGCAACAGCTCCCGTTGAGCCTCTTCCGGCTCCTTCCGGGAAAGGAAAAGCCTGGTATTGGGGTGGTCTGGTCTTTGGCGCTGTGTTTGGAGCAGTTGTTTACGTCCTGCTTTATTCGTGGGCAATGGGTGGAAGTCGTCCGAGCTTCTTTACCCAAGAGGCCAGTTGGTATATAGGCACCTGGTCTGCAATTTGCGGTATTGCTACTGTGCTGATTATGATAGTCTCTTATCATTGTTACAGCAAGAAAAACGGACTTGACCTGGCAGAACGCGGAATTAAAATCAGTGGCAAGAAACTTTGGAAATCTGTTGTCCTGTCTTTGTTTGCAGTCTTTTCTACCTTCTCTCTGGTCTTCCTGTCCGATTATTTCTTCCATGTAGATTTTCGCTGCTGGTGCTTTATGACGATCCGGGCCTTTTCCGCGGAGAAATTGGTGCAAACCGGTAAATACCTTATATTCTGGCTTATATATTACATTGCGCTTTCTGTTGTAACCAATGGCTTCAATTATGTCAAAATCGGAAAAAAGAACTGGATCAGTTGTGCCATTCAAATGTTCTTTGTGTTTATCGGTCCGGAAATCATTGTCCTGACACAGTATATCACATTCTACATCACCGGCTGGAGTTGGACAGAACTTCACTTCCCTGCCTGCGATACGATGGCACCGATTTGGCTGTATTCGATCCTGGTGATTCTTCCTCTTGCTGCTTTTGTGTGCAGAAAGATCTATCAGAAAACGAAGAATCCTTATATCGGTGGAATCATAATGGGCGTTACTGCTTGCATTATTACCACAACAAATACCTTGACCCAAATTGGCCTGGCGGCTGGGCAGGCGTGGTAATGAGTCGCTGTCTGTTTACAATGGCAGTTTTTTAGCTGCTACATCTGGGACATACCTATCTTTTTCACTTCTTACTTCTCCCCTCGGGCCGCCGCTCATGCGGCGGCCCTTTTTACTATACTCCTTGTAAAATCCGCTGGCAAAATGCCAAAAAGTTGTTGCTTTTTTTCGCCATGAGTTGTAAAATTAAACCATACATTTTACATACGGAGGTAGATCCCTTATGATTCTCGACACCGCGAAATATCTGGGCCCCTGCTCCTGCGGGCGCGACCACGAGCTGAGGACCAAACTGGTCGTCTGCGAACCCGGCGCGCTGAACCACTTCGACAAATACATGGCCGACTGCGGCCTGACCGGCTTCCGCACCGTGATATACGATACGAACACATACAATCTCCCCGGCATTGTCCACGTACCGGCCGATCAGGAGATCGTTCTGGAAGCCCAGGGCCTGCACAGCGAGAAGGGTCTGATCGAAGACTGCATGACCCGCTTCGTGCAGAAGCCGGACTATGTGGTGGTGGTCGGCGGCGGCACGCTGATGGACTTTGGCCGCTACAGCGCCTGGAAGCTGGGCATCCCCTTCGTGGCCATCCCCACCATCGTCTCCTCGGACGGCTTCACGGCGGATATCTGCTCCATCATCATCGACGGGCAGAAGAAGTCCATCCCCATGCAGGCGGCGGACGCGGTCATCTGCGATATCAACGTGGTGGCCGGAGCTCCCCGGTTCCTGACCATCGCCGGCGTGCAGGATATCATGGCCAAGGTCATCTCCATTGCCGACTGGAAGATCGCCCACCTGGTCTCCGGGGAGTATTTCTGCCAGAAGGTCTGCGACATGGCCCAGGAGGCTCTGGACCTGATGACCAAATGCGCCTACGATCTGAAGGCCGGCAAGGAGCCGGATATCGAGACCATGGCCTACACCCAGATGATCTCCGGCCTGACCATGCAGATCCTCTCCAACTCCCGGGCAGCCTCCGGTGCCGAGCATCTGGTGGCCCACTTAGTGGAGATGAAGCCCCGGGGCTTTGAAAATGCCCACGGCCTCCACGGCGAGTGCGTGGGCGTCGGCACTCTGCTGGTGGCCGAGGCCTATCACAAGCTGGCCCAGCGGGAGACCATCGAAGTCAAGCCCTTCCAGCCCATCGACGAGGCCTGGGTCCGCTATGAGTTTGGCGATCTGGCCGACGGCATCATGAAGGAGAACGAGAACGATGTGCTGGCCACCTTCCCCGCCGAGAATCTGAAAAAAGCCTGGCCCCAGATCCGGGAGGTCATCGCCCAGATCCCCAGCTATGAGGAGCTGGTGGAACTCTATACGGCCATCGGCGCCAAACACTCCTTGGAGGAGCTGGGCATCGATCCCGCTGTGAAGAAGGATTTTCTGGACATCTCCTCTGCCATCCGCAACCGCCTGACCCTGGCCAGATTGACCCGGCTCATCGCCGATTAAAAGGAGGCACCTATGAAGTACATCATGGCCCTGGACCAGGGCACCACCAGTTCCCGATGCATCTTATTCGACAAATTCGGCAACATCTGCGTCTCCGTGCAGAAGGAGTTCCCGCAGATCTTCCCTCAGCCCGGCTGGGTGGAGCATGACGCTCAGGAGATCTGGGATGTGACGCTGGAGGTCTCCCGGGCGGCCATGGTGCGCCTGGGGGCCACCGCGGCGGATATCGCCGCCATCGGCATCACCAACCAGCGGGAGACCACGGTCATCTGGGACAGGGTGACCGGGGAACCCATCGCCAACGCCATTGTCTGGCAGTGCCGCCGGACCGCCGGCATCATCGACGATTTGGTGGAAAAGGGCTACAGCGACATGATCCGCCAGAAGACCGGCCTGGTGCCGGACGCCTATTTCTCCGGCTCCAAGATCAAATGGCTTTTGGACAACGTGCCCGGCGCCCGGGAAAAGGCCGAGGCGGGCCAGCTCCTCTTCGGCACCATCGACACCTGGCTCATCTGGAAGCTCACCGGCGGCAAGGTCCATGTGACGGACTACACCAACGCCAGCCGGACCATGCTCTACAATATTCACGACCTCTGCTGGGACAAGGAGCTGCTGGACCTGCTGGACATTCCCGCCTGCATCCTGCCGGAGGTCAAGCCTTCCAGCTGTGTCTACGGCACGTCCGAGCGCTGGCTCTATGGGGCGGAGATCCCCATTTCCGGCGCGGCCGGGGACCAGCAGTGCGCCCTGTTCGGCCAGTGCGGCTTTGAGCCGGGCCAGATCAAGAACACCTACGGCACCGGCTGCTTTCTGCTGATGAACACCGGCTGGGAGATCGTGGAAAGCAAGAATGGCCTGGTCACCAGTATCGCCGCGGGCCCCGGCGGCCACGTGGAATATGTGCTGGAGGGAAGCATCTTCACCGCCGGCGCGGCGGTCCAGTGGCTGCGGGATGAGCTGACCGTGCTCACCTCCGCCGCCGAGAGCGAACGCTATGCCGTCGATGTGCCGGACACCGCCGGCGCCTATGTGGTCCCGGCCTTTACCGGTCTGGGCGCGCCCTATTGGAATCAGCACGCCCGGGGCACGATCGTGGGCCTGACCCGGGGCTTCTCCCGGGCCCACCTGGTCCGGGCCACGCTGGAATCCCTGGCCTACCAGACCCATGACATCGTCCGGGCCATGGAGAAGGACTCCGGCATCCGGATCCACGAGCTGAAGGTGGACGGCGGCGCCAGCGCCAACAACTTCCTGATGCAGTTCCAGGCGGACACCATCGGCGCCCGGGTCATCCGGCCCAAGTGCGTGGAGACCACCGCCTTGGGCGCCGCCTACCTGGCGGGCCTGGCCGTGGGCTTCTGGGACAGCCTGGACGATATCAAGGGCAACTGGGCCGTGGAAAAGGTGTTCAGTCCCCTCATGGAAGAGGAGCGGCGCGCCTCCCTGCTCAAGGGCTGGGAAAAGGCCGTGAAATGCGCCCTCTTCTGGGCCGATCAGGACTGAGGAGGACCGCATGACCGATCTGACCAAGCTTAGAAACTGTGAACTGTTCCTGTTTGACATGGACGGCACCCTCTATCTGGGGGACCAGGTCTATCCCGGGGCCATTGAGCTCATGGAGGATCTGCCCGCCCTGGGCAAGAAATACATCTACCTGACCAACAACTCCTCCCGGGCGGGGCTGGATTATATCGGCCGGCTCCGGGGCCTGGGTTTCCCCTGCGAGGAGGAGAACGTCTTTTCCTCCGGCATGGCCACCGGCATCTACCTCAACAGCTATCACCCCGGGGCCAAGGTCTACTTGGTGGGCAACCGGGCCTTCCGGCGGGAGCTTTTGAGTTATGGCATCGACCTGGTGGACGAAGGGGCCGACGTGGTGGTGGCCGGGTTTGACACGGAGCTGGTCTATGAGAAATTAGACAAAGCCGTCCACTTCCTGCGCCGGGGAGCGACCTTTATCGCCGCCAACCCGGACTGGGTCTGTCCCATGCCCCATGACGAGGTCCTGCCGGACTGTGGCAGCATCTGCGCCCTGCTGACCGCCGCCTCCGGGGTGGAGCCGCTGTACATCGGCAAGCCCAACCGCCGCATGATCGACCTGATCTCCCAGACCACCGGGGTCCCCAATGAGAAGATCTGCGCCGTGGGCGACCGGCTGTATACGGATATCGCCGTGGCCCAGAACGCGGGTTCGGTCTCTGTGCTGGTGCTCTCCGGGGAGACGGACCAGGCCATGGTGGACGCCTCCCAGCGCAAGCCGGACTATGTCCTCCCCAGCGTCTTAGAGCTCCACCAGCTGCTGAAATAAACACACCTGTTAAACACCCAGGGGGAAGGCGAAACGCCTTCCCCCTGGTTCTGTCTGGCTCCCCATATATTGAACTTTCTGGAAAAATAGTTTATAATAAGTTATCTTTTTTGAATCCCGGAGCTCTGCCCTATGAAAATCCTCGCCCAATACGCGCTGCCTGTCGCGGCCGCGCTGTTGCTGATCGCTTTCTTTACCGGGCTGCCCTATCTGAAGGTCTGTCTGCTGCCCGGAGAGGAGCCTCTGCCGGAGCGGCCCGGTGCCGGCGGCGCCGCCCGCCGCCGGGAGTGCCTGGCCCTGGCGCTGCTCACTCTCGTCTATGCCGCCGCCGCTTTCACCAACCTGGGCAACACCTCCTCCCCCGAGACCTTTGAGAGCATGGGCGGCAAAAGCGCGCTGATTCACTTGGAGGGCCCCTCCCCCAGCCGGATCCTGCTCTATGCGGGGGTCTCCACCGGCGCTTATGATATCGAATATTCCGAGGATGGGGAGACCTTTCTTCCGGCCTCCGCGTTTCAGCAGGACTATGTGGCGGTGCTGAAATGGCATGTGCTGACCCCGGAGCCGGACCTGCGGGCCCGGGTCGTGCGCCTGACGTGCACGGAGGGGAACCCCTATTTGGGGGAGATCGCCTTCCTGGACCAGTCGGGGGATCCGATCCCCGTCGTGTCCGAGCTGCCCGCCCTCTGTGACGAGCAGGGCACCGTCCCCGCCTCCCAGAATTACAAAAACTCCACCTACTTTGACGAGATCTACCATGTCCGCACCGCCTGGGAGCATCTGCACAACATCTGGCCCTATGAGATCTCCCACCCGCCTTTAGGCAAGCTGATCCTCTCCCTGGGCATCACCCTCCTGGGCATGACGCCCTTTGGCTGGCGCTTTATGGGGACGCTGTTTGGGGTGCTGATGCTGCCGGTCATGTATCTGCTGCTGAAGCGGATCTTCGGCGGCCGGGCGGTCCCTTTTTTGGGGACGCTGCTGTTCGCCACGGACTTCATGCACTATACCCAGACCCGCATCGCCACCATTGACACCTACGCGGTGTTCTTCATCCTGTGGATGTACCTGTTCATGTACGTGTATGTGAGCCGGGAGGACAAGCGGGCGCTGGCCCTGTCCGGGCTGTTTTTCGGCCTGGGGGCTGCCAGCAAGTGGACCTGTATCTACGCCGGGGCCGGCCTGGCGGTGATCTGGGCCCTCCACTGGGCAGGGCGCTTCCTGGCCCTGCGGCCCGCCGCGGCGGAGGAGGCGGAGCCGATTCTGACAACAGACACGGAGCCGGTCCCCGTCTCAGAGACAGACGCGGCCGCCGGCGCGGCGAGCGCTCCGGCGGTGGAACCGGGGCCGGATGTCTGGGAGCTGCTGCACAGCTTCTTCGGCAACTGCCTGTTCTGCGTGGTCTTTTTCGTCCTGCTCCCGCTGCTGATCTATCTGCTGGCCTATATCCCCTACGGCAAGGCCATGCCGGCCCACAGCTTAGGGGAGTATCTGCGTATGGTCTGGGATAACCAGACCTTCATGTTCACGTATCACGCCGGCGTCCACGCGGAGCACCCCTATTCCTCCCGCTGGTACCAGTGGGTGCTGAACATCCGGCCCATTCTGTACTACCTGGAATATTTTGACGATGGGACCCGCTCCTCCATCTGTGCCTTTTTAAACCCTGCTGTCTGCTGGGGCGGGCTGTTGAGCCTGTTCGTGCTGGTCTATACGGCCCTTTTCCGGCGGGACCGGAAGGCCGCCTTCATCCTCTTGGGCTATCTGGCCCAGCTGCTGCCCTGGGTCTTTATCACCCGCACCACCTTTGAGTATCACTATTTTCCCTCTTCCGTGTTCCTCATCCTGGCCATCTGCTATGTGTTCCGGCTCATGCAGCTGAACAAGCCCACCTGGGCCCGGTATGCGGTGCCCTTCGCCGTGGTGAATGTGCTGCTGTTCTGCCTGTTCTTCCCCGCCTTGGGCGGCCTGCCGGTGGACAACGCCCTGGCCTCCCGCCTGATGGGCTGGCTACCGACCTGGCCGCTATAAAACAACCCCTCCGGAAAACCGGAGGGGTTGTTTTATAGCGCCACGACCGCCACTTTTTTCAGAAGGGCAAGCCCTTCTGAAAAAAATCGCTACGCTCGGCAAATGCGCCGGATAAATCCGGCTTTTCGCTGGCGGTGATTGAAACACGAGGCGGGCCTTGCCCCCTCGTGCTCCCCCGCTGCTCTCTCTTTCCTGCAAATGTCATTATACAGTCAAAACGCTCTGGCAGGCAGCCAGAGCGTATGTTGCGGCGTTCCTCACTTCTTTTGGGAAAAGACCCATTCCCGCTGGATCTGATAGCTGATAAAGAACAGGCAGGTGTCCACCGCGAACTTGATCAGCGTGGCGATGATGGGCAGGCTGTTGGAGAGCAGGTGGTTGATCAGCGTCACCAGCCCAGCGGACACCAGCATCTGGGGGATGCACAGGCAGTAATACCGCAGCAGAGCCCGCTTATAGCTCCCCTCGTTGCCGAAGACCACGCTGTTGTTGGCGTTGAAGTTGGCAAAGGAGGAGCAGGCCCGGGCGATCACCGTGGCCCCCAGCTCCGCGTAGGCCCCCATTCTGGCCCCTAACAACCGCATCACCAGGTAGAAGATGCCTAAATCGATCAGGGTGGAGCCGAAAGAGCTGAGCAGGAACTTGAACATGATCTTGAAGATCCGCCAGGAGTCCTTCACCGGGTCATAGTGGGACCGGACGTTTTCATCCTCATAGACCGTCTCGATGGGCTGCTCCAAAAAGCCGATGCCCATGCGCTTCATATGCAGCAGCATATTGGTCTCGTACTCGAACCGCTCCCCCTCGATCCGGCAGAAGCGCTCCAGGCAGCCGCGGGGGATGGCCCGCAGGCCGGTCTGGGTATCGGACAGCTTGATGCCGTAACACAGGCGGAACATCCGGGACGTGGTCTTATTCCCCGCCACGCTCCGGGCGGGCACCCCCGGCGCGTCAAAGTCCCGGCAGCCCAGCACCACCTTCTCCGGGTTTTGCAGCATCCGCTCTCCGCAGGCGATGATATCGCCCACCAGATGCTGCCCGTCTCCGTCGATGGTAATGACGCCCTCTACCTCCGGCAGATTCTCCAGCACATACTGGAACGCCGTTTTCAGGGCCCGGCCCTTTCCTTTATTGACGCCGTGGTGCAGCACCGCGCACGGCGCATAGGCCTGCGCCCGTTCGAACCAGACCTGATGGTCCCCGTCGCTGCCGTCGTCCACGATCACAATATGTTGAAAGCCCTTTTCCACCAGCCCGTCCACCACGGCGCCGAACTTGGCGTCCGGGTTCAGGGAGGGCAGCACAATGGCCAGCGATTCCTGGCAGGGCCCGCTCTTATTCGCCATACTGTCTTCCGCCTCTTACTGGTCCTCGTTCTGGTAGATATCCATGGTGACGGCCCGGATATCGTTCCCGGCGTCTTCCGCAATGACCTTCATGCTCTGGATATTGTCCACTTCCCCCTGCCCGGGCTGGAAGGTCTTGGACTCGGAGGTGATATCCAGCAGATAGTAGCCGCCGCCCAGATCGATGGCGCTGTTCAGCTGCACCCAGAGCACATTCACGCTGGAGGTATGGGCCCAGGAGAGCCCGTCCTGGGCGCCTATCATACGGGCGTCCAGATCGCTGCCCAGGCGTATGTAAGCCGCCAGGCGCTGGTAGCCATAGGTCGCGTCAAAAGCGCCGGAGACATATTCTCTGTAGCGCTTGGCAAACTCATAGGAGAACTCGTCCAGCCGGTTGAACTGATCTCCCTCCACCATGTGGATAAACTGGGAGTCGTCCTTCTCCGGGTCGATCACCACCTCGTTGCCGTCCTCATCGTAGACCACCGGCTCCAGGTTGCCGATGATATCGTCAAACCGGTAGGTGACCTTGGTGGGCAGATCAGGGTAGGCCTCGTAATACTCATCCAGCACGTCATAGTGGATGCCGTCCTCGATGATGTACTCCTCCGGCAGCTCCCAGCCGTTGAGCTTTACGGTATACAGGGCCGGGACCGTGATCTCCATGGAGGAATACAGCCCCATAAAGTCAAACTCTTCGTCTTCGATCTTCCAGGGCAGCAGACCATACTCCGTCTCGTCGGCCTTGGACTGATCCTCCGCGATGGTCACCTTGCCGAAGACCCGGTCCCCGCAGCGGAGGTTGTACACGATCTTCCCGGTATTGCCCACGGAGGACTGGCGGCTGCAGGTGATGTCGTTGCGGAGCATGTTTTTGACGATCTGGGCCACTTCCTCGTTGGACTGGGCCTCGTGGGGCATCTGCTCGATCGTCCGTTGAATGCCCTCGCCCCAGAGATTTTCCTGCAGATCCTCCACATAGGCGTCGATCACCTTTTCGGGCCTGGACGCCTCATATTCTTCCGCGTAGCCCCAGACTTTTCCCAGGACAAACAGGATCGCCGCGGCCAGGAGCAGAATATACAGGGCCAGGAACAGCCCGTATATCCATGCGCCGATCTTTCTTTTCTTTGACATGAACCCAATTCTCCATTCATCCCGCCCGGCCGGGCGGGTTTTCTACTTTATTTGAAAAGCCACGCGTTCGGGATCGGCCGGGCAATGCCGTTGGCGGAAGAGCACTTGTTTACATAGGCGCCGTTGTAAAACATGGTGGTGGAGGAGCCCCCGTCCATGTTGCAGGCGTTCACCGCTCCGTGGTCCAGCAGGATATCCACCACATCCGAGTACCGGGCGCCGATGCTGTGGCTCTGCCGCCCGTCGATGACCAGCATCATCACCGCGCCGTCTCCCCGCTGGGCGATGGCC
This sequence comes from uncultured Oscillospiraceae bacterium, assembly GCA_947630375.1. Taxonomy (GTDB): domain Bacteria; phylum Bacillota; class Clostridia; order Oscillospirales; family Oscillospiraceae; genus Limivicinus. The sequence continues at coordinate 13,780 of CANRHH010000032.1, read as the reverse complement.
GTGCGGGGGTTGACGCCGCTGGTCAGGCCGCCGGTCTGGGCCTCGCCGTTGTAGATCAGGATCGGATCAAAGCTGACGCCGCTGACGATCCCCGTGTCTTTCGCGGTGGAATAAGAGAAGTAGCCCACATGGAGGATGCCCTTCTCATCCAGGCCGGCAAAGCTGTCTCCCCCGTAGCCCTCGTTGTAGCACACGCTGTCTATGATCGTGAGCCCCTGGGGCTGGCCGCCGAGGCCGCCGCCGCCTTCATCGACAAAGCCGCCGCCGTTGATGCCGCCTATGGCCCCGTATTTCTCGCACAGCTGCTCCAGCGTCAGGCCGCTGCCGCCATAGGCGTCAGGCATGCCCACGAAGACCCGGGTCGGGTCCAGAATGGTGATCATATATCCCACAAAACCGGTGCCCATGATGTCCTCATAGACGATCCCGTCCCCATCCTCGTCGATCAGGCCATAGGCATCCGGCACCGGGCCGGACGCGTCCGGCGCCGGGGTCTCTGCCGGGATCTGCACCAGGGACAGGTCCTGCTCCTCGGAGACCCTGGCCGTGTTGCTGTTCTTGATCTCTCTGACCTCGTCCTCGGTCAGAAAGATATTCGAGATAAAGTCAAAGCGCCGGGTCTCCAGCATAGTCATCACAAAGGTCTCCCTCAGAGCCGGAGAAGGACCTTTTACAAGCACATATTCCAGGCCCAGGCCGCCCAGGCCGAACATGATACCCGTCGCCAGAAAGACGCCGAAGATCCGGTCAATGACCCGGCCCACTTTTTTCCGCAGGGCTTTTTTCCGCCGCCGGTCCTTCTCTTTCTGGAGCTCTTCCGGGCTGCGCTCTATTTCCGTATCTATCGTAGCATTCACATTGACACCCTCATTAAAAGACTGCGCAGAGCCGCCCTCCGGCGCTCACACACAGAGGTATTTTATCATAAGCGCACCCATATGACAAGGAAAAAAAGTGTTTTTTAATAATTATGTCAAACTTTACCGCCTCTGTCACGTAGAAAACCCCCGGCGGAAATTCCGCCGGGGGTCCGTAAAACCTGGATTCTTACTTGTCCTCTCCTGCGTAACTGCGGCGGGATCTGCTCACGACAAAGCCTCGCCCACGTAAATGCGGCAGGACCTGGTCACGCCAAAGATCTCTACGCTGATCACGACGCCGCCGGCTTTGGAGCCCTGCAGGGTGGTCACGTCACAGCTGCCGTCTTCTTCGTTGACGTTGGTGATCTCGATCACATCCGGGTCGCTGCTGGACCAGTGCACCTGGTCGGGGCTCACCGCCACGTTGGCCGGGAAGACCTTCCAGGTCAGGTGCAGGGGATCTTCGCCCACCCGCAGCAGCGGGCTGTACGCGTCCGGCGTGGCCGGATCCTGCGCGTCGCCCAGCAGGCTGATGTTGTAGTACCAGATCTCGATGTTTTCCACCGACGGCGTGACCGTGGGGCTCGGGCTCGGCGGGGAGTCAAAGGTCGGGATCGGTGCGGTCTCTGACGGCAGCGCCATGGTGGCCTTGCCGGGCGTCTGGCTGTCGATGCCGCTCAGCGAACCGGAAACCATCACGATCACCGCCAAAATGACGGCGACCACCAGGATCAGGCCAAAAATCATCTGCCATTTTGTATTTGTCTCGGCCCGCTCATAGGAGGCGGTGCCTCTGACAGTCCCGGGAGTGGTGCCGGGGGTACGGCTGCTCTGGGTGACCCGGCGGGTCCCGCAGTTTGGGCAGCGGCTGCGCAGGGAGGAGAAGCTCTCCCCACAGCGGCGGCATTTCACTTCAGGAATCATGCCCATAGAAGTTCCTCCATTCTATATGAAATAGAAATTGGCATTAAACTACGAATAAATAATACATCTTCTTTGGCTTTTCGTCAAGAGTTGAGCTGCCATTATGGCGGTTTTTGGGGCCATTTTTAGTGAAAATTCCCCACTTGGCCTCCAAATTTCGCCCTGTTCCCTCAGATTTCCCCGTTTTTTTCGTTTTCATCCCACCGGCCGCAGCGTTCGCTGACGATATACCGGGGCCTTTGTTTGGTCTCCATGTATATTTTTCCAATATATTCTCCGATGATGCCTAAACAGATCAGCTGCACCCCGCTGACAAAGCACACGATGCAGGTCATGCTGGCCCAGCCGGCCACGGTCCTGCCCGCAAGGGCGGTGACCAGCGCCCAGACCACGCCGATGAAGCTGACCAGCGCCACTAAGACCCCGAAACCGGTGATCAGCCGCAGGGGCCGGACAGAGAGGCTGGTGATCCCGTCCACCGCCAAAGCCACCATCTTGCTCAGGGGGTAATGGCTCTCCCCCGCCAAACGCTCGGCCCGGGCGTAGGCCACCGTGGTGCTCTTGAAGCCCACTAAGGGCACCAGCCCCCGCAGGAACAGATTGACCTCCCGGAAATGGGCCAGCTCCTTCAGCACCCGGGCGCTGATCAGCCGGTAGTCCGCGTGGTTGTAGACCACCTCCGCCCCCATGGCGGCCAGGAACTTATAGAAGCCCTGGGCGGTGGCCCGCTTGAAAAAGCTGTCCGTTTCCCGGCTGGAGCGCACGCCGTATACCACATCGCAGCCGTCCAGATACGCGTCCACCATGGCGTCCATGGCGTTGATGTCGTCCTGGCCGTCGCAGTCGATGGAGATGGTGATATCACAGCGGTCCCTGGCCTCCATGAGCCCCGCCAGCACCGCGTTCTGGTGCCCCCGGTTCCGGCTCTGGCAAAGCCCCATATAATGGGGGTCCTGCCCGGCCAGCTCCTGGATGATCTCCCAGGTCCGGTCCTTGCTGCCGTCGTTGACGAACAGCACCCGGCTCTCCCCGTTGATCTTCCCGGCCGCGGCCAGAGAGAGGATCTTGTCCAAAAACAGCGGCGCCGTGATGGGCAGCACCTCCTGCTCGTTGTAGCAGGGGATCACAATGTACAGTACAGGCTGCATGGTCTTCCCTCCTCAATCTTCAAAAAGAAATGCACTCAGTTCTTCCACCGTCTTATAGATCCGGCCGCACATGGACCGCATAAAGTCGTCGATCGGGGCGATGTCGTTGGCCCAGCGGGCGGCGGCGAAGCCGATCCCGGCGGCCTTGGCCATCTCATAGCCGGGGCGCAGATCGTCGATCATCAGCAGGTCTCCCCGCTCCAGCCCCAGCCGCTCCAGGATCTGCTCCACCGGCCAGACAGAGGGCTTGCGCCGCTCCTTCGGCTGGTCCCAGCCGAATACCAGCTCCGGCTGGGGCAGGGCGTTGGCCGCATAGTCCCGGCGGACGGTGCTCTCAAAGGAGTGGGTCACCACACATACGTGCCCGCCCTGGGCCAATTGCCGCTCCAGCAGCTCCCGGATCCCCAGATAGGCCCGGGGGATGTGCTGCTTTACGTAGTTCTGCCAGAAGATCGTCTCCTGCTCCAGCTCCTCGTCGCTCATACCGTAGTCTTCATAGCACATCTGGATAAAGCCGGGGTCGCAGTTTTTCAGCATGTACTCCTCCAGGCCGCAGGTCCGCCCGGGCCGGGCGACGGCCAGATAGGCGTTGAACGCGGGCTGGTGGATGGTGGCGGTGCTGTTGACCACTGTGTCGTCGTGGTCCAGCAGCAGGCACCGGTAACGGTTTTTTCCCATAAATTTATGTCTTTCTAATAATAGTAAAAAGGGCGCGGGGAGCGGCACGCTCCCCGCGCCTTTTTTTAGTAGAAGGTAGCCACATCCTGGGCCGGCGGCTGGGCCGGCTGGGCCTCCAGGCAGGTCAGCACCGGCCCCCGCTTGCCGTAGGCCCGGTTGAACTTGAAGTTCACCCGCGCCGTCAGCAGCAGCCAGCTGTTGTCCTGCACCGTGCTGGTCTTGTCCCACTGGCAGACCAGGGCGGCAAACTGGATATCCTGCACGCAGCAGGTCATCACATGGCGGCCCACCACAAAGCTGCCGCTGGGCATCTTGGAGCGGATCAGGGCCCGGCACTTAAAGCGCACCGTCTTGCCCTCGTACTTTTTGGGCTCCTCGGACATATCCCGGTACCAAAGGGCGTAGTCCTCGTCCCCGATCTCCACAATGGGGGCCTCCAAGTCGAAGGGCAGCGGGTCCTCGATATCGTCATACTCCACCCGGCCCCCGGCGTACTCATAGGCGATATCCGTCCGCCGGGACGCGCCCCGGACGATCTTGTGAAACGCCATCTTATCCATGTCCCGGGTAAAGCGGTTGAAGACCACCAGCTCGCAGCTTTTCAGCTTGTCGTACACCAGCTGGCGCATGTTGTTGTTGTAGTTGAGGAAGGTGGTGGCGTCGGCAAACATGAACTCCTGATACACCATCCAGTTCTGGGGCATGGCGTTGTACAGCTCGTCCAGCATCCACATGCCGTTGTATTCCACGATCACCCGCTCTGCCCGGGTCTCGCTCAGAAAGCGGCGCAGATTCTCCCCCGTCAGGTCCTTCGGGTCCTCCAGGGTCCGGATATATACGCCGTCCCCGGCAAACTGGTCGGGGGCGTATTCCTCCTCCCCCTCCTCGCAGACCAGCAGCAGCGTCCGCTCGCCGTTGCAGAAACGCTTGTCCTCTAAGGTCTCCTGGATGAACTTGGTCTTCCCGGCCTCCAAAAAGCCGGTAAACAGATATACAGGGATATCTTTGGGTTCACTCAATGCCAAACAGCTCCTTCAACGCCTGCTCATTCAGCTTGGAACCGATCACGCAGAAGCGGCCGGTCACCCCGGCAGCCCCACGGCGCAGATCCTCCTCGCCTGGCACATAGTCAAAGTAGATCCACTCTCCGTCACTGGCGTCCACGATGCCCTTGGCCCGCAGCACGGTGCCGTACTTCTCCTCGTCGCCGAGGGCCTCCAGGATGGCGCGCAGCTGCTCCTCGCTGAACTTCCGCGGCGTCTCCGTGCCCCAGCTGGTAAAGATCTCGTCGGCGTGGTGGTGATGATGGTGCTCGTGGTCATGGTCATGATCGTGGCAGCCGCACTCGCACTCGTCGTCCTCGTCATGGTCGTGATCGTGGTGATGGTGGTGCTCGTGCTCCTCCTCATCATGGTTATGATGGTGCTCATGCTCGTGGTCGTGGCAGCCGCATTCGCACTCGTCGTCCTCGTCATGGTCGTGATCGTGGTGATGGTGGTGCTCATGCTCCATCTCCGCCAGCTCCCGGCGCAGGCCGTTTTCCTTCATGGCCTCCCGGATCTGCTCACCGCTGAGCTGGGTGATGGGGGTGCTGATCAGCGCGGCCTGGGGGTTGAGCTCCTTGAGCATCTGCACCGCCTGGAGCACCTTGTCCTCCTTGGCCACATCGGTCCGGCTCAGGACGATCAAGTCCGCGTTCTCCACCTGGTCGTTGAAGAACTCGCCGAAATTGCGCATATACATCCGGCATTTGCTGGCGTCCACCACGGCCACCTTGGTGCCGATATGGGCGCCCTCTACCCGCTCCACCGCCTTGGCCACGTCGGACAGTTTGCCCACGCCCGAGGGCTCGATCAGGATCCGGTCCGGAGCAAAGTCGTCCATGACCTTTTTCAGAGCCTTGGTAAAGTCCCCCACCAAGGTGCAGCAGATGCAGCCGGAGTTCATCTCGTTGATCTCCACCCCGGCGTCCTTCAAAAAGCCGCCGTCGATGGCGATCTCGCCGAACTCGTTTTCGATCAGCACCAGTTTTTCACCCGCATAGCCCTCTTCGATCAGCTTGCGGATCAACGTCGTTTTCCCCGCGCCCAAAAAGCCCGAGAAAATGTCTATTCCCGTCACGGTAAAAGCCTCCGTTTCACAAAAAAGTTTTTCTAAATGAGTATTATATCATTTCCGTTCCTTTTTTACAAGACCATATTCCATCTCTTCCCCCCACTTTAAAAACGGCCAAAAATGCCTGCGTCCTCCGATTGCGTGCAGCTCATACTGTGTGGTATAATAGCCGCAAAGCGGCTATTATAGATTTTTATGCCGTTTTTCTCGCCGCTTACGCGGCAACCGAAAAACATGGTATCATATATGAAAATTTGAGCAGTTTTGCATTACGATTGGGAAACGGAGAGCTGACAATGGCAAAGAAAAAGGCAGAAGAGAAGATGAATTTGGACGCCATCCTGTTCAAGTGTCGTGATATTTTACGTCAGGCGCGCAACTCCGGCTCGTTTTTCGAAAAGCGCGATATGATGCTCACGCTCGTTTTTCTGCGTTTTATCGGGGAAAAATTTGAGGACGGGATTGAGCGGCTCAAGCAGGATTTGATTGCCCAGGGCCTCGATCCGGAGGATGAAGAGATCAAAGCGGCGTTCTTTGATGATCCGACCTTTCCGGACGGAACGTACAATCTGCCAATAGAGGCCCGCTGGTCCCCGACGATCATCAACACGCCTGCTCCGGAACTCAATGTGGCGCTGGATACTGCCCTGCACAGCATGGCCTCCAGCGATGACAAGCTGAAGGGCTGCTTTGTGGAGGGGACGTTCACCACGCGGAATCTCGCCCCGAACGATATCAAAAAGATCGTTGACGAGGTCAACAAAATCAGCCACAAAGCCTTTGGAGAGGAAAAAGATCTGATCGGCCGCGTGTATGAATACTTCCTGAAGGAGTTTGCCGTAAACGCCACAAAGGAAGAGGGAGAGTACTATACGCCCCATGATGTGGTCCAGCTGATCGCCGCCATGATCGAACCCTATGACGGGACGCTGTATGATCCCTGCTGCGGTTCAGGCGGCATGTTTATTCAAAGTGCCGAGCTCGTCCGGGAAAAGCGGGGTGATATCAGCCGCATCAATGTTTACGGCCAGGAGAAGGAGCCGGCGACCTACCGTCTGGCCAAAATGAACCTCGTCCTGCGCAATATCAGCCACAACCTGGGGGAGATGAGCGATTCTTCCTTTACCCACGACCTTCATAGGGGCTTATATTTCAACTACATCATGGCCAATCCGCCTTTCAACCTGAAAGGCTGGTACGATGCGAACCTGGAGCACGATCCCCGCTGGGCAGACTATAAGACGCCGCCGGAGAGCAACGCCAACTATGCCTGGATCCTGCATATTCTCTCCCATATGAAGCCTCTTGACGGCGTCGCCGGTTTTCTTTTGGCGAACGGCGCCTTGGGCGACAGTGATACGCTGGAGATCCGGAAAAAGCTGATTCAAAACGACAAACTGGAAGCCATCATGATCCTTCCCCGGGAACTCTTTATCACGACGGACATCAGCGTTACGCTCTGGATATTGAATCAAAACAAAAAAGGCGGGCCCTATCACGGGAGGAATTTGCGCAGCCGCGAGCATGAGTTTCTCTTCATGGATCTTCGTACCTGGACAGAGAATCCGGTAAAGGGTGAAAACAAAAAGAAGGTGCGTCTGGTCACTGAGCAAATACAGAGGGCAGCCGAGATCTATCATACCTGGCAGAGCGAAGGGACGGACGGCATGAAATATGAAGTACCCGAGCTCTACCGCAGCGTAGGGATAGCGGAGATCAAAAAGCAGGGCTGGACCCTTGTTCCAAGTAAGTATATTGAATTTATCGACCACGACCTGGAGATCGACTTTCCGAAAGAGATGGCGCGCATCCGGGAAGAGATGAAAGCGCTTATGGCGGCCGAAAAGCAGTCACAAAAAATGCTCGAAGAAGCGTTTAAGGGGATAGGCTATGGCATTGACTAAATATAGATTAGGTGAATTACTCCAATTAGAAAATGAAAGAAATTCAGACAGAACATATTCCCTTGAAAATGTAAGAGGAATTTCCATTCAAAAGAAATTCATTGAGACGAAAGCCAATATGGACGGAGTTTCTCTCGAACCGTACATATTGGTCGCGCCGGACTGTTTTGCCTATGTTACCGTCACTTCCAGAAATGGTGAGAAAATCACAATTGCACACAATACCACACAAGAGACATATATCGTATCTTCTTCTTATGTCGTTTTCAGTGTCAGCAGAACGGATATTCTTAATTCAGATTATCTTTTTATGTATTTTAATCGTCCCGAATTTGACCGTTATGCCAGAGTGAACTCTTGGGGGTCCGCAAGAGAAATATTCAGTTGGGAAGATATGTGTGATATTGACATTGTACTTCCAGATTTATCAATCCAGCAAAAATATGTAGCCATATATGATGCAATACTTACCAACCAAAAGAACTATGAATGTGGACCGAAGAGTTTAAAATTGGTTTGCGACAGCTATATTGAGGATCTGCGGAGAAGACTACCAAGCATTTCAATTGGCCCATACATAAAATTGACTGATAACAGAAACGGCGACTTAGCTTTTAATCTTGACGCAGTCAGAGGCGTTTCCATAGATAAAAAATTCATTAAAACAAAAGCTGATATGGGGGGCGTCGATTTAAGTCCCTATTTCATCGTTAGGCCAAATGAATTTGCATACGTCCCCGTGACTTCCCGAAACGGAGAAAAAATATCAATCGCAATGAATGATTCTGACGACTCATATATCTGCTCTTCGTCATATGTCGTGTTTAAAAGTATAGATGAAAACACATTGTATCCTCCGTATTTAATGATGTTCTTTTTACGATCTGAGTTTAATCGCTATGCACGTTTTAACTCGTGGGGGTCCGCAAGAGAAATTTTCTCATGGAATGATCTCATTGACATTAAAATCCCCATTCCCGGCATCCGGATACAGAGGGCAATTTCAGAAATCTTTGAGGTATACATTCAGCGCAAACGAATCTGCGAACAGCTAAAGACTCAGATCAAAAACATCTGCCCCATCCTCATCAAAGGTTCGCTGGAGGATGGCAGAGCCAGCTAAAGCGGAGGGTTAAACCATGTCAAAGCTGCAAAACTATAACGGCCGCTACTGCGAATGGGAATTTGAGTATGCCTTCCTGTCCTGCCTGGAAGAGGAAGGCTGGCAATACCTGCCCGGCAGCAGCATCCCTCGCAGTTCCCAGCGAGAGGTCCTGTATTTTGATGATATGGAACTGTTCCTGCGCAAGACCAATCCTGATCTGACAGCGGAGGAGATCCGCCGGATCATGGATACAGTCCGGCTTGTTGGCGCGGACACGCCTTTTGCAACGCTCCACAAGGTATATGGCTGGATGGTCAATGGGCTTCCGTTCACACCTCAGAGCGGCCTTGCCAGGATGGTTGCGCTGATCGACTTTGAAACACCGGAGAACAACATCTTCCGGGCCGTCAATCAGTTTACCGTTGAATATACTGACCACGGCCAGAAGGAGACCCGCCGGCCGGATATTCTCCTGTTTGTCAACGGGATGCCCCTGTGCATAGTAGAGCTGAAAAACCCCTCTGATCCAAAAGCTACGATATACACCGCCTGGGAGCAGATCAACCGCCGCTACTGGCGGGACATCCCCCATCTGCTGCAATACTGCCCGCTCGCCTGTATTTCCGACGGCGTGAAAACAAGGCTCGGCACGGTCCGTACCCCCTATGAACATTTCTATGCATGGCGGCGCGTGAACGAGGGGGATCAAATTTCCACGCTTCCCTTTGAGGAAGTGCAGACCATGATAAAGGGCGTATATACCCCCGGCCGGTTCCTTGAGATCTTTCGGGATTACATCTATTTTCAGGACAGTCCATACGACCGGGACGAGCAGGAGATCGTCTGCCGGTATCCGCAGTTTTTTGCTGTGCGGCTTTTGAAGCAGAGCATTATAAAATCAGTCGTTGCCAGGAGCGGAAAGGGCGGCACCTATTTTGGCGCCACCGGATGCGGCAAGACCTATACCATGGCGTTTCTGGCACGCCAGCTCGCTCTGCGGTGCAAGGACGTGCCGGAGATCGGCTCGCCGACCGTTGTCATGATCGTTGACCGGGATGACCTCCAGACCCAAGGGGCGAAACTGTTTACGAAGAGCACAGAGTTTCTGAATTTGGGTGAGGTCTGTGTGGTCCCCAACCGCAACAAGCTCAGGGAGGAACTCGGCGTGCGGGAAAGCGGCGGGTTCTATATCTGCACCATTCAAAAGTTTTGTGACCGGGAAGAGGATAAGATCGGCCTGATCAACAGCCGGGCAAATATTATCTGCTTCTCCGATGAGGCTCACAGGACACAGCTTGACCATTCGCGTCGGATCAAGTTCAGCAAAGATGCGGACGAAAATATGAAGGCTATGGTGTCCAAGTCATACGCGAAAGTTTTGAGGGAAGCGTTCCCTCATGCGACCTTCGTTGGTTTTACCGGAACGCCCATTGATGAAACATACCAGACCTTTGGCGACGAGATCGACCGGTATACGATGGATCAAGCTGTTGCCGACGGTATCACCGTGCCCATAAAGTACCATCCGCGCATAGCCAAAGTGCTGCTGGATCAGGAGAAGGTCAAGCAGATCGAGGCTTATTACCGGCAGTGTGCGGAGGACGGCGCGACGGAGGAGGACATCGAGGCAAGCAAAAAGGCCATGAGCTCCATGGAAATTATTCTGGGAGAACCGTCCCGCCTGGAGCGTCTGGCTGTTGATATTCACGACCACTATCTTTCTTCCTGCGCCAACGATCCGGGCCGGGTCCAAAAGGCTATGGTGGTCTGTTCCAGCAGGAAAATTGCCTTTGAACTGCTGAAAAAGTTTCAGGCGCTCTACCCGGAGTGGTTCGTGGAAAAGAAAACGCCCGACGGGGAAACGCCTGCAGAGGAAGAATTGCGGGAGCTGAAACCGGTGCCGTTTATGGCTATGGTGGCAAGCGTAGGCAAAAACGACAAGGAGGATCTGTATAACTATCTGGGCGGTTTGAAGAACGATAAACGCTCCAGCGATCTCGACGCCGCATTTAAGCAGGATGCGTCCAATTTCCGCATAGCCATCGTTGTAGACATGTGGATCACCGGGTTTGACGTTCCCTCGCTCACTTATATGTACAACGACAAGCCCTTGAAAAAGCACATGTTGATCCAGACCATCAGCCGCGTGAACCGAAAGTATCCCGGAAAGAACTATGGTCTGATCGTCGATTACATAGGCATCCGCGAAAACATGCGTGAAGCTCTGAAAATATATGGCGGGGACAATTCCGTCGCCCCCACCGCCGACGATATCGAGCAGGCGACCGGTGTGTTCCGGGAGGAGCTGCAAATTTTGAAAGACCTCTTTACGGGCTATGACCTGGCGCCGTTTCTCGATCCGAACGGGGATCCTGCGGAGCGGTACAGGCTTCTGGCCAAAGCGGCGGAATATGTGTTTATCTCCGCACAGGAGCTGCAGTCTGAAAGCAACGGCGGAAAAAGCGTTCAGAAAGTGTCCTTTAAAACCTATTTTCTGAAAACCGTCAAGAGGATGCGTGCCGCTTATGATATTTGTCAGCCTTCGGGAGAGCTGGACGAGGAAGAGTCCGCCCTTGCGCAGTGCTTTATGGCGATCGCCGGATTTGTTCGCAAAATGAGCGGCACCAGCGAGGTTGATACCGAGACCATGAATCGAAAAGTTGAAAAAATGGTCGAAGAAGCGCTGAAATACAACAAAGTGGAAAGCATCCTGGAAAACGGAGAAGAGGAGGATCTTTTCAGCCCGGCGTATTTTGAAAGGCTGTCCGATGTAAAAATGCCGGCATCTAAGCTGGAATTGCTGGTGAAGCTGCTTCGTAAACAGATCAGAGAATACGGGAAAGTCAACCAGATGGCGGCCAGAAGGTTCCGGGAGATGCTTGAAGAAACCATTCGGCAATATCACGAGCGGCGTAAGCACCTTACCGCCGAAGAGGCCGGAGCCGCACAGGAGCAGACCGCCGACGAGATCATAAAGAATGCCACGGAGCAGGCATTGCAGATTCTGAAAGAGATGCATGCCGACCGGGAAAGCTTCCGTAAAGTTGGGCTATCCTTTGAGGAAAAGGCGTTTTATGATATTTTGATGGCGCTGCGCGATCAGTACAATTTTGAATATGGAGAGGACCAGGTTGTAAACGGCATCACTATCAACGAAAAGTGCAAGTCTCTGGCAAAAAAGATCAAGGAAATAATCGATACGAAATCAGCGTTTGCAGACTGGCTCAACAACCAGATCATCCGGGATCGGCTCAAATTTGACATCAAGGTTTGTCTTATTAAAAACGGTTATCCGCCCCAATACAGCCCGGAGGTTTTCCGCAAAGTTATGGAGCAGGTAGAAAATTTTGAAGAGCACAATTAATGTTTGAGACATCAAAGGCGCTGTGCCGCACAGCATAAAAGAGGTTTTCCCAAAAATATAGGGAAAACCTCTGAAACCACATTTTTTACGGCGCTGTTTTATTCCCCCTCTGCGCTCCCCTCCTCCACCGGGGCCGGGGTCTCCGGCGCGAGGGGGATAAACAGCAGGTTGATGTCCGTCGGCGTAGGCACGCCGGGGACCTCGGCCTCAAAGCTGTACTGCCACATGTCCGTGGCATAGTAGAAATCCGGGTACTCCCCCGGCACCGCCACCCAGAAACAATAGTCGGTCAGCCGGGACAGGTCATAGCCGTAATAGCCCAGATACCGGTTGAAGTAGATCCCCGGCTCATAGCCCGCGGCCTGGATGGCCTGGCAGAAGGCCAGCGCGCACTCGGTCAGCACCTCCGGCTCCAGATTGTCCGTCCGGGCGCCGCCGCCGTCGATCTTCTCCCAGTCGAAGATCACCGGCAGATCCAGCGCTTTCCCGTCCAACAGCTCCAGCACAAATTCCGCCTCCTGCCGGGCCTCCTCGGGGCTGATGGCCTGGGAGAACATGTACACCCCCACGTCCAGCCCGCTGTCCATGGCCCCCCGGATGTTGGCCGCGTAATAGGGGTCCTCAAACAGGCCGCCCTCGGTATAGCCCCGGTATCCGGCCCGGATATAGGCATAGTCGATGCCCGTCTGGCTCGCCAGAGCCCAGTCGATCTCCTGTTGGTGTTCAGACACGTCGATCCCCCGCCGGGTCTCGAAATCCTGGCCGGTATAGTAGGGCTGTCCATCGACGATGCGGAAGTTCTGCAGGCTCAACGGGCTGGGATCCACCCCCTCCAGCGGCGTGATCCACACCATGTTGAAGCCGTCGTTGATGTAGACCTGCCCCTCGTGGGGGTCCCTCTCCGCCGGCCGGAACAGCCAGATCAGCAGCATGGAGACGATGCCGATCAAAAGCAACAGGCTGAACAGCAGCCCGATTTTATATCTTACCGCAGTTTTCATTCCGTTCTCCGTTCTTTTTCCTGGTTCGACCGCAGTCGACGGTTTATTGTAACATATTCCGGCCCCTTTTTCAACGCTGTGCTGCCCCCGCGGCGCAGGCTTAAGAAAACTTAAGCTTTTCGCAAAGATTTTTATTGACAAACCCGCCCGGTTTTGCTATTATTATCAGGCCGGTTAAATGCTGGTGTAGCTCAGTTGGTAGAGCAGCTGATTTGTAATCAGCAGGTCGGGGGTTCGAGTCCGTCCACCAGCTCCAGACCAACGCCAGGTAGGCAGAACTAAATATGGGGGAATTCCCGAGTGGCCAAAGGGGACAGACTGTAAATCTGCTGGCAATGCCTTCGGTGGTTCGAATCCACCTTCCCCCACCAAAAGTGACCTAATTAAGCTAAAATAGCTCGATTAGGTCGCTTTTATACTATCAAAAGTTGTCAACTTTGACATCGTGAAAATGGGCGACAGACGGGCATCGCGTTTGCCCCGCGACCCGGCCCGCTCGCAAGCGGGCGAATCCACCTGTAAAAAATTTGCTTCTTCCCCGTGGGCCGCCGCCTCTTTTTTCTCCCCTGAAATCGGCCCTGACCCACACAAGACCCACACGGGAAATAAACTGCTCCCCAAGTCAAGTACAAAATAAGTTGACCCATTAAAAAGAAGGATACGCCCCGGTGGTGAGATAGG
>CANRHH010000031.1 GCA_947630375.1 uncultured Oscillospiraceae bacterium | reverse complement strand
GTTTGGGTGCATGAGAACGGGGAAATAACGGTTGACTTCAATTTTGCCGACGAGTACCAGCGAATTATTGATTACATTGAGAATAACCACAACGTTATCCAGGTGATTGAGAGCAAGGCAATCTAACGGCTTGCCTACTCAACACAAAGGAAAATCTAATGTTGTGCATAAATAAACGGCTCTACTGGTCCCGCCGGGCCTGCGGGCCCCGTCGGAGCCACGGGCGCCACAGGCCCTGCCGGCCCTGTCGGACCCACCGCCACCAATGAAAACGCCATGCTCTATAACGACGCGGCGCAGACCGTGGCCTCCGGCGCGACCGTCGTCCTGCCCACCAACGCCATCAACTCCGCTGCCGGGAATATCGCCGCCTCGGGGACCGACGGCGTGACCCTGGCGGCCGGCACTTATCTGGTGTCCTTCGTCAGCGACGCGGGCACCACCGGGGCCGGAGATGTGGACGTGGCCTTGCAGCTGGACGGCACGCCCCTGACCTATACGGAGACGTCCCTGACGCAGACCGGCCCGGCCGAGGCCCGGGTCGCCCTCAACGCCATCGTGACCTCCGCCGGCGGCCAGGTGCTGACCGTGGTGAACAACGGCGCGGTGGCCAACACCCATGACAACAGTGTGCTGACTGTCGTGCAGCTGGCATAAGGAAGACAAAGAGAAATACCCCCGCGGTTTTTTACCGCGGGGGTCGTTCGTGCGGAGGTGTCAGCGCTGCTCGTTGACATAGAGATTGACCTTGCTCTGGATGAGCTTAGCCACCTCCTCGGCGCTCTTCTGGCCGGTGAAAAAGGCCTGGGCCTCCTCGGTGGCCAGCTTGGTGATCTGCTCATTTTCGCCGAAGGCCACGGTGGTGTTCTCGATCAGGGCCATCAGCTTGTCGGCCTCGGCCTGGGTCATGGAATAGATGTCATGATCGGTGCCGTCCCCGAAGCTGACGCCGCCCTTGCTCTCCTCGATCTTCTCGCCGTTCTCGTCCAGGAGGAAGTTGCCCTGGGCGTCCTTCCTCCAGGTGGGCGTCATCTGCTCCTCTAACTGGTGCTCGAAGGCGTGGCGGTTGGTGGGCAGGTTCCAGATGTAGCCGCCGTCCTGGTACTCCTCCGTCAGGAAAGTCCGCAGGAAGGCCCAGCCCGCCTCTTTATCGGCGCAGTTGGCGCTCATGGCCAGCCCGGAGGAGAAGCGAAAGGCGCTGCCCAGGCTGCCGTCTACCGTGGGATAGCCGATGTAGCAGATGTTGTCCCCGCCGCCGAAATAGATGGAGTTGATCTGCAAGTCGTCGAGCATACTGACGTTCGCGTTCATCAGCATCTGCCGGCCCTGGGCGATGCGGACCCGGTCGCTGTCGGACGAGGGGTCATAGGACTCAAAGTCGTATTCCAGGGCAAAGCGGTCGGCAAATTCCAGAATGTCCAGAAAGTCCTGGCTGTCAAAGCGGCAGGTGCCGGTCTCCCAGTCCACCAGGCGGTCCATGTTCATGGACAGCTCCGTCTCCAGCATATCCTCTTTGGTGAGGTCCACGCTGAGGATCTGGCAGCCCTCGGGCATGGTGTCCAGGGCGGCGTAGAGCTGTTCATAGGTCCAGCCCGGCTTGCTGCCCACCACGCTCTCGGCGCCCATGAGGGTGGAGAGCAGAAAGCTGGAGCTGACCTGATACAGCCCGCCGCTGACCGACTGGGCCTGGAGCACGGTTTCAAAGAAGTCCTCCCGGCTCAGCTCGCCGTCCGCGTCCAGATACGGGTACAGATCCTCCAACAGGCCCTTTTTGGCCAGCTGGGTATAGGGCAGGTTGTCCAGGGACAGCAGGTCCGGCACGTTGCCGGCCAGGATCTCCGTGGTCAGCTTGGTGAGGCCGGCGGAGTAGTCCTCCTCGGTGTTGTACTCGGAGTAGTCCGCCACGTCGATGTGGCAGGTGTCGCTGTGGCGGTTGAAGTCGATGATCTGGTTGCGCAGCTCATAGCTTAAGTATTGGACCGCTAAAGTCAGATGGGTCTTTTGAGGGAGCTGGTCCGCGGGCTTCTGCTCCAGGGTGAGCAGGCTGGTGGTGACGGTGTTTTTGCCGGCGGCGTTCTCCTTCCAGCTGGTCTCTAAGGAGCGGATCGCGCCTGTACCGTCCACATAGACCTGCTGCAGGCTGTCGGAGTTTACGTCACAGGAGATCCAGTCCAGGATCTTGGTGCTCTCCCCGGCGGCCAGGTCATAGCCGTAGAGATTGACGCCGCTGGTGTAGTAGAAATCATAGGCGCTGCCGGCGCCGGGGAAGGGCTCGTAGGCGTCGGAGGGGATGTCATAGGTCTCGCCCAGTTGCCGGGCGGCGCTGTCCACGACGCGCAGCTGCAGCCCCTCCGGGCCGGAGAGAACGATGGCGGCCCGTCCGTCCTTCAGGGTGAACAGGCTGTTGACCCAGCTGTCGGTGCGGATGCTGCAGATCTGCTGCCCCTCGGGGGAGAAGGCGAACAGGCCGCTGCCCTGCTCGTCCTGGTAGGAGAGGAGCAGGTTCCCGTTCTCGTCCACGGCGGTGTAGCTGTCCAGGTAGAGGTCGCTGGCGTCAAGGTCCAGCTTGGCGCAGCTCAGCTCCTGGCCCTGGGGATCGAGCCGGCGGAGGTAATAGTCCTGCTGCTGGACCTGGTGCTGATAGTATTCCTCGGAATACATCTCCACCTCCCCGGGCCCGTCATACCAGGAGACGAACAGCCGTTCCAAGGCCAGCAGGTCCCCGTTTTCCAACACGGCCAGGCCGGTGATGCCGGTGTTGGAGGTGAAGTTTGCGTAGTTCTCCGTGTTCTCCGGGACCGGGAGCGGCGTATATCCGTCCAGGGGGGATACCTTGCCGCTGTAGTCCACAAAGTAGTAGTGTTGCTCGTAGACATCATACTGCCCCTCGTATTCCGGGGTGACGCCCTCGGGGATCTCCTCGCCCACCTTTTCATAGCTGCTGGCATAGATGCCCTCGCCGGTGAACAGCATGGGCGAAAGGCCGCTGTCGGCGTCTTTGCGAAGCTCAGTGTAGGAAGCCGCGTAGACCGTCTCGGGGGCGGCGCTGGTGTTGGACTCACTGGGTCCGCTTTGTTTGCCGCAGCCGGCCAGGCCGACAACGAGGGCGACCGCCAGCAGAAAAGCCAGCAGACGAAGCGCAGGTTTGTTGTTCATGTGTGTTTCCTCCTGAAGTATTTTTCCTTGCGGAGCGTAATATACGCCGGACTTGTATACTTCCGGTCAATTTTTTGTATCGTTTTTGTATCATTTCCGGAGTTTACAAAAAGTTCATAAATTCGCAAAAAAGGCGCGCAGCCGGAACTGCGCGCCGAAAAACGTATCGCTCCGTTTGTTGCCACACAAACCTTTGCCGCTCTCAACGGGACGCAAAGCTGGAGAATACGTTTTTACCTGAAATAGGTAAAAAATATTCCCGCTGAAAGCAAACTTTATTCGGTTTGTGTGGCAGACATACTTTACCATAAACACATAGTAAAGTAAAGAGAGCCGGTAAAATTTAAGAAATCATAAGAAAGAAAACGGACCCCCGCGGCATTCTTCGCCGCGGGGGTCCGGGTCAAATCTTATTCCACGTTTTGCTATATGATCCTGCGGGCCTCGAAGCCGCGGGTGGCATAGTACCCGGAGAGCTCGGAGATGACCACGCCGGTGGCGGAGTTCTGGGCATGGACGAACATGTTGTTGCCGATGTACATGCCCACGTGGCCGATGTAGCTGCCGCTGGAGTAGAAGCAGAGCAGATCGCCGGGCTGGAGCTCGGAGGGGTCCACGTGCACGCCGTTTCTGGCCTGGGCGTCGGCCACCCGGTTCAGGGTATAGCCGAAGTGCTGGTACACGTAGTACATCAGGCCGGAGCAGTCAAACCCGGTGCTGGGGGAGGTGCCGCCCCAGGTGTAGCCATAGCCCACAAACTGAAGGGCAAAGTCCGCAATCTCACGGCCCAGATCGGAGCCGCCGCTGCTGGTGTGCTGATATTCGCCTCTGGCCACATACTGGCTGTACACAAAGCCCGCCTGGCCGTTGTAGGTGACGGCGGTCCAGTCCCCGGAGACGCCGGTGATGGTCACGTTGTTGCCGTAGAACAGCTCGTCCAGCACGTCAGAGCTCATGGAGGGACCGCTGCGCAGCCGCACGTTGTTGCCGGTGATGTAGCCGGGCTGGGCGTCGGTCTCGGTGACGTTGTAATTGTCATCGCCGCCGTTGGTCTCGCTGCCGCCGGTCTGAGTCTTCGGCTCGTTGACCGTCACATACTGGCTGAACACATAGCCGTTCTGCCCGTCGATGGTGCAGGCGGTCCAGTCCCCGGAGACGCCGGTGATGGTCACTTCTTTCCCCTTGTTATAGGAGTCGATCACCCGGTAGCTGGTAGAGGGGCCGGTGCGGAAACGCACATAGTCTCCGTTGATAAAGCCGGTCTTCTCCTCCACCGGGGTGGTGCTGGGCGTGGGGGAGGGGGAGACAGGCGGTTCCGGCTCCGGCTCGGTGGTCTCGCCGCCGGAGGAGCCGCCCACCACGATGCTGTCCCCGCCGTAGGGATCGGAGGGTTCCGGGCTGGTGCCGGGATCCGGTTCCGGCTCGGTGGTCCCGCCGCCGGTGTATCCGTCGGACCCGGAGCCGCCGCCCACCACGATGCCGCCATAGGGGTCGTACTCGTCCTGATCGGAGCCGCCGCCGTCCCCATAGGCCGTCACATACTGGCCGGACACGTATCCGGACTGCCCGTCGATGATGCAGGCGGTCCAGCCGTTTTCAGAGCCGGTAATGGTCAGCTCCTTGCCCCGGTTGTATTCACCCAGGATGGAGCCGTCGGTGGAGGGAGCGCTGCGGAAACGCACATACATGGCGTTTATGTATCCGTTGGCCTCTGCAGAGCCGCCGGAGGGGCTGCCGGAGGAGCTGCCTCCGCCGGAGAGGCTCAGGTAGTGGGACGACATAAAGCCGTTGGTCCCGTTGTAGCTCACCCCATACCAGCTGCTGTTGGAGCGGTCGGTCACGGTGACGGAAGCGCCCTTGGGAAGACAATCCAAAACCCTGTAGTTCGTACCGGGGCCGGAGCGGAGGTTCACATCCTCTCCGGTAACGGTAGCGCCCTCCGCAAAGGCGGGCACGGCATTTGCCACGAACAGAACGCAGATGATCAACGCCGCGGCAAACGTCCGTAAATTTCTCTTGCGCATGGTAACAGATCCTTTTTGTTTATTTATCTGGAGGTCAGTGCGCGCTGAAGCCAGACGGCGGCCACGTCAATGGCAGAGTAGAGACTGTCCTTCTCTGTCCGCTTGACGATCCTGTCCCGGGACTTGATGTCCGGATCCGTCAGCTGGAGCTGGATGGAAACCTTGGTGGCCACGTCCAGGTCCTTGACCTTTTTCGTGTCCATGATCTGCAGCATGATGATGTATTTGTCCGCAAAGCTGCCGTAATAGATGATGTTGTCCTTCCTCTGGAGAGGATGGCCCTTGTACATCAGAGTTTTTGCCAATGAGAGCACCTCCAGTAATGTAACTAAAATGTAACACAACGAATTGAATTTGTCAACAATTAAAGGGAGGGAAATAATAACATTTAAGAAATTGGACACAATTTGCTGCCGATTCAGGGGAAATGACCCGGAACTTTCCCCTGAACGGAGCACAGAAAGGAAAATTTAGCCAATGATGACGCCGCCGCTGAAGCCGCCGTACTCGTCGCCGCCTCCTCCGCCGTTGTAATCATCTCCGCCGGAGCTGTAATCCCCGCCGCCGGAGTTGTTGTCCCCGCCGCCGGTGTTTCCGCCGAAATTGTTGTTGTAGTTGTCGCTGTAGTCGTCGTTCCCGGTCCCGCTGTCGTCCTCCAGGTACATATCGTTGCTGGGATCGTCTCCGCTGACGCCGAAGATGTCCGTATCCTCGCCAATGTAGGGCCAGGGGAAGTCCCTGTACTCCAGGCCCTCGTGGATGGGGGCCATGACGCTCCTCCACAGCCGGGCGGCCGGGTTGCCGCTGACATTGATGCGCTCGGGGATGTCAAAGCCGGTCCAGACGGCGGCCACATAGTAGGGGGTGTAGCCCACGAACCAACGGTCTTTATAATCGGTGGTGGTGCCGGTCTTGCCTGCCACGGGCATGGTCCAGAAGTTGGCTTCCGTGCCGGTGCCCGCCGCCGCGGCGTTTTTCAGCATGTAGGACATGACATAGGCCGTGTTGGGGGAGAAGGCCACGATGGTCTCGGGGGCGTTGTCGATGACCACGTTGCCCCGGGCGTCGGTGACCATGGTGTAGGTGCGGCTGTAGGTGAAGATGCCGTCGTTGACGAAAGCGCCGTAAGCCTGGGCCATCTCCCGGACCGTGATGCCGTTGGTCAGCTGACCCAGAGCCATGGGAGCATAGGAGGCGTCGTCCGGCACCAGGCTGGTGACGCCTAAGCGGGTGACCAGAAAGTCATAGGCCCGCTGGGGGGTCAGCTTGTCGATGATCTGGGCGGCCACGGTGTTGAGGGAGTACTGCAGGGCCTGGTAGATGGTCACCACGCCGAAGTGCCCGCCGCCGTCGTTCTCCGGGTACCAGTCGGTACCGCTGAGGCGGATGCCGCCGGAATCGTTCACCAAGGTGTTGGGGGTGATGAGCCCCGCCTCGATGGCCGGGCCGTAGGAGGCGATGGGCTTGATGGAGGAGCCGGCGGGGCGCTGGGCGTTGGTGGCCCGGTTCAGGGGGAAGTTCCTCGTCTTATCGCCCACGCCGCCCCGGAGGGCCACGATGCGCCCGTCATAGGGGTCCATGATGACGATGGCGCTCTGGAACTGCTGCCCGTCCCGGGAACGGACCTGGGGGATGGCGGACAGGTCGCCGTAGATGGAGTCCACCGTGGCCTGGATAGCGGGATCCAGGCAGCAGTAGATCTGATAGCCGCCGGTCTGAAGCAGGTCCCAGGCGGCCTTGTTGCCGATGCCCTTGAGCTCCATCAGGTCGGCCACCACGTCCTCGATCACGGTCTCCTCATAATAGGTATAGATCGGCATGGGGTTTTGCTCCCCGGGGCCGTGGGCAAAGAGCAGCTCTTCGTTGACGGCCTCCTGGTACTGCTCATAGTCGATATAGCCCTGCTCGTACATCTCCCGGAGGATGGTCTCCTGCCGGTTCTTGTTCTCGGTAGCGTTATAGAAGGGGTCATAGAGGGTAGGCTTGTTGGTGATGCCCACGATGGCGGCGCACTCGGCCAGATCCAGCTCCGACACGGTCTTGCCGAAATAGGTCTCCGCCGCGGCCTCGACGCCCCAGCAGCTCTCGCCGAAATACACGGCGTTGAGATACCAGAGCAGGATCTCGTCTTTGTCATAGCGCTTTTCCAGGTCCAGGGCGCCGAAGATCTCCGTCAGCTTGCGCTGGATGGTGACCTCGTCCTCCCCGGTCAGGTTCTTGATGAGCTGCTGGGTGATGGTGGAGCCGCCGTATCCGCTGTCCCCGTGGGCAAACATGGTCACAAACGCGCCGGCGGTCCGGAACCAGTCCACGCCCTTGTGCTTATAAAAGCGCTTGTCCTCGATGGCCACCGCGGCCTGCTTCATGTATTCCGGGATCTGGTCGGCCTCCACCCAGATGCGCTTTTGGGAGGAGATCACGGTGCACAGCTCCTGCCACTGGCCCTCCGTGCCCGCCACCCAGATGGTGCTGGACTCGTTGAGCTGGTAATCCTCCAGGGAGATGCCCAGCTCCGGCGTGAGACAGGTCTTTACATAATAGGCAAATACACAGGCAAAGAGCATGCCCGTCATCAGGAGGATCAACAGCAGGGAGCCGGCGAACTTGAACACCGTACCCACAACGGACGAAGCGGCGTCCACCGTAAAGCCGGCGGCCTTCATCGCAAAGCGCCCGGCCTTTTTTACCTGGGCGCTGCGCTCAGGCACAGGGCGGGTCTCCCTGTTTTCAGCCTCTTCGGGTTTCTTCTTCATACAGATGCACGCGCCTCCTTTTCATATAGTATGCACGCGCGAAAGGTGCGCATGAATAGG
This sequence comes from uncultured Oscillospiraceae bacterium, assembly GCA_947630375.1. Classification (GTDB taxonomy): domain Bacteria; phylum Bacillota; class Clostridia; order Oscillospirales; family Oscillospiraceae; genus Limivicinus. Next base: position 20,990 of record CANRHH010000031.1, on the reverse strand, counting down.
GCCGCATATACAAAACAACATTATAACATATTTTGTCAACCTGGAATGGAAAAAATGTAAATTTTTCTTTTCTTAAGATAAATTTAAGACTTTCTCCCGCCGCCCGGATCCACACAGTATATTTTCCCAAAATTTCGGAATAATTTTCATAGATCAAGGGGGTAAAGGAGAAAAAATGGGAACCAGATTGAAAATCGCGCTGCTGATGGGCGTGATCGCGGCGGCGGTCTACGCCGGGACGGAGGCATACCGGACGCTCTCCCCGGCCGGCGGGGGGGACCTTCCCCAGGAGCTGTACGCCAGCTACGCGGCCAAGTCCGACATTGCCCAGTTCTTTCTGAAGGACAGCGGCGGCTACGTGGCCATCTATGACAAGGCCAGGGGGCACACGCCCCTGGCGGTGACGGATATCGAACTGGACTGCCTGCGGCGGGCGGACAAGGCCATGGTCCAGGCGGGGCTGCCGGTGGCGGACCGGTGGGAGCTGCTGCAGCTGCTGGAGGACCTGGGCTCGTAAGGGCAGAGGGACTTGTGAAATTAGTCTAAAAAAAACAGAAAAGGCGAAAGGAAAACTATTGATTTATTCCCACAGATGGGTTAGAATAGAAGCGGCAACAGGGGAGAGCCCCGGCCAGGACCGATGAGACAAGGCGGAGGAGACCATGAGCGAACAGTTTGGGAGCGATTTTATCACCATCGTGGACGATGACGGGCAGGAGTTCGAGCTGGAAGTGCTGGACACCATGGACTACAATGGCGAGAGCTATACGGCTTTCCTCCCGGCGGACATGGATGAGAACGACCCGGACTATGGCATCATCCTTCTGCGCTCCGTGTTCGACGAGAACGGGGACGAACTGTTTGAGTCCATCGACGATGAGGATCAGCTCCAGGATGTGTACGAGCATTTCATGGTACTGCTCTTTGACGATGAGGAGGACGAGGACGGGGAGGAGTAAAACAGGCCCGGCTTGTCATTCCCGCGCCGGTCGCGGCATATTCTGTACCACATAAGGCTGAAGCGGCAAATTCCTGCTGTGTGCGTGTCGTCCTTTGACCTACGTGGCCCATTAAACCCACATCACTTATAAGGGATGCTGAATTGAGTCTGCGGATTGCAGGCCTCCCGGTCTACCGGACGTTGGAAGCAGCGAAACAGAACTTAGGCAACCCACCTGCCTTTATGTGCAGGTTATAATTGGGCCAGCACGGCATTTGCGGGATCGCCCCCGGAGCGCAGCTCCGGGGGCTTTTTTGCGCCGTATGTGCGGCGCCTGTCAGCTCACATCGGCTAACTTCAGAACGATGGTGTCGCCGATGAGGCAGAGGGAGCCGCTGTCCGGATAGCAGGGCATGGCACGCACCCGGTCCGTTTTAGCCAGGGCCTCGGTCTCCTCCGGGCCGGCCAGGGGCTGGGCGCAGCCCAGATAATACTGCAACCAGCTTTTCCAGGAATAGCTGTTGGTGTAATAGATGAAATTGCCGCGCAGATGGGCGCCGGTGTTTTCCCCGATATAGTTGTAAAAGCTCCTGTCGGCAATAGAGTCGCCGATGATGGCCAGCTTCCGGTCCTGGCTGTACCCGTCCAGGGAGCGGATACGCGTCAGCATGGAGTTAAGGTACTGTACCGTCTGCTGGTTGGTGTAAAACAGGGCGGTATAGTTGCTGTTGTCCTGCCAGATATAATTGAGGCCGGCCAGGAACAGGGCGGCGGCCAGAAGCCCCGCCGCGATGGATCTGCTGTTTCGGGGGGGTAGTTTGGAAAAGGAGACCGCCTCCGAAGAGGCCAGCTCCAGCAGCACCGCCGGCAGGAAAAAGAGGCAGACCAGGCCATAGGACATCATGTCAGAAATCGGGGGCCGGCACATGAGCACGATCAGGTCCATGGCGACGGGCAGCAGGAGCAGAGCCAGGCAGGCGCCCAGCCTGAAAAGGCCCTTGATCCGGGCGCGCAGCAGCAGATACACAAACAGCGCGGCGGACAGTACGTGGCACAGCAGCACCGCCAGACGGATCACCTTGGACATGGCAACGCCGTACACCGGGTAAACCGGCAGCAGGAGCACGTCTTTATACGCTTGCAGCAGCAGGCCCGGCAGCTCCGCCAGGGAGAGGCGGCCCATCTCGTTGATGCCGTTATAGGCGGTCAGGGTCACATGGCAGAGGCGAAGGGAGACCGCCGTGGCGATAAAATAGAGGGCCAGGCCCAGCAGCAGGGCCGCCAGATACCGGAAGGCGGCCGCGACGACGGGCCTGACCTCCCCCTCCCCGCCGAGAAAACAGCGGCGCAGCAGGCACAGCAGGAGCAGCGCCGACGCCAAAGGCAGATAGGCCTGATACAGGCCCATGGAGAGCGCCAGACAGACGGCCCCCGGCAGAAAGCCCCACTTCCGCCGGTCCGCCAGCCAGGCCCCGGCCACGGCCAGCAAAACGCTCAGGGCGTAATACTGGGCGGTGAATATGTACAGAAAGGACCCGGCCACACTGGGGAAGACCGTAAAGAGGCAGCCCAGCAGCACAGCCAGGGGTCTGCTGCGGAGCCGGAGCAGGGAGACGATCAGGCAATAGGCCAGGGAGATATAAAAAAGGGCGAACAGCCCGTTATACAGCGGCAGAACGTAATTGCCGCCCCACCAGTCCTCCACCAGCCGGCCCAGCAGCTCCAGAAACCAGCGGCCGGAGGTGACGCCCGCGCCAAAGCCGCTGGGCAGGTTGTAGACACTGTCGTGGTTGTTGAGCACATTGGTCAGCATCATGCCATAGGCGGCCAGCCCGGCCGCAAAGGAGGCAAAAAACAGACCCCGGTAGCGTTTGTATATCTCTTTGAGCTTCTCTGTCCCCAGTTCCATGTCGGCCTCCCGCGCTTTTATTACGTGTATTATATCGTTTTTCCGGGCTTTATGCAAGAGCGGGGATGCAAACAGGGGCGCGCCGCAAAGCCGGGGGAAGCGCTCCGCGCGGCGCCCATCTCCTTTGCACCTCCGGACAGTCAAAATTCATGAATACAGACTGGAATATATAGCAAATTTGCATAAAAATTTTCCTGTATCCGCAATTACTCTTGTGATTTTTATCAAATCATGTTATATTGTGGCCAGGAACTGGAAGGATTTTGCATTCCGGATCGCATTTCAAAAAAGGAGGCGGCTATGCTGACAAACGAGTATCTCAAACGCGTCTACGGGCAGGTGGAACAAAGGGACGGACAGGAGCCGGAATTTTTGCAGGCTGTGCGGGAAGTGTTTGAGTCGCTGGAGCTGGTGGTGGACCAGCACCCGGAATGGGAACAGGCCGGGCTGATGGAGCGCTTTGTGGAGCCGGAGCGGGTGGTGGAATTTCGGGTCCCCTGGGTGGACGACGCCGGCCGGACCCGGGTTAACCGGGGCTACCGGGTGCAGTTCAATTCCGCCATCGGCCCGTATAAGGGCGGTCTGCGTTTTCACCCCTCGGTGAATCTGTCGGTCATCAAGTTTTTGGGCTTTGAGCAGGTTTTGAAAAATTCTTTGACCACGCTGCCCATGGGCGGCGGCAAGGGCGGCGCGGATTTTGACCCCAAGGGGAAAAGCGACGGGGAAGTCATGCGCTTCTGCCAGAGCTTTATGACGGAGCTGTACCGGCACATCGGCCAGTTTACCGACACGCCTGCCGGGGATATCGGCGTAGGCGCCCGGGAGGTCGGCTACCTCTACGGACAATATAAACGGATCGTCGGCCGCTTTGAGGGCGGCGTACTCACCGGCAAGGGCCTGGATTTCGGCGGTTCCCTGGCCCGGACCCAGGCCACCGGCTACGGCCTGTGCTACTTTGCCTCAGAGGCCCTGGCCCACCTCCATGGGGAGAGCTTCCAGGGCAAGACCGTGCTCGTCTCCGGCTCCGGCAACGTGGCCCAGTACGCGGCGGAGAAATGCACGGCGCTGGGGGGCCGGGTGGTGGCCATGAGCGATTCCCAGGGCTATGTGTACGACGCCCGGGGCATCGACCTGGAAAAACTGCTTGACATCAAGCAGCGCCGCCGGGAGCGCATCAGCGTCTATGCCCAGGAGGTCCCCGGCGCGGAGTACCACCCGGGCTGCCGGGATATCTGGACGGTCCCCTGCGATATCGCCATGCCCTGCGCCTCCCAGAACGAGATGGACGAGGCCGGGGCCAAGGCGCTGGTCTCCCAGGGGGCCATGGCGGTGTTCGAGGGGGCCAACATGCCCCTGACCCCGGAGGCGGTGGAGCTGGTGCGCCGGGCCGGCCTGCTCTACAGCCCCGGCAAAGCCTCCAACGCCGGCGGCGTGGCCGTCTCCGGCCTGGAGATGAGCCAGAACTCTCTGCGCCTGTCCTGGAGCTTCCAGGAGGTGGACGAGAAGCTCCGGGGCATCATGGGGCAGATCTACCGGGCCTGCTATAACGCCTCTGTCAAGTGCGGCCGCCCCGGCGATCTGATGGCGGGCGCTAATATCGCCGGCTTTTTGAAGGTGGCCAAGGCCATGCTGGCCCAGGGCGTGGTATAGTCTGGATATGTTATGGTTCGGAGGGACAGAAAGTGACAGAAAAAGGAAGCTTTGGAAAATACGCGCAGTATACCCTTCGCTCTGAGGAGCTGGAGCTGAAGGTGATGGAGCTGGGGGCCACGGTGACGGGGCTTCGGTTCAAAGGCCGGGAGACGGTGCTGCGCTATGAGGAGCCGGAGGATTATCTGAACAAGACGGCCTATATCTGCGCGGCCATCGGCCGCTACGCCAACCGGATCGGCGGCGCCCGCTTTTCGCTGGGCGGGCGGAACTATACGCTGCCCGCCAACGAGGGGAAAAACCAGCTCCACGGGGGGCCGGAGGCCTTTGACCGGCGCATCTGGCAGGCGGAGATCGTGGGGGAGAGCGCGGTGCGCTTTTCGCTCTTTTCTCCGGACGGGGACAACGGCTACCCCGGGAATCTCCGCGCTGCGGTGACATACAGCGTCTCCGGCGGCTGCCTGCGGATGGACTTTGAGGGGGAGAGCGATGCGGACACGGTCTTTGCCCCCACCAGCCATATGTATTTTGACTTAGGCGGCGCCGGGCATATCTTGGACGCGGAGCTGCAGATCCAGGCGGACCGCTATGTGGAGGTAGACCGGGCGCTGATCCCCACGGGCCGCCTGCTGCCGGTGGACGGAGCCTTTGATTTCCGAAGAGCGCGGCCCATCGGGCAGGACTATGACCACTGCTTTGTGCTCACTTCCCCCCGGGCCTGCACCCTGCGCGCGGGAGGGCTGGCGCTGGAGCTCCGGACAGATTTCCCCGCGGTGCAGATCTATACCGCCTCCGGCATGGGGGAGCCCTTCGGCAAAAACAGCGCCCTGGCCATCGAGCCGGAGTTTTACCCTGACAGTCCCAACCATCCCCAGTTTCCCTCCACGCTGCTGCGGAAAGGGGAACACTTCCACAAATACGCGGAATTTCGATTGAAAGAGGTCTGAAGAAACGCAGGATCCCCGCCTTTCTGTGAAAGGCGGGGATCCTGCATTGTTATCGGAAAAAGAGCCAGCAGACCAGCATACACAGCGGCTGGTGGAGCAGATAGATCAGCAGGCTTTTCTGCCCGATGAAGCTCAGCAGCGGAATGGGGCGCCGGGCGGCGGAGCGCCAGGCGGGCCTTTTCTCAAAAAGGTAATAGAAGAAAAAGCCACAGAGAAAGAGAAAGAACCAGGGCAGAATAGGGGCGTAATCGCTGGAGCGAAACCCCGGATAGGGAAAGCCCAGAGGCGTCAGGGCCCGGCAGTACAGCCAGGCCGGCAGCCGGACCAGGCGCAGAGAGCCCAGGCTAAGGAACCCTGTCTGGGCGTGCTTCAACAGCAAAAACAGCCCAAAGCACAGCGCAAGACCCAGCCAGGGGGGCGTTTTTTCCAGGGGCCGCTCCAGTGCCAGAGCCAGCAGCACAGAGCAGCCGATGCAGTTGAGGATCCCGAACCAGATGGCCTCCGAGGGCAGGACGAGCAGGGTGACCCCGGTGATCACCAGGCCCCAGACGTTCAGCAGCAGGCCCCGGCGCAGGTTGTGGGCCCGGCCCAGGTGCCAGGAGAAGCCGGCGATCAGAATAAAGCTGCAGCAGATGCCCTGCTGCCACAGGTAGATCTCCGGCCGGGCGTGCCATTGGGGATCCCGGCCCAGGACCTCAAAGTAGTCAAACAAAAAATGGTAGGCCACCATGTTGACCACCGCCAGGCCCCGGAGGGCGTCTACCAAGCGGTAGCGCTCTCTTTCCATGTCACAGGCCCAGGCGCTTTTCCAGCGCCTCTATATCCGCCAGAAACAGGGTGTTTTCCCCGTCGGAGGGGAGCCGGAAGCCGGTGCGGGGGGAGACGGTGAAGGCCTCCACCGCAGGGCCGTCCATCAGGCAGGAGCGCTTGAACTGCTGGGAGAACAAGCGTCTGCAGTAGCTCTTGAGCCAGCGGATCAGCTCCTCGTCGGTGAACACATCGCCGTAGGCCAGCCGGGCCAGGCGGAAGGTCTTGGAGGGGGTGAAGCCGCAGATGAGGATCTTGTGGGTGAAGAAGTCCTGGAGACTGTAAGAGCCCACCGCGTCCTCGCTCTTCTGCTCGATCTGGTCATCGTGGATGGGCAGCAGCTCCGGCGTCACCGGGCAGTCCAGCACATCGTACAGGGCGGCGGCTAAAGTCTTGTCCCCGGTGCGCTCGGCAATAAAGCGGACGTTGGCCCGGACCTGGGTCTTGGTCATGCCCAGGTTCACGTCGTACATGCTGGTGTGGTCCCCGTTGTAGGTGCACCAGCCGTCGATAAACTCGCTCAGGTCCTCGGTGCCCACGTCCAGGCCGTTACACTTGTTGGCAATGTCCATGAGCACCTGGGTCCGCTCCCGGGCCTGGGCATTCTCAAAGGCGATGCTGTAGTCGTCGTGGGCGTGGCCGATGTCGTCAAAGTGTTGGTAGACGGATTTGCCGATGTCGATGACCCGGACCTCCGCCCCCAGCTGCTCGGCCACGATGATGGCGTTGGACTTGGTGCGGGAGGAGGTGCCGAAACAGGGCATGGTGCAGGCAATGACGTTTTCCGCCGGCAGACCCAGCCGCTTCACCGCCGCGGCGCTGACCATCACCGCCAGGGTGGAATCCACCCCGCCGGAGATGCCCACCACGCAGTGGTCCAGATGGGCGTACTCCATGCGCTTGACCAGGCCGGACACCTGGATATCCAGCATCCGGCGGCAGGCCTCCGGCAGCTCCGCCGGGTCCTCCGGCAGATGGGGGTGCATGGTGTAGTGCCGGGTGAGCACAGTCTCCTCCGGCTCCCCGCCCCAGAGCAGGGCGCCCATCCCGGGGCCGCTGAAGCCGGGGCTGTTCCGGCGCAGATGCAGCAGGAACTCCACGTCGATCTCCGTGAGGGCCAGGCTGTCCGCCCCCTCGCACTCGGCCAGGACCACGCCGTTTTCCACGGCGGCGCAGTAGCCGGAATACACGTTGTCTGTGCTGCTCTCTCCCTTGCCGGGGGCGGCTAAGAGAATGCCGCATTTCAGCCGGGCGGAATCCGCCCGCAGGCTCAGCCGGGCAGAGGCGGAGGAAGTCACCGTGGCGGGGAAGGAGGCCATACGCACCAGCAGCGTGGCCCCCGCCTGGGCATAAAGCGCGGAGGGGGGCACCGGCGCGTCCATATCCTCGCCCAGCTCCACGGCCACGGACAGGCCGGGCAGCGCGGCGCAGACAAAGAGCAGCTCCGTGGTCACAGGCACGTCCTCACCCCGGAAGTCCACGCTGCCATAGACGTCGGCCGGGGCGGCAAAGGGGGCCTCCGGCACCTGCTGTTTCGGCACCAGGGCCAGCAGCTCCCCTTTATACAGCGCCGCGGCGCAGCTCAAAAGCCGGTCCCCGGAGGCGACAGGCAGGCCCACAAAGATCAGCATGTCCATATCCCGGGTGGCCCCGGCCACCTTTTCCAGGGCGGCCAGCGCCCCGTCCAGCAGCACCCGGTGGCGGAACAGGTCATAGCAGGAGCAGCCGGTCAGCGTCAGCTCCGGAAAGGCCAGGACCTTTACGCCCTTTTCCCCGGCGGCGCGGACGGTGTCGATCACCCGGTCCGCGTTGTACGCCGTATCCGCCACCTTCAGCACCGGCGAAGCGGCGGCGACTTTGATAAATCCGTCTTTCATTTTTTACATCACCTTGCGATAAGTTTTTATGAATCTTCCCCGGCCTGGGGGAAGGGGTACGATTTGTTTACATAATATGTGACCGCCTGCAGGTCCCGGAACATGTCCTCCCCTGCGGGGCTCAGCTGGGTGGTAAAGCGGCCGTCTTCGTAGTAGTACCCGTTGGAGGTAACGACCGGCAAAACCTCCCGCACATCGCGCTCAAACTGCATAAAGTCGCTGCCTGTCCAACCCAGCTTCTCAAAGAGAAGATCCATCAGAAAACCGGAGCTCACATCCGGGCCCTGGCCGGTGAGATCATCCCCAAGTGTTTTCTTGGCCGCATCGTTGGCCCAGATCAGGTAACGGGTGGAATAGTAGTTCAGGAAACCATCCTGGGTGGCGGGAGAGATGTCAATCTCCAGTTCGCGGAGGACGCTGGCGTTGTTGCCCATCCAGGGCTTATGATCGCCATACAGGAGCAGCACCACCGGGCGGCTGTCGGCCCGGAGGGCATCCACGACCTGCGAGAGGTAGATCTGAGTATCGTGGACGGAGCCTAAATAATTGTTGACCACGTGCCGGGAGTAGTCCGAGGCCTGTTCCCCAGACCAATACAGGGTGTCATACTTATATTCCATGTCGTCATATGTGGCGTGACTTTGCGTTGTCACATTGAAGGAGAACACCGGCCGCCCCTGCCCGGCATAATCCAGGTATTGAGAAAGGACCTCCGGCAGAAAGAGCTGGTCCGGATACCAGCCCTCTTCCGGCTCCGGGATCTGGTAAAAATAGTCGTCATAGAAACGGTAATTTTCCAGACCGAGAGCGGTGTTTACCCCTCTCCGGGAAAAGTAACCGCTGAAGTACGGGTGATTTCCTATGGCCGTATAGCCCTGGCTGGTGAGATAACGGACATGGGAATAGGAGTTCTTGCTGTATTCCATCATGGCGTAACTGCCGGAGAGAAAACAGCGCTCCGTGTCGATCGTGGTCCCTCCGTAGACGTTGACTACCAGATTCCCGGCCAAACCCTCCTGCTCCAGCCCGTGATAGACCGCGTAGGCTTCGGGAGAAATGCCCTCTATGCCTATGCGCTCCAGATCGCAGAAGGCCTCCATCTGGATCACCAGTAGGTTCACCCTCCTGTCCTGGGGGATGTCCGCGCTCTCGTAGGCGGCCAGCTGCTGCGCTGCGACGGCCTCGTCGTAGCCATCCGGGGGGACATTTGCCAGTTCGCCGATGCTGTGGATAAAAGGATAGATGAAACCTTTGGAGATATACAGCTGCTGGGTCCAGAGGGGGAGAATATGGTCGTTGGAGACAGCCAGGTCATCGTATATATGGTCGTTGGAATACACAAAGTGCCAGAGCGGAAACACAGATAGGAGAAGGAGCACAGGGAGCGCCAGCCGAAGCCGGGCGCTGCGGATCTGCCCCCGGGCCAGCAGCAACAGGACCGCCGTGCCCAGGATCGTATAGATAATGGAGGCTATGATACGGGCATTGGGTGTCATGTCGAACTGTGGCAACACCTTGAGCCCTTCTATGGCGATGCTAAGGTCGGAAAAACAGACCGGCTCATACCGGAAGCGGAGCTTATAATAATTGGCGATGGACCCGGCCAGCACGAGCAGGGCCGTGAGGAAAAAAGCAGGACCCTGGCGGACGAAGAGGCACCAGAAAAAAACCTGGAGCATAAGCACCGGCAGCCAGTTCAGCAAAAGAATCAGGGGATGCCGGAAGTAGTCGAAGAAGATCACGATCAGATAGGGGCCGATCGCCAGAAACAGGCTCAGCACGCAGATACCCGCGGAGGATAAGAGCAGCGCGGCCACATTCCATGTGTAAAAGAGCGCTTTTTGCTTCCGGTCCGGCAGTTGATCCGGAGCTGTGGCAAAGATAAAACTGAAAAATTTGGTTTTGACCATGGCGGAGAGTCCTCCGTTTCTCTTTCTGCATCCGGGGGCAAGGCGGGAATGCGCCCGGCCCGCACGTACCCCCGGAAACCGTTTAGGACGCTTCCCCGGCCTGGGGAAAGGGGTACGATTTGTTTACATAATATGTGACCGCTTCCAGCTCACGGAAGGCCTCCTGCCCCTGGCCGCTCAGCTCTGTCACCAGACGGCCGTTCTCATAGTAGTACCCGTTGGAGGTGACTACCGGGAGAGTCCGGCGGATGTCCTCGCAGAACTGGTTGAAGGCGCTGCCCTTCCAGCCCAGCTTGTCAAACAGCAGATTCATGAGAAAGCACACGCTCACGTCGGGCCCCTGGCCGGCGAGATCGTCCCCCAGCATTTCTTGGGCCGCGTCGTTGGCCCAGATCAGGTAACGGGTGGAGTAGTAGTTCAGAAAACCCTCCTGGGTGGCGGGAGAGATATCGATCCCCAGCTCCTGGAGGACGCTGGCGTTGTCGCCCATCCAGGGCTTGTGATCCCCGTAGACCAGGAGCACCGCCGGCTCGGGATCGTCCCGCAGCTCGTCCACCAGGGCCAGCAGGGCCTCCTGGGTCTCCCGGACGGAACCCAGGTAGTTGTTGAGCACATAGCGGGCATAGTCGGAGGCCCCCTCGCCGGGCCAATAGAGCGTGTCATACAAAAACGCTTCGGACTCGTAAGGGCTGTGGCCCTGGGTGGTGACGTTGAAGGAAAAGACTTTTTTCCCTTGCCCGGTGAGCTCCCTGAACTGTCTGAGCACCTCGGGGAACAGGTCCCGGTCCAGATACCAGCCGTCGGCCTCCCGGTCCCCCTGGTAGTGTGTATTCAAAAACCAGTAGTCCTCGAAGCCCAGGCTCTTGTTCACCCCGGCGCGGGCGTAATAGTTGGGCGTGTTGGGGTGACTCCCGACAGCCGTATACCCCTGGGAGAGAAGATAGCGGACGTTGGAATAGGATCTGGAGCTGTAATCGGTCAGATAGTAGCCGCTGGTGAGGAAGCAGCGTTCGGTGTTGATGGTGTTGCCGCCGTTGACATTGCAGATCAGCCGGCCTGCGCAGCTCTCCGCCTCCAGCGCGTGATAGAGCTCATAGGCCTCGGGGGAGATCCCCGGGATCCCCATGGTCTCCAGGTCAGAGAAGCCCTCCAGCTGAAGGATCAGGAGATTGACTTGCCGGTCTGCCGGGATGCCGGCATCCGAATAGGAGGAGAGCAGAGCGGCGGTGGCAGCCACGTCATAATTTTCAGGCACACGGGGGGGTAAAATGCTGTGTATAAAAGGATAAACAAAGCCCTTGGTCATAGAGACCTGCTGCTTCCAGTTCGGCACGATGTAGGGAGGCAGGACCGAGGGGTCATCATAGATCGCGTCGCTGATATAGACAAAGCGCCATAAGGGGAACACCGACACCAGCACGGCCAGAGAGAGGCCCAGGCGGAGCTTCTTTCCGGGCCGGCCTTTTGCCAGCAGCCAGACAAGGAGCGTCCCCGCCGGGATGGCGGCGATCACCAGCAGGACCCGTTTTCCCGGCATCATGTCGTAATCTCCCGCCACCTCCAGGGCCGCGCCGATAAAGGAGAGGTCTGAAAACAGGAACGGCTCATAGCGGAACTTCATCTTGTAATAGTGCCCCACCGAGGCGAGCAGGAACAGCAGGGAAGTGAGCAGATAGGCCAGCCACTGGCGCCGGAAAAGGCCGTACATCAACAGCTGAAAGAGGAAGATGGGCAGCCAGTTGAGCAGAAACAGAGAGAAATGGATAAAGTAATTGCGAAAAACCGTGGCCGAGCGGGGATATGCCTCGGTCCCGTAGGCCAGGGACAGGCTTAGTACGGCGAGGACCGCCGAAGACAGCAGCAGGATCAAGCCATTCCACAAATAGAACAGCACCCTCTCCCTGCCGCTCAGATCCGCGGCGTCCCGGGCGTGCAGTATGCTGAAAAACCTGGTCTTAACCATGAAGGGCGGCCCTCCGTTTCTCACAGATCAGAAGACGATCTTCTCTTTGATATAGTCCTTTACCTCGGCAATGGGCAGGCGGACCTGCTGCATGCTGTCCCGCTCCCGGACGGTGACGCAGCCGTCGGTCTGGGAGTCAAAGTCATAGGTGACGCAGTAAGGCGTGCCGATCTCGTCCTCCCGGCGGTAGCGCTTGCCGATGGAGCCGGTCTCGTCAAAGTCCGTCATGAAGGCCTTGGACAGCTCCTCATATACGGGCATGGCGGCCTCGGACAGCTTCTTGGACAGGGGCAGCACCGCGCACTTGTAGGGCGCCACGATGGGGGACAGGTGCAGCACCACCCGCACGTCGTTCTTCACCGGGTCCACCACTTCCTCGTCGTAGGCCTCGCACAGCAGGGCCAGCACCGTCCGGTCCAGACCGTAGGTAGACTCGATGATATAGGGGATGAACCGGTCCCCGGTCTCCGGGTCCAGATAGCTCATGTTCACGCCGCTGTACTCCTGGTGCCGGGTCAGGTCAAAGTCCGTCCGGTTGTGGGTGCCGTTGATCTCGCCCCAGCCGAAGGGGAACAGGAACTCGATATCGCAGGCGGCCTTGGCGTAGTGGGCCAGCTTTTCATGGTCGTGGAAGCGCAGATGCTCCGGGGCCAGGCCCAGGTCCTCGAAATACTTCTTGCCGTAGGCCTTGAAATATTCGTACAGCTCCGCGTCGCTGCCCTCCCGGCAGAAGGTCTGGAACTCCATCTGCTCAAACTCGATGGTGCGGAAGGTGAAGTTGCCCGGGGTGATCTCGTTGCGGAAGGCCTTGCCGATCTGGCCGATGGAGAAGGGGAGCTTGGCGCGCATGGTGCGCTGCACGTTCAGGAAGTTCACATACTCGCCCTGGGCGTTCTCCGGGCGCAGATAGATGATGCTCTTGGAGTCGTTGGTAACGCCCCGGTAGGTCTGGAACATCAGGTTGAACTCCCGGATCTCGGTGAAGTTGTGCTTGCCGCACTTGGGGCAGGGGATGGCGTGGGCCTTGATATAGTCAAACATCTCCGCCTTGGTCATGCCGTCGGCGTGGGCGTTGGGGTCAAAGTCGTTGATCAGGTTGTCCGCCCGGTGGCGGGTCTTGCACTCTTTGCAGTCCAGCAGCGGGTCGGAGAAGCTGGCCACATGGCCGCTGGCCTCCCACACCCGGGGGTGCATGAGAATGTCCGCGTCCACCTCATAGCTGTTCTTACGCTCCTGGATGAAGCGCTTGCGCCAGGTGTCTTTCACGTTGTTCTTCATCCGGGCGCCCAGAGGACCGTAGTCCCAGGTGTTGGCCAGGCCGCCGTAAATGTCGGACCCGGCGAAGATGAAGCCCCGGTTCTTGCACAGGGCCACGATTTTTTCCATTGTCTTTTCGGTATTTTCCATTTTTCTTCCTTTCCCACGGCTGGCTGCCGCAGAGATAATGTAATTCCTGTCGGAACAACTTAATATACCACGTTTCCGCCGATCCTGCAACCGATGATAAAGTCTTGTCAAGATTTTTTTGCGGAAATCGCCCTATACAAGCCCCGCTTTTTTTGCTATAATACAGTATTATTTGGATTTGGGGAGCGGACTATGAACGGATTTAAGCTCCATGCGCCCTTTCAGCCCACCGGGGACCAGCCCGAGGCCATCGACGCCCTGGTCAACGGCCTGGAGCTGGGGATCGACGAGCAGGTGCTCTTAGGGGTCACCGGTTCGGGCAAGACCTTCACCATGGCCAACATCATCCAGCGCGTCAACCGGCCCACTCTGGTCCTGGCCCACAACAAGACCCTGGCTGCCCAGCTGTGCAGCGAGTTTCGGGAGTTCTTCCCGGAGAACGCGGTGGAGTATTTTGTGTCCTATTACGACTACTACCAGCCCGAGGCCTATATCCCCCATACGGACACCTTTATCGAGAAGGACTGCTCCATCAATGACGAGATCGAGCGCCTGCGCCACAGCGCCACCTCCAGCCTCTTCGAGCGGCGGGATGTGATCGTGGTGGCCTCCGTGTCCTGTATCTACGGCCTGGGGGATCCCATCGACTACGCCAACATGGTCATCTCCCTGCGGCCGGGCCAGGTCCGGGATTTTGACGAGCTGCTGCGCAAGTTAGTGGAGATCCGCTATGAGCGCAACGACATCGCCTTTGAGCGGAATATGTTCCGGGTCCGGGGGGACACGGTGGAGATCTTCCCGGCCTATTCCAACGACAAGGCCATCCGGGTGGAATTTTTCGGGGACGAGGTGGACCGGATCAGCGAGATCAACGTGGTCACCGGCGCCCCCACCCGGATCCTCAACCACGCCGCCATCTATCCCGCCAGCCACTATGTGACCACCCGGGAGAAGATGGCCGAGGCTATTGTGCGGATCCGGGCCGAGTGTGACGAGCGGGTACGGACCTTTGAGAGCGCGGGGAAGCTCATCGAGGCCCAGCGCATCCGCCAGCGGACGGATTACGACATCGAGATGATGCAGGAGCTGGGCTACTGCTCCGGCATCGAGAACTACTCCCGGGTGATCTCCAACCGGGCGCCGGGCAGCCCGCCCATGACCCTGCTGGACTACTTTCCCAAGGATTTTCTGCTCTTTGTGGACGAGAGCCATGTGACCCTGCCCCAGGTCCGGGCCATGTACCGAGGAGACCGGGCCCGGAAGGAGAGCTTGGTGGAATACGGCTTCCGGCTGCCCTCGGCCTATGACAACCGGCCGCTGAAATTTGAGGAGTTTACTCAGCGCATCCACCAGCGGATCTATGTCTCCGCCACGCCCGGCCCCTATGAGCGGGAGCGGGCGGGGCAGATCGCGGAGCAGATCATCCGGCCCACCGGGCTTTTGGACCCGGAGATCTTTGTCCGGCCCGTGGAGGGCCAGATCGATGATCTGATCGGGGAGCTCAATGCCAAGATCGCCGCCGGGCAGCGGAGTTTGGTGACCACCCTGACCAAGAAAATGGCCGAGGATCTGTCCGAATATCTGACCAATGCCGGCATCCGCTGCCGCTATATGCACCACGACGTGGGCACCATCGAGCGCATGGAGATCATCCGGGACCTGCGCCTGGGAGAATTTGACGTGCTGGTGGGCATCAACCTGCTGCGGGAGGGCCTGGATATCCCGGAGGTGGGCCTGGTGGCTATCCTGGACGCGGACAAGGAGGGCTTTCTGCGCAGCGAGACCAGCCTGATCCAGACGGTGGGCCGGGCGGCCCGGAACGCGGACAGCATCGTGCTCATGTACGCGGACACGGTGACGCCCTCCATGCAGGCCTGCATCGACGAGACCAACCGCCGCCGGGCCAAGCAGCAGGCCTATAACGAGGCCCACGGCATCGTGCCCAAGACCATCGTCAAGAGCGTCCGGGATCTGATCGAGATCTCCGCCGACGTGTCCTCCGTCACCAAGGCCAACGGCGTCAAGATGACGGCGCGGGAGCGGAAGGAGCTCATCGAGCAGCTGGAGAGCAAGATGCGCAAGGCGGCCCAGATGCTGGAGTACGAGATCGCTGCCCAGCTGCGGGACGAGATCATCCGCCTTCGGGGCGAGAAATGACAGGAGAGCAGGCTTATGAAAAAACTCATGATCTTAGACGGCAACAGCATCGTCAACCGGGCCTTTTTCGGCGTCCGGATGCTCAACGCCCCCGACGGCACCCCTACCAACGCGGTCTATGGCTTCCTGGCCATTCTCCAGCGGCTGCTGGAGGAGCAGAAGCCGGAGGCGGTCTGCGTCAGCTTCGATCTGCCAGCCCCCACCTTCCGGCACAAGAGTTATGCCGGATACAAGGCCCAGCGCAAGGGAATGCCCGAGGAGCTGGCGGCGCAGATGCCCCTTTTGAAGGAGCTGCTGGATGCCATGGGCCTGCGCCGCTACGAGCTGGAGGGCTACGAGGCGGACGACATCCTGGGCACCGCCTCCGCCGTCTGCGAGCGGGAAGGCTGGGCCTGCGTCATCGTCACCGGGGATAAAGACAGCCTCCAGCTTGTCAGCGACAGCACCTCCGTCTGCAATGTGAAGACCCGCCAGGGCCAGACGGAGACGATCCTGTACACCCCGGAGGTATTCCGGGCCGAGTACGGCTTTGAGCCGGCGCGGATGGTGGACCTGAAAGCCCTCATGGGCGACAGCTCCGACAACATCCCGGGCGTGCCCGGCGTGGGGGAGAAGACGGCCCTGGACCTGCTGCGCCGCTACGGCACCCTGGACGCCATCTATACCGGGCTGGAGAGCCTGGAGATCCGGGAGAGCGTGCGCAAAAAGCTCCGGGACGGGGAGGAGAGTGCCCGCATGTCCTATGAGCTGGCCACCATCGTGCGGGATGTACCGCTGGCGTTTCACCCGGCGGAAAACCTCTGGGACCGGAACTATGGCCCGGCCCTCTATGGGCTTATGCAGCGCCTGGGCTTTCATAAATTTATCGAAAAATGGGGCCTGGAGCCGGGGGCGGAGACCCCTGCGGTCCCGGCCGGGCTGGAGAGCCTGGAGCGGCTGGAGCTAAGCGGCGAAGAGGACCTGGCCCGGTTCCGGCAGGCGTTGGAAAAGGCGGAATATGTGGCCGTGTGGCCCCTGGAGGGGCTGGACCGGCTGGAGCTCTGCGACGGGGAGAAGGTCTACGACCTGGCCTGGAGCCGCTGCGGCGAGGCGTATGGGCCGCTGCTGCGGCAGATCTTTGCCCCGGAGCGGAAAAAGCTGGGGCACCACATCAAAGATCTGATGGGGCGGCTGCTCTCCGAAGGGCTGTCCCCGGAGGGCTTCGTGTTTGACACGGCCCTGGCCGCCTATCTGCTGGACGCCACCGCCAGCGACTACAGCCCGGAGCGCCTGTCCATGGGCCGCCTGGGGGCGGAGCTGCACGGGGCGGAGGCGGTGTTCCGCCTGTATGAGCCCTTGGCGCGGAAGCTGAAAGAGCTGGGCATGGACTGGCTCTACGAACACGCCGAGCTGCCCCTGTGCCGGGTGCTGGCGGAGATGGAGCGGCAGGGCTTCACCGTGGACCGGCAGGCCCTGTACGATTTCGGCGAGAGCCTGAACGCGGGCATCGCCGCCCTGCAGGAGAGCATCTGGGGCCACGCCGGGCACTCCTTCAATATCCAATCCCCCAAACAGCTGGGGGAGGTCCTCTTTGACGAGCTGATGCTGCCCTCCGGCAAAAAGACCAAGACCGGCTGGAGCACCAACGCGGACGTGCTGGAGAAGCTCCGGGGCAAGCACCCCATCGTGGACGAGGTGCTGGAATACCGGATGCTGACCAAGCTCAAATCCACCTATGCCGACGGGCTGCTGAAAGTCATCTCCCCGGACGGCCGTATCCACACCAGCTTCCAGATGACGGTCACCGCCACAGGGCGGCTGTCCTCCGTGGAACCCAATTTGCAGAACATTCCCGTGCGGAAAAAGTTAGGGGCCCAGATCCGAAACATGTTCGTGGCCGCGCCGGGCATGGTGCTGGTGGACGCGGACTACAGCCAGATCGAGCTGCGGCTCCTGGCCCACATCTCCCACGACCAGGCCATGATCGACGCTTTCCTGAGCGGGGAGGATTTCCACGCGGTCACGGCCTCCCGGGTCTTCGGCGTGCCTTTGGAGGAGGTGACGCCTCTGCTGCGCAGCCGGGCCAAGGCCGTCAACTTCGGCATCGTCTACGGCATCTCCGCCTTCTCCCTGGCCCAGGATATCGGCGTGTGGCCCAGCGAGGCCAAGGCCTATATGGACGCCTACCTGGAGAAATACAGCGGCGTGCGGGATTATATGAAGGCCGTGGTGGAGCGGGCCAAGGCGGACGGCTATGTCACCACCCCTTACGGCCGCCGGCGGGATCTGCCGGAGCTGAAGAGCAGCAATTTCAATACCCGTTCCTTCGGGGAACGGGTGGCCCTGAACATGCCCATCCAGGGGGCCGCGGCGGATATCATCAAGCTGGCCATGGTCCATGTGGACCGACGGCTCAAGGCCGAAGGGCTCAAGGCCCGGCTCCTGCTCCAGGTCCACGATGAGCTGATCGTGGAGTGCCCCGAGGAGGAGGCGGAGCGGGCGGGCCGGATCCTGAAGGAGGAGATGGAGAGCGCGGCGCAGCTGTCCGTGCCCCTGACGGTGGACGTGCAGGCGGGGCACAGCTGGGCGGAGGCCCACTGATGGCCTGGCGGATCACGGACGCCCGGGAGGAGCAGCTGGGCCAGATCCGGGCCCTGGAGACGGCCTGCTTTTCCGAGCCCTGGACCGAGGACCAGCTCCGGGGACAGCTCCGGGACGGGATGCACGAGTTTCTCGTCGCCGAGGCGGAGGACGGCGAAGTCCTGGGCTATGTGGGCATGACCTATGTGCTGGACGAGGGCTACCTCTCCAATGTGGCGGTGGCCCCGGGCTGGCGCCGGCAGGGTTTGGCCCAGGCCCTGCTGAAGGCGCTTTTGGAGCGGGCCCGGGCGCTGGAGCTGGCCTTCGTCACCTTGGAGGTGCGCCGCGGCAACGCCCCGGCCGTCGCCCTGTATGAGAAGCTGGGCTTTTCCCCGGTGGGGGAGCGGAAAAACTACTACGAGCGCCCCCGGGAGGACGCTCTTTTGATGACAAGCTATTTGAAATGAGGCGAATACTTTGCGGATCCTTGCTTTTGAATCTACCTGTGACGAGACCGCTGTGGCGGTGGTGGAGGACGGACGGAGCGTTCTGTCCGACGAGATCTTTTCCCAGGCCAAGCTCCACGCGGTATACGGCGGCGTGGTGCCGGAGATCGCCTCCCGCTGCCATGTGGAATCCATCGCCCTGCTGGCCCAGCGGGCCGTCGAGACCGCCGGGATCGAAAAGAAGGATATCGACGCGGTGGCCGTCTCCTACGCGCCGGGGCTTATCGGCGCGGTGCTGGTGGGGGTCAACTTTGCCAAGGCCTGCGCCTTGGCGCTGGACCGGCCCCTGATCCCGGTGCACCATATCCGGGGGCATATCGCCGCCAATTATCTGGCCTACCCGGAGTTGGAGCCGCCCTTCCTGTGCCTGACCATCTCCGGGGGCAACACGCTGCTGGTGGATGTGCGGGACTATACGGACATGCGCATCCTGGGCTCCACCCGGGACGACGCGGCGGGGGAGTGCTTTGACAAGACGGCCCGGGTCCTGGGCCTGCCCTATCCCGGCGGCCGCCCCATCGATCTGATCTCCCAGGGCGGAGACGACAGCCGCTATGTGTTCCCGGTGGCCCACGTGAGCGGTAACCCCTATGACATGAGCTTTTCGGGGCTGAAAACCGCGGTGATCAACTTAGTGCACAACGCGGGGCAGAAGGGGGAGGAGCTGGACCGGGCGGACCTGGCCGCCTCCTTTACCAAGGCCGTCAGCGACAGCCTGGTCCCCCGGACCATGCAGGCTGTCCGGGAACTGGGCCGGGACAAGCTGGCCGTGGCCGGCGGCGTGGCCGCCAACTCCCGCATTCGCGCGGACTTCCAGCGGGCGGCGGAGGAGGCCGGATGCCGCCTCTATATCCCGCCGCTGAAGCTCTGCGGCGACAATGCCGCCATGATCGGCGCCCAGGGCTATTATGAGTACCTTGCCGGCGTCCGGGCTGACAGCAGCCTCAACGCCTACGCCACCATGGACCTTTAGATTTTTGACAGAAACAAGGAGTGAACGGAAATGGGAGCCCACGACGGTCATCGGAACAGGCTGAGGCAGAGGTTTCTGACCAACGGCCTGGACACTTTCAACGATGTGAACGCCTTGGAATTGCTGCTGTTTTACGCGATCCCGCAACGGGATACCAATGTACTGGCACATACTCTGCTGGACCGCTTCGGTTCGCTGGAGGAGGTGTTTTCGGCCTCGCCCCAGGAGCTGATGAGCGTGAAGGGCATGGGGGAGATCGCCGCCTCCCTGATCGTGCTCATTCCCCAGATGAACAGGCGGATCAAGGTATCCGCCGCCAGCAAGGCCACCTATATCCGCAGCACCAGAGACGCGGGGGAATATCTGCTGCCCCGCTTTCTGCACCAGGACTGCGAGATCCTGCTGATGCTCTCGCTGGACTCCCGGCGGAAGGTCATCGGCTGTGACGAGCTGGCCCGGGGCGTGGTCAACGCGGTGAATGTGAATATGCGCCGCCTGGTGGAGACGGCGCTGAAAAAGCGGGCCAGCACCGTGATCATCGCCCACAACCACCCGGACGGGATCGCGCTGCCCTCCGCCGAGGACGACGCCGTCACCCGCCAGGTGCGCGCCGCTTTGCAGCTGGTGGACATCCGCCTGGAGGACCACATCATCGTGGCGGGGGAGGATTATGTGTCCTACCGGGACTCCGGGATGCTGGATCTGATGCGTTGGTGACTGTGTTATGTAAATTTAAGCTTGTTTCCAGATTGTAATTTTCCCTTCCGGGGCCCAAAGGCGAAATTCGACTTTTTCTCCCGGAAAACGCGCTTTTTCGGCAGGGGAGGGCTGTTGAAAAAGCTGTTGAAAATGTTGATAACTATTTGCAGAAAAATTATTTTTTCAGATTATGTAACTTTTTGCATCTAAATTTTACCAGAAAAAGGCAGCTGAAAAATGCAAATTTTTGACACATATCGCCAAAACCAGAGATCTTTTGATAGGGTTACATAACTTGGAACCGGGCAAAAATGACAAAAATATACAATTCGTAATACCACCTGCCCGCCGGGGGAATTTGGGGCGGGCGGCAAGTTTTTGTTGACTTCTCGGGGCCGTTATGCTAAACTGTACGCCGTGCAAGCTGGAATAGCTCAGTCGGTAGAGCAGCTGATTCGTAATCAGCAGGTCGCGTGTTCGAGTCACGTTTCCAGCTCCAAAGGAGCCAGTAAACCGCGGAATACCGCAGTTTACTGGCTCCTTTCGGCTATATTAGTACCCGAAATAATCGTGGCAGAACCAAAGACCCACACCGCGACCCACACGGGAAATAAACTGCTCCCCAAGTCAAGTACAAAATAAGTTGACCCATTAAAAAGAAGGATATACCCCTGTGGTGAGATAGG
>CANRHH010000030.1 GCA_947630375.1 uncultured Oscillospiraceae bacterium | reverse complement strand
GAGACCAGCCCCCTGGCCAAGACCATCTACGACACCATGTTCAAGAACCAGGAGCAGGCCGTGGCCCTGCACCGCCCCAGCTGCCAGGACACCGGCGTCCTCCAGTTCTGGGTGAAGTGCGGCGTCAACTTCCCCCTGATCGGGGAGCTGGAGGCCCTGCTGAAGGAGGCCGTGGTGAAGGCCACCTTCGCCACCCCCCTGCGCCACAACAGCGTGGAGACCTTTGACGAGTACAACACCAAGCGCAACGTGGGCAAGGGCACGCCCACCGTCTTCTGGGACATCGTCCCCGACGACGACCACTGCGAGATTTACGCCTACATGGCCGGCGGCGGCTGCACGCTGCCCGGCAAGGCCATGGTGCTCATGCCCGGCGCGGGCTATGAGGGCGTGACCCAGTTCGTGCTGGACCAGATGACCAGCTACGGTCTGAACGCCTGCCCGCCGCTGCTGGTGGGCGTGGGCGTGGCCACCAGTGTGGAGACCGCGGCCCTCCTGTCCAAGAAGGCCCTGATGCGCCCCCTGGGCAGCCACAACCCCAACGCCCGGGCCGCCGAGATGGAGAAGCTGCTGGAGGACGGCATCAACGCCATCGGCCTCGGCCCTCAGGGCATGAGCGGCAATTACTCCGTCATGGGCGTACATATCGAGAACAGCGCCCGCCATCCATCCGCCATCGGCGTCGCCGTCAACGTGGGCTGCTGGTCCCACCGCCGCGGCCACGTCATCTTCGACAAGGATCTTAACGCCACAGTGACTACACATTCGGGGGTGCAGCTGTAATGGTTGAAATCAGAAACGGTAAGAAAGTCCTCGTTACGCCCGTCACCGCGGAGGACCTGGCCGACATCAAGATCGGTGACATCGTATGGCTGGACGGCGATCTCATGACCTGCCGGGACGTGGCCCACCGCCGCCTGGTAGAGGGCGGCCGGGAGCTACCCTATGACATCCGGGGCAAGGCCATCTTCCACGCCGGCCCCATCGTCCGCCCCATCGAGGGCCAGGAGGACGCCTATGAGATGGTGTCCGTAGGCCCCACCACCTCCATGCGCATGGAGAAGTTCGAGTACGAGTTCGTCAAGCACACGGGCGTGCGCGTCATCGTGGGCAAGGGCGGCATGGGCCCCAACACCGAGCGGGCCTGCAGGGAGTGCGGCGCCATCCACTGCGTCTTCCCCGCCGGCTGCGCCGTGGTGGCCGCCACGGAGGTGGAGCGCATCGCCGAGCACCACTGGGACGAGCTGGGCATGCCCGAGACCCTCTGGTGCTGCAAGGTGAAGGAGTTCGGGCCCCTGATCGTCTCCATTGACACCCAGGGCCGGAACATGTTCGAGGAGAACAAGGTGATCTTCAACCAGAAGAAGGACGCCGCCATCGCCGAGATCAGCAAGCACGTGGGCTTCATCAAGTAAATCTTTTCTCTCTCAAGACCCAAGTTAGAAGGCCGCCCGTTTTCCGAGCGGCCTTCTCATTTAACAAGGAGGAACTGCCATGTATACCTGTGCCCAATGCGCCGTGCAGGCCTGCGGGAAAGAACAGCCGGAGGCGCTGCCCAAAAACTGCCCCATGCGGGGGAAAGAGCTGATGCGGCGCGCCCAGGAGACCTATCAGCTGCCGGAAAACCGGGAGTTTTACATCACCGCCTCTGAGCTGGAGGCTCTGGGCTACTGCCAGTGGCCCCGCGTCAAGGAGACGATCCAGCTCTGTTTGAAAATGGGCTATACCAAAGTGGGCCTGGCCTTTTGCCGGGGACTGCGG
Organism: uncultured Oscillospiraceae bacterium; assembly: GCA_947630375.1. Lineage (GTDB taxonomy): Bacteria > Bacillota > Clostridia > Oscillospirales > Oscillospiraceae > Limivicinus. Next base: position 28,258 of record CANRHH010000030.1, on the reverse strand, counting down.
AAGGAGGCCCAGATCGTGGACACGCTCCTGCGACGGGCGGGGCTGGAGGTGGTCTCCGTCATTTGCAAGACCGGCGGGACAGACAAGACCCGCTGCGGCATTCCGGAGGAACACAAGGTCCATCCGGGGCAGTTTGAGCCTATGTGCAACCCCATCGCCCAGGCCATGCTGCTCAACGAGCAGCACACCCAGTTCAACATCGCCCTGGGCCTCTGCGTGGGGCACGACTCCATGTTCTATAAATATTCCGACGCTCTGGTGACCACCCTGGTGGCCAAGGACCGGGTGACGGGGCACAATCCCGCCGCCGCCCTCTACTGCGCCGAAGGGTATTTCAAAGACCGGCTGCTGTAATTTTGACGGCGGCATATAAATATGTTCAGGGCAGCCAGACCGAAAGGCCCGGCTGCCCTGAATTTTCTACCGTCAGGATATCAGAAGGCGCGGCTTCCTTTTGAGGGGAGAACCGCGCCTTCCTTTAAGAGAGAGAGGGGAAGCTTATATAGGGGCGGGATCAGGTGAACAGGCCGCCCAGGCTGAACACCCCCAGCGCCGCCATCAGGACATTGATGGCCACGTTGGCGACCGACAGGAGGAAGAGGTTCTTGAACAGCTTGTTCATCTCTTCGTTGGTGGTCTCCTTGGAGGCGGAGTAAGAGGACATGATGATGGCGCCGCCGGTGGACAGGGGGCTGATGGCCGCCGCGAAAGAGGTGGCGGTGATAGCCGAGATCAGTTCCACATAGTTGACGCTGGCAAACTGCTGGGAGACCTGGTCCGCGATGGGGAACAGGGCGGGCATGACCACGCCGGTGGTGGAGCTGACCCAGGACAGGATGCCGGAGGTGGCGGAGATGATGGGGACGGCGGTCTTCTCGCTCATGAAGCCGTTGAGGAAATCGGAGACCAGGGTGATGCCGCCCAGCTTGTCGATGACGCTGACCAGGGAGCCCACGCCGCAGATGAAGATCAGGGTGCCCCAGGGGATGCCCTTGATGGCGGCTTTCTCGTCGGCCGCGCCCAGCAGAATGAGGATGGCGGCCATGATGAAGGCGAAGAGGCCGGTGTCCAGCTTGAAGCCGATGCAGCAGATCACCATGATGGCGATGGCGGCCATGGTCAGCTTCTGGTTCCGGTTGAATTTGGGGATCTCGGACCACTTCAGGGGGTTGTCGGCCTTGACCTTATAGCTCTTGGAGCCGATATAGATCACCAAGGTGAAGACAAAGCCGGACAGCAGGGTGGACAGGAACAGGTGCAGGGAAAAACCGCTGTAACCCAGGGGCTCGCTCAGCTCCTTGGCCAGGATGCCGGTGAGGGACAGAGGCGAGGCGCAGCCGGCGTTGGCACCCAGCTTGGCGAAAAGGGCTGTGACCCAGGGGTTGATGTTCATCTCAAAGGCCAGATACATGGCAAAGGTGGTCATCAGAATGCCGGCGGCGATGTGGCCGGGGCCGATGGCGGAGATGAAGGCGGAGAGGACGAACATCAAAATGGGGATCAGCACCGTATGCTTGCCCACCAGGGCCACCACTTTTTTGGAGAACAGGTCCAGGGTGCCGTTCTGGGAGGCCATCCCGAACAGGAAGGTGACGCCTACCAGGGTCACGAACATGGAGCTGGAGAAGCCGCTGGTGACGGCGCTGGCCTTCAGGCCGCCCACCATCGTCAGGATAAACGCAACGCCCAGGGACAGAAAGCCCAGGTTTACCTTTTTGATGAAGCCGATCGCCACAACGATGGCCAGGACGATCAGGGAAATCACGGGCATATAGGGAGCTAAAAACTCAGTCATGGAATGATTCCTCCTACAAGTTATTTTCCTGGATTACTGGATCGCGCCGGTTTTCGTCAGAATATCGACCATGTTGGTCCGCCAGCTGTCGATATAGGCCTTCGCCTCGTCGCCGGTGGCGCCCAAGGGGTTGATATAGAAGTAGCCGAGCATGGTCTGATAGCTGGAGTCCGCGTAGGCTTTGGAGAAAGCGTCCGAGAGGATCTGTACCACTTCCGGGCTGGTGCCCTCCTTCACGAACACGCCGTAGAAGGGGCCCCAGGGCAAATACTTTTCAAAATCCGGATAGTCGATGATCACCGTCGGCACGTCGCTCATCAGTTCCACCGGCTCGGTGGAGAACATGCACAGCCACTTGAGGTCGCCGGACTTATACTCCTGATAGCCCATCTGCACCTTGCAGACAGTGAAATCGCAGGCGCCGCTCAAAACAGCCTCCTTGGCCGAGGCGTCGCTGTCATAGGGGATCTGGGTAAAGGCCGCGCCGGTAAGACCGGTGATCATGGCGGCAGCCTCCCAAGGCAGCCCGCCGGTGCCGGTGGTGGCCAGCGTCACCTCGGTGCCGCTCTTGGCCGCCTCCACGATCTCCACTAAGGAGTTATAGGGGGAATCCTTGCCCACCACCACGCCGGTGGTCTCGTCCCCGATCAGTAGCACGCACTCGAAATCGTCATAGGTCAGATCGGAGATGCCCAAGGTGTCGTACAGGGCCGGGTTCTCGGCGCCCATCAGCAGCACGGAGCCGTCGGCCTCCTGGTCGTACACGTACTGGGTGGCGACGGAGCCGGTCTCGCCGGTCTTGTTGGTCAGGATAAGGTTGGTGCCCAGCAGATCCTGGGCCAAAATGGCCAGGGGGCGCATGAGGGAGTCGGTCCCGCCGCCGGCGCCCCATTGAATGACGCCGGTGACTTCCTTGGGGGGATAGCCGATCACGCTGCCGATGCTGCCCTCCGCAGCGGCGGGCTCCTCCTGGGCGGCGCCGCCGCAGCCGGCCAGCAGGGAGCAGGCCAGCAGGGCCGCTAAAAGCGCTGCCAAATACCGTTTTCTATGCATAGCGGACCTCCCTTTCAGAGCCGGACCACGGCGGTCCCCTCCAAGAGGAGGTTCGCCGTGCGGAAACCAAAGGTGTCCTCGATCTCGGGGACCGGGCCCTCCCGGTAGTCCACGCCGCACTCCAGAATGCCGCCCGGATGGCCGATGCGGATGTACTGGGTGTCCGCGCCCCGGGAGAGGACCTGCTGCACCACGCTGCCGGGGATCACCGCGGCGGCGGCGGTACACATGGCGCCGGTCATGGCGTAGCTGGGGTGGGGCTTCTGCATGGACATCATCCGGGACAGCAGGTCCACCTGGCCCTTTTTGATCTCCTTGCCGTCGGCGGTGACATAGTCCGCCGCCTCAGCCACGAAGGTCATCTTGGGAATGCCGGGGGTCTCCCAGGCGGAGCGGGTGTAGTCGCTGACCAGCCCCAACTTTGCCGCCGCCAGGCCTCGGACGGTCTCCAGCAGATCCAGCATACCGGCGTCCGCGTTCAGATCGTCGGGCAGCTCCTTGCCGGTCAGGCCCAGGTCCTTGGCCTTTACAAAGACCAGGGGGTTGGCCGCGTCCACGATGGAGACCTGGACCGGTCCCCAGCCGGGGACCTCTAAGGTATCCACCGCGTGGCCCGTGGGGAGCAGGCCCTTGCCCAGGGTCCCGGCGGGGCTGACGAATTTCAGCCGGATGGGAGAGGCCGTGCCGGGCACGCCCGCGATGGCGAAGCTGCCCTCATAGGCCACTTCTCCGCCGGGCGTCTGCACGTCGGCAATGATGATCTTGTCGGTGTTGGTGTTGTAAATGCGCACAGAGGTGGTCTCCCCGGTGACGGGCACCAGGCCCTTTTCAATGGCGAAGGGGCCCACGCCGGAGGAGATGTTGCCGCAGTTGCCCTTGTAGCTGACCAGGGGCTTATCTACGGACACCTGGGCAAAGGTATAGTCCACGTCCGCGTCGGGCCGGGTCGAGGGCTGGACGATGGCCACCTTGCTGGTGACGGACTGGGAGCCGCCCAGGCCGTCGATCTGCTTCTTGTCCGGGCTGCCCATGAGCCGCAGAAGCAGGCTCTCCCACTGGGCCCGGTCCTCGGGCAGATCGGACTGGAGAATATATACGCCCTTGCTGGTGCCGCCGCGCATGACGGTCACAGGCAGACGGATGTTTTTCATGCCTTTGCCGCTCCTTTCAGCTTCCGGTTATAGTTGATCAGGCTGCCGCAGCGGAGGATCTCCTTCTCCTCGTCGGTCAGCGCGCCGATGGACAGAGTCAGAGGCTTGACGCTCTCCCCCAGCACATAGGCGGGGATGGAGGACATGTCGCCCTCCAGGGCGGCGCGGATGTGGGGGACAAAGATGTAATCGCCGTCCTCAAAATCCGGCTCCCCGTTCAGGACAAAGGGCACCATGCCCCAGTTGATCAGGTTGGAGCGGTAGCGCTTGGTGGCGTACTCCTTGACCAGATTGGCGCCGCCCAGCAGCACCCGCTGGCAGGAGGCGGCCTGTTCCCGGGCGGAGCCGTCGCCGGGCTTGACGGCATAGATGGTGCTGGACAGATCTACTTCCTCGTCCCGGACCGCCTCGCAGCCGGGGAGGGCGCGGACCCTGCTCAGGACCCCGGCCACTTCCGCCGGGCACCGGCCCGCCTTCCGGGCCTGCTCGTCGGCCATGACGGCCTTGGCCCGGCCCACGTACTCGGGCACCCGGCGGGAGAGAGTGAACTCGGCCAGGCCCATGGGGTTGGAGCGGAAGGAACCGGTCTCGCCGGAGGGGATCAGTTCATCGGTGGTGGTCACCGGGTCGGTGATATAGGCGCAGACCTTCAGCAGCATGTGCTCGTTGAGAGTGGGCAGCTCCGGCCAGTCCTTGATGTTGGGGCCGCAGACCAGAGGCTCCTTCTCGTCGCCCTTGCCGAAGCCCTGGTAGACCCGGTGCTCATAGGCGGTGGGGTCATAGTGGTAGTCCGGGCAGGTGTAGTCGTAGCCCAGCTCATCGGCGGCGGTGATCCGCCCGCCGTTGGCCGCCGTGGCGGCAATGGACCGGGCGTCCATCAGGGCCACGCTGGCCAGCTGACCGTTGCCGGGCTTGGAGCCTTCCCGGTTGGGGAAGTTGCGGGTGGCGTGCCGCACGGAAAGGCCGCCGTGGGCGGGGGTGTCTCCCGCGCCGAAGCAGGGGCCGCAGAAGGCGGTGCGGATGGTGGCTCCGGCGGCGATCAGCTTCTCCAAAGCGCCCTTGCGCAGCAGGTCCAGCATGACCGCCTGGCTGCTGGGATACACGCCCAGGGCAAACTCCCCGGTGCCGGTGCTCTTGCCGTCCAGCAGATAGGCCGCCTCCATGATGTTGGAGTAGGTGCCGCCGGCGCAGCCGGCGATGGTGCCCTGGTCGGCGTACAGCGCCCCGTCGCGGACCTTCTCCCACAGGTTCAGGTGCAGCTCCGGCCGCTTGATGAGCTTCTGGGCGTCCTGCTCCACCAGATGGAGAATGTCGTCCATGTTCGCGTTCAGCTCCCGGATCTCATAGCCGTTGGAGGGGTGGAAGGGCAGGGCGATCATGCTGTGGACCGTGGACAGATCTATGTATACGCAGCCGTCGTAATAGGCGGTCTCGGCGGGATCGAGGGCCTTGAAGTCACCCGGGCGGCCATGCTCGGTGAGCCAGGCTTTGGTGTCCTCGTCGGTGCGCCAGACGGAGGAGAGGCAGGTGGTCTCGGTGGTCATCACGTCCACGCCGTTGCGGTAATCGGTGCTCATGGAGGAGACGCCGGGGCCCACGAACTCCAGCACCTTGTTCTTCACATAGCCGTTTTTGAACACGGCGGAGACCAGGGCAATGGCGATATCCTGGGGGCCGGTACCGGGCCGGGGCTTGCCGTCCAGATACACGGCAATGACCTCCGGATAGGCCGCGTCCCAGGTCTGCTCCAAGATCTGCTTGACCAGCTCGCCGCCGCCTTCGCCCACGGCCATGGTGCCCAGGGCACCGTAGCGGGTGTGGGAGTCGGAGCCCAGGATCATCTTGCCTCCGCCGGCCATGGTCTCCCGCATGTACTGGTGAATGACGCCCACATGGGGCGGCAGATAGATACCGCCGTACTTTTTGCAGGCGGTGAGGCCAAAGACATGGTCGTCCTCGTTGATGGTGCCGCCTACGGCGCAGAGGCTGTTGTGGCAGCAGGTGAGCACATAGGGCAGGGGGAACTTCTCCAGGCCGGAGGCCCGGGCCGTCTGGATGATACCTACATAGGTCAGGTCGTGGCTGGTGATGGCGTCAAATTTGATTTTCAGGTTCTCCGGGTCGCCGCTCTGGTTGTGGGACTGGAGAATGCCATAGGCGATGGTGCCTTTTTTGGCCTGGGCCTTGCCCGCCGCCAGCTCCGCCGGGGCCTCGCCCTCGGGGATCAGCTTCGTGCCGCCCAACAGGTATACGCCGGAATCGTACAGTTTTACCATGCTTTTGGGTCCTTCCTCTCTCAAATTTGATAGACTGGGGGCTGCCGCAGCCCCTTTGTTAAATAAATAATATAATAAAATGATAAATAAGTAAAATACATGATTTTTATATAAATCATTGTTTTTTCCAATATAAAAAGGAAAGAAAAAACCGCCTGCCGGTTTTGGCAGGCGGGATAAAACAGGCGCGGAGTTATTCCGGGGAGCCCGGCATTTCCGGGGCGGCGAAAAGACTCTGGGCCAGGTCGATAAATTCCAGCGCGTAGACGGGCAGATAGCTGTTTTTCCGGTAGGCGGCCACAAAGTCCGAACAGGTCCTGGGCTCTCCGAAGCTGAACCGGTCCAGGGGCAGCGCCTCGGCCCAGTTTTGCAGATGGGTCTCAAAAATGAAGGAGACCCCATAGCCCACCGCCACTAAGTTCATAATGGCGGCCATGTTGCTGGTGACCATGGTGTCCGCGAAGGTCAGCCCTTTGTCCCGGATATAGTCGTCCACGATCTGGCGGGTCCGCTGCTCCGGCATCAACTGCAGCAGCCTCTCCCCCTTCAGCAGGGCCGGGTCCAGCCGGGGATAGCGGCTGGACGGGTTGGGCCGGGCATAGCGGGAAAGCGGGTGATTTTTACAGGTGCAGATCAGCATCTCCTCCCGGGCCAGGGTCCGGTATTCGATTTGGGGGTGCAGGGTGTTGGGCTTGCTGTAGAAGGCGATGTCCACCTGCCCCTCCAGCAGGCGGCTGTCGTTGGTGGAGGAGTGCCCCTCAAAGATGTTCACCTTCACATGGGGGTACCGCTTTTGAAAGGCGGGCAGGGTGTGGGGCAGCATATAGGAGCAGCGCATGGGCGGGAAGGCCACGTTCAGCACGCCCACGTCCCGCTTGATGATATCCGCCAGCTCCATATCCAGGTCGTTTTTCAGCCGGAGGATCTGCCGGGCCTTCTCCACGTAGCGCTCCCCGGCATAGGTGAGCACATACCGGTGCCCCAGTTTCCGAAAGAGCTTCAGGTCCAGCTCCCGCTCCAGGGAGATGAGAAAACTGCTCAGGGTGGGCTGGCTCACATACAGAGACTCCGCCGCCCGGGTGATGTTCTGGTATTTGGCGATGGCCAGGACATAGTTCAGCTCCCGAAAATCCATCAAAGCGCCTCCTCCGCAAAGAGATTTCAAAACCCCGCCGAAAAGGAATTTCGGCGGGGAAATGACAGGGTATTCTTACTGGGCGTCCTTGGCCAGCTGGCACAGGGCGGCGAAAGCGGCGGGGTCGTGGATGGCGGTCTCGGAGAGCATCTTCCGGTTCATATCCACGCCGGCCAGCTTCAGCCCGTGCATAAAGCTGGAATAATTCATGCCGTTGAGCTTGCAGCCGGCACTGATACGGGTGATCCACAGCTGACGGAAGTCTCTCTTCTTCTGCTTCCGGCCTACGTAGGCATAACGGCCGGACTTCATCAGCTGCTCATTGGCCATCTTATAGTGGCGGGACTTGTTGCCCCAATAGCCCTTGGCCAGGCCCAGGACCTTGCTTCTGTGCTTGCGCGTCATCATGGCGCCTTTAACTCTTGCCATTACCTTATCCTCCTATTCTGTGCGTCCGCCCTTATTTATAAGGGATCATTTTCTTAATGGTCGCCTGGTTGGTCACGTCAGCATAGGTCTCGGACCGCAGACGGCGGCAGCGCTTGGTATCCTTTTTGGTGAGGATATGGCTCTTGTAGGCGTGGGCGCGTTTGACCTTGCCGGTCTTGGTGAGATTGAATCTCTTCTTCGCGCCGCTGTGGGTTTTCAGTTTGGGCATGATTGTTTCTCCTTCCGTATATGGAACTGTTTACTGGGTCATCCCTCCGCCTGAGGGGGTTTGGGCGTCTTGGGTTTGGCGGGCTTTTTGGGCGGGGTCTGGGGCTTGGGGGAGAGGAACATGGACATGTTCCGCCCTTCCAGCTTCGCCGCCTTATCCATGTTGGCAATGTCCGCGCATTTCTCCGCAAAGTCCTTCAGCAGCTGGGCGCCGATATCGGTGTGGGCCATCTCCCGGCCCCGAAAGCGCACAGAGACCTTCACCCGGTCCCCGTCTGTGAGGAACTTCTGGGCGTTTTTCAGCTTGGTGTTAAAATCGTTATCGCCGATGCTGGGAGACATCCGGATCTCTTTGATCTCGATCACCCGCTGGTTCTTCTTGGCCTCTTTCTCCTTCTTGGCCTGCTCGAACCGGTACTTGCCGTAGTCCATGATCTTGCAGACAGGAGGGTTGGAGCCCGGGGCGATCTTGACCAGGTCCATCTCACGTTCAGCGGCGATCCGCAGAGCTTCCGCAGAGGACATGATGCCCAGCTGCTCGCCCTGGTCACCTATCAGGCGGACTTCCTTGTCGTTGATCTCGTCGTTGATCTGATGAACAGCGTTAGCGATGTGAAACACCTCCGGAAAATATAGAGCGCGGATGCACAGCATCCGCGCGTAAAAACACCGTCAAGCGCCCCCCGAACGGGGGACCGTGCCTTTATGAACCGCGGCTGGCTCAAACGCCGCCGGGTGAGGCCGGGGATGCCGTACCTTCTTTGTTTTAGCGCTGATAGTATATCAGCTTTAAAGCGCCCTGTCAAGCTCTTTTTCCCCGCCGGAGAAAGTTTTTCCGGCGGGGCGGTTATTCGGCCTTTCCCAGGAAAGACTATCTTTGACAGGAGATGAGAGAGATGGAATATATCCTGGTCTACGCGGCCGGCGGGCTGCTGTATGCCCTGCTGGAGCTCTTGTGGCGGGGCTGGACCCACTGGACCATGGTCCTGTGCGGCGGGGCCTGCTTTTTGCTGATGTACCTGATCAGCGCGCTGCCGGTCCCTCTGGCGCGCAAGTGGCTGCTCTGCGCGGCGGCCATCACCGCCGTGGAATTTTGCACCGGCTGCCTGGTGAACCTGCGCCTGGGCTGGAAGATCTGGGATTATTCCGGCCTGCCCTTTAATCTGCTGGGCCAGGTCTGCCCCCATTTTGTGCTGCTGTGGCTGGCCCTGTCCGTCCCGGGCGTGGAGTTGTGCTCGGCCCTGCGCCGGCTTTTCCGATAAAAAAGGAGCGAGGTAAAGCCCCGCTCCCGGAAAAATCAATATTTTTCATCCGGCGCGCCGGAGGCGCCCTCCTGAGCCATGGCCAGCTTCACGATCCGGCTGGTGCCCAGGCGCTCGGCCCCTAAGGCGATGAACTCCTCCGCGTCGGCCAGGCTGGAGATGCCGCCGGCGGCCTTCACCTTCACGCTGGGCGGGCAGTTCTCCCGCAGGAGCTTCACGTCCGCGGGGGTAGCGCCGCCGGTGGAGAAGCCGGTGGAGGTCTTGATATAATCCGCCCCGCACTTGGTCACAATCTGGCACAGCCGGACCTTCTCCTCCTCGGTGAGCAGGCAGCACTCGATGATGACCTTGAGGATATGCCCCTGGCTGGCCTGGCGCACGGCGGTGATGTCTTTCTCCACGTCGGCCCAGCAGCCGTCCTTGACCATGGAGAGGTTGATGACCATGTCGATCTCGTCGGCCCCGTTGCCAATGGCGTCCGCCGTCTCGTAGGCCTTGACAGCACTGGTGCAGTATCCGTTGGGGAAGCCTATCACCGTGCAGATCTGGAGCTTATCGCCTGCATAGCGCTTGGCCCCGGCCACGTGGCAGGGGGGGATGCACACGCTGGCGCAGCCGTAACGGATGGCCTGGTCACACAGGGCGCGGATCTCGTCGCTGGTGCAGTCGGTCCGCAGAAGGGTATGGTCGCATTTGGACAGGATGTCTTTCAGTTCCATGTTTCAATACTCCTTGTATTTTAGTTGCTTCTATTATAAACGTTTTCTCCGGCATATTCAAGCGTCTGCCGCGAATAGACTGAAACATCTCAACGAAAAGGACGGCAAAAAGAGCATGGACATGATCTCCGAGAACAACTACACAAGGCTGTGCGGCGTGATGGCCGGCAGCCCCGTATATTCCCACAGCAGCCGGGGCCAGGATTTTTTCTGCTTCCCCCTCCAGGTCCAGCGCCTCTCCGGCAATACCGACACGGTGAACGTGGTGCTGCGCCGGGAGCAGCTGGCGGCCCTGGAGGTGACCGAGGCGGAAAAACTCTGCGTCACCGGGGAGCTGCGCACCTTCAACAACCGCCGGGGAGAGGGGGCAAAGCTCATCATCACCGTCTTTGCCCGGGACCTGTGCTTTTCCGGCGAGGAGGACAGCAACCTGGTCCGCCTGACGGGCACTCTCTGCAAGGAGCCCAACCTCCGCACCACCCCCATGGGCCGGGACATCTGCGACCTGATGGTGGCGGTGAACCGGCGCTACGGCCGCTCGGACTATCTGCCCTGTATCTGCTGGGGCGTCCGGGCCCGGGAAGCCTCCCTCTGGCCGGTGGGGACGGTGGTCCGCCTGGAGGGCCGCATCCAGAGCCGGAACTACATAAAGGTGACGGAGGAGGGCCCGGTGGAAAAGACCGCCTTTGAGGTGTCCGTCACCGAGATCGAGGGGCAGCTTCCTGGGGAGGACTGAAAAAAGGAGTTTTCCACTGCTTTTGTCGAAGCCGTTGACGGCGGGGAAAAGATTTGTTATGTTAACCCCGGAGGTGGTTTTTTTATGGGAAAGAAGTGGGTGCTGCTGGGACTGGCCCTGCTGGCGCTGGCGCTGTCCCATCTGCGGCCTGTCTGCCGGGTGAGCGTCAACGGACAGGCGGTGGAGGGCCTGTACACGGCGGAGGCCGTGGACCGGGCGGTGGAGGCGGCGGCCTGGACGGCGGAGGAGATCCTGCAGGGGCCGGCCACGCTGCCGGAAATCCGGCGGGCTTACCGGCTGCGCTTTCGCTGGGAAGAGGGAGACGGCCCGGCGCTGACGGACGCGGTGCTCCGGGCGGTCACCGGGGTGAAGCTGGCGGATCTGGTCTATGTCAACGGCACGCGCCTGGGCATCGTGGAGGACGGGGCGGAGCTGCGCAGCCGCCTGGCCCATTTTATCGACGCGCAGATGCCCAACGCCGCTGTCTCCGGCGTCATCAGCGGCAAGCTGGAGATCCGGCGCCGCTACAGCCGCTCCAACAGCGCGGTCAACTATGAGGACATGGTCCTGCTGGTCACCGGCATGGCCCCGGTGATCTACACGGACGAAAACGGAAAATTAGCATAACAACAGGGAGCCGAACACGGCTCCCTGTTGTTATGCCAGCAGATCTTCGATTTCGCTCTCCCCGTAGAGGGTCAGGCCGGCGGAGCGCAGCTTTTCCGCCGCCACCCCGTCTCCGGGGGTCAAAGTCCGGGTAAAGCTGCCGTCGTAGACCGTCCCGCTGCCGCAGGAGGGGCTGCGTTCCTTCAGCAGGGCCTTGGCGCAGCGGAAGCGCTCCGCCAGGGCCAGGGCGGTGTCCGCGCCCTTTTCAAAGGCGGCGGTCACGTCCTGCCCGCCGCGGCCGATCACCCGGCCGGGCACCCGTTCGCTGGGCTCCCGGGGCGCGGGCAGGCCGGAGGCGGTCTCCGGGCAGACGGGGATGAGCTTATAGCGGGCGCGCAGCCGGGCCAGCTGCTCCGGCGGCAGGGGATTGCTGCCCCCGTCATATTTGCAGGCAAAGCCCAGCAGACAGGCGCTGACCAGCAGAGGCTCCATGCTTACCTCCTCATGCTCAGACCCAGCAGCGCGCCGCAGAGGCCGCCGATGATATGGGTCAGCTGGGAGACGTTGTCGCTTAAGACCACGCCGTCCACGATCTCCCCGCCTATGTACAGGACCATCACCAGGATCAGCGTGATGGGCACGTAGCCGTCCCGCATCCCGGACAGGGAGGACATGACGATCATCATAAAGGCGATGCCCGAGGCGCCCAGCAGGGCCACAGAGGGGAAGAACAGCCACTGGACCATGCCGGAGACCAGCGCGGTGAGAAAGATGGACCAGAACAGGCTCCAGCTGCCGTATTTCTCCTCCAGGGGCGGCCCCACGACCAGGATCATCATCATATTGCTGATGTAGTGGGAGTAGTTGGTGTGCCCCAGCACATGGAGCACGAAGCGGGGATAGGCCAGCGGCTCTGTCAGCGCGCAGCGGTAGACGCTGAACAGGTTCCGGGTGGTCCAGCCGCCGGAGAACCGGTCCAGAAACAGGGCCGCCAGGGCCAGCAGGGCAAAGGTCAGCACCACCGGGGCGTTATACTGCAGGTGGATCGTCCTGCGCTTCATAGGCGGTTCTCCAGCCGCTCCAGAGCGGCCCGGTAGGCGCTCTCGGTGCGCGCGTCAAAGCAGACCATGCGCACCCGCCTGATCTCCGGGTGCCCGGCCAGATAGTCCGCCATCGTCTCCAGGGCGATCCTGGCCGCCCGGTCCAGGGGAAAGCGGTAGACCCCGGTGCTGATGGAGGGAAAATCCACCGTCTCGCAGCCGTATTGGGAGGCCAGCTCCAGGCAGGAGCGGTAGCAGGAGGCCAGCAGGGCCTCCTCCCCGGCGTTGCCCCCGCGCCAAATGGGGCCCGGGGTGTGAATGACATATTTGGCGGGGAGCCGGTAGCCCTTGGTGATCTTGGCCTTGCCGGTCTCACAGCCGTGCAGAGTCCGGCACTCGGCCAGCAGCTCCGGCCCGGCGGCCCGGTGAATGGCCCCGTCCACCCCGCCGCCCCCCAGCAGGGAGCAGTTGGCGGCGTTGACGATGGCGTCAGCGGTCTGGCGGGTGATGTCCCCGCAGATGATCTGGATCCTCTTTTCCATATGCTTTTCTCCCATTTCTTCTATGCATAACGAAAACCAAAGCGGCGCTTTGGTTTTCGCGTTTTTTATTCCAAAGCCACCAGCACTTGATCGCCCTCGGCGGAGAGGGAGATCAGATGGGGCTTTATCTCCCGGTGGGCGATGATCTGGGCGGCGATCACATCCTCGATCTCCTTCTGGATCAGCCGGCGCAGATTCCGGGCCCCGTAGGTCACCGAATAGCCCTTCTTGACCAGATAGCCGGTCAGCGCCTCGTCCCAGCGCAGCTCCATGCCCTTCTCGGAGAGCACCTGGGCCACCTCGCCCAGCATCAGCGCCGCGATGGCGCGGAAATCATCCTCGGTGAGCTGGTTGAAGCAGATGACCTCATCCACCCGGTTGATGAACTCGGGGCGCAGAAACTCGTTCAGGGCCTTCATGATCCGCTCCCGGCTCATATCGCTCAGGGAGTTGCCAAAGCCCACGCTGCCGCCCTTGTTGGCGCTGCCGGCGTTGGTGGTCATGATGATGATGGTGTTTTCAAAGTTCACGGTCCGGCCCTGGGAGTCGGTGATGCGTCCGTCGTCCAGGATCTGGAGCAGGATGTTCATCACGTCCGGGTGGGCCTTCTCGATCTCGTCAAAAAGGACCACGCTGTAGGGTTTGCGGCGGATCTTCTCCGTCAGCTGCCCCGCCTCGTCATAGCCCACATAGCCCGGGGGCGAGCCGATGATCCGGGACACGGAGAACTTCTCCATGAACTCGGACATATCCAGCCGGATGAGGCTCTCGGGGCTGTCGAACATGTCGGCGGCCAGGCGCTTGACCAGCTCCGTCTTGCCCACGCCGGTGCCGCCCACGAAGATGAAGCTCACCGGCTTGCGCTTGACCTTCAGCCCTACCCGGCTGCGCCGGATGGCGGCGCAGAGGGCGTCGATGGCCTGATCCTGGCCCACCACGTGGGCCTTGAGCCGCTCATCCAGCTTGGCCAGCCGCTCCAGTTCGTCCTCCTTGATGCTGGAGGCGGGGATCTTGGTCCACAGCTCAATGACCCGGGCCAGGTTATCCACCGTCAGCTGGGGCCGGCCCTTGGCGGCCAGCTCCTCCAGCTCCTGCTGGAGCTGGATCTCCCGGCTGCGCAGCTGGGCGATGCGGGCATAGCGCTGGTCCAGCATCTCGTCGGTCATTTCGGCGGCTTTGGCGTCCGGGGACATGAGGGCGTCCCGCTCGAAGCGGATGTTCTCCAGGTCCCGCTGGACCAGCATCCGCCGGTTGATGACCGGGTCCTTCAGATTCACGTCGGAGCAGGCCTCGTCGACCAGGTCGATGGCCTTGTCGGGCAGGAAGCGGCCGGTGATGTACCGCTCGCTCATCAGCACCGCCTGGCGGCACATCTCGTCGGAGATGTCCACCCCGTGAAACTCCTCATAATAGTGGGACACGCCCCGGATGATCTTGATACTGTCTTCGATGGAGGGCTCGTTGACGGTCACCGGCTGGAAGCGCCGCTCCAGGGCGGAGTCCTTCTCGATATGTTTACGGTATTCGGCAAAGGTGGTGGCGCCGATCACCTGGATCTCGCCCCGGCTGAGGGCGGGCTTGAGGATGTTGGCGGCGTTCATGCTGCCCTCCGCGTCCCCGGCGCCTACGATGTTGTGTACCTCATCGATGACCAGGATGATGTTCCCCTGGCGGCGGATCTCCTCAATGAGGCCCTTCATGCGGCTCTCAAACTGGCCCCGGAACTGGGTCCCGGCCACCAAGGCCGTCAGGTCCAGCAGAAAGACCTGCTTGTTCTGGAGCTTATAGGGGACCTTGCCCATGGCGATCCGCTGGGCCAGGCCCTCGGCGATGGCGGTCTTGCCCACGCCGGGCTCCCCGATCAGGCAGGGATTGTTCTTCTGGCGGCGGTTGAGGATCTGAATGACCCGCTCCAGCTCCTCCTCCCGGCCGATCATGCTGTCCAGCTTGCCCTGGGCGGCCCGGGCGGTGAGGTCGATGCAGTAGCTGTCTAAAAACTTCCGCTTGCCCTTGCCCCCGTCCCGGTTCTCCGCATGGCGGGGCTCCCCCTGGGGGGGAGGGTCGTTGGGGGCGCTGTTCTGGCCGGAGGGGCCGCCGAACAGGCGGCTGAGGAAGGGGAAGGTGGCGGTTTTGCCGTCGTCCTCCTCGTTGTTCTCGCTCTCTTCCAAATTCGCCAGCTCATCCAGCCCGTTCATGGCGTTCATCATGTCCCCGGAGAAGGTGTCGATGTCCTCGTCGGTCATGCCCATCCGGTTCATGATATCGTCCACGGGCTTGATGTGCAGCTCCCGGGCGCACTTGAGGCACAGACCCTCGTTCTTGGTCTGCCCGCCCTCGATCTTGGTTATGAAAATGACGGCTACGTTCTTCCCGCAGCGCGTACAAAGTGTCGGTTGCATATTTCCCTCCAAAGAATAAACGATCGGTCCGCCGCGCGGCGCAGCCGCGCGAGGGATCAAAGCAATCCGTCGGTAATGAACTCAAAGGTCAGGAAAAAGCGGCCCAGCGTGGTCTCGGCCAGGGTGTCTTTGCCCAGCACGATGCCGAAAAAGCTCAGGGCCCAGCACAGCAGCACACAGAAAATAAAGCCCTGCACGAAGCCCAGGCCCGCGCCGCCCAGCTCATCCAGCGTCTCCATATTGGGCAGCCGGAGAGACAGATTGATCATGTTGGCCACAGCCACCAATAAGATCAGGATCATCAGAAAAGCCAGCACCAGGCCCGCCACATAGGTGATCGTGTCGCACAGGACCGAGACCACCGCATCGGTCATGCCGGTGTTGTTCGCCGCGGCGTAATCCACCGCCCGGCCGGCCAGATCCTGGGCCCGGTCCGGGTAGAAGCCCACTAAGAGGATGCACTCATAGGCATAGTCATAGCGCCGGGAGCTGTCCTGGGAAAGAATATCCTCCAAAGACAGGTCCGAGCCGCTGTAGCCCATGGTCTTCAGCACCTCGTCCCGGGTGTTCTGCGAGTCGATATAACCGTCCACAAAGGGCTCCAGAGCCGGCACCACCTCATGGGCATAGGCCGAGGACAGGAGACTGCCGCCGAACAGGGCGATCACGATGGCCAGAATGGAGGCGATGCCCCCTATCAGCCCCCGCCGGTACCCGTACCAGGTGCACATGGCGATGATGATAAGCAATATCACGTCAATAACCAATCTGATCATATGTATCTCATCCCTACCCTTTCCTCCCGCAGACCGCTGGGTACGGCGGCTTCTGCGTATCTCTTATAGTGTAACATATATTTATGAACAAATATATGCAGCGATTCTGGCAAATTATCGGAAAAACAGGGCGCCGGCGGGCCCCTCGTACCAGACCCGGTTCAGGTACAGCCCCTGGGGCGGCATGGTGGGCCCGGTCAGGCGCCGGTCCCCCCGCTCCAGCAGGGCGGGGATCTCCTCCGGAAGCAGCTTGCCGTAGGAGGCATAGACCAGGGTGCCCACGATGGCCCGGCACATGTTGTACAGAAAACCGTCGGCACAGATGGAGACGGTGATCAGGTCCCCGTCCTTCTCCACCCGGCACCAGTGTACGGTCCGGACCGTGGTCCGGGTCTCGGTGCCCACGCTGCGCACGGCTTTGAAATCGTGGGTGCCCTCAAAGGCGGCGGCGGCCCGGCACATCTGCTCCAGATCCAGCCGCTGGGGATAGAAGCAGGCCCGCTTTTCCAAAAAGGGGTCCCGAATGTCCCTGTTGAGTATTTTGTAAATATATTCTTTTTTTATACACGAACCGATGGCGTTAAAACCCTCGTCCACCTCCACGGCGGCCTGGACGGCGATGTCCCGGGGCAGCCGGGCGTTGACCGCGTAAGGCAGCCGGTCTGTGGGAATGGGGCAGTCGGTTTTGAAGTTGGCGCAATAGCGCAGCGCGTGGACCCCCGCGTCCGTCCGGCCGCAGCCCACGGCGTGGACCCGGTGGCCGCAGACCTTCTCCAGGGCCTTTTCCAGAGTCTCCTGGACGCTGCTGTCGTTCTTTTGGGTCTGCCAGCCGTGGTAGGCGCTGCCGTCGTAGCTCAGGCGCAGGGCCAGGTTTCGCGTTGCCATAGTTTCAGACTCCGTATTTTTTCAGAATAAAGGCCAGGGCCAGGAACGCGGCCCCCACGGCCAGCGCCGCCAGGTCGATCCCCGCCAACTTCAGCTGCTTCATGCGGGAGCGGCCTTCGCCCCCGTGGTAGCAGCGGCTCTCCATGGCGGTGGCCAGGTCGTAGGCCCGGTTGAAGGAGGACACGATCAGCGGCACCAGAATGGGCAGCAGGGCCTTGGCCCGCCGGACCAGGCCGCCGGTCTCAAAGTCCGCGCCCCGGGCCCGCTGGGCGGACATGATCCGGTCCGTCTCCTCGATAAGGGTGGGGATAAAGCGCAGGGCCATGCTCATCATCAGCGTCATCTCGTGGATCGGCAGGCGCAGCTTCTTCAAGGGGTTCAGCAGCAGCTCCAGCCCGTCGGTGAGAGCCATGGGGCTGGTGGTATAGGTCAGCAGAAAGGTCCCCATCACCAGCAGCAGGATGCGCAGCACCATCTTTACCGCCCGGCCGATGCCCTCCCAGGTGATGATCCAACCGGGGAGGATGGGGGTGCCTCGGGTGTAGAAAAGGTTCAGAAGGGCGGTGAGGACGATGATGAAGATCATGGGCTTGAGGCCCTTAAAGAAAGCCCGGAGCCGGATCTTGGACAGGGCGGTGCAGCCGGCGAAGGCCAGCACGCACAGGCCGTAGCCCATCCAGCCGGCGGCGGTGAACAGCGCCACGATGAACACTGTCACCAAAAGCAGCTTGGTGCGGGGGTCCAGCCGGTGGACCAGGGTGTCCCCGGGGAAGAACTGGCCCAGGGTGATATCTTTCAGCATGGGCCGGCCCCCCTCTCCGCTTCCCGGGCGGCCGCCAGCAGGCCGGCCTTCAGCTGGGCGTGAGTGTAGACCGCGCCGGGCAGCCGGAGACCCTGCCGGCGCAGGGCCATGGCGATGGCCGTGGGCCGGGGCACGTCCAGCCCCATCCCGGTGAGCCGCTCCGGCTGGGAGAAAATCTCCTCCGGCGGCCCGTCCATCACCAGCCGGCCCTCGTTAAAGACCAGCAGCCGCTCCGCCAGGGCGGCGGAGGCGTCCATGTCGTGGCTGACCACCAGCACGGTGGCCCCGGTCCGGGCCTTGTAGGCGCGGATGTTGTCCAAGATCTGGCCGCAGCCCTCCGGGTCCAGCCCCGCGGTGGGCTCGTCCAGCACCAGCACCTCCGGCCGCATGGCGATGACCCCCGCGATGGCCACCCGGCGCTTCTGCCCGCCGGAGAGCTCCAGAGGGGAGCGGTCCAGCAGCGCCTCCACGCCCACGAAACCCGCCGCCTCCCGGACGCGCTCGTCGATCTCTTCCTTACTCAGGCCCATGTTCCCCGGGCCAAAGGCGATATCTTTATAGACGGTCTCTTCAAAAAGCTGGTACTCCGGGTACTGGAACACCAGCCCCACCTTCCACTTGATATCCCGCCGGGAGACCTTGTCCCGGTTGATGTCCTCCCCGTCGCAGAGCACCCGGCCCCCCGAGGGGAGCAGCAGGGCGTTCAAATGCTGGATGAAGGTGGATTTGCCGGAGCCGGTGTGCCCCAGGACCCCTACGAACTGCCCCTGGGGCAAAATCAGGCTCACCGCCTCGATCGCTGTTCTCTCAAACGGAGTCTGTGGGCTGTATACATGCCGCAGCTGCTCCACTTTTATCTCTGCCATGGCGCAATAAGTCCTTTTTTTCTTGGGATAATCAGGCCCTCCGGCCGTTCAGCGCTTCAGCGCCGCCGCGATCGCCCCGGCGCAGCTGTCCACATCCAGCGCGTCCAGGGGCACGTCCAGCCCCTCCTGCCGCAGTTCGTACAGCAGCTGGGTGGTCTCCGGCACATCCAGGCCCAGGGCCCGCATCCGCTCCACCTGGGAGAAGATCTCCGCCGGCGTCCCGTCCAGGGCGATCTGCCCCCGGTCCAGCACCAGCAGCCGGTCGGCCCCCACGCACTCGTCCATGTGGTGGGTCACCAGCACCACGGTCATGCCCTGCTCCCGGCACAGCCGGGTCACGGTGGTCAGCACCTCCCGCCGCCCCTGGGGATCCAGCATGGCGGTGGGCTCATCCAGCACCAGCACCCGGGGCCCCATAGCCAGCACCCCGGCGATGGCCACCCGCTGCTTCTGCCCGCCGGAGAGCAGGTGCGGGGCGTGCAGCCGCAGCTCGTACATGCCCACCAATTGCAGCGCCCCGTCCACCCGGCGGCGGATCTCCGCCGGGGGCAGACCTAAATTCTCCGGGGCAAAGGCCACGTCGTCTTCCACCACGTTGGCCACGATCTGGTTGTCCGGGTTCTGGAACACCAGCCCCACCTGGCGGCGCAGGTCCAGCAGCCGGTCCTCGTCGGCGGTGTCGATCCCCGCCACTAAGACCCGGCCCTCCGTGGGGACCAGGATGCCGTTCATATGCTTGGCCAGGGTGGACTTGCCGGAGCCGTTTCGCCCCAGCACCGCCGTGAAGCTGCCCTCCCGGATCTCCAAATTTAAGCCGTTCAGGCTCTCCCGGGTGTCCTCCGGGTATTTAAAATGGACGTTTTCAAACTGTATAACGGTACTCAATTTATTCTTCCCTTTGCCAGCGGCAGCTGGCCCCGCAGGGCAGGGCCAGACCGCTCTCGGTCACCGGCAGGCCCAGCTCCTGGCTCTCGGCGCTGCCGCCGAATTTTTTTGTAAAGATGCTCTCGGCGGTGTAGGACAGCACCGAGGGGGACAGCCCCGTGGTATAGGAGTTGATCAGCACGAACAGGGGCTCTTCCGACAGGACCCCGGCGCAGAGGGACACGAAGGGCCACAGGTCCTTCTCCAGCTTCCACACCTCGCCCCCGGGGCCGCGGCCGTAGGAGGGCGGGTCCATGATCAGGGCGTCATACCGCCGGCCCCGGCGGATCTCCCGCTCCACGAATTTGGCGCAGTCGTCCACGATCCAGCGGATGGGCGCGTCCTTCAGGCCGGAGGAGGCGGCATTTTCCCGGGCCCAGGACACCATGCCCTTGGCCGCGTCCACGTGGCAGACCTCCGCCCCGGCCTTGGCGCAGGCCACGGTGGCCGCCCCGGTGTAGGCAAACAGGTTCAGCACCCGGATGGGCCGGCCGGCCCCCCGGATCTTCTCCATGGCCCAGTCCCAGTTGACGGCCTGCTCGGGAAAGAGGCCCGTGTGCTTGAAGTTCATGGGCTTGACGTTGAAGGTCAGCTCCCCGTAACGCAGCTGCCAGCTGGCGGGCAGACTGCCCTTGTCCCAACTGCCGCCGCCGGTCTCGCTGCGGCGGTAGCGGGCGTGCCGGTCCTGCCAGTGCCTGTTCCGGCGGGGCGTGCTCCAGATGGCCTGGGGGTCCGGCCGCACCAGAAAGTATTCCCCCCAGCGCTCTAATTTCTCCCCGTCGGAGCAGTCTATCAGCTCAAAATCCCGCCAGTTGCCGGCGATCCACATACCCTGTTCCTCCGCATGGTCATACTTAACAACGTATTTTAGCATCTTTCTCCCCTGTGGTCAAGCGCGCGCCAAAAAAGTCCTTTGGGACTTTTTGTGCGCTTAGCCGTCCTTTTTTTCAGAAGGGCAGGCCCTTCTGAAAAAACTCGCTACGCTCGGCAAATGCGCCGGATAGATCCGGCTTTTTGCTGGCGGTGATTGAATCACGAGGCGGGCCTTGCCCCCTCGCGCTCCCCGCTGCTCTCTTACTTTTTTGCTCATTTTGGAATTTGTCTACAGACTGAATCCCGGAAGAGCGGTAAATCCGCCCCTCCGGGATTCAATCATTGGATGCTCTTTAAGCGTTCTCCCTGCCGCAGAGGTGGCAGGCCGCCTTGTGCCCTGGCTCCAGGGCGCGTAAGGGCGGCGCCTCCTGGGCGCAGCGGGCCTGGGCGTAGGGGCAGCGGGTGTGAAACACGCAGCCGGAGGGCGGGTCGATGGGGGAGGGGAGATCCCCCTCCAGCAGCCGCCGTTCCTTCTTCCGCTCCGGGTCCGGCACAGGCACCGCCGACAGCAGCACCTGGGTGTAAGGGTGCATAGGCTTTTCAAAGAGCCGCTCCGTCTCCGCCTCCTCCACCAAACGGCCCAGGTACATGACGCCGGTCCGGTCGGAGGTATAGCGGATGACGCTCATATCGTGGGAGATAAAGAGATAGCTGAGTCCCCGCTCCTTTTGCAGGTCCAGCAGCAGGTTGATGATCTGGCTCTGGACGGACACGTCCAGGGCGGACACCGGCTCGTCGCAGACGATCAGCTCCGGGTCTAAGATCAGGGCCCGGGCGATGCCCACCCGCTGGCGCTGGCCCCCGGACAGCTCGTGGGGGTAGCGGTAGAAGTACTCCAGAGGCAGCCCCACCTTCTCCATCAGCTCCACCGCCGCGTCCACCCGGCTGCTCCGGTCCCCTAAACCGTGGATGGCCATGGCCTCTGTCAGGGCGTCCCCCACCCGCTTGCGGGGGTTGAGGGAGGTGTAGGGGTCCTGGAAGATCATCTGGATGTCCTTCCGCACGGCCCGGAGCTGGCGGCCGTTCAACCCGGTCAGCTCCTGCCCCTTGTACCGGATGCTCCCGGCGCTGGGCTTGATCAGGGCGGTCAGAGTCTGGCCCAGGGTGCTCTTGCCGCAGCCGGTCTCGCCTACCAGGCCGTAGGTCTCCCCCTTGTACAGGGTCAGGGACACGTCGTCCACGGCCTTCACATAGTTCTCCACCCGGCCCAAAAGGCCGGTGATGGGGAAATATTTTTTTACGTGCTCTGCAGTCAGCACGATCTCTCTCGGCTGCTCCATCAGGACACCCCCTGTCCGTCTGCCGCCTTGTGGCAGCGGGCCAGATGATCCTTCTCTCCGCCCGGGACCGGCAGCAGCTCCGGCTCCCGGCGGCCGCAGTCCTCGCAGGCGTAGGGGCAGCGGGGGGCAAAGCGGCAGCCCTGGGGGATCTGGCTCAGCAGGGGCACGGTGCCGCCGATAACGAAGAGCCGCTCCCGCTTG
Source organism: uncultured Oscillospiraceae bacterium (assembly GCA_947630375.1). Lineage (GTDB taxonomy): Bacteria > Bacillota > Clostridia > Oscillospirales > Oscillospiraceae > Limivicinus. The sequence continues at coordinate 6,280 of CANRHH010000030.1, read as the reverse complement.
TCCCCGTCCAGCCGGGGAATGGAGCGGAGCAGGCCCCGGGTATAGGGGTGGGCCGGGCGCCGGAACAGGGTCTTTACGTCTGCCTCCTCCACGATCTGCCCCAAATACATCACCGCCACCCGGGTGCAGGTCTCGGCAATGACAGCCAGGTCGTGGGTGATGAGGAGCACGCCCATGTTCAGCTGTTTGTTGAGCCGGACGATCAGCTCCATGATCTGGGCCTGGATGGTCACATCCAGGGCGGTGGTGGGCTCGTCGGCAATGAGGAGCTTGGGGTGGCAGCACAGGGCGATGGCGATCATCACCCGCTGCCGCATGCCGCCGGAGAGCTCATGGGGATAGGAGCGCATCCGCTCCCCGGGGGAGGGGATGCCCACCAGGCGCAGCATCTCCTCAGCCTGCTCCCGGGCCTCTTTCCCTTTCAGCCCCTGGTGGATCCGCAGGGCCTCGGCGATCTGGCTGCCCACGGGGAAAACCGGGTCCAGGGCGCTGAGGGCGTCCTGGAAGACCATGGTGATCTCCTGGCCCCGGACCCGCTGCATCTCCTTTTCGTCCAGCGTGAGCAGGTCCCGGCCATTGAAGAGCACCTTGCCCTCGTACCGGGCCTGGGTCTTTTCATCATACAGGCGCATGATGGATTGGGACATGACGCTCTTGCCGCAGCCGGATTCCCCCACCAGGCCCACCAGCTCCCCCTCCTCCACATGGAAGGAGACCCCGTCCAGGGCCTTCATGAGCCCCTGCTCGGTTTTGAAGCGGGTGACCAGATTTTGAACTTCCAAAATGTTTTTCGCCATGAGGGCTTCTCCTAACTTGGCCTTAATTGGTGTGGGGATCCAGCACATCCCGCAGCCCATCCCCGAAAATGTTCAGGCCCAGCACGGTCACCGCCGTGAACAGGCCGGGGTACACGATCATCCACCAAGCCTTGTGGATCACGGCCTTGCCCTCGTAGAGGATGTTGCCCCAGCTGGGCTCCGGCAGCGGCACGCCCACGCCCAAAAAGCTCAGGGCCGCCTCGGTGATGATGGCGTTGGCAAAGATGTACGAGGACTGGACCAGTACAGGGGAGAGGATGTTGGGGGCGATGTGGCCCCAGATGATCCGGGTGGAGGAGGCCCCGGCGGAGCGCATGGCCTCGATATAGGTCTGCTCCCGGACCACCACCGCCGCCGAACGGGCCACCCGGGCCACCCGGGGCACGCTCACCACCGTCAGGCTGATGATAAGGTTGAGGATGTTCCGGTCCAGGGAGGCCATCAGGGCGATGGCCAGCAGGGTGGAGGGGATGGCGCTGAGCCCGTCGCAGACGCGCATGATGAGGTTGTCTAAAAAGCGGTAATAGCTGGCATAGAGGCCCAGGACCATGCCCAGGACCATGGACAGCAGCCCCACGGAGGCCCCGATGGTCAGGGAGAGCCGGGCCCCGTAGAGCACCCGGGCAAAGACGCTCCGCCCCAGGTTATCCGAGCCGAAGAGGTAGCCGTCCAGGGAGGGGGGCGTCAGCCGGTCGTAGACGCTGTTTTCCAGAGGCCCCTGGGGGGCCAGCACCGGGGCCAGCAGGGCCAGCAGCACCACAGTCAAAATCATCAGGCTGCCCAGCATGGCCAGCTTGTTGTGCAGGAATTTCCGGGTCATCCGGGCCCGCTGCTCCCGGCGGAGCCGCTTTTCCAAGGCCCGGCGGTCCTGCCTGCTCTGTTTCTCCATGGCTCAGACCCCCTCTCCGCCGGCTCTGGCCCGGGGGTCGATAAGCCCGTAGAGCAGATCCAGCACCAGGCAGATCAGCACATTCATCACCGACACCAGCAGCACCACCGCCTGGATCACTTCATAGTCCCGGCGGAGCACCGAGTTCACGGTGAGCTGCCCGATGCCCGGGATGTTGAACACGGTCTCCACCACCGTGGCCCCGGACAGCAGCACCATAAAGGACTGGCCCACCACCGTGAGGATGGAGATCAGAGAGTTTCGCAGGGCGTGCTTGAGGAAAATGCCGCTGGGGGAGACGCCCTTGGCCTTGCACATGCGGATATAATCGCTCTGGAGCACCTCCAGCATGGCCGAGCGGGTCATGCGGATCATCAGGCCGGACTCGATAAAGCCCAGGGCGATGGCCGGCAGGATCAGGCTGCGCAGATGGGCCAGGAACCCGCCCTCCCGGATGGATACATAGCCCCAGGCGGGCAGCCATTGCAGCTGCACCGCGAACAGCAGCACCAGCAGCAGCCCCAGCAGGAAGCTGGGCATGGAGATACCCACCATGGAGGTGACGGACACCAGATGGTCCGCCAGACGGCCCTGGTTCTTGGCCGCCAGAATGCCTAAGGGCACGGCGAACAGCGTGGCCAGCAGCACGGCCCAGCCGGTCAGGGCCAGGGTGGGCCCCATGTGCTCGGCCAGGATCTGGGTCATGCTGCCCTGCATAAAGACAGACTCGCCCAGATCGCCTCGCAAAACGCCGCCGACCCAGTTCACGTACTGCACCGGCAGCGGGTCGTTGAGCCCCATCCGCTCCCGCAGGGCGTCGATCTCCGCCTGGCTGGCCCGGTCTCCCAAGAGGGCGGCGGCCGGGTCCCCCGGGGCGATATGCACCAGCATAAAGATCGCCACTGATACCACGAACAGCACCGGGATCAGGGTCAATGTTCTCTTGAGGACGTACTTTTTCATGTGTTCCTAAATACTCCTAAAGCCCAAGGGTGACGGGGATCGAATCCAAGTCGCTTTACAGGGGCTCTTTTCAGCGCTTTTCGGTTTGTCGTCGTTGCCTTGCGTCAAGCAAGGCTGCCTCCTCCGCGCCGAAAATCACTTGAAAATTTCTCCCTGTAAAGTGCGAAGCAGTTTCTGGCAAGCAGATTTTTTCGCAGGCAAGGAAAAGCCAGCAGGGAATACTTTGTGTATTTCCAAGGGCTTTGACACCGCATAAGGAAAAATCTGCTGCCAGAAACCGACTTGGGTTCAATCTCCGTCACCCAAGGCGGTAAAACCGCCTTGGGCGATCATGTCTATACTTTCTCAGGCCACGAACTGGGCGTTCACGTAGCAGATCCGCTCCAGATAGCTCAGGCCCTCTACGTTGGAGGTGCTGATCATCAGGTCGTTCTGGATGCCGAAGTTGGACACCGGCATGTAGTCTTCCCACATGTACTGCTGCAGGGCCTGCCAGATCTGGGCGCCCTCCTCCACGGAGGAGCTGGCGTTGATGGCGGCCAGGTCGCTCTGGACGCGCTCATCGGTGCACCAGCCGGCCCAGGAGCTGCTCAGGTACAGGTTCATGGAGGGGACGGTCTTGGCGGCAAAGCTGGTGATGAAGGCGTTGTACTGGTCCGGCTCGTTGTTGCGGATCTCCACGAAGGTGGACCAGTCATAGGTCAGCAGCTCGCAGGGGATGCCCGCCGCCTCCAGCTGGCCCTTGATGATCACGGCCATGCTGTAGAAATCCGGGGAGTCGGAGGCCACTAAGATCTTGAAGGGCTCAGTATAGTCATAGCCCGCCTCGTCCAGATAGGCCTTGGCCGCCTCCGGGTCTGCCTGGTTGTAGTACTCGCTGCCCGCGTCGGTGTACCAGACCTCCTGGCTGGGGAACATATAAGAGGAGTTGAGGCTGTAGAAATCCTGGCTGCCGTAGGCGCCGTAGAGGATCTCATCCATGTTCAGCGCGGCGTTGATGCCCCGGCGGAAAGCGGCGTCAGCGGCCAGGCCGGCGGCCTTGTTGAAGATCAGCATGGGCATCTGGGCGGCGGTGACGGTCACGTTGTAGTGATCGTCGGAGGCGAACATGTCATAGGAGTCGTAGCCGATGCCGGAGGTCACATGGACCTGGCCGGTCTGGAGGCCGGAGATGATGGAGTTGTCATCGGCCAGGAAGTCAAAGACCACGGTGGGGATGTAGGCGTGCTTGTAGCCGGCCCAGCCGGAAAAGTCCCCGTCGGTGCCGTAGGGCTGATAGCCGTCGAATTTCTCCAGCTTCACATACTGGTCCTCTTTGATCTCGCTGACCAGATAGGGGCCGGTGCCTATGTACTCGGTGAGGATGCCGGTCTCGTCGATGTTGGCTATGACCGAGGCGGGGACGATGATGGGCCGGTTGGCGTAGGCGCCGATCAGGTTGTTCAGATAGGCGAAGGGGGTGGGCATGGTGATCTTCACGGTGGCGTCGTCCACCTTCTCAAAGTGGCTGCCGCCCACAAAGGTGCTGACGGCCTCGATACCGTCGATCCAGCGGTTCATGGAGGCCACCACGTCCTCGGCGGTCATGGTCTCGCCGTTGTGGAACTTGACGCCCTGGCGCAGATGGTAGATATATTCGGTGCTGTCCTCGTTGATCTCCCAGGACTCGCACAGCTCCGGCACCGGCTGATAATCCGCGTCCACGGACACCAGCTGCTCAAACACCGAGCCGCTGACCATGAGCGAAGCGCAGTCAGAGGTGTTGTTCATAATGTCCAGGTTGGTGGTGAGCTCCGGGGGCACCACGTGCAGCTCAGTGGGCAGAGCGACGGCCGGGACATCTCCGGCGTTCTCTGCAGGGGCTTCGCCGGCGCTCTCCGCCGGGGCCTGGGTGGCCGGGCTCTGGGCCGGGCTGCCGCCGCAGGCGGCCAGGGACAAAAGCAGGGTCAGCGCGAGGAGCGCCGCAAACAGTTTCTTCATGGTGGTTTCCTCCTGACGGTTTTTAAGGATTATACCCGCACGGCCCGGCCCAGAGCGCCGGAGACGATCCGGCAGTCTTTGGCGGCCAGGCGGCCGTTCAGGAATACATAGTCAATGCCCTCCGGGGCCAGAATAGGCTGCCGGAAGGTGGCGCGGTCTTGAATACGGTCCGCGTCAAAGATCACCAGGTCCGCGTCGGCGCCCAGGCTGAGGCGGCCCTTGTTTTTCAGGCCGAAGCGCTCCGCAGGCAGCAGGGTGCATTTCTCCACCGCCTGGTACAGGCTCAGCTTCCCGCCGCGCACATACTCGGCGAACAGCCGGGGGAAGGCCCCGGCGGCCCGGGGATGCCCCTGGCCCTGGCTCATGGTGGCGTCGCTGCAAAGCATCACCGCCGGGTGGGCCAGCGCCAGGGCGACCTCCTCCGGCTTCATCACGTGGCACACGGTAACGCATTTGGGGAAGTCCCGCCGGACCTCGTCAAAGATCTCCTTCGTGCAGCGCCGGCCCTTGTACTTGCCCTCGCACAGCTCCACCACGTCGTAGCCGCAGCCGTAGCGCTCCAGCCAGCCCGGGTCATAGGTAGCCGAGCCCAGACCGGTGGAGAAAGCGCTGTAGGGGTAGCAGTCGCACAGCAGGTCCATGCCCCCCAGCCGGTAGGCGTCCACCAGGGCGAGAAAGTCCGCCATCTGGCCGAAGCCGGCCATGCTGCCGATGTGGGACAGCTGGGCGGGGATGCCCAGCTCCCGGGCCGCGTCCGCAAATTCCCGCAGAGAGTCGAAGATCTCCCCCGCGTCGCTGCGCACATGGCAGGCGGCGGGCTTGCCGGAGCTTTTGCAGGCGGAGAGGGTGGCCAGCAGCTCCTGCCGGGTCATGCCCGGGGTGTAGCGGATGCCATAGGAGATGCCCACACAGCCCCGGTCCAGGCTCTGCTCCATGGCCCGGGCCATGGACCGGATCTGCTCCCCGGTGGCGGGGGCGTAGCGGTCCGCCGCGCCGGAGAGGAAGCGAAAATACTCGTGCCCGGCCAGCATGGCCACATTCACCGGGGTCCCGTCCCGGTCCACTAAGTCCAGGTAATCCGCCCCGTCGCACACGCTGGCGCCGCAGTTGCCGCCGATAACGGTGGTGACGCCCATGCGCAGCATACAGGCGAACACCGAGGTCTCCAAGTTGGCGTCGATGCGGCCGCTGCTGTCCAGCGGGTCCTCATGGACATGGGGGTCGATAAAACCGGGACAGACGATCTTTCCCGCGGCGTCGATGCGCAGGTCCGCCTCCAGCTCGCCGGTGCTGAAACCGGCTATTTTTCCGTCCTCCAACAGGACGTTCAGTTTGCTGTCTGTTTTATTGGCGGGGTCAATGACACGTCCGCCGGCAATGAAGGTCCGCAACGGGGAAGCCTCCTAACCAAACTACTCATTTCACCCGTATTATAGTATTCATTTTTTGAGATTGTAATAGCGCGACGTGCTAAGAAACTTGCAAAAAATGCGGTAACGGCGGAGGGGTATTTTGGTGAAACTTCTATTTTGAGGGCCAGCGGGGGAGAAGTCTGGTCTCTTGGTGCTTTTGTACCCTTTCTTTGCCTTGCCGCAAAGAAAGGGTACCCTAAAGAAAAGGCCCCGGGGCA
>CANRHH010000029.1 GCA_947630375.1 uncultured Oscillospiraceae bacterium | reverse complement strand
GTGCAGATCCAGATCAGGATGATGGCGGGGGTCTTGCCCACGCCCACCATGATGACGATCAGCGGCGCGTAGGCCAGGGCGGGGATGTTCCGGATGAAGTTGATCCAGGGCATGATGATCTTCTGCACCGGGGTGTACCAGGCCATGAGGAAGGCCACGGGGATCGCGGTGACAAAGCCCAGGCCGAAGCCGGCGGCCACGCAGATCATACTGCTGGCCAGGTCCTTCCACAGCACGTTGCGCGTAACGGCCATCAGGGGGAAGGACTCGATGAAGGTCTTGCCGATGAAGGGGAAGCTGCGGCCGGTGGCTTTGCCCAGGCTCAGCAGATACCACACCACCAGCGCCGCGATCAGCGACAGCAGAAGCCAGACCTTGTTGCTGATGACAAGTTTCTTCTTTTCTTTCAAAAGAATCCATCCTTTCCGTTTTATTTGCGGGGACCAATATTTCCTTTCTGTATTATACATGAAACCGGGGATTGAAACAAGTTGCCAATATTACTAAGAGTTTTTTAAATTTTTTGTCAGTATTCACCATATGGGCCGGGCCGCCCGTGAAAACACACTGTTTTGAGAAACAAAACACGCTTTTCAGTTGAAACTTGGCCCGGAAGGGAGTATAATAATATGACTTATTTTCCGCCCTTGTGTTTGGGGCCCGCGAAGGAAGAGCAGAGCGTTTATGCAGAACAGTATTTTTATCAAAGGCGCCCGGGAGAACAACCTGAAGAACATCGACCTGGAGCTGCCCCGGGACAAGCTGGTGGTGCTCACGGGCCTGTCCGGCAGCGGCAAGTCCTCCCTGGCTTTCGACACCATCTATGCCGAGGGCCAGCGGCGCTATGTGGAGAGCCTCAGCTCCTACGCCCGGATGTTCCTGGGCCAGATGGACAAGCCCGACGTGGATTATATCGACGGGCTCTCTCCCGCCATCTCCATCGACCAGAAGACCACCTCCAAAAACCCCCGCTCCACGGTGGGCACCGTCACGGAGATCTACGACTATCTGCGCCTGCTCTGGGCCCGGGCGGGGACGCCCCACTGTCCCCAGTGCGGCCGGGAGATCCGCCGGCAGAGCATCGACCAGATCGTGGACCGGATCATGGCCCTGCCCCAGGGTAGCCGGATCCAGCTGCTGGCCCCGGTGGTCCGCTCCCGGAAGGGGGAGCATGTCAAGATTTTTGAGGACGCCAAGCGCTCCGGCTATGTCCGGGCCCGGGTGGACGGCCTGCTCTACGATCTGTCCGAGGAGATCAAGCTGGAGAAAAACAAAAAGCACAACATCGAGATCGTGGTGGACCGGCTGGTGCTGAAGCCGGATATCGTCCGCCGCCTGACGGACTCGGCGGAGACGGCCCTGGCCCTGGCCGGGGGCCTGCTGCTGGTGGAGCTGGTGCCGGACGGGGAGATCCTCAGTTTCTCTCAGAACTACGCCTGCGAGCACTGCGGCCTCTCTATCGAGGAGCTGACGCCCCGGCTCTTCTCCTTCAACAACCCCCACGGGGCCTGCCCCACCTGCACGGGTCTGGGGATGCAGCTGCTGGTGGACCCGGAGCTGATCCTGCCCAACCCCAATCTGAGCATCCTGGACGGGGCCATCACTGCCTCCGGCTGGGGCAATGTGCGGGGGGACACCATTTCCAAAATGTATTTTGACGCTCTGGCCAGGCGCTATCACTTCAAGCTCACCGAGCCGGTGAAGAATCTGCCCAAAGAGGCCATCCACGCCATCCTCTACGGCACCAAGGGGGAGCCCCTGCAGCTGCACTATGAGCGCAACGAGGGCTTCGGGGTGATCAAACGGGAGTTTGAGGGGATCGTGCCCAACCTGGAGCGCCGCTATAAAGAGACACAAAGCCCCTCCATGCGCGCCGAGATCGAGGAGTGCATGTCTGAGATCCCCTGCCCGGACTGCCGGGGCAAGCGGCTGAAAAAGTCCGCCTTAGCGGTGACCGTGGGGGGCATGAGCATCGCGGCGTTCACGGAGCTGCCGGTCACCGAGGCCCTGGCCTTTCTGGACCGGCTGGAGCTGGGGGCCAAGGAGCAGCTGATCGCCGGGCAGATCCTCAAGGAGATCCGCTCCCGGCTGGGCTTCCTCCAGAGCGTGGGCCTGGGCTATTTGACCCTGGCCCGCTCGGCGGCCACCCTCTCCGGCGGCGAGGCCCAGCGGATCCGGCTGGCCACCCAGATCGGCTCCAGCCTGATGGGGGTGCTGTATATCCTGGACGAGCCCAGCATCGGCCTGCACCAGCGGGACAACGCCAAGCTCCTTAAAACGCTTAAACAGCTGCGGGACCTGGGGAACACCCTGATCGTGGTGGAACACGATGAGGAAACCATGCGCGCGGCGGACTATGTAGTGGATATCGGACCGGGAGCCGGGGTAAACGGCGGGCGAGTGGTGTGCGCCGGCAGCGTGGAGGATCTCTGCGCCTGCCCGGAGTCCGTCACCGGCGCCTATCTCAGCGGCCGGAAAAAGATCCCTGTGCCGGAAAAGCGCCGGCCCGGCAGCGGCAAAAGCCTGATGATCCGGGGCGCGGCGGAGAACAATCTGCAAAATATCGATGTGGAGATCCCCCTGGGGAAGCTCATCTGCGTCACCGGCGTCTCCGGCAGCGGCAAATCCTCCCTGATCAACGAGGTGCTGTACAAGACCCTGGCCGCGGAGAAAAACCGGGTGAAGGTCCGGCCGGGCAAGTGCCGGTGCATCGAGGGGCTGGAATATGTGGACAAGGTGATCGCCCTGGACCAGAGCCCCATCGGGCGCACGCCCCGCTCCAACCCGGCCACCTATACCGGCGTTTTCAACGACATCCGGGAGCTGTTCGCCTCCACGCCGGACGCCCGCCTGCGGGGCTACGGCCAGGGCCGCTTCTCCTTCAACGTGAAGGGCGGCCGCTGCGAGGCCTGCGCCGGAGACGGCCTGGTGAAGATCGAGATGCACTTTCTGCCGGATGTGTACGTGCCCTGCGACGTATGCGGCGGCAAGCGCTACAACCGGGAGACCTTAGAGGTCCGGTATAAAGGGAAAAACATCGCCGAGGTGCTGGACATGACGGTGGAGGAGGCCTGCTCCTTCTTCGCCAACCAGCAGAAGATCCTCAACAAGATCCAGACCCTCTATGACGTGGGCCTGGGCTATGTGAAGCTGGGCCAGTCCAGCACCACCCTCTCCGGCGGCGAGGCCCAGCGGGTCAAGCTGGCCACGGAGCTGTCCAAGCGCAGCACCGGCAACACTGTCTATGTGCTGGACGAGCCCACCACCGGGCTGCACATGGCGGATGTGCACAAGCTGATCAATATCCTGGACCGCTTTGCCGACGCGGGGAACACCGTGGTGGTCATCGAGCACAACCTGGATGTAATCAAGGTGGCGGACCATATCATCGACCTGGGCCCCGAGGGGGGCGACGGAGGCGGCCGACTGGTCTTTGCCGGGACGCCGGAGGACTGCGCCGCCTGCGAAGAGAGCTTCACGGGGCAGTTTTTAAAGCCGCTGCTGGACCGGTAACAGGCCGGCGGCCCCGGGCATACAATGCCCGGGGGTGGGAAAATGTTCGGCAAATTTTTGGCCGCCTTGGGGGCGGCCCTGATCTGCGCCGCGCTGCTGTGGCTGCTGCGGCAGCTGCTGCTGACGCCGGTGCGGCCCGGGAAAAACACGGACCAGGAGCTGCGCGTAACGGTAAACGGGCCGGAGCCGGCCCTGGAAAATTACGCGGCGGGGCTCCTCTGGCTCAACGACAGCGGCGTGCTCCGCTGCCGGATCGTGATCGCGGGCCGGGACCTGGACGGGGAGACCCGACAGGTGGCCCGGGCCTTGGCCCGGGACCACAGCTGCATCACCTTTACAGAAGAAAAGCTGTCCGGGCGCAGCCCGGGCGCGGAAACGGAGACAGGGCCCCATGGATGAACAAGGCGAGCTTTTGGAGATATCCGGCAGCGTAGAGTCGGTGATCTATAAAAATGAGGCCAACGGCTATACGGTCCTGCGCCTGAAGGACGAAAACGGCGAGACGGTGACGGTGGTGGGCTGCTTCCCCTATGCCAGCCCCGGCGAGAGCATGATCGTCTCCGGCGCCTGGAGCACCCACAGCGTCCACGGGCGGCAGTTCAAGGCCGCGTTTGCCCAGCGCCTCATGCCCTCCGGGGCCCAGGCCATCTATGCCTACCTGGCCGGGGGCGCGGTGCGGGGCGTCGGCCCCGCTACCGCCGCGCTGCTGGTGGACCGCTTTGGGGACAAGACCCTGGACGTGATCGAGCATAAGCCGGAGCAGCTGGCCGCCATCCGGGGGATCAGCGCCGCCAAGGCCGAACAGATCAGCCAGAGCTTCCGCAGCCAGGCGGGGATCCGGCGGCTGATGGAGTATATCTGCTCCTTCGGCCTGCGGCCCGTACTGGCCATGCGGCTGTATAAATATTACGGGGCCCAGGCCCTGGACCTGGTGAGGGACAACCCCTATATCCTCTCCGCCGCCCACATCGGCGGCAGCTTTGCCGAGGCGGACGCCCTGGCCATGGCCGAGGGCTTTGACAGCACCAGCCAGAACCGGATCGACGCGGCCATCCTCTTTGAGCTGGCCCATAACGCCGGCAACGGGCACTGTTTTATCCCCCGGGAGAAGCTCTCCGCCGCCACGGCTCAGCTGATCGGCGTGGCCGATGAGGACGCGGAGGAGGGCATCGGCCGGCTGATCGAGGACGGGCGGCTGCGCTACGAGGAGGTGGCCGGCTGCCGGGCCTGCTATCTGCCGGAGCTGTACGAGGCGGAGACCGGCGCCGCCGGCCGCCTGGCGGCCATGAGCCGCCGGAAATTTCAGGAGGAGGCGGATCTGCCCCGGCTCATCCGGCAGCTGGAGGAGCAGCTGCACATCCATTATGCCCAGCTGCAAAAGCAGATCCTGCGCCTGGCCCTGGCCAACCAGGTGGTGGTCCTGACCGGCGGGCCGGGCACGGGCAAAACCACCTCGATCCGGGCCATCCTGGCCATGTTCGACCGGCTGGGGCTCAAGACCCTGCTCACTGCCCCCACCGGCCGGGCCGCCAAGCGCATGACCGAGCTCACCGGCCGGGAGGCCGCCACGGTCCACCGGCTGCTGGAGGCCAAATTCGATATGGACGGGGAAAAAGTGATCTTCGGCCGGGACGAGCGCAGCCCGCTGGACTGCGGCGCGGTGATCTTAGACGAGGCCTCGATGGTTGACATAACACTGATTGACGCCCTGCTCCGGGCCATGCCCCCCGACGCCCGGCTGGTGATGGTGGGGGACGCGGACCAGCTGCCCTCGGTAGGGCCGGGGAACGTCTTTTCCGCGGTGATCCGCAGCGGCGTGGTGCCCACGGTGCGCCTGACGGAGATCTTCCGCCAGAACGAGGGCAGCCGCATTGTCCGCAACGCCCACATGATCAACCGGGGGGAGCACCCGGACCTGTCGGAAAACGCCGGGGACTTCTTCCGGCTGCGCCGCCTGGAGGCGGCGGGCTCGGTGGAGACGGTGGTGGAGCTGTGCGCGGTGCGCCTGCCGGGAAAGATGCACATCCCGCCCCAGGACATCCAGGTCCTCTCGCCCACCCGGCGGGGAGAGCTGGGGACCGTCTCTCTGAATAAGCGCCTCCAGGAGGCTCTGAACCCGCCCTCCCGGGAGAAGAAGGAAAAAGCCTTTGGAGAGGCGGTCTTCCGGGAGGGAGACCGGGTCATGCAGATCCGGAACAATTACGATATCCTCTGGCGGAACGAGACCAATACCCTCACCGGCACCGGCATCTACAACGGGGATATCGGCCGGATCCTCCGGATCGACCAGGACGCGGAGGAGCTGACGGTGGATTTTGACGGGCGCCTGGCCGTCTACGGCTTTGACGCCCTCATCGAGCTGGAGCACGCCTGGGCGCTGACGGTGCACAAGGCCCAGGGCAGCGAGTACCGGGCGGTGATCCTGGCCCTGAGCCCCAGCTCCCAGATGCTGCTGACCCGGGACCTGCTTTACACCGCCGTGACCCGGGCCCGGGAGCTGCTGATCTTAGTGGGGGACGACCGGACTGCCTACCAGATGATCGACAACTTCCGCCAGTCCAAGCGCTACGCGGCGCTGCGCTTCCGGCTGAGAAAGCTGTGCGGCGTCTCATGAGGGCGGCGGTTGAAACGCTGCTGGAGCTGCTGTACCCCCGCCGCTGCGCCTTCTGCCGCCGTCTCACCGGGGGCGAGGGCGTCTGCGCCGCCTGCCGGAAGGAGCTGCCCGCCGTCCGGGGCGAGGCCCTGGAGCAGCGTTTCCCCTATGTGGAGCGCTGCCTGGCGCCGCTGTACTACGAGGGGGCGGTGCGGGAGTCCCTGCTGAGGTATAAATTCGGCGGGCTGCGGGCCTATGGAAAGATTTACAGCGAAATTTTGTCAAAATGTGTTGACGGGAAGGAAATTTCCTGCGATATTATTACATGGGTGCCTTTGAGCCGCAAAAGGCTCCGGCGCCGGGGCTACGATCAGGCGCGGCTTTTGGCCGAGGGCCTGGCGGAGCATTTGGGCCTGCCCTGTGTCCGGCTGCTGGACAAGACGCGGGACACGCCGCCCCAGTCCGGCGTGGGCGGGGCGGAGGCCCGGCGGGCCAATGCCGCCGGGGTCTACCGGGCGGCGGACCCGGCGCGGACCGCCGGACGGCGGGTGCTGCTGGTGGACGATATCGTCACCACCGGCGCCACCTTTTCCGCCTGCGCGGCGGTGCTGCGCATGGCGGGGGCCGCCTCCGTGTCGGCCGCGGCGCTGGCCCGGAGAAGGGAAGAGCCCCGGAAAACAGATGATTTACGGCGTGAAAGAGCGCATACTATAGACTGAGGTGAATCTCCATGACGATTTTTGAGAGAGATATAGCGGTAGATATGGGCACATCCTCCACCATGCTTTTTGAGCAGGGCAAGGGGGTCGTGGCCCGGGAGCCCACGGTGGTGGCGGTGGACAAGTTCTCCGGCCGGATCCTGAAGGTGGGCCAGGACGCCCAGAAGATGCTGGGGCGCACCCCGGCCAACATCGTGGCCATCCACCCGGTCAGCGCCGGGGTCATTTCCGACTATGAGATGGCCGCCCAGATGCTCAAGGAGCTGGTGGGCCGGGTCACCTCCTTCAGCCTCTTCAAGCCCTGCGTGCTGGCCTGCGTGCCCAGCAGCATCACCGGCGTGGAGGAGCGGGCCATGATCGACGCTGCCATCGAGGCCGGGGCCCGGAAGGTCTATCTGCTGGAGACCGCCGTGGCCACCGCCATGGGCGCCGGCGTGGACATCTCCAAGGCCGACGGGCACATGATCATCGACATCGGCGGCGGCACCACGGAAGTGGCCGTGGTTTCCGCCGGCGGCGTGGTGGAGTGCGAGTCCATCAAGGTGGCCGGGGCCAGCTTCGACGAGGCCATCGTCAAGTTCATCCGCCGCAAGCACAATATGCTCATCGGCCTCAGCGCCGCTGAGGAGCTCAAGCGCAGCATCGGCTGCGTCATCCAGCGGCCCGACGCCTCCCCGGAGGAGATCAAGGGCCGGAACCTGACCAACGGCCTGCCCAAGACCGTCTCCGTGAGCCCCACGGAGCTGATCGAGGCCTTTGTGGAGCCCATGAACCGGATCCTGGACAGCATCCAGGTGGTGCTGGAGCGGACGCCGCCCCAGCTGGTGGGCGATCTGGACAAAAACGGCATCATCATGTCCGGCGGCGGCAGCCTGATCTACGGCATCGACCGGCTGATCGAGCGCAGCACCGGCATCCGCACCACGGTGGTGGACGATGCGGTCTCCTGCGCCGCCTACGGCGCGGGCAAAATGCTCAAGCACTTAGAGGATATGCAGGACGGCATGATGAACTTCTACCGCCGCCGTCAGCTGAAAAATTGAGGAGTTGAGGGTATGACGCTGCGCAAGCTTTTCGGGCTCAAAAAGGAAGCGGAACCTACCTGCTCCGCCGTGATCGTGGCGGGGGGTGCGTCCGTCCGCATGGGGACGGACAAGCTGGCCGCCGTGCTGGGCTCCAAGCCGGTGCTGGTGCGCACGCTGGAGGTCTTCCAGCGCTCGGCCCTGGTGGAGGAGATCGTGCTGGTGGTCCGGCAGGAGAAGCTGGAGGAGACGGCCAAGCTGATCAAGGACTGGGGGCTGACGAAGGTGAGCCGGGTGGTCTGCGGCGGCAAGACCCGGGCGGAGTCCGCCCTGGCGGGGGTCTCGGAGGTCAGCCAGAAAGCGGCCCTCATCGCCATCCATGACGCGGCCCGCCCCCTGGTCACCGAGGATGTGATCCTCCGGGCCGTGTACGCCGCCCGGGATTACCGGGCCGCCGTCCCCGCCGTCAGGAGCGTGGACACCCTCAAGGCGGTGGATGACAAGGGCTTTGTCACCGGCACCGTGGACCGGACAAGCACGGTCCGGGTCCAGACGCCCCAGGTCTTTCAGGCGGATCTGATCAAAGGAGCCCTGACCAAGGCCGTCAAAGACGGCCTGCCCATTACCGACGACTGCGCCGCCATCGAGCTTCTGGGTGTGCGGTGCAAGACCGTGCTGGGGGATGAGGACAACATCAAGCTCACCACCCCCCGGGACATGGTCCTGGCCCAGGCCATCCTGAAGGACAGGGGGGACTGGCTGTGCGAATAGGCCACGGCTACGATGTGCACCGGCTGACGGAGGGCCGGCGGCTGATCTTAGGGGGCGTGGAGATCCCCTGGGAGAAGGGCCTGCTGGGCCACTCGGACGCGGATGTGCTGACCCACGCGCTGATGGACGCGCTGCTGGGGGCCGCCGCCTTAGGGGACATCGGCCACCTCTTTCCGGACACGGACGAGCGCTACAGCGGGGCCGACAGCGTGGCTCTGCTGGGGCAGGTGATGGAGCTGCTGCAGGAGAAGGGCTTCGCGGTCTGCAACGCGGACTGCACCGTCATTGCCCAGCGGCCGAAGCTGGCGCCCCATATCCCGCGGATGCGGGCGATCCTGGCCCGGGCGATGGGGCTGGACCCCGGCCGGGTCAGCGTGAAGGCCACCACCGAGGAGGGGCTGGGCTTTTCCGGCCAGGGCCTGGGCATCGCGGCCCACGCGGTGGTGCTGCTGGAAGAAAAAACGGAACAGACGGAAACGCGGCGCATAGGATGAAATAGTTCTGTGCGCCGGGAGGCAGCGGCCTCCCTGAAGGTTCCCCCGGCACAGAGGTGCCGGGGGAACCTTGCGTTCAGACCCGGTCCGCTATGAGATCGGGATGGAACAGGCCGCCGCCCGGCGACAAGGGCCGGGCGGCGGCCCTATAGACCGGCAGGCCGCTCGCCGCTAAGAGCGGCAGCCGGGGCCCGGGCCGAAGCCCCCTGTCCGCCGCAGACGGGGGTTTCCTCTCCGCCTGTGCCGCCGGCCTTGCGGCAGAATGGGGATTTCTATGACCCAGTATCTGATCATGTGCCGCTCGCTCAGCTACGCGCAGAAGGCGGCAAGGCTGCTGGAGAGAGCCGGCATCACCGCCACGGTGGTCAAGGCCCCCCAGGGCCTGAGCACCGGCGGCTGCGGCTATGCCGTCACCCTGCGCAAGGGTCTGGACGAGGCGGCGGCACTTTTGAAACGAAACGGCCTCCTGAGCGGCAAGCTGTTCGGCCGGGACGGAGGCGGCGCATACCGGGAGGTACGGCTGTGATCTATCTGGACAACGCCGCCACCACCCTCATCAAGCCCCTCCCGGTCCGGCAGGCCATGGACCGGGCCCTGCTCTGCATGGCCAGCCCCGGCCGGGGCAGCCACCCGCCGGCCATGCTGGCCGCGGAGACGGTGTACGACTGCCGCTGCGCGGCGGCGGAGCTGTTCCGGGTGCCGGAGCCGGAGCAGGTGGTGTTCACCATGAACGCCACCCACGCCCTGAATATCGCCATCCGCTCCCTGGCCGGGCCCGGGACCAGGACCGTCATCTCCGGCTATGAGCACAACTCCGTCACCCGGCCCCTGGCGGAGCTGGGCGCGGAGGTCCGGGAGGCCCGGGGGCGGCTGTTCGACGCCCGGGCGGTCCTGGAGGATTTTGAGCGGCTGCTGCCCGGGGCGGAGCTGGCGGTGTGCACCCATGTGTCCAATGTGTTCGGTTTCGTGCTGCCGATTTATGAGATCGCCCGGCTCTGCCGGGAGCGGGGGGTGCCCCTGATCGTGGACGCCTCCCAGTCCGCCGGCGTGCTGGAGCTGGATATGGCCCGGCTGGGGGCGGCCTTCGTGGCCATGCCCGGCCACAAGGCCCTCTTCGGCCCCCAGGGCACGGGTCTGCTGCTCTGCGGCGCCCGGGGGAAGCCCCTGATGCAGGGGGGCTCCGGCTCGGACAGCATCGCCCAGCACATGCCGGACTATCTGCCGGACCGGCTGGAGGCGGGGACCCACAACGTCTGCGGCATCGCGGGGCTGCTGGCGGGGCTGCAATATGTGCGGGACAAAGGCACGGAAAACATCCTCCGCCAGGAGCGGGAGCTGCTGACCCTGGCCATAGAGGAGCTGACCGGCAGCGGCCTGGAGCTCTTCACCGGGGCGCCGGAGGCCCAGTGCGGCGTGCTGTCCCTGCGCAGCCGCCGCCTGGACTGCGAGAGCGTGGCGGAGGCGCTGGCGGCGGAGGGCATCTGCGTGCGCAGCGGGCTCCACTGTGCCCCGGCCGCCCACCGCAGCGCGGGGACCCTAAAGACCGGCACCGTCCGGCTCAGCTTCTCTCCCTTCGTGACAGCGGACCAGGTACGAACGGCCTGCGGCGTGCTGCGGGGGCTGGCCTGAAAAAGACAAACAGCGGTGAAAGTTTTTTCACCGCTGTGTTCATAACTATTTTAGATTTGAAACAGGGAAGCTTGTTGCAATTTCTGGGACTTTGATTTATAATATCAAGATAGCATAGTGTGTTTTCAGGAAGAAGAAAGCCCCGGCGGGGGCCTTTACGGGGAAAGATTTATGGCTATTTTCGGCAGCGTTTTGGACAGCTTCATGACCCGGCTGGCGTCTATCGGCGTCACGGACGTGATCGATATCCTGATCGTCGCTTACCTGATCTATCAGGCGATACAATTTGTCAGAAGGACCAGCTCCTACAACCTGGCCAAGGGGATCATCCTGGTGTTCTTGGCGCTGTGGCTGTCCGAGATGTTCAAGTTCACCATGATCAGCTATCTGATCCGGAACCTGATGGAGCTGGGCCTGATCGCCCTGCTGATCCTGTTCCAGCCAGAGCTGCGGCGGATCCTGGAGCGGGTGGGCAGCGGCCTGACCAGCGGCCGCGCCGGGGACAGCCCGGCCTTGGAGCAGGCCCTGGCCCAGACGGTCCAGGCCTGCGCGGAGATGTCCGGCTCCAAGACCGGGGCGCTGATCATTTTTGAGCGGAGCGTCAATCTGGCCGGGATCATGAGCACCGGCACCATCATCAACGCCGATATCACCGCGGAGCTGCTGAAGAACCTGTTTTTCAACAAAGCGCCCCTCCATGACGGGGCCGTTGTGATCAAAGACATGCGCGTTGCCGCGGCGGGCTGCGTCCTGCCCCTGACCCACAGCACCAATCTGAGCAAGGAGCTGGGCATGCGGCACCGGGCGGGCCTGGGCATGAGCGAGCAGTCGGACGCGGTGGTGATCATCGTCTCGGAGGAGACAGGCTCCATCTCCGTGGCCATCGAGGGGATGCTCAAGCGGCACCTGACCCCCGCCACCCTGGACCAGCTGCTGCACAGCGAGCTGATCGCCGAGGCGGCGGACAAGCCGGGCCGGGGCCTGCTGGGCGGGTTAAAAAAGCTATTCAAGGGAAAAACCAATGCATATGACGAAGCTGCTAAGAAAAATCTATGACAGCCGGCTGTTCTGGATGATCGTGTCCCTGCTGGCCGCGCTGGCCCTGTGGATGTACGTGATCAGCGTGGAGTCGGACGACTATACGGACACCTTCCGAAACGTGCGGGTGGAGCTGGTGGGGGACGATATCCTCCAGAACTCCCGGAATCTGGTGGTCACCGATCTGGACACCAATACCGTCACCGTGACGGTCAGCGGTCCCCGTCGGATCATCACGGCCCTGAAAGAGTCGGACATTGTGGCCCAGGTGGACGTGAGCCGCTTGACCCGCCCCTCCTATACCTCCCAGCAGTACACCGTGGTCTTTCCGGACAACGCTGCCAACAGCGTGACGGTGACCCGGCGCGTGCCGGACGCGGTGAACTTCATGGTGTCCAACTGGACCAAGAAGGACGTGCCCGTCCGGGGCAGCTTTGCCGGGACCCTGGCCGACGGGCACACCGCCGAGTCCCCGGTGTTTGAGCCCTCGGTGATCACTGTCTACGGCTCCGAGAGCTATCTGCGGGACATCGCCTCGGCCTGGGTCACCTTCGGGCAGGACATGCAGGTGGAGAGCACCTACGAGGTGGAGACCGGCTTTACCCTGCTGGACACGGACGGCGAGCCCTGCGCCTATGAAAACCTCAGCTTCTCCACCGATACCGTCACCGCCTCGCTGCCGGTGCTGGATGTGAAGCAGGTGCCTCTGACCGTCAACCTGATCGAGGGGGCCGGGGCCTTCCGGGCCAACACCAAGATCAGCGTGGAGCCGGGCACAGTGACCCTGGCGGGGGATTCGGCCATCCTGGCCGGTTACAACAGCATCATTCTGGATACCATCGACCTGACGGATTTCTCCGGCACCTATACCAATACCTATACCATCCCCATTGACAACGAGCTGAAAAACGTCACCGGCACCACCGAGGCCACCGTCACCGTGGAGATCGTGGGGCTGGAGACCCGCAGCTTCCGGGTCACCAATTTGTCCTACAAGAACCTGGCGGAGGGGCTGGAGGCGGAGATGCTCACCGAGAGCATCGACGTGGTCATCCGCGGCACCGCCGAACAGCTGGACGCGCTGAAGGATGAGCAGATCCGGGCCATCGCGGACCTGACCGATTACGGAGACTCCGAGGGCACCTTCATGGTCCCCGTGACGATCCGGATCGACGGGGACACCCAGGTGGGGCCCATCGGCGAGACCGGGGCCTACACGGTGTCCATTGAGATCAGAAAGGCGTAACCATGACACAGGATGCAGTCGTAACAAAGCTCCTGCCCGGGGGCATGGCCGAGGTGGCCGTGGCCCGCTCCACCGCCTGCGGCGGCAGCTGCGGGCACTGCGAGAGCTGCGTGTTCCAGAGCGAACTGAAAACGGCGGCCCGGAACCGGGCCGGGGCCCGGCCGGGCCAGAAGGTGGTCATCGAGAGCAAGAGCTCCACGGTGTTCCGGGCGGCGGCCCTGGTCTATGTGATGCCGCTGCTGCTGATGCTGCTGTGCTACGCCGCCGCCGAGCTGGCGGGGGCGGGAGAGCGGCTGTGCATCGCGGTGAGCTTTGTGGGCCTGATGCTGGGGGGCTGGCTGGTGGTGCTGTCCCAAAAGCGCCGGGAGGGCCGCGCCCCGATAGAATTTGACATTATCCGCATCGACGAGTGACAGGAGGGCGAGAGCCTATGATCAAAAGCATGACCGGCTACGGCAGCGCCAAGGGCATGGCCGAGGGCCTGGAGATCAGCGTGGAGCTGAAGAGCGTGAACAACCGCTTTCTGGACGTGAACGCCCGGCTGCCCCGGGGCTTCCTCTTCGCCGAGGAAAAGCTGAAGGCCGCTGTCCAGAGCCATATCAGCCGGGGCAAGGTGGACTTGTTCGTGACGGTGAACGCCGCGGCCGCCGGGGACCTGGCGGTGAAGGTGAACGAGCCCCTTTTGCAGGGCTATATCGAGGCCCTGGCCCACATCGCGGAGGAATACGGCCTGCCCAACGACCTGAGCGCCTTAGGCGCCGCCCGTTTTCCCGACGTGCTGAGTGTGGAGAAGAAGGAGCTGGACGCGGAGGCCATCTCCCAGGGGATCCTGGCCGTGACGGAACAGGCCCTGGAGGACTTTGACCGGATGCGGGAGCGGGAAGGGGCCAAGCTCCGGGAGGACGTGCTGTCCCGTCTGGAGACCATCGGCGGCCTGGTGGCCGCGGTGGAGGCCAAGGCCCCGGAGACCGTGGAGGCCTACCGGGCCCGGCTCCGCCAGCGGATGGAAGAGGTCCTGGGCACGGCGGGGATCGAGGAGAGCCGGATCCTGGCCGAGGCCGCCGTCTTTGCCGACCACGTGGCCGTGGACGAGGAGACGGTGCGCCTGCGCAGCCACATGGCCCAGCTGAAGACCATGGTGGACGGCGGCTCCCCCATCGGCCGGAAGATCGACTTTCTGGTCCAGGAGTTCAACCGGGAGGCCAACACCATCGGCTCCAAGTGCCAGAACACGGAGATCGCCTATGTGGTGGTGGAGCTGAAATCCGAGATCGAAAAGATCCGGGAACAGATCCAGAACATCGAGTGAGGGCGCTATGAGGCTGGTGGGAATAGGCTTTGGCAATTTGGTGGCCGCGGAGCGGGTGATCTCCATCGTGAGCCCGGACTCCGCGCCGATCAAGCGCATGATCCAGGACCTGCGGGAGAAGGGGCTGCTGGTAGACGCCTCCTTTGGCCGCAGCACCCGGTCGGTGCTGCTGATGGACAGCGGAAACGCCATTCTTTCCGCGCTGCCGCCGGAGACGCTGGCGGAGCGCTTCCATGAAAAAAACGAACAGGAGGACAATGGGCAATGAGCGACAAAGGCAGACTGATCGTGCTCTCCGGCCCCTCGGGGGCGGGCAAGAGCACGGTGGTATTCAAGGCGGTGGAGGACCGGAAGGACGTGTGTTTTTCCATCTCCGTCACCACCCGCAAGCCCCGGCCCAACGAGGTGGACGGGCGGGAGTACTTCTTTGTGGAGCCGGACCGGTTCAAGGAAATGGTGGCAAACGATGAGCTGCTGGAGCACGCCGAGTATGTGGCCAACTCCTACGGCACGCCCAGGGCCTATGTGGAAAAGCAGCTGGAGGCCGGGATGAACGTGCTGCTGGACATCGAGATCCAGGGCGCCCGGCAGATCCACGAGAAGATGCCGGACGCGGTGAAGATCTTCATCGTCCCGCCCTCTATGGAGGAGCTGAAGCGCCGGCTGGAGGGCCGGGGGACCGACACGTCCCGGGCCATCGAGGCCAGGCTGATCCGGGCCCGGCAGGAGTACGCCGAGGCGGATTTCTATGACTATATCATCGTCAACGACGACGCGGACCGGGCCGCCCAGGAGCTCTCCGCCATCATCACCGCCGAGCGCTGCCGGGCCTCCAACCGGATCCAGTGGCTGAAAAATCTGTAAATCATTTGCCGCACAGCGGCAGAAGGAGAAGATTCATATGATGCTTTATCCCCCCGTAGCGGAGCTGGTGGACAAGATCGGCAGCCGCTATCAGCTTGTAAACTTGGTGGCCCGCAGGGCACGCGCCATCTCCGCCGAGGCGGAGGAGAAACAGATCCCCCTGGAGCGCAAGCCCGTCTCCGCCGCCATCGACGAGGTGTATACCGGCAAGCTCTCTATCAAATAAAGAGAAAACCCGGCGGGGCACCGCCCCGCCGGCGTTCTTTATTACAATTAAAATTATAAAATTATAAAAATCTTTTTCCGGTGAGGGGTGAAGCCGCGTGCCGCAGCTGATTGCCAAAATCGCGGTTTCTGCCGCCACATATTGGATCGACCGGCCCTATGACTATCTGGTGCCGGAGGAACTGGAAGGAAAGGCCCGGCCCGGGGCGCGGGTCTATGTGCCCTTTGCCCGGGGCAACCGGCGCAGCGAGGGGATCATCCTGGCCCTGGCGGAAAACAGCAGCTATGAAAGCCTCAAGAGCATCTTAGCCGTGCTGGACGAGAGCCCGGCCCTGACGCCGGAGCAGCTGAAGCTGGCCCTGTTCATGCGGGAGCGCTTTTTCTGCACGGTGTACGACGCGGTGAAGGCCATCCTGCCGGCGGGCTTCTGGCTCAGGGACGACGGGAAGCGCCGGGTGGGGGACAAGACCGTGGAAATGGTCCGGCTCTGCGTCCCGGCGGAGGACGCCTCCGCCATCGCCGGCGCCAGGCGCCGCCGCGCCCCCCAGCAGGCGGCCATTCTGGACCTGCTGTGCAGCTTTCCGGCCCTGCCCAGCGCCGACCTGCTGCGCCATGCCGGAGCCTCCCGGAACGCGCTCAAGGCCCTGTGCAAACAGGAGCTGGCGGAGCTCTACCGGCGGGAGGTCTACCGCCGGCCCGCGGTCCACACCGGGGAGACGGAGCCGCTGCCGGTGCTGAACGGGGAGCAGCAGAGGGCCTTTGAGGGCCTATCAGAGTTGGCCTGCTCCGGGAAAGCCGGGGCAGCGCTGCTGTTCGGCGTCACCGGCAGCGGCAAGACCAGCGTGTACATGCATCTGATCCGCCAGCAGCTGGACCGGGGGAGGACCGCCGTGCTGCTGGTGCCGGAGATCGCCCTGACGCCCCAGATGATCCAGACCTTTTCCGCCCGCTTTGGGGACCAGGTGGCCGTGCTGCACTCCAGCCTCTCCACCGGCGAGCGGTACGACGAGTGGAAGCGGATCAAAAACGGCCTGGCCCGGGTGGTCATCGGCACCCGCAGCGCCGTCTTTGCTCCCACGGAGGAGCTGGGCCTGCTCATCATCGACGAGGAGCAGGAGGAGACCTATAAATCCGAAAACACCCCCCGCTACAATGCCCGGGACGTGGCCAAATACCGCTGCGCCAAGGCAAACTGCCTGCTGCTGTTAGGGTCCGCCACGCCGGATATCGTCACCCGCTACCACGCCCAGACCGGGCGCTACGCCTATTTCAGCCTGCCCAGCCGCTACAGCGACACGGGCCTGCCCACGGTGCAGATCGTGGACATGAAGCAGGAGCTGCGCCGGGGCAACGGGGGCAACATCAGCGAGCCGCTGCGGCGGGAGCTGGAGGAGAACATCGGCCGGGGTGAGCAGAGCATCCTCTTTCTCAACCGCCGGGGGGCCCGGAAGCTGGTCAGCTGCGGGGCCTGCGGCTATACCTACAAATGCCCCCGGTGCAGCGTATCCCTGACCTATCACAGCTATAACCGGCGGCTCATGTGCCACTACTGCGGCTATTCCCGCCGGCTGGACGCCGCCTGCCCGGACTGCGGCGGCATCCTCAACTTCATCGGCGCGGGCACCCAGCTGGTGGAGGAGGAACTGCACGCCCTCTTCCCGGATACGCCCGTTTTGCGGGTGGACGCGGACACCGTGGCCCCCGCCGGCTCCCACGAGCTGCTGTTCCAGCGCTTTCGGGAGGAGAAGATCCCCATCATGGTGGGCACCCAGATGGTCACCAAGGGGCTGAATTTTGAAAACGTCACCCTGGTGGGCGTGATCTCCGCCGACCAGAGTTTATACGCCGGGGACTACCGGGCCGGGGAGCGGACCTTCTCCCTGCTGACCCAGGTGGTGGGCCGCAGCGGCCGGGGGGACAAGCCCGGCCGGGCCCTGATCCAGACCTACACGCCGGAAAACGAGATCATCCGGCAGGCCGCCCGGCAGGATTACGAGGATTTTTACGCTTCAGAGCTGCAATTGCGCCGGCTCCAGGGGGCCCCGCCCTTCCGGGAGCTGCTGGCGATCACCGCCTCCGGCCAGGAGGAGGACCGGGTGGTCCTGGCCTGCCGGGAGGTAAAGCAGCGGCTGGAACAGTCCGCTCTCCGGCGGGAGATGACGGTGCTGGGCCCCACGCCGCTGCCGGTGGTGAAGGTGAACAACCGCTACCGCTACCGGGTGAACATCAGCTGCGCCGCCACCGGGGCGATCCGGAACCTGCTGTCCCAGATCGTGGCGGAGTGCAGCACGGACAAACGCTTTAAAAACGTGTCTGTTTTCGCGGACAACGACCCGCTTGATTAAAGAGGCCGCGCGTAGGCGCGGCAGATGGGAGAGAAACATGGCGCTTCGCAATATTTTGACCCAGGAGGACCCGACCCTGTACAAAGAGTGCCGTCCTGTCACGGACTTTAATCCCCGGCTCCACCAGCTGCTGGACGACATGGCGGAGACTCTGGCCAAGGCCAACGGCGTGGGCCTGGCGGCCCCCCAGGTGGGGGTGCTGCGCCGGGCGGTGCTGGTGCTGGAGACCAATGTGCCCGAGGGGCAGGATGAGTATGTGATCGAGCTCATCAACCCCCGCATCGTGGACAGCTCCGGGGAGCAGGAGGGGGCCGAAGGCTGCCTCAGCGTGCCGGGGGAGTATGGGCTGGTCAAACGCCCCATGCAGGTGAAGGTCCGGGCCCAGAACCGCTACGGCGAATGGTTCACCGTGGAGGGGCAGGGGCTCACGGCCCGCTGCTTCTGCCATGAGCTGGACCACCTGGACGGGGTGGTGTTCACCTCCAAGGCGGAGCGGATGCTCTCCCAGGAGGAGCTGGAGAGCGGAGAGTACTGAACCTTTGCCCTCCCTGCCTTTTGCAACTTTTCTCGGATCTTACTTTTTCAGGAGGAGTGGCCTTGCGCGTCGTCTTTATGGGTACGCCGGATTTTGCCGCCGCGTCCCTGCAAAAGCTGATAGACAGCGGTTTTGAGATCGCCGGGGTGTTCACCCAGCCGGACCGGCCCAAGGGCCGGGGCATGGAGCTGGTCTATCCCCCGGTGAAGGAACTGGCTTTGCGCTTCGGTCTGCCCGTCTTTCAGCCGGAAAAGCTGCGGGACGGGACGGCCCTGGAGCTGCTGCGGCAGCTGAAGCCGGACGTTTTGGCGGTGGTGGCCTACGGGCGCATCCTGCCGGATGAGATCCTGGCCCTGCCCCGGTACGGGGCGGTGAATGTGCACGGCTCTCTGCTGCCCAAATACCGGGGCTCCGCCCCGATCCAGTGGGCGGTGCTGAACGGGGACAAAATCACCGGCGTCAGCACCATGTACCTGGCCCATGAGATGGACAGCGGAGACATCATCTATACCGCTGAGACGGAGATCGGGGAATTTGAGACCTCCGGCGAGCTGTTTGACCGGCTCAAGGACCTGGGCGCCGGGCTGCTGGTGAAAACGCTGGAGGATATCCGGGCGGGCACCGCCCCCCGGACGCCCCAGGACCACAGCCGGGCCACCTATGCCCCGCCGCTGGACAAGTCCCTCTGCCCCATCCATTGGAACCAAAGCCCCCGGCAGATCGTCAAACAGATCGCGGGCCTCCAGCCCTGGCCGGTGGCCACCATGGAGTTGGAGGGGACTGTCTACCGGGTCTTTGCCGCCGCCTATACCCAAAACCGGACGGAGAAGGCCCCCGGCAGCCTGGTGTCTGCCGGGAAAGAGGGGATCGAGCTGGCCTGCGCCAACGGGGAGACCCTGCGGATCACCCAGCTTCAGGCCCCCGGCAAGAAGCGCATGAGCGCGGCGGATTTTCTCCGGGGCCATCCCCTGAAGGTGGAATAGCGTGGAAATCACGCTTGAAATCAGATAAAAACGACACGACATGCCGCTCGCCGTTCAAGCGGCAGAATGGGGATGAACATGGGAAACGCTGCCCGAGAAGCGGCCTTGGAGGCGCTGGAGCGCTGCCGCCGGGACGGGGCCTGGTCCTCCGCCGCTCTGGATGCCGCCTTTAAAAAGCGGGGTCTGGACGGGCGGGACAGCGCCCTGGCCTCCCGGCTCTGCCTGGGTGTGCTGCAAAATCTGCAATACTGCGATCATTATATCGGTCTGTACTACAAGGGCGGCAAGTTAGAGCCCCGGCTGAGGGACATTTTACGCCTGGGAGTCTACCAGCTGCTGTTTTTGGACAAGATCCCCGCCCGGGCGGCGGTGAACGAGAGCGTGGCCCTGTGCAAAGCCGCGGGCCTCGGGCGGGCCGCCGGCCTGGTCAACGCGCTGCTGCGCCGGGTGGCAGAGAACCGGGAGAGCCTGCCGGAGATCCCGGGGGCGGGGACCCCCGCCTATCTGAGCGTCCGGTACAGCCAGCCCCTCTGGTTGGCGGAGGCGCTGACGGCGGAGCGGGGCTACGCCTTTACGGAGGCCTTCTTTGCCGCCTGCAACCGGACCGGTGGCCTGTGCATCCAGGTCAACAGTCTGAAGGTGCGGCCGGAGGAATATGTCCGGAGCCTGGAGCGCAAGGGCATCGCCTGCCGGCGCTTTGAAGAGGTCCCCGGCTGCCTGGAGCTGGACGGCGGGAACGTGACCCAGCTGCCTGGCTGGGAGGAGGGTCTGTTCTACGTGCAGGACCGGGCCGCCCGGACGGCAGTGCTGGCCGCGGCGCCGGAGCCGGGGATGCGGGTGCTGGACGCCTGCGCCGCCCCGGGCGGCAAGTCCTTTGCCGCCGCCCTGGCCATGGAGGGCCGGGGAGAGATCCTGGCCTGGGATATCCACGAGAAAAAGCTGGCCCTGATCCGCGCCGGTGCGGCGCGCCTGGGGCTGGAGGGCCTGATCCGGGCCCAATGCCGGGACGCCCGGCTGCCGGACCGGGCATTGGAGGGCCGGTTTGATTTGGTGCTCTGTGACGCGCCCTGCTCCGGCTTCGGCCTGCTGGGCAAGCGGCCGGAGATCCGCCGCAAGCGCCCGGAGGAGCTGCGGCCCCTGCCGGAGCTGCAGCTGGCCCTGCTGGACAACCTCTCCGCCTTCGTCCGCCCCGGCGGCGTGCTGCTGTACACCACCTGCACGGTGCTGAGCCGGGAAAACGGGGAGACGGTGGCGCGCTTTCTGGAAAAACACAGGGAATTTAAGGCCGAGGACTTCTCCGCCGGCGGCGTCCGCTCGGAGAAGGGCATGGTCACATTCTGGCCCCATATAGACGGGACCGACGGCTTTTTTGCCGCCAGACTTAGAAGGAGCGAAGCGTGAAGAAGAACATCCTCTCCCTGCTGCCCGAGGAGATCGAGGCGGAGCTGGCCGCCCTGGGCCAGCCCAAATACCGGGCGGGGCAGATCTTCCGCTGGCTCCACCGGGGCGTGGGGAGCTTTGAGGAGATGAGCGACCTGCCCAAGGCTCTGCGGGAGCAATTGGGGGAGCATTTCACCCTCTACCGGCCCCGGGTGGCCGCCAAGCAGGTGTCCCAACTGGACGGGACCATCAAGTACCTGTGGCAGCTGGCCGACGGCAACGCGGTGGAGACGGTGGTGATGCGCTATAAGCACGGCAATACCGTGTGCATCTCCTCCCAGGTGGGCTGCCGCCAGGGCTGCGCCTTCTGCGCCTCCACCATCGGCGGCCTGGTCCGCTGCCTGGAGCCCTCCGAGATGCTGGACGAGGTGCTCTTCTCCCAGCTGGACTCCGGCCTGCCCCTCTCCAACATCGTGCTGATGGGCATCGGGGAGCCCCTGGACAATTTTGACCATGTGATGCGCTTCCTGCGCTTAGTGAACCACCCCCAGGGGCTGAACATCGGGATGCGGCATATCTCCCTGTCCACCTGCGGGATCATCGAGCGCTTTGACGATCTGGCGGAGCAGGCGCCTCAGCTGACGCTCTCGGTGTCCCTCCACGCGCCGGACGACGAGACCCGTTCCGCCCTCATGCCCGCCAACCGGGGCCGGGGCGTGGAGCGGCTGATGGACAGCTGCCGGGCCTATTATGAGCGGACCGGCCGGCGCATCTCCTTTGAGTATGCCATGATCGACGGCGTCAACGACACCGAGCGGCACGCCCGGCTTCTGGCCCGGCGGGCCCGGCAGGTGGGGGCCCATGTGAATCTGATCCCCCTGAACCACGTGGAGGAGCGGCAGTTCCGGCCCTCCACCCAGGGGCATATGAAGAAATTTATAGAGATCTTGCAGGCCGAAGGGGTCAATGTGACGGTCCGGCGAAAGCTGGGCGGCGATATCGACGCCTCCTGCGGCCAGCTGCGCCGGCGGGAGGCCGGATCAAAAGCGCCGGAAAGGCGGTAACATGAAGCCTAAGGAAAGAGGTGAGCCGGGTGAAATGCTTCGGGCTGACGGATAAGGGCAAGATCCGGAAGGACAACCAGGACAGCTTCATCATCGAGAAATGCGAGGCCAGAGACTGCCTGGTGGTGGCTCTGTGCGACGGCATGGGCGGGGCCAAGGCCGGAGGCGTGGCCAGCCAGCTGTCCAACAAGGCTTTTGTCAACTATATCTTTTCCCGGCTGATCTCCCGGGTCAACCGGAGCCTGAACTATGAGAGCGTGCTCCGCGCCGCCTGTGAGGAGGCCAACGGCGTGGCCTATGAATACTCCCAGTTCGGGGAGGAGTTCACCGGCATGGGCACCACCATCGTGGGCGGTGTGATAAGAAACAACGGCAGCGGGTATATTATCAATGTGGGCGACAGCCGGGCCTATCACATCTCCCGCCGGGGCAGCTCCATCTCCCAGATCACCCGGGACCACTCCTTGGTGGAGGAGCTGGTGAAGTACGGGGCCATCACCCCGGAGCAGGCGAAAACCCACCCGCAGCGCAACATCATCACCCGGGCCCTGGGCTCTGAGCCCACGGTCCAGGCGGACTATTTCACCTTTACGCTCCAGAGCGGGGACATCCTGCTCCTGTGCTCGGACGGGCTCTCCAACACCCTCAGCGACCAGGAGATGCTCCGCTTTGCCAAGGAGAAGCCGGACCCGGAGCGGCTCTGCCGGGCGCTGATGGAGGAGGCCCTCGACCGGGGGGCCAGAGACAATGTGACCGTGGTGGCGGTCATGCGGTGAGCTTCACAGATCGGAGGACCCTATGGAACCAAATGACAAACTGACCGGGCGCGTACTGGACGACCGGTATCAGCTGGAGGACGTGATCGGCGAGGGCGGTATGGCCGTGGTCTACCGGGCCCTGGACACGCGGATGGACCGCTATGTGGCGGTAAAGATGATGCGGGAGGAGCTGGCGGCGGACGAGGAGTTCAAGCGCCGCTTCTGCGCCGAGTCCCAGGCGGTGGCCATGCTGTCCCACCCCAATATCGTGGCCGTGTATGATGTGAGCCGCACCGACGCTATGGAATACATAGTGATGGAATTGGTGGACGGCATTACCCTTCGGCAGTATATGGAAAAGAGAGGGGCTCTGTCCTGGAACGAGGCCCTGCATTTCTCCCGCCAAATCGTCATGGCCCTGGCCCATGCCCATGAGCGGGGCATCGTCCACCGGGATATCAAGCCCCAGAACATCATGCTGCTCCGGGACGGGACCGTCAAGGTAGGGGATTTCGGCATCGCCGCCCTGGAAAACGAGCTGAGCGAGCCGGGCCAGGCCATCGGCTCCATCCACTATATCGCGCCGGAGCAGGCCCGGGGCGAGTATCCCGACGCCCGCAGCGACCTGTATTCCTTAGGCGTGGTGCTCTATGAGATGCTCACCGGCATGAAGCCCTACAACGGGGACACCTTGGGCGAGATCGCCGTCAAGCACATGAACGCCCAGCCGGAGCCCATCCGGCAGCTGGCCCCGGAGGTCCCGGAGGAGCTGGAGCAGATCACCATGAAGGCCATGAGCGCGGATATCACCCAGCGCTATCAGTCCGCGGAGGAAATGCTGGCGGATCTGGACGCCTTTGCCCAGAGCCGGAAGATCCCGGAGGAGGCGGAGGCCCAGCCGGAGCCGGAGGAGGCGGAAGCCCCCGACGTGATGCCGGTCCGCTCGGTCAGCGAGATGTCCCGGGAAAAGTACCGCCGCCGGCGCCGCCGGGCGGGCCGGGTCAGCTACCTGACGGGGACCTTCGGCGTGATGGCCGCGGTGGTGGCTCTGTTCGTGTTTTTGTGGAACTTCTGGCTGGGGGATATTTTTTCTCCCACCCAGCGGATCCAGCTGCCCAACTTTGTGGGCAGCCGTTATGAGTACCTGGTGGGCAACCCGGAGTTTGGCATCTATAATTTCGAGGTCGTCTTTGTGGCCAACGAGGAAGCGGAGCCGGGCCTGGTCCTGTCCCAGTCCCCGGAGCCGGGCCGGAGCATGATGCTCAGCGCCGGCGGCGTCTCCGTGGAGCTGACGGTCAGCGGCAGCTCCTCGCCCAGCCAGGTGCCCGATGTGGTGAACACCAACTACCGGGACGCCTCCCAGCTGCTGCGCCAGGCGGGCTTCAGCGTGGAGGTGACCAACGCGGTGTCCGACAGCGTCACCGAGGACTATGTCATTTCCGTCAGCCCCCAGGTGGGGGAGGAGCTGATCCCCGGCTCCACGGTGACGCTCACCGTCAGCTCCGGGCCGGAGATCTCTTACGTGAACATGCCGAACTTAGTGGGCCTGACAGAGAGCGGGGCCATCGAGCAGCTGGAAAACAGCGGCCTGAGCTACGCCGGGTCGGAGCGCCGCGCCAGCGCCCTGGAGGCGGGGACGGTGATCGGCCAGAGCGTGGAGGCCCACACCCAGGTGGAGGAGCACACGAAGATCACCCTGCAGATCTCCACCGGCTCGGGGGCATGATGACGGAGGGCAGGATCATCAGGGCCCTCAGCGGCTTTTATACGGTGCAGACAGCGGAAGGGGTCCTGGAGTGCAAAGCCCGGGGCCGCTTCCGGCTGGACGGCAGTTCTCCCCTGGTAGGGGACCGGGTGCTGTGCAGCCCCGGGCAGAAGGGCCAGGGCCGGATCGACCGGCTTTTGGAGCGGAAGAACTTTTTCGTCCGCCCGGCGGTGGCCAATGTGGACGCGCTGGTGTTCGTGGCGGCCAATGTCAACCCGGTGACGGACCCGTTCTTGATCGATCGGGTCTCCGTGATCGCGGAGGACGCGGGCTGTGCGCTGCTGGTCTGCGTCAACAAGACGGACCTGGACCCGGGAGAGGAGCTGTGCCGGATCTTTACCCTGGCGGGATTTCCGGTGCTGCCGGTCAGCGCCGAGACTGGCGCGGGCTTAGAGGCGCTGCGGGCGGCCATCCGGGGCAAGACCTGCGCCTTTACCGGCAATTCCGGCGTGGGCAAATCCAGCCTGCTGAACCGGCTGCAGCCGGGGATGGGGCTGAAGACCGGCCAGGTCAGCGAAAAGCTGGGCCGGGGGCGGCACACCACCCGCCATGTGGAGCTGTTCAGCCTGGGGGAGGAGACCTACGTGGCCGACACGCCGGGCTTTGCCGCTTTTGACGTGGAGCAGATGAAGGTGCTGCCCAAGGAGCAGCTGCAATACGCCTTCCGGGACTTCGCCCCCTACATAGGCCGCTGCCGCTTCCACGACTGCGCCCATCTGAAAGAGCCGGGCTGCGCCGTGACCGAGGCGGTGGCCGCCGGGGCCATCGCCCCCAGCCGCTACCGCTCCTATGAGCGGCTGTACGAGATCAGCGCCAAATACAAGGATTGGGAAAATCCGGCCGGACAAAGGCAAAATTGAACGAATGAAAGAACCGCCTCCCGCGTATACTTTAGAGAATCAGGTACGGGGGGCGGTTTTCTGTGCGCAGAGGGAAAAGCGGCGGGATATGGGGCTGCGCCGCGATCCTGGCAGGGCTGGTGATCATCCTTTCGCTGGTGCTGCCCACGGAGTTTTGGTGGTTTCTTTTCGCGGCGCTGCTCATAGCCCTGGGCATATGGTATATCCGATGCTGATCCGAAGGGGAGGTTAAACGCTTATGAAGATCTTCGTCATCCGGCTTCCGCGCTTTCTGTCGCGGCTGCTGAGCAAACTAAGCCGGGGAAATTAAGAAAAAACCTGCCGCGAGGCAGGTTTTTTCGTTTACACCCCCAGGCCCACGTCTCGCATGGCGGCGCGCAGGACGCCTAAGTGCTCCTCGGAGATCTCCGTCAGCGGCAGGCGCAGCAGGCCGGAGTCCCGCTCCAGCAGGCGCATGGCCGCTTTCACGGGGATGGGGTTGGTCTCCACAAAGAGCGCGGCGAACAGGGGCGCGTACTTGGTCTGGAGAGCGGCCGCGGCGGCGTAGTCCCCCTCTAAGCAGAGGGCGCAGAGCTTGGCAACGGCGCCGGGCACCAGGTTCCCCGCCACGGACACCACCCCCAGGCCGCCCAGGGCCATGATGGGCACCGTGTCGCTGTCGTTCCCGCTCCAGATGTACAGGTCCTCCCCACAGCGGCTGCGGACCTGCCCCACCAGGGCGATGTCCCCGGCGGCCTCCTTCACGCCGTTGATGTTGGGGTGCTTGGAGAGGGTCTCGTAGGTCTCCGCGGTGATGCCGATGCCCGTGCGGGTGGGCACATTGTAGAGGATCAGCGGCAGGTCCACCCGGTCGGCCACATAGGTGAAGTGCTCCACCAGGCCCTTTTGGGTGGACTTGTTGTAATAGGGCGTCACCATCAAAAGGGCATCCGCCCCGGCGAAGCGGGCGGTCCGGGCCCGGCTGAGGGCGGTCTCGGTGTTGTTGCTGCCGATGCCCACGATGAGCTTCATCCGGCCCCGGTTTTCCCGGACGGCGAAGCGGACGATCTCCTCCTGCTCCCCGGCGCTGAGCGTCACGCTCTCGCCGGTGGTGCTGCACACGGCGATGGCCGCGCTGCCGTTTTCATACTGATAGTCTATGGTCTGCTTCAGTCGTTCGTAATCCACGCCCTGTTCGTTGAAGGGGGTGACGATCGCCGTGCAGGAACCTTTAAAAACAGGTGTTTTGACCATGATGCTTGTGTTTCCTCCTGATTTTTAAATAGCTGTTCAGCGGAAATAATATATTCGCCGGCGGCGCTCTTTAGTACAAGAGCGTTGAAAAACCGCCGGCTTTCTGCTATAGTGTAGAAAAAAGCGGAGAGAGGGGGACCGGAGGGTGAAAACGAAAAAAATGCTTGTCTGCGCCCTGCTGGTCCTGCTGCTGCCGCTGGCGGCCCCGGGCCGGGCCTGGGCGGACCGGCCGGAGGCGGGGCAGGCCGCCAAGGGGAGCGTGGCCGCCCTGAGTACGGATCTGGACCCGGCCTCCTATGCCGACGGCTCCGCCTACGAAAACCCGCCGCCCGCCCTGGAGACGGTAAAGGTGGGGCTGGAATACGGGGAGAGCGCCCCAACAGAGGCGGTTTTCGTCAACACCGGGGGGCAGGGCTTTGCGATCGGGCGCTACGGGGAGGACCGGGTTTTTGTCCCACTGGCGGAGACAGCGGAGAGCCGGGTCCTCCTGCGGCGGGAAGACAACGGCCCGGCCCTGTACGCCGCGCCGGAAGGGGCCCCGGCCCCGGACGGAGAGGCAGAGCCCCTCTTTCATGCCGAAGGGGCGCCGCTGGCCCTGCTGCCCCTGGAGGGCGGACCCACAGAGTACGGCGGGGAGCTGTATGTGGGGGGCTTCGAGTGCGCCGTCCTGGAGCCGGAGGGCCTGACGGTGATCAACTATGTGCCCTTAGAGGACTACGTGAAGGGGGTGCTCCCCTATGAGATGGGCACCGGCTGGCCCTATGAGGCCCTGCAGGCCCAGGCCATCTGCGCCCGGACCTATGCGGTGTATAACCAGGACCAGTACGCCGAACAGGGTTTTGACCTGACGGATGATACCTACAGCCAGGTCTACCGGGGCCTGCGCCAGGCCGGGGAGGACACCGACCGGGCGGCGGAGACCACCGCCGGGCAGCTGCTCCGCTACAAGGGGCAGGTCTGCCAGATCTACTATTCCGCGGCGGACGGCGGGTCCACCGAGGACGGGAAGAACGTCTTCGGGGCGACGCGTCCCTACCTGGCCGGAAAGCCGGACCCCTTTGAGGAGGCGCTGGACTTCCCCCTCAAGAGCTGGACAGTCCGCTATACCGGGGAGGAGGTGGCCGCCCGGCTCCGGGAGGCCGGCTATGAGACAGAGGCCGTCACCGAGTTGCTGCCCACCTACTCTGACACGGGAAATGTGACCGCCCTTCGCCTGTCGGACGGAAAGGGCGGGGCCGTTACTCTCCGGGGGCGGTGCTGCGTGACGGTCCTGGGCCTGAACAGCCCTCATTTTACGGTGGAGCAGGGGGAGAAGGGCTTTACCTTCACCGGCGGCGGCCTGGGCCACGGCTGCGGCATGAGCCAGTGGGGGGCCTACGCCATGGCCAGCCTCTATGGATACAGCTGTGAAGATATCCTCTGTTTTTATTTTACGGGCGCGTATATCGCATAGGAGAGCGTATGAAGAGATCGGATTTTTGGTTTGACCTGCCGGAAGAACTCATTGCCCAGACGCCGCTGGAGCAGCGGGACCAGTCCCGGCTGCTGTGCCTGGACAAGGTGACGGGGGAGATGGAGCACCGGCACTTCTATGAGCTGCCGGAGCTGCTGCGGCCGGGGGACTGCCTGGTGCTGAACGACTCCCGGGTGCTGCCGGCCCGGCTCATCGGGACCCGGTCCACCGGGGGCAGCGTGGAGCTGGTGCTGCTGCGGGACTTGGGGGACGGGCGCTGGGAGTGCCTGAGCCGCCCGGGAAAAAAGACCCGCCCGGGCACGGAGCTGAGCTTCGGCGGCGGGCAGCTGACCGCTGTGGTGGAGGAAGTGGCGGAGGGGGGCAACAGGATCGTCCGCTTCCGCTATGAGGGGGTCTTTTTGGAGGTGCTCTCCCAGCTGGGGAAAATGCCTCTGCCGCCCTACATAAAGGCGGAGCTGAAGGACCCGGAGCGGTACCAGACCGTGTACTCCCGCCAGCCGGGCAGCGCCGCCGCCCCTACCGCCGGGCTGCACTTTACGCCGGAGCTGCTGGAGAAGATCCGGGCCAAGGGCGTGCAGATCGCCCCGGTGACCCTCCATGTGGGCCTGGGCACCTTCCGGCCCGTGAAGGAGGAGAACATCGAGGACCACCCCATGCACGCGGAGTTCTGCATCGTCCCGGCCGAGACGGCCCGGATCGTGACTGAGACCAAACGAAACGGCGGCCGGGTGGTGGCCGTGGGGACCACCTCCTGCCGCACGCTGGAGAGCTTCGCCCTGGCCGACGGTAGCCTGCCGGAGAAGTCCGGCTGGACGGATATTTTTATCTACCCCGGGTACCGCTTCAAATGTGTGGACGCGCTGGTGACCAATTTCCATCTGCCGGAGAGCACGCTGATCATGCTGGTGTCCGCCCTGGCGGGGCGGGAGCACATCCTGAACGCCTACCGCGCCGCCGTGGACGCCCGCTACAGATTTTTCTCGTTCGGCGATGCGATGATCATTTCATGACCGGGAACAAAAAGCCGGGCCGGAGCGCGGCCCGGAAAAAGAATATAAATTAATAAGGAGGAGCACGATGAAATCCATGATCGACGCCCTGCTGGCACGTAGGAGCATCCGCAAGTACAAGGACATCATGCCGGAGCGGGAGAAGATCGAAAAGGTCATTGAGGCGGGGCTGTATGCCGCCAGCGGCAAGGGCCTGCAGAGCTCCGTCATTGTGGCCATAACGAACCGGGAGCTGCGGGACCGGCTCTCGGAGATGAACCGGAAGATCGGCGGCTGGGCCGAGGGCTTTGACCCCTTCTTTGGCGCGCCGGTGGTACTGCTGGTCCTGGCCGACCGGAGCAGCGCCAACCACGTCTATGACGGCAGCCTCACCATGGGGAACATGATGCAGGCGGCCTACTGCCTGGGGCTGGGCAGCTGCTGGATCAACCGGGCCCGGGAGGAGTTCGACACGGACGAGGGCAAAGAGATCTTAAAATCCCTGGGCATCGAGGGCGACTATGAGGGCATCGGCCACTGCATCTTAGGCTACGCGGACGGCGAGATACCGGCGGCCAAGGAGCGCCGCCCGGGGAGAGTCTACTGGGCGGAGTGAGCGCATAGGGACCGCCGGGACGGTTTGCGTGGAATGTCCCTGCCATACAACGCGGGAGCTGAGGAGGCATAATGGTGTCAAGTAAAGAATATTTAGATTTTATTTTAGGGCAGTTATCCGAACTGGATGAAATTACAGTTCGGGCTATGATGGGAGAATTTATCATCTATTACCGC
The DNA here is from genome assembly GCA_947630375.1 of uncultured Oscillospiraceae bacterium. Classification (GTDB taxonomy): domain Bacteria; phylum Bacillota; class Clostridia; order Oscillospirales; family Oscillospiraceae; genus Limivicinus. Next base: position 565 of record CANRHH010000029.1, on the reverse strand, counting down.
GGCAAAATCGCAGGCGGTATCTATGATGACAGGTTGCTTGTAAAACCAATAAAAGCAGCCATCCGCTATATGCCAACGGCGACCTACGAAATCCCCTATGAGGGTGCAAAAGAGATGTTGTTGGTGGACGAAGTTGACAACAGAGCGTTTTTGACAGGCTTATTCAACGCTATGTATGAGGAATTGCCGGCACCCAAACCGAAAAAGAAGAAATAGGCAGCTTCCCGTTTGCCGGGCTGCTTGCCGGAACCAAAGGGAGCGTTGGCACAGAGAAAAGAAGATATGCAAAAAGCAGCAGCGCCGTCTTATGACGGCGCTGCTGCTCCAGCCTGTCAAAGAACCCGGTGTATGAGTTAAGCCATACACCGGGAATTGAAATATAAGGGGGCAAGAATGTGCAAAACGGGAGGAAAGTGCGAGGAAAGCCAAGCCCATGAGGCCAGCTTTTTCAGATTCATGGCAGCGAATTTGAGCCTCACCCAATTTGAGGCCCGGCGTAGAATTATGTGTAAGCGATATTCGACAAAGTCAAGAACGGTGTTGTTGAAGAGTGGCAGATTCTGGG
>CANRHH010000028.1 GCA_947630375.1 uncultured Oscillospiraceae bacterium | reverse complement strand
AAGAAAGGGTACCCTAAAGAAAAGGCCCCGGGGCAGCATCCCCGGACCCCTTGGGAAAACCCCGATGCACCTTTGGGAGGAAATCTTTCCAATGGCGGCACGCGCTACTTTACATTTCCTATAGGAGCGTAATTTAAGATTTCCTTCTTTCCCTTCGCATCCTGGCTAATGGGGCCCCGGGAAAGCCGGAGGCTTTTCTGGGGAAAGGAGGAAGGAGGGAGCAGAGCGCAGTTTTCGCCGCAGAGTGGCGAAGCAGGAATGAAATCTGTTTTTGAGGCAGCTTTGCCGCCTCAAAAACACCCTGAGGCGAGCGAAGCGAGCCCTCGCGCCGACCAACCGAAGGGCGATAAGCGCGAGTATCTCAAATGCGAGCCCAGCGCAGCGGGTCGCATTTGAAGCGCGCCGACAAAGTCGGCGTGCAAAAGAAAACGGAGCGGCGGAGCCGCTCCGTTTCCTTATATGGTTGAGGACAAAATGAAAAAGATGAAAAACTGTCGCTTGCATGATTAAGGATACCCGAGAGATGTTTCATAAGTAAGCCATATTTTATTACAAGATTGTAAAATGTTATGTAACCCTTGGATGGGCAAGGCCAAAGCCTTGCCCATCCAAGGGTCATCTTTCTATATCAGTCAAAGCTCAGGTTCCAGACGCAGTCCGGCGGCAGGCTGCCCGGGCGGGCGGCGATATAGGGCTCCCCCTCGCCGGGCCTGGCGGGCGAAAAGAGCAGGACCTGCTCCGCCCCCAAGGCGGCGCCTAAAGCGGCGGCCACCGCCTCCCGCTCCTCCTCCGGAGCCAGCAGTTCCCGGATGAGGAGCCGGCCGTCCTCCCAGTAGGCCGCGGCCACGCCGCTGCCGCAGGCGTAGAACCCGCCGCCGCAGCTCTCGCACAGCAGGCGCTGAAACTCCATGGCCGGGGCGCTCAGGCGCATGTGGGGCCGGCCCCGGAGCAGATTTTCCCGCCAGAGCAGATATTCCGTGGTGCTCAGCTTCATGCAGGGCTCCCCCGGGGCCGGGGCCACCGGGCGGCGTTCCCGGCGCAGGGCGCAGGTGAGGCCTAAGATCCGCTCATACCAGCCGTAAAGGGAGGGCTCGGCAGGCAGGGTGCACAGGAGCCTGGCCCCCCGCGCTTCCGCCCGCTCCGCCGCCGCTTGGCTCAGGGCCCGGCCCAGGCCCAGGCGCCGGTACTCCTCCGCCACGGCCACCGCGTACAGATAGCCGCAGACCGGGGGCTTGCCCCCGGCGTCCGCCAGCTCCAGGCCGGTGACCGCATAGGCCGCCCCCACCGGCGCCCCGTCCGCCAGGGCGGCGACGCCCAGGCCCAGGTCCGGCAGCAGCCGGAAAAAGGCGCCGATCAGCGCCTCACTGTCCCCGAAGGTCCGGGCCCAGAGGGCCGTCAAAGCGGGGAGATCGGCCTTTTCGATCTCCCGGATGCAGAGCTCAGCCATAGATCCACCTCGCGGTATATTTTTTCAGCAGGTATTCCGGCTTGTAGGACAGCTTGGACTGGCGCAGAGCGTCCAGCCCCATGTCGTCCTCCCGGTTCATGTACACCAGCGCCGGATGCCGCGCCCGCATCATCCGGGTCAGCTCCCGGCAAACCATGGGATAGGCCCCGTTGAGCTTCACGTCCGCCTTTTCAAAATGCACGTCAAAGGTGTCCGCGCTGGTCATCTCTCCTAAGGAGAAGCCCACGATCCGCTCCCCGCTGTACAGCACGCCCCCCTCCAGGCCCAGCTTCTCATAGGCGGCAAAGGCCCGGATGATGGCGTCGTGCTCAAAGTGGACGCTCTTGTCCAGCCGCGCCGCGTTTTCCTCGGTCCACAGGTCCAGCATGTCCAGGCAGCCGGGGATCAGCTCCCGGCTGATGGGGACAAAGCGCCAGTCGTTTTCCGCCTCAAAGCGGTTGCAGTGGTTCTTTTTCCCGTGGAGAGCCTTGCCCGCGTAGGTGGCCAGCTTTTCGGCCAGATAGATGTAGTCCGCGTTGACGCTGTCCTCCGCGTAGTCGAAGCGGCCGGGGTAGGCCTCCTCCAGCATCTCCCGGTGCTTCTCCGTGACGCCCCGGAGGGTAAAGGGGTAGTTCTTACAGGCGGCAAACTCCCGCAGGGCCTCGATGGCCGGGACCAGAGGCCCCGAGCCGATGGGGAAGACGAAGGTGGGCTTGCCCTCATAGCGCAGCTTCACCAGCAGCCGCTCCTGAAAGGAGCAGATCAGCTGCCGGTAGTGCTTGTCCCAGATGTAGATGTTGCCAAAGTTGTAGTCCGCGCTGGGGCTGTTCTCCCGCAGGACGATCTGATCCACCCACTGCTTGTCGCAGAGGGTGAGGGTTTTAAATTCGATCATAAATCAGTAGGTGTGGGCGCAGATCGCCCGGATCTCCTTTCGTATTTCCCGCAGATCCATAAAGGCCTCGGGCCGTTTCGTGGGGTCCCGCAGCAGGGCGGAGGGGTGGTAGGTGGCGATGACGCGCCGGCCGCCCACCTGGAACCACTGGCCGTGCTCCCGGGTGATGCGAAAATCCTCTTTGATCAGCTCCATGGCCGCGATACGCCCCAGGCAGACGATGATCTTCGGGTCCACCAGGGCGATCTGCCGGTCCAGCCAGCCCCGGCAGGCCTCCTGCTCGACGGCCAGCGGGTCCCGGTTGCCGGGCGGGCGGCATTTGACCGTGTTGGCGATATAGACCTTGCTCCGGTCCAGATCGATCATCTCCAGCATCTGGTCCAGCAGCTTCCCCGCCGGGCCTACGAAGGGCAGGCCCTGCTTATCTTCCTGTTCGCCGGGGCCCTCCCCCACCAGCATCACCTCGGCCCCTTCAAAGCCGTCGGCAAAGACCAGGTGGCGGCGGGTCTGGCCCAGGGAGCAGGCCATGCACCCGGCGCAGTCCTGTTTCAGCTTTTCCCAAGTATCCATATGCATCCCCATTCTGCCGCTTGCGCGGCGAGCGGCACGCCGTTTTGATCTGAATCATTCCTCCACGCCGCCGGCCAGGGCCAGCAGCAGCTCCCGGCGGTTGTTCTCCGGGTGCTCGATCACATACTCCAGCAGGAAATCCAGCATCTCCCCCAGCTGCGCCCCCCGCAGGCCCAGGTCCAGCAGTTCCTCCCCGCCTATGGCCAGGCGCTTGAGAGAGAAGCAGTCCCCGCTCTTTAAGACCGCCTTCAGGGCCCGGGCCTGCCGGCCACCGTAGAAGGCGTCGGCACAGACGGCAGAACAGGAGACGGTATCCACTCCGTAGCGGCTGAGGAGCCGCTTCCAGTCCGCCGGGGAGGCGGGGGCCGGCGCGGCCAGCAGGGCCACCGCGTCCGAGGCACAGCGGACGGTCCGCCCGTCCAGCCGGAGGCTCTTCAAAAAGCCCTCCGCCGAGGAGATCATCTCCCGCTCCAAAAGCAGCTGGCAGAGCCCCGCCCAGCGGATCAGCGCCTTTTTCGGCAGCCGGTCCAGGGTGGAAAAGGCCCCCCAGTCCAGACAGCTGCCCCGGACATAGGCCGCCAGCAGCCCCGCGTCCGCCAGATCCCAGACCAGCTCCGGCCGGGGGGACAGCAGCAGCTTCTCCAGCTCGTCCCGCACCCGCTCCGGGGCCAGGCAGGCCGCCAGCGGGGCCTTTTCCCGCAGCGCCGCCCAGGTCTCCTCCTGGATCACGAAGCCCAGCCGGGCCGCAAAGCGCAGCGCCCGGAACATCCGCAGAGCGTCCTCCTCAAAGCGCCGCTCCGGCTCCCCCACGCAGCGGATACACCGGCCGCGCAGATCCTCCGCGCCGCCGAAGGGGTCCACCAGCAGGCCCTCCGGGGTCAGGGCCATGGCGTTTATGGTGAAGTCCCGGCGGCTCAGGTCCTCCCGCAGGTCGCTGACGAAGGTCACATTGTCCGGCCGCCGGTGGTCGGTATAGCCGCCCTCCTTCCGGAAGGTGGTCACCTCCACCTGCCGGGAGCGGACGCGCACGGTGACGGTGCCGTGCTTCAGCCCGGTGGGCCGGGAGTCGGGAAACAGCGCCAGCACCTGCTCCGGCAGGGCGGAGGTGCACACGTCCCAATCCTGGGGCCGGACGCCCAACAGCATATCCCGCACGCAGCCGCCCACCAGATAGGCCCCGTAGCCTCTGGCGCGCAGGACCGTGAGCACATGCAGTATATACTTGGGAGGGGCAATGGTTTCCATGAACGGACTCCTGGGTCTTGATTTTGACATATTCCGGGGGGACGCGGCATAAGTTAAGCTTGCAAAGAGCCGGGATGGGGGTTATAATAGAAAAGAATGTGAATGTTTCCGGCAAATCGGTTTCATCCGATCTTGCATTTCAATTTGACGCGGCCCGGTCTCATTGTAGCATTCCGGCGCTTTAACATCAAGTGCGGCCGGTCAAATTTTTTACGCTCGCCCAGAGGAGAACCATCTATGGCTGATTTTTCAAACTATCTCTCCCCCGGCAGGAAGGGGCATCTCATCGGCATCGGCGGGGTGTCCATGTCCTCCCTGGCGGAAGTCCTGCGGGGCATGGGGATCCGGGTCACCGGGTCGGACACCAATGACAGCCGCAATGTGAAGGCCCTGCGGAAGCTGGGGATCCCGGTCTTCATCGGGCACCGGGCGGAGAACATCGGGGACGATGTGGAGTTCGTGGTCCGCACCGCCGCGGTCCATGACGACAACCCGGAGGTAGTCTGGGCCCGTTGGCAGGGCATCCCCGTCTTTGAGCGGACCGAGGCCTGGGGCGCTATCTCCCAGGACTACGCCAACGCCCTGTGCATCGCCGGCACCCACGGCAAGACCACCACCACCTCCATGTGCACCCACATCCTCATGGCCGCCGACCGGGACCCTACCGTCATGATCGGGGGGACCCTGCCCTTGCTGAACGCCGGGCACCGGGTGGGCCACGGGAACACCATCGTGATGGAGGCCTGCGAGTATTATAACTCGTTTCTGTCCTTCCACCCTACGGTGGCGGTGATCCTGAACATCGAGGCAGACCATCTGGACTTTTTCAAGGACTTGGCGGATGTGGAGCGCTCGTTCCACATGTTTGCCGAGCGGGTCCCGCCGGACGGCTGCGTGGTGGCCAATTATGACGACGAGAACACCATGTACACCCTCCGGGACCTGCACCGGAAGATCGTGACCTTCGGCCTGAGCCCGGAGGCGGACGTGTACGCGGAGAACATCCGGTACATCGGCGCCAGCAGCGAATTTGACATCTGCTATAAAGGCTCGCTCTTTACGGACGTGACCCTCCATGTGCCGGGGCTGCACAACGTGAAGAACGCCCTGGCCGCCACCGCCGCCGCCATCTGCCTGGGCATCCGGCCCAACGCCGTAAAATACGGCCTGGCGGGCTTCAACGGGGCGGGCCGGCGCTTTGAGTTCAAGGGCAAGTTCAACGGGGCCGACGTGTATGACGACTATGCCCACCATCCCGGGGAGCTGAAGGCCCTGCTGGACACGGTGGAGAAGCTCAACTACAAGCGCACGGTCCTGGTCTTTCAGCCCCATACCTACACCCGGACCGCCGCCCTGTTTGAGGACTTTGTCCGGCAGCTCAAGCGCCCGGAAGTGGTCCTGCTGGCGGAGATCTTTGCCGCCCGGGAGAAGAATACCATCGGCATCTCCTCGGCCGACCTGGCAAAGCACATCGACGGGTCCATCTTCCGGCCCAGCTTTGAGGAGCTGGAGGCGGCGCTGCGGCGCATCGCCCACCCGGGGGACATCATCCTCACCGTGGGCGCCGGGGACGTGTTCAAGATCGGCGAAAACCTGACCGCCACGAAATAAATAAGACAGCGCCGCGGGCCTTCGCCCGCGGCGCTGCTTTACTTATTTATTGGCAGCTCGGAGATCGTCCGCCAAAAGGCGGAGATGCTCTGCCTGCCGGGGCGTCAGGCCCGTCAAATCCAGGGTTTGGACCGTGCCGGTCTCCGGCGTTTCACGCCCTAAAAGATAATCCGTGCTCACCTTGAAAAAATCCGCCAATTTTTCCAGTACATCCACCGAAGGCATAATGTTGTCGTTTTCCCAATTGCTGACACTTTGCTTGGAAAATCCCAGCTTTTCAGCCAGCTGCACTTGGGACAGCTCTCTGGACTGACGCAAATATCTCAGCTGTTTGGCAAACATGGCACACCACCCCCTGTTAGGGATTATGAGCCAATTTTAGCAAAATAATAAATACCAGTATTGCTATATTGGATTTTATGAGATATACTGGCCAGGGGTGACCAAATGTTTCTTTATAAAAAAATGTATTTACATCTTTTTAATCAGGTCAGCGACGCTTTAACTGAACTGGAGCAAGGCAAAACAGGAAATGCGCGCATGATTTTAAAAAAGCGCAACAGGAAACGGAAGAGATCTATATAGGCGCAAACCTGAAAGAACTTCTTTTAAGGAAAAACGACCGCTGGCAATAAAGAATAGGCACGCCACCCGTCGCAGGCGGGTGGCGTTACGCTGTCTCTCTTTTGTTAACCGGCCGAGGTTAAAGCGGGGATCATTCTCCCTCTTCTCTGTACAGCGCCAGCAGGGCCTCCAGGGCCCCCACCCGCCGCCGGAGCTGGGCGCCCCGGTCCGTGTCCGCGATATAACGCCGGCTGGGGAAATGCTCCACCGGGATGGAGCTGGACTCCATATCCGCGTTGTCCGACAGGACCCGGGCCACGCCCTCGAAGGGCCGGTGGGACTTGAGCCGCAGGCCATGGGAATTGTAGATCAGCGTATAGCCCGCGATGCCGGTGGTCTTCTGATAGGCTTTGCAGAAGCCCCCGTCGATGATGAACAGCTTCCCCCCGGCCTTGACCGGGCTCTCCCCTTTGACGGCCTTGACCGGCGTGTGCCCGTTGATGATGCGGCCGCTGTCCGGGTCCAGGCCGAACTCCTCCAAGATCATGGAGACCATCTTCTCGTTCTCCCAGTGGAGGAAATAGGGGTTCTTGGGCTCGGTCCAGGTGCTCTGGTCCTCCACAAAGGCCCGCTCAAAGGTGTGAAACTCCCGGCCGGCAAAGGGGCTGTCCTTGCCGCACCAGAGATACCACATCATATCCAGGGCGCTCTTGTCCCCCCGGAGCCAGGCGGCGGCCACCACCCGGTCGGCGTAGTCCAGCAGGGCCTTGCCCGCGTAATACTTGCCCCCGTGGCGGACGCTGGCGAAGGTCCCCTCCGGCGTCATGGGGATGCAGCCGTGATAGAGCAGGTTGCCGTTGCAGCACAGATACGTGCTGCCCTTTTTGCAGACAAAATCCAGATGCCGCCGCAGGGCCACGCTGCCGGTAAAGAGATCCACATATTCGTCGATCAGCGCCTGCTCCTCCGCACTGAGCCGGTAAGGGTCCGCCGGGTCCACGGTGGGAAAGCGGCGGGTCTTCAGCGGGAAGACGCCCCCGGGCAGAGAGACGGTATAGTTTTCCCAGTCCACCTTGTCCAGCAGCAGCCGCCCGTCCATGCCGTAGCCGGGGTGGCGCTTAATGACCTGGCCCTCCAGCTTGGCCCCCAAAACGGAGATGGCCTGGTGGAGGGTGGCCTGCTCCGCGTCCCCGTAGACCTGGACGCAGAACCGGTTGAAGCTGCTCAGCGGGATGCCGTAGCTCCGCTCCAAGGTGGCCTCGTTGTGGTAGTCGATGCTGACGCGCAGCACCGTGGCGATACAGGCGGGGCAGCCGGCCCCGGCCCCCAGCCAGAGGATATCGTGGTTGCCCCACTGGATGTCCAGGTTGGGCAGGCGCATGAGCAGCTCTATGATCCCCGCCGGGTTGGGCCCCCGGTCGAAGATATCCCCTACCACGTGCAGATGGTCCACCGCTAAACGCTTGATCAGCAGGGCCAGGGCGGACAGCACGCTCTCCGCCGCGCCGGTGTCCACAATGGCGTCCAGGATCTCTTCATGGTAGCGCAGCTGGTTGGCCTCCTCGTCCTCGTGGATATGCAGCAGCTCGTCCAGCACGAACTCCCAGCCCTGGGGCATCCGGCCCCGCACGTAAGAGCGGGTATATTTCCCCGACAGCAGCTCTGCCAGAGCCCGCAGCCGGGACAGCGCGTCCTTCAAAGCCGCCCGGTCCAGCTCGCCCCGCTCCCGGAGCAGCTTCAGCTCCTCCCGGGGATAATAGATCAGGGAGCAGAGGGCGTGGCAGCCCGCCTCCCCTATCTCGTCCAAAAACAGCATCCGCACCTTCTCCAGGATGACGCCGGAGCAGTTGTTGAGGATGTGCCGCACGGCGGCGTACTCCCCGTGCAGATCGCTGATAAAATGTTCCGTGCCCTTGGGCAGGGACAAAATAGCCCGCAGATTGATGAGCTCCGAGCATACCGCCGCCTCGGTGGGGTACTTCTCCCGCAGGAGCTCCAGATATTCTCTGTCAAAGCTTTCCATGGCAGCCTCCTTCCCTGTGACCGCCCGGGCCCGCTTTCAGGCCCGGGGAAATGTATGGCCGCGCCGGCGCCTCAGCGGTCCAGCAGCTGAGACAGCGGCGAGAGGATCTTGGCCAAATTCTGAATGGAGCGGTTGAGGCTCTCAATGTCCAGCTGGCTCAGCTGGTCCAGGGCCTTGGTCACCGAGTCGGCATTGCCGCTGATGACGCAGTTGAGATTTTCCGTCAGCTCGTTCACCCGGTCGAGGGCGCTTTCCGCCTGCCGGACCACCGGGACCGCCGCAAGCAGCAGCACCGCGAACACCAGCGCCAGCGCTACCGCGGCCATCGCGGTGAGCCGGCTGTTGCGGGCCGCTTTCCGCTGCTGCCGGGCCAGCTCTATGAGCAGCTCCCGCTCCGTCATGTTTTCCAGTTCTTTTTCCTGTTTCCGTTCCATGGCGTTTTCCTTTCTACCCCGTTTTCCGGTCTCGGCGGACGCCGCCGGAACCGAAACCAAATCGGAGCCCAGCGGAGCGGGTCCGATTTGGAAAAGGAAGAATGACCCTGACCGATGGCTGGGACCCCGCCTGCGGGGACCCAGCATCTTCAGCCGTCTTTCTGACACAGCTGCCTTTTACTCCAGAAATGCCGGGGTTTGTTTTAGGAACCAAATCGGAGCCCAGCGGAGCGGGTCCGATTTGGAAAAGGAAGAATGACCCTGACCGATGGCTGGGGCCCCGCTTGCGGGGACCCAGCATCTTCAGGGTCATTCTGACGTGGTGGCGGAGAGAAAGGGATTCGAACCCTTGCCCGGGGAATGCCCGGCTACCGCATTTCGAGTGCGGACCCTTCGACCTCTTGGGTATCTCTCCATTTCGGGCATCATACATCCGTATTATATCTGAGAGCCGGGGAAAAATCAAGACGCAAGTCCCTGAAAATCGCTTTCAGAACTTTTATATAATTTGTTGAATAATTTATATATATCTATTGACAAATTATAAGCCCGGTGTTATCATAGAGCCAAAGAAAAGACAAAGGAGCGCATAGTATGAAAAAGACGCTGTACAGCCTTATGCTCAACGAGGAAGTGGTGCGGGAGGTGGACGCCCTGGCCCACCGGCTGGGCACTAACCGCTCCAACCTGATCAACCAGATCCTGGCCGAGTATGTGGACCTGGTGACGCCGGAACGGCGGATCAACGACGTGCTCTCCACCATCGAGGAGCTGATGCGGCCCACAGGGGACCTGGTGCCCTTCTTCGCCCCCAACAGCTTCTCCATGTCCCTCAAGAGTTCGCTGGAATACAAATACCGGCCCACGGTCAAATACGAGGTGGAGCTGTACCGGGGCGGAGAGGAGGCCATCGGGGAATTGGCGGTGGTGTTCCGCACCCAGTCCGCCTCCCTGATCGGGCTGATGAGCAATTTCTTCTCCCTCTGGAAGCAGATCGAAGATCTGCATCTGCGCACCGCCACCGGGCTCCGGCCGGATTACGCCCTCTTTGAGGGCCGCTTCACCCGCTCCCTCTGCCCGCCGGACCGGGATTGCAGCCCCTCGGAGCTGGCCGGGGCCATCTCCGAGTATATCAAGCTCTTTGACCGGCTGATGAAGCACTATCTCAGCGGCCGCCTGGACGCCCACGAGGTGGAGGCCGCCTATTACTCTCAAATGATCAACACTCCCATCCATATCTGATGGAGAAAGGAGAACCCTATGAACTTTCAAAATTACACCCAAAAGAGCCTGGAAGCGGTCCAGACCGCCCAGGCCATGGCCCAGGAAAACCGGAACAACAACCTGATGCCGGAGCACCTGCTCTATGCCCTCATCGACCAGGACGGGGGCCTGATCCCCAGCCTGCTGGGCCGGATGGGGGCGGACTGCAACGGCCTGCTGGCAGAGCTGGACAGCGCCATCGCCGCCCTGCCCAAGCTGGGCAGCCCCTCGGAGGTCTATCTGTCCCCGGAGGCCAACCGGGTCCTCACCGAGGCGGAAAAGGCCGCCAAGAGCGCCGGAGACGCCTACATCTCCGTGGAGCACCTGATGCTGGGCATGTTCGCCGCCGGCAGCCCGGCGGTCAAGCGCCTGTTTTCCAGCCACGGCATCACCCGTTCCGCCTTTCTGGCGGAGCTGAACAAGGTCAAATCCGGCCCCGTCACCGGGGACAATCCGGAGAGCAGCTATGACGCCCTGACCAAATACGGCACCGACCTGGTGCAGCGGGCCCGGAACAACGAGCTGGACCCGGTCATCGGCCGGGACACGGAGATCCGCAGCGTCATCCGCATCCTCTCCCGGAAAACCAAGAATAACCCGGTCCTGATCGGGGAGCCCGGCGTGGGCAAGACCGCCATTGCCGAGGGTCTGGCCCAGCGGATCGTCCGGGGGGACGTGCCCGAAGGGCTGAAGGACAAGACCATCTTCTCCCTGGATATGGGGGCCTTAGTGGCCGGGGCCAAGTACCGGGGCGAGTTTGAGGAGCGGCTGAAGGCCGTGCTGGAGGAGGTTCGCCGCTCCGAGGGGCGGATCCTGCTGTTCATCGACGAGCTGCACACCATCGTGGGCGCCGGCAAGACCGAGGGCAGCATGGACGCGGGAAACCTCCTCAAGCCCATGCTGGCCCGGGGCGAGCTGCACTGCATCGGGGCCACTACCCTGGACGAGTACCGGAAATACATCGAGAAGGACGCGGCCCTGGAGCGGCGCTTCCAGCCGGTGCAGGTAACCGAGCCCACGGTGGAGGACACCATCTCCATCCTCCGGGGCCTGAAGGAGCGCTATGAGGTCTACCACGGGGTCCGCATCCACGACAACGCCTTGGTGGCCGCCGCCACCCTCTCCAACCGCTACATTTCCGACCGGTTCCTGCCGGACAAGGCCATCGACCTGGTGGACGAGGCCTGCGCCCTGGTCCGCACGGAGATCGACTCCATGCCCGCCGAGCTGGACGACATCCGCCGGAAGATCATCCAGCTGGAGATCGAGGAGATGGCCCTGAAGAAGGAGGAGGACCGGCTCAGCCAGGAGCGGCTCACGAAGCTGCGGGAGGAGCTGTACAATCTGCGGGACCAGTTCAACGCCATGAAGGCCCGCTGGGAGGCGGAGAAAAACAGCGTGGACGAGGTCAAGCGCCTGAAATCCGAGCTGGAGAAGGTCCACGCCGAGATCGAGAACGCCCAGCTCCGCTATGAGTACGAGACCGCCGCCAAGCTCAAATACTCCGATCTGCCCCAGCTGGAGCAGAAGCTGAAGGAGGCGGAGGCCCTGTCCGAGGACCGGAAGACCGACAGCATGGTCCGGGACACGGTCACCGAGGAGGAGATCTCCGGCGTGGTGGCCAAGTGGACGGGGATCCCGGTCGCCCGGCTGATGGAGGGGGAGCGGGAGAAGCTGCTGCATCTGGACGAACAGCTGCACAAGCGGCTGATCGGCCAGGACGAGGCGGTACAGAAGGTGACGGAGGCCATTCTCCGCTCCCGGGCCGGCATCGCCGACCCCAACCGGCCCATCGGCTCCTTCCTGTTCCTGGGCTCCACCGGCGTGGGCAAGACGGAGCTGGCCAAGGCCCTGGCCGAGTGCCTCTTTGACGACGAGCACAACATCGTGCGCATCGACATGACCGAGTACATGGAGAAGTTCTCCGTCTCCCGGCTGATCGGCGCGCCTCCGGGATATGTGGGCTACGACGAGGGCGGCCAGCTGACCGAGGCGGTCCGCCGCCGGCCTTACAGCGTGGTGCTCTTCGACGAGATCGAGAAGGCCCACCCGGATGTGTTCAACATCCTGCTGCAGATCCTGGACGACGGCCGGGTGACCGACTCCCAGGGCCGGACCGTAGATTTCAAAAACACCATCATCATCCTCACCTCCAACTTAGGCAGCCAAGCGCTGCTGGAGGGCATCGGCCCGGACGGGGCCATCACGCCCCAGGCCCAGGAGGCGGTGCTGGCGGAGCTACGCCGGGCCTTCCGTCCGGAGTTTCTCAACCGCCTGGACGAGACCATCCTGTTCCGGCCCTTGAGCCGGGAGGACCTGAACGGCATCATCGACCTGCTGACGGCCTCTCTGCGCCGGCGGCTGGCGGACCGGTCCTTGCAGCTGGTCCTCACGGACCGGGCCAAGGCCCTTCTCATCGACCGGGGCTACGACCCCCTCTACGGGGCCCGGCCTCTGCGCCGTACCCTACAGAGCGGGGTGGAGACCCTGCTGGCCCGGCGGATCCTGGGCGGAGAGCTCTCCGCCGGGGACACCCTCACCGTGGACGCGGAAAACGGCGAACTGATCTGCCGGTAACAAAAAAATTTACCCTGGTGCACAGCGCCAGGGTAAACTTTTTTATGACAGCAGCGCCCGCAGGTCCTCCGCCGCGTGCTCGATCCGGCCGGGGGCGAAGGGGCTCTCCAGGCCGCAGGCGGACAGGGTGTCGATCAAGCCCTCGTGCTGCCGGGGCAGCAGCTCCAGATACTTCTCCACCCCCGCCCCCGGCCCCTGCCGCTCCAGCTCATACAGCTGCATGGCGCAGTCACAGGAGACCGGATAGGTGATCACGTAAAAGGGCATCTCGAAAAAGTGGGCGATGTCCACCCAGCTCATGGCGTAGTAATCCGCGCTGATGCCGTCATAGTAGCCGTATTCCTCGGCCAGGTCCAGGGACAGCCGGTTAAAGTACGCGGCGCTGAGCTCCTCCGGATCCGCAGCGTAGACCCGGCTCTCAAACGCGGCAAAGGAGGCCTGCTGCACATAGGTGTCCAGCATGTCCAGCATTTTCATCCGGGTCAGCTGCCGGGTCTCCTGTTCGCTCAGGGCGTCCCCGTAGCGGGTCAGAAACAGCAGCTCCAGGCCCTGGGAAAAGCACTCGGACACGTCGATGGTCTCATAGGCGTCAAAGTTCACATAGGCGTCCACATAGTGGCCGAACTCATGGGAGAAGCTGAGCAGGTCCTCCAGGTCCCCATAGGCGTTCAGAAAGACATAGGGCGCCTCGTAGAGGGGCAGATAGGCCTCAAAGGACAGATCCGCTTTCAGGGGGCTCACCCGGATATCATAGAGCTCATAGGCCCGCATGAACCGGAACGCCTCTTCCACCTGCCCGCCGGTCTCCCGGGCGGCGGCGCCCAAAAGGTCCAGCAGCCGGCCCTCGGACAGCGGGGCGTAGTCCGGCCAGCTGTAGACGCCGTTGGCGAGCAGCTCCCGGTAGAGCGGGACCATGCATTCTTTGATCTCCTCCAGATAAGCCTGGGCCTGCCGGGGGCTGTAGTCCCGCTCAAAGGTGTAGTCAAACTGCATCTGCTCATAGCTGTCATAGCCCATGACCCGGGCCTGGGCCTGCCGGACCTCCACCAAATCTATATAGATCTGGGCCAGCGGCTCGTTATACTCCGCGTAGTATTGGTCGATGACCCGGTTCAGCTCCTCCCCCTCCAGCTCCTGGAGGGCCCGGTTATAGTCTATCTCCCGGCCGTCCAGATGGATGACCGGGCTGGCGATCAGCGCCCGGTACTGGGCCAGCAGGGCGCTCTCCCGGCGCACAAGCGCCACCGCCTCATCGCTGATAGCCCCCTCCTGGCCGCTGTAGTCCTGCATAAAGCCCTCCCAGAAATACGCCTCCTCCAATTTCTCCGCCAGGTCCGAGGCGGCGCAGCGGCGGTACAGCGCGTCCATCAGCTGCTGCACCTGGGCAAAGTTCTCCTGGCACCAGGCATATTCCCCGGCGTAATAACGGTCGGTGGTGTCCCGGCAGGAGCGGATATCCGCCAGGTTGTACATGGTATAGAACCGATAGTAGAGGTCATAGCAGCTGTCCAGCAGCCCGGTGACGGTCTTCAGCTTTTCGCCCCGGTCCAGGGCCTGGCCCACCGCCTCTACCGCGGCGCTCAGCTCCTCCAGCCCCGGCCGGCTGTATTCGATCTCGTCAAAGGGCCGCAGGGCCAGGCCGCCCCGGTCCGGCAGCGTCACGCCGGAGACCGCCCGGCTCTGGTTCGCCATCCGCGCCCCGGCGCCGGCCGGGCCGCAGCCGCCCAGCAGCAGCGCCGCCAGCATGAGCGCTAAGATCGCCTTTCTCTTTCTCATATTTTCCGTCCTGTTTATCTCAGATTTTTTGTTTTTATTATAGCACGGCCGCTCGTGAATTAAAAGACATAAATAGTGCTTGAAATTGCTCCAAATATTACATATAATAATCTTATCCTGTAAAAAGGGAGCCGTCTGTTATGAATGAGATCTATGTGACCGGGCACCGGAACCCGGATACGGACTCCATTGTGGCCGCCATCGCCTATGCCAATCTGCGCAACGCTTTGGGGGACCGGGAATACAAGCCTGTGCGCATCGGCGCCATCAACGACGAGACCCAGCACATGCTGGACCGCTTCGGCTTTGAGGCCCCGCCGCTGATCAAAAACATGCGTACCCAGATCTGCGATCTGGACTTTGACCACCCGCCCGAGCTGGACCGGTCTGTGACCATGGATCTGGCCTGGCGCACCATGCGGGAGGGGGCCATCGCCACCCTGCCCATTCTGAACGACGACGGCACCCTTTACGGTATGCTCTCCGCCGGGGATATCGCCTCTTATGACATGCAGACCATCTACACCAGCCATATCGACGAGCTGCCGGTTTTCAATTTGCTGAGCGTGCTGGAGGGCCAGTTCGTCAACGAGTTCGGCAACCTGGTGAACACCGTGTCCGGGGACGTGCGGGTGGCCCTGCCCCAGGCTTACGACGACTACTCTCTGTATTATAAAGACAGCATCATTCTCTGCGGCAGCCAGCCGGACGTGGTGGACAAGGCGCTGGAGGCGGAGGTCAACTGCATCATCCTCTGCCAGTCCGAGGTGGACAAGCGCTGGGCCGAGAGCGATTCGCCCACCTGCATCATCTCCACCCCCCTGGATGCCCGCCGGGCGGCCCGGATCATCTACCAGGCCATTCCCGCCATGCGGGTCTGCCAGACCCGGGACATCGTCTGTTTCCACATGAGCGACTATCTGGACGATGTGCGGGAGCAGATGCTGAAAAGCCGCTACCGCTGCTATCCGGTGTTGGACGAAGAGGAGCACGTGGTGGGCACCCTGTCCCGGTATCACCTGCTGCGCCCCCGGCGCAAACGGGTGGTGCTGGTGGACCACAACGAGGCGGCCCAGTCCGTCTCCGGGCTGGACCAGGTGGAGATCATGGAGATCATCGACCACCACCGCCTGGCGGATATCCAGACCAAGCAGCCCATCCGGGTCCGGAATGAGCCGGTGGGCAGCACCAACACCATCATCACCGCCATGTATCAGGAAAACGGCGTGGTCCCCTCCCCCCAGATGGCGGGGCTCATGGCGGCGGCCATTTTGTCCGACACGGTGATGTTCAAGTCCCCCACCTGCACCAAGCGGGACCGGTCCATGGCCGAGCGCCTGGCCCGGATCGCCCGGATCTCTCTGGACGATTTGGGCAAGGAGCTGTTCTCCGCCGCCGGGGCGGACGACAAGAGCGCCGAGGAGCTCTTCCGCACCGATTTCAAGCTGTTTCACATCGCCGAGCAGAACTTCGGCGTCAGCCAGATCACCTGTGTGGACTCCTCCCATCTGCTGGCCCGGCAGGGGGAGTTCATGGAGACCATGGCCAAGATCAAGAAGGACATGGACCTGGACATCATCCTCCTCATGCTCACCGACGTGCTGCTGGAGGGCTCCCACATTTTTTACATAGGCAGCGACGATACCATTCAGCAGGCCTTCTCCGTGACCCCCAAGGACAACCGCTTCTTCCTCCGGGGCGCCCTGTCCCGGAAAAAGCAGATCATCCCCATGCTGACCGCCCTGTGGGGATAAGAGCTTGCGCTTCAAATGTGACCCGCTGACGCAAAAAAGCACCCGAAAGGGTGCTTTTTTGCGTCAAGTTGTTTTTTCTTCTTCCGGAATGGGCTTCTTTTTCTTCCGGCGGTGGAGCAGCGCCGCGACGCCGGCCACGGCTATCAGGCCCGCCGCCAGGGCCAGCACCACGCTGTCCGCGCCCGCGTTTTCCCTCTCCACAGCGCAGAACACCACGCTCTCTCCCTGGGCCTCAAAGGTCAGATAGCTGCCGCTCTTGCCGGTGGGCACCTTGCTCCAGGCGTCGTCCCGGCGGACATAGAGCTCCACGGCGCTGTTCCGCTCCGTCTCCGGCGGCAGATAGCGTACCGTATAGCTCCCGCCCGCGTAGTCCTCGTCCTCCAAATTCAGGACCCATTTCTCCAGCAGCTCTCCCTGCTCCAGGGCGGGGCCGTCTCCGGCATAGGCGTTGAGGCCCACCGAGGCGCCGTCGGCAAAGTCCCCCTCCACCAGGACCAGGGACCGGGGGCCGCCGTCCCTCAGCTCCTCGGAGGCCAGAGCCGCCTGCCGGCTCACATACACCGCCTCCAGCGTGTCGCTGAAGGTCAGGCAGCTGTAGTCATAGTCCGGCCAAGCGCCGGTATAGCCCTCCCGGGGCGGGACCTGGGGGACCTGGCCCGGGTCGATGCTGCCGCCGTAAGTAAAGGGGAGCTCCGCCACCGTTCTGCCCTGGGCCGTAAAGGTCAGCTTCAGCTCATGGAAGTCCGCGGGCAGGTCCTCCCGCTCCAGCAGGGTCTCAAAGGCCACCGGCTCCGCCCGGCCCTCGTAGCTGATGCCGTCCACCGCGCCCAGGCTCTCGTGGACGAACACGTTGCCGCCCACGCCGTCGCCGGTCATGTCCGCCCATCCGGCCACGGCCCCGGCACAGGCGGTCACATCCCCCAGGCTCACCACGCTCACGCAGCCGGTGATCTGGTCGCCGCAGCCGACGATGCCGCCCACATATTCCGTCCCGTCCACGGCGCACATGGCGCTGCAATCCCGGACGGCGCTGTGGGCATAGCCTACCACGCCGCCGGCGTAGCTGCCCTCGCCGCTGGCCACTTTTCCGTAGCTCTGGCAGCCGCTGACGAGCCCCAGCTCCTGGAGCCCGGCCAGGCCGCCCACGTTGTCCCACTTGGCCTGCACCTGGCCTCGGTTCACGTTGCCGCTGCTGACGCAGCGGGTCTGGTAGGTGCTGCTGAGGATGCTGCCCATGCCCAGGTTTTGGGCCAGGGTGCTCTCCAAGTCAAACTCGTATTCAATGCCCATGGTCCCGGCCAGGCCGCCTACATTCCGGTCCCCTTCCACGGTCCCGGTATTTTCGCAGTCCCGCACCAGGCCGGCGGTCTCCCCGCCGGCGTTCTCCTCGGAGATGTCCTCAAAAACCTGGTGGTTGGCCTCGCCGGTCATGGCGTTGGCCATCATGATCAGCACCCGGGTCAGCTGGTCGCTGACGGCCACCAGGTCCCGGCCCAGCTCGCCGCTGGAATTGCCCACGATGCCCACCAGGTCGCCCATGTCGCTGGCCAGCCGGTCCAGATCCCCGGAGAGGTCCGGCAGCTGGTCCAGGCCCGGCAGCAGGCCGCCGGTACCGCCCTCACCGCCGGTTTCTCCCTCACCGCCTGTGCTGCCTTCTCCGCCGGAGCCGCCGCCCCCACCGGAATCGCCCTCGCCGCCGGTGTCTCCGCCGGGCCCTTCCGCGGCCAGAAGCACAAAGCCGCCGGTATGTCCGCCCCGGTCCGCCATGGCCTCAGGCAGGGGCTCTGCCGGGGCCGCCGTGGAAGGGACCGGCTGGGGTTCCGGCTGGGGCGTGGGCGCGGCCTCCGGGACGGGGGCCGTATTCTGCACCGGGGGATCCGCCGGGGCGGGTTCCGTGCCGCCGGGCTCCGTGCCGCCGTTTTGCTCCCCGCCGGCAGGCTCCCCCGTGCTCTGGCCTTCTCCGCCGGAGCCCGTCCCGGAGCCCGGCTCTGTGGGCTGAGTCTCCGGGGGCTGGGTCTGGGCCGGCGAAGGCGTGACCAGCCCGCCTAAATTCCGGTCCGCCTCCGCGGCGTTGCGGCGGATCTCCTCCAGCACCGCCCGGATCTCGGCGGACATATTGGTCAGGTTCCCCATGGCCGCGGACACCAGACTGTGCAGCCGGTTCAGCTCACCGGCCAGGCTGGCGCTGTCCTTCAGCAGCATATAGGGCTCCATCTGGCCCACCACGCCGCCGACATCCTTCCGGCCGTACACGTCGCCCTGATTGACGCAGCCGCTCATGGTGCCGGACTGCCGCCCGGCCACGCCGCCCACATTGTAGCCATAGTGGGGGTAGCCCACCGTGCCCCGGTTCACGCAGCCGGTGACGGCGCCCTTGGAAAAGCCCACCACGCCGCCGCTGTCGGAGACCACGTCCGTGTCCTCCGCGCCGGTCAGATCTAAATTCGTCAGGCCGGACAGGTCCAGCCGCTCCAGCTCCAGACCGCCCTCGGTGATGCTGGTGTTCACCTTGGCCTCGTTTTCACAGTCGCTGACGGTCCCGCTGCTGAACCCGACCACGCCGCCGGTGAAACGCTTGCCGTCCACCTGGCCCCCGGCCCGGCAGCCGGTGACGGTGCCGTAGTTCTCCCCTACCAGGCCGCCCACATAGTTCAGCCCGCTCACCGTGCCGGTGAAGGAGCAGTTTTCCACCCGGCCGTAGTTGGTACCAGCCAGGCCGCCCACCTGGCAGCGGCCGGTGTCCGGGGCCACGGTGCCCTCCAGGTACAGGTTCTTCACCGTGCCCTCCGCCTGGATGTAGCGGAACATCCCCTGGTGGGAACCGTCGGTGGCAGTGGTCATATGGGTCACCCGGTGACCGCCCCCGTCAAAAACGCCGCTGAAGCTGGGGATGGGGTAGAAGTCCTCCTCCCCTAAATCAATATCCCCGTCCAGTACCACGGTGAGGCCCCGGGAAAAGCTGTCCATGGTGCAGTCCCGGGCCAGCCGGCGCAGCTGCTCCGCCGTGGCGATATGCACGGTCCGCTCCGTCTCCTCCGCCCGGGCGGCGGGGCTCAGGGCCGGCAGCAGAGCGGCCAGAAGCAGCAGGGCCAGGATGCGTTTTTTCATTTCTCCGCGCCTCCCTTTTCGTCCAGTTCTTTCAAAAGCTCCTCCGGCAGCTCCGCCACGCTGCCCACGTCGATGACGGCGTTCAGCTCGCCCCGGAAGACACCGTGGATCTCTGCGTCCACCAGGCCCTCCATCCTGCCCCGCACCCGGCCGTTGATGCGCATGATGCCCGTGTGCCGGGCGGGGCCGCCGCTGTAATTGATGCTGAAGCTGGTTTTGCGGATCACGATATCCCCCATCAGGAGGATCTGGGGCAGCACGCACATGACCAGGAAAATGGAGATCAGGGTGCCGGAGCCCAGGTACGCGCCGATGGTGGAGATGGTCTCGTTGGAGGTCATATAGCCGATGATCATGCCGGCGGAGGCCAGCATGGTGCCGGAGGTGATGATGGTGGGAAAGGCCAGGTTCAGCGTCTCGATCATGGCCTCCTTCAGGGGCATCCGCTCCTTGAGCTCCATATACCGGCTGGAAATGACGATGGCATAGTCGATGTTGGCGCCCATCTGGATGGCGCTGATGATCAGATAGGTCAAAAAGAACAGGTTCTCCCCCTCTAAATAGGGCACGGAGAAGTTGCACCAGATACTGCCCTGGATGATCAAAATCAGCAGCAGGGGCAGGCCCACGGATTTGAAGGTGAACAACAGCACCAGGATCACAAACAGGATGGTCAGCACGCTGATGAGCAGATTGTCGTTTTCAAAGGAGGCCTTCAGGTCGCTGGCGCTGGTGGTGTCCCCCACGATATAGTGCTCGTCATAGTACCGGGCGGCCACCCCCCGGATCACATCCAGGTACCGGAAGCTCTCCTCCCCCTCCACAGGCAGGTCCAGCGTCACCACGATCCGGCTCCAGTCCTCGCTCTGGAGCTGGAGCCGGGCGTCCCCCAGCAGCTGCTCCAGGGAGTCCAGCTCCTCCTCGGTCTCCTCCGGCAGCTCCAGGGCCAGCTCGTCCCGCATCAGGCAGAGATAGTCAAACATTTCCAGCAGGGGGACCGCATAGCCGTCGATGTTGGTGATGGCCTGGCCGTACTGGTCATAGCGCAGGGCATAACCGGCGTACAGCACCTGGGCCACCTCGTAGTCCAGATTGGTCAGCTCCGCGAAGCCCCGGGGCGTCAGGGCGTTGGTGAGGCGCACCCCGTCCCGGACCTCCACGCTGGCCAGGCCCAGCACGCTCTCCACCCGGTCCAGCTGGCCGATCTCGTCGATCAGGGCGGCCTCCCGCTCATAGTCCCCGGAGGGGACGATCACCGCCATCTGGTTGGTCCGGCCAAAGGTGTCCCGGATCCGCTGGGCGGCGATCTGGGCCTCATTCTGCCGGTAGGAGCGGATCGAGTCCTGGGAGTAGACATAGTTGACCCGCCGGGAGCAGTAGAACGCGCCGGCGACCACCCCCACAAACAGCACCGGCATGAGAAAACGGGTGGCATAGACCGCCTTGCCCAGGAAATTGATCTTCGGCACGAAATTTCTGTGGTGGCTCTTGTCTATCCAGCCGGAGAAGAGCACCAGCAGCCCGGGCATCAGGAAGAACACCGAGGCCAGGCTCAGCAGGATCGCTTTGATAAGCACCATGCCCATGTCGTAGCCCAGCCTGAACTGCATGAAGCTCAAGGCCAGCAGACCGGAGACCGTGGTCAGGCTGCTGGCGGAGATCTCCGGGATGGCCTTGCTCAAAGCGGCGATGGCCGCCTCCCGGGCCGGGAGCTGCTCATGCTCCTCCATGTACCGGTGGCAGAGGATGATGGCATAGTCAATGGCCAGGGCCAGCTGGAGCACGATGGCGATGGAGTTGGTGACAAAGGAGATCTCCCCCATCAGGAAGTTGGTGCCCATGTTCAGAAGGGCCGCCGCCCCAAAGGTGATCAGCAGCACGGGGATCTCCCCATAGGTCTTGGAGGTCAGCAGCAGCACGAACACGATGATGAACACCGCGATGATGTCCACCACCAGCATCTCGCTGTCGATGATGGCCTTGAGGGGATTGCCCACCTCGCTGCTCACAGACAGGTCATAGTCCTGCAGGGCCTCTTCCACCCGAGCCAGGGTGTCCACGCTGGCCTGATCCTCCTCGGTGCCCTCAAAGGTGAGGGAAAACAGGGCGGAGGCGCCGGTGTAATGGGCGGGCGTATCGTCAAAGTCCACAGACTTGACCCCCTCAATGGCCTCGATCTGCTCACAGAGGGCCTGGGCCTGGGCCAGGCTCAGGTTCTCCGCCATGATCTGGGCCGTGCCGAAGGTGGTAAACTCCCGCTCCATCAGCTCGATGCCCACCCGGGTCTCCGTCTCTGCCGGCAGATATTCCGTCAGCTCGTTGTTCACGCGGACCCAGTTCCGGGAGACGGCACAGAACAGCGCCGCCAGGGCAAACAGGAAAAACAGGATGTTTCTCTTATCTACGATGAGGGCCGCCACCCTCTCCATGAAGCTCTTGCGCGTACCGGCGTTCATTCTCGTTCCTCATTTATGTAAAAATAAAGTTCTCCACTTAATAAAATACACGCAATTTATGAAGAAAGTATGAAGAACCGGCCCATTTCCTTCCAAAAGCGGGGCCGGTTTTCCTCTTCGCAAAAAATAATAAAAAATGTTAACATAATACTGGAAATACGCAGAACTTTGTGTTATAGTATGGTATCATGCGGAAATTTGGAGAGTTAGAGGAGAGAGCCTTATGAAATGCCCCTTTTGCGGATACCCCGAGAGCAAAGTCATTGATTCCCGCCCCGCCGAGGAGCGGGCCACCATCCGCCGCCGGCGGGAGTGCCTGAGCTGCCAGAAGCGCTTCACCACCTATGAGATCATCGAGCGGATGCCCTTGGTGGTGGTCAAGCGGGACGGCAGCCGCCAGTCCTTTGACCGGATGAAGCTCATCAACGGCATGATCCGGGCCTGTGAAAAGCGGCCCGTGCCCCTGTCGGTGCTGGAGCAGATCGGAGACGATATCGAACAGGAGCTCCAGGGCAAGTTGGAGCGTGAGATCAGCAGCGTGGACATCGGCGAGATGGTGATGGCCCGGCTGAAGGACGTGGACGAGGTGGCCTACGTGCGCTTTGCCTCGGTCTACCGCAGCTTCAAGGATATCAACACCTTTATGGAGGAGCTGACCAAGCTGCTCACGGAAAAATAAAGGGAGCCGGCTTTTTGCGGCCTCACAGCACCGATCCCAGGCGCAGATGCTCCATCCTGCCCAGCTCTTCCAGCCGGAACCGGAGCCGCTCATAGGCCGTGCGGGGGTCCTCCCCCCGGCGCAGCGCGGCCTCCAGCTCCAGGAAGGCATCGCAGAGGCTGTCCCGCTCCTGGTGGCCCAGAAAGACGCCGGTATAGGTCCGCTCCCGGTCCCAGACCGCCCGGGCCCCGGCCAGAGCGGCCAGCGCCGCCTCTGTATCGCCCCGGTCCGCCGCCTGCTGGGATCGCTCCAGCCCGGCAGACACGGTGCCGGTGAGGGCGTCGATGTGCCCCACGTGCAGCCAGGCCCCTAAGCAGAGCAGGAGCAGCAGGGCCCCGGCGGCCCATTCTCTTTTCATACGCCCTCCTTCGGGGCAAAATAGACCTGTCCCGCGCCGTTGACCGTCAGGAGAAAGACGTTTTTGGCGTCCTCCACCCCCCGGTCCTTCAGCTGCCGGGCGAGCCAGGCCCGGTCCCGGCCCGCGTGGCGCAGATTGGCCTCCAGCACCCGCCCGTCGCTGACGATGACGCTGGGATAGCCCCCCGGCCCCGCGTCCAGCCCCAGCTGGGCGGCGGTGGCGGGCCGCTCCGCCGGGAAGGGGATCACGTTCAGGCGCCCGTCGGTCTCCAGGATGGCGTACTCCACCTGGCTGATGTCCACGCTGCCCTGGTTGCGCAGCTCCTGCAGCAGCTCGTCTACGGTGAAGCGGTTTTTCCGCATCTCCCGCTGGTCGATCTTCCCCCGGACGATCAGCAGACTGGGCCTGCCGAAAAACAGGGCCCGCAGGCGGATATGCCGCAGGGTCAGGCCCGTGAGGAGGATCTCACAGCAGAAGAGCACCAGGATCGGCAGCAGCCCGTTGAGCAGGGGCAGCCGGGTATCCTGGAGGGGGATGGCGGCCAGGTCCGCGATGAGGGCGGCCACCACAAATTCGGAAAGCTCCATCTCTCCCAGCTGCCGCTTGCCCAAAAGGCGCATAGCGGCCAGGAGCGTGAAATAAATAATGAATGTACGCGCGATCACGATCGTCAAGAGCGCTCACCTCGCCGCTTAGTTTGCCCGGGAAAGCGCTGTTTATGAAAGGAGATGCGTATGAAAACCGTGATCTCTGACAGCGCCGGGGCCCTGGCCCAGGCGGCGGAGCATATCCGGGCGGTTCTGGAGAAGAAGCCGGAGGCCGTGCTGGCCCTGGCCGGCGGCCGGACCATGGCCCGGCTCTGGGCGGAGCTGGCCCGGCTGTATGAGGCCGGGGCTTTGAGCCTGCGCCGGGCCCGGGTCTTCACCGTGGCCGAGTACGAGGGGGCGCCGGAGGCGCTCACCTGCCGCCGGGCCCTGGAAGAGGGCCTGCTGGCGAAAACCGACCTGGCGGCGGAAAACTGCCGTTTTCTGTCCCCGGAAACCCTTGACAGCTATGATAAGATGATAGAACAGGCCGGCGGGATCGATTTAGCGGTGCTGGGCATCGGGGACAACGGGCATATCGGCTTCAACGAGCCGGCCACCCCCTTTGACAGCTTCACCCACCGGCAGCGCCTCACCGACGCCACCCGCCGGCAGAACGCCGGGCTCTTCGGCGGAGAGGCGCTGGTCCCGGCCTTCGGGCTGACCCTGGGCATCAAGCCCCTGACCCAGGCCCGGGATATCCTGCTGCTGGCCTTAGGGGCCGAAAAGGCCCCGGCGGTCTTCCGGGCGGTCTACGGCAAGACCGAGAGCTACACCCCTGCGTCCTTTTTGCAGCTGCCTTTAGAGGTCACCTTCTGCCTGGACCGGGAGGCGGCAGAAAAGCTTTAACATACAAGGAGAATCGTCACATGGGAAAATATTTCGGGACAGACGGGTTCCGGGGCGAGGCCAACAAGAGCCTGACCGTGGAGCACGCCTTCAGGATCGGCCGCTACCTGGGCTGGTATTACGGGCAGGGCCGCAAGGCCAAAGTCGTTATTGGGAAAGACACCCGCCGTTCCAGCTATATGTTTGAGTCCGCCCTCTGCGCCGGGCTCACCGCCTCCGGGGCGGACGCCTACCTGCTGCACGTGACCAGCACCCCCAGCGTCTCCTACATCGCCCGGGCGGACGATTTTGACTGCGGCATTATGATCTCCGCCAGCCACAACCCCTATCAGGACAACGGCATCAAGCTGATCAACCGCGACGGGGAGAAAATGGAGGAGAACGTGCTGGAGGGCATCGAGACCTATCTGGACAGCGGCAGGGAACTGCCTCTGGCCTTAGGGGAGGCCATCGGCTGCACCGTGGATTACGCCGCCGGCCGCAACCGCTACATAGGCACCCTCATCTCCCTGGCCACCCGCTCCTACAAGCACCGCCGCATCGGCCTGGACTGTGCCAACGGCAGCACCTGGATGATGGCCAAGAGCATCTTTGACGCCTTGGGGGCGGACACCTATGTGATCGGCAACCGGCCCGACGGGCTCAACATCAACGTGGACTGCGGCTCCACCCATATCGAGAATCTGCGGCAGTTCGTGCTGGAAAACCACCTGGACGTGGGCTTTGCCTTTGACGGAGACGCGGACCGCTGCCTGGCCGTGGACGACAAGGGGCAGATCGTCACCGGGGACCATATCCTCTATGTCTGCGCCAAATACATGCAGGAGCAGGGCACTTTAGGCAATTCCAAGGTGGTGACCACGGTGATGTCCAACTTGGGGCTGTACAAGGCCCTGGACGCCCTGGGCATTGGCTACGAGAAGACCGCCGTGGGGGACAAATACGTGGCCGAGAACATGCGCGCCAACGGCCACCTGATCGGCGGCGAGCAGTCCGGGCACATCATCTTCGGAAAGCTCTCCAGCACCGGGGACGGGCTGCTGACCTCCATCAAGCTGATGGAGGCCATCTGTGAGACCAAGCTCCCCCTGTCCGAGCTCTGCGCCGGGATGACCATGTACCCCCAGAAGCTGAAAAATGTGGTGGTCACGGACAAGGACGAGACCCTGGCCTGCCCGGAGGTCCGGCAGGCGGTGGCCGCCGCCGAGGCGGAATTGGGAGACAACGGCCGGATCCTGCTGCGCAAGAGCGGCACTGAGCCTCTGCTGCGGGTCATGGCCGAGGCGGAGACCGACGCCCTCTGCGAGGAGATGACGGACCGGATCATTGCCGCCATGGCCAAGGCGGGCAAATTGGTGGAGGTAAAGGCATGACAACGATCCAAGACCTGCTGGACCTGACGAAAACCGTCGCCGCCGGGCTCTTCGAGGGCAAGACCTACCCCTGGGAGGTGCTGGACGGCATTGGGGACTATATCCTGGCCCTGGGTCCCACCCTGGACCCGGCCCTCTATGAGCAGCGGGAGGCGGGCGTCTGGATCGCCCGGGATGCGGAGATCGCCCCCACAGCCTTCATCGGCGCCCCCTGCATCATCGACCGGGGGGCCCAGGTGCGCCACTGTGCCTTTATCCGGGGCAGTGCCATCGTAGGCAAAAACGCCGTGGTGGGCAACTCCGTGGAGATCAAAAACGCGGTGCTGTTTGACAAGGTCCAAACGCCCCATTACAACTACGTGGGGGATTCGGTCCTGGGCTACAAGGCCCACATGGGGGCCGGCTCCATCACCAGCAACGTCAAGAGCGACAAGAGTCTGGTGTCCGTGAAGGCCCCGGAGGGCCCCATCCAGACCGGCCGCAAGAAGTTCGGCGCCATCCTGGGCGACGGGGCGGAGATCGGCTGCAACAGCGTGCTGAATCCGGGCACCGTGGTGGGCCGCCGGGCCAGCGTCTATCCCTGTTCCTGCGTCCGGGGCGTGCTGCCGGAGGACAGCATTTACAAGGACAAAGACCACATTGTAAAGAGAACGTAAAAAGAGGGAGACCCTTCATCCGGAAGCGGTCTCCCTCTTTTATAATCGGTCAAAGAGCGGAAATGGCAGGGATAACTGCTATTGTTATAGTTGACATCAGCAATCAAATGTTTTATGATACGATCATAGGAGGTGCTGATATGACGACTTCTGAACAAATAAGGGTTCTCTGTGTACGTTCCGGCATCAGCCTTTCAGAGCTTGCAAGAAGAATAGAACAAACCCCGCAGAATTTTACTGCCAAACTGCGAAGAAATACAGTTACTCAGGAAGAGCTGTTGCAAATTGCCAAAGTCCTGCATGTGACCTACGAGCAGTATTTTATGCTGCCAAACGGCGATAAGATCAAGTGAGGAAGACTGTCCATGACGGAGCATAAAATTATTTTCGGTGACAGCAGAAAAATGAATCTGCTTGCCGACAAATCGGTTCAACTGATCATTACTTCTCCTCCATACTGGCAGCTCAAGGATTACGGCACGGAGGATCAAATCGGCTTTAATGACAGCTATGAGGCATATATCAACAACTTAAATTTGGTCTGGCAGGAGTGTTATCGCGTGTTATCCGACGGATGCAGGATGTGTATCAATATTGGGGACCAATTTGCCCGCTCCGCTTATTACGGCCGATATAAAGTTATCCCCATTCGCACAGAGATTATCCGATTCTGTGAAACGCTTGGTATGGATTATATGGGTGCCATTATTTGGCAGAAAACGACTACGATGAACACCTCCGGCGGTGGAGCCATTATGGGAAGCTTTCCTTATCCGCGTAACGGGATCCTGAAGATGGATTATGAGTTTATTCTCTTATTCAAAAAATTAGGGGTTGCGCCGAAGCCCACGCTGGAGCAGAAAACAGCCTCCAAAATCACGAAAGAGGAATGGAGCCAATATTTTTCATCCCATTGGCATTTTAACGGAGTCAAGCAAGACGGCCACATTGCCATGTTCCCGGAAGAATTGCCCAAACGCCTAATCAAAATGTTTTCCTTTGTTGGAGAGACGGTTCTTGATCCGTTTGCAGGAAGCGGCACTACCTCTCTTGCGGCAAAGCATTTGGAGCGAAATTCCATAGGATATGAAATAAACCGCCGATTTAAGCCTGTTATTCAGGAAAAATTGGGAGAAAACCAGGCCAATTTATTTGACGCAGAGGATCATCTGTCTTTCGTGGAGGATACGCCTCTCCCCTTTTCTTTTGACAGCCTTCCCTATATCTTCCACGATCCTCATAAAATGGATAAACAAGTGGATATAAAAAAGAATCCGTTCGGTTCCTCTATCGATGGCTCTGTTGTCAAAAGAGAGGAACTGCATACGGTAAAACAGGTTCTTTCCCCGGAGAAGATCGAACTGAGCAATGGCCTTGTTGTAAAATTATTGGGGGTCAAAGAAAAGCCCGGTCATTCGCAGCAAGCAGTAGATTTTTTGAAGGCTAAGTTCAAAAAACGCAAAGTTTTTTTACGTTACGATTCCGTCCAATATGATGATGGTCATAATTTGCTGTGCTACGTATACTTGGATAATAAAACATTCATCAACAACCATCTGATTCGCACCGGGTTCGTAGATGTGGATCTCTCTATGGATTATGCCTGCAAGGCGAAATTCCTGAACTCTGTTCCTGTATAAAAATGTATGGCTGCCGTTTGGCAGCCATATTTATTCATCTTCCACTTCGATTTTCAGACCTGTTTTTGTTTTCGTGTAATAAATCATTTTCACATGGATGACCTCTGAAAGGCGACCCATGGTTTTGTATGTATCGGGCTTTACCGAGTAAGGAATATCTCCTACATACCCATCGATTCCTACAGACTCTTCGAAAGGGGTTGCCAGTCTGAACGTCAGGCCCTTTCTCTCGGCCAATGAGGCCAAAATAGCTTTCTGAACATACATTCCGTTGAAGGTTTTGTTGATTACGAGATCCTCAACCCAGCGCATGACCATCTCTTTATCAATCCATTTGATGGCGTTTTGCAGATTTTGCACCTGGGCAAAAATTTTATCGGTCGCTTTATCAAGGGCATCCGGATATTTCTCTGTATACCATTTGCGCCAGTTCTCGACCGTGACCTCTTCTCCGGAATCCACAAATTCTGGAAACAGCTCGGACATTTGCCCGACTACCGCCGGTCTCGTGCCCTGGGCGTTTTGATTTGCCCAGTTTATTAATTGAGACGTGTATTTTGGAAATGTAAAAGCTTTACTCTCGTTGATCTTTTCAATAACTTCGTTTTTTATCGAGTAAGTCATTTTAGTTTCTCCTCCGTAGGCTATTTGTGTGTCAATCTCCAAAGCGTCCGCTTGCGCTATATATTTTGAGATCCCATACCGCAATCGGGCATAAGAGCTGCTTGGGGCACCCTTCTCCCGAAAGGTGCCCCAAAGTCTTTTTACTGCTCAGTTTTATTACCCTACCAGGCGCAGGCCGAAGCGGTCCGTGGCGGTGTAGGAGGCGGTGAGCTCCTCCAGCCAGGCGGACAGATCCTGCTCGGTCAGGGCCGTGCGGGCGATATAGTCGCTGTACTGCTCGCCCTCGCCCACGTAGTACATCACGTGGTACCCGGCGTAGCTGCTGCTCTCGCCGTAGACGATGGCGGTGTCCCCCGGCTTATGGCCGGCAAAGCAGAACTCGTCAAACTCCTCTACCATCTGGCCCTTGTACACATGGTCATACAGCCCGCCGTTGGTGTTGGAGCCGTCGTCCTCGGAGTACTCCTCGGCCAAGGCGGCAAAGCTCTCCTCCGTGGCGTCTCCGGCCTTCCACTCGGCCAGGATCTCTTCGGCCCGGGCCTTGGCGGCCTCCTTGGCCTCCTCGGAATAGGTCCCGTCCTCGCCGGCCTCGGCCTGGATGAGGATGTGCCGCACCTGGGCCATGGGATAGTGGTTGTCATTCCGGCTCAGGAAGACCACCACATAGCTGCCGTCGGCGTTGGTGTTGTCCACCACGGCGGCATCCCCGGTCTCGCGCTGGCTGTCCTTGAGGAAATCCGCATAGGCGTTGAGGCTGCTGCCCGGGTAATCGCTCTGGTGGGTGGCGGTGGCTCCGTCCACATGGGCGGCGACCGCCTCATCCAGCAGGGCGCCGTAGTCCGCGCTGTCCCCGGCCTCGGCCACGGCGGCCTCATAGTCGGCCAGGATGTCCTCCGCCAGGGCCTTGGCGGCCGCGATGGTCTCCTCGGTGGCGGCGGAGCTGGTCTCGCCGTTTTCATCGGTGCTCTCCACCGTTTCCGCGGCGGCATAGTAATAGGCAAAATCAAAGCGGTCGCTGGCGCCGTCCAGGCTCCGGTAATACTCCTCCAGCTGATAGGGCTCATAGCTCAAACTGGCTTCCTTCTGGTCCATCACCTTGTCCGCCAGAGCAGCCTGGGCGGAATAGCCCCGCACATCCTTCAGGCTCAGGCCCCGGCCATAGTTGGCGGAGAGGAATTTGTCAATGCCGCTGTAGCCCAGGGTCTGGGCATAGGTCTCGGTGGCGTCCAGGTTGGCGTCGATCTCGGCCAGCTCCTCGTCGTCCAGGGCGATGCCGTTTTCCGCGGCATAGTCAGACAGAGCCTGGCTCTGGATCATCTGCTGCTTGGCGGTGTCCAGGAAAAAGTCCCGCCAGCTGCCCTCTTCCAGCATGGGGCACTCCTGGGAGCTGAGCCCATAGATGCCGCCGCTGGTATCCAGCCCGAAGACGGAGGCATAGCTGCCGTACTGGTTGGCCCAGGTGAAATAGCTGTTGCCGTAGTAATAGCTCACCTCGGCGGGGGTGTAGTTCCGCCCGGCGATGCTGACAGCGGAGAGCGTAGTATACGGCAGGCTGGTATTGAGCACGATGACCACCGCGATCAGCAGCACCACCACAATGGTGCCAATGGTCCAGCGGCGCTTCTGCACGGCCTTCTTCTTGGCCTCCTCCCGGGCGGCCAGGGTCCTCTTATCGGTGCCCGCCTCCCGGGCGGCGCGGCGGTTTTTCTTTTCAGTTGAGGCGCTCATAGTTTCTTCATCCTTTTCCTAACGTGCTTGCTTGCTAAAAAGCCAAGATATTATAACCCAAATCCCCGGCGGTTTCAAGACAGTTTCCAAAATATTCACAGCTTCTTCCCCTCTTTTGGGTTGTTTCGGCGGCCCGGGCGTGGTAAACTTCTTAAAAAACCGACCGGGAAGGAGCGAGACAATGAACGACCGGCAAAAACGCCCCGCGAAAAAGGCGCGGCGGTTGGAGTGGGCGGCTCTGGCGGCCCTGCTGCTGTTTTCAGCCTGGGCCGTGGAGGACAGCAAACTGCATTTGCAGCTGAGCTGCTATGAGCTGAGCTTCGCCCGGCTCCCGGCGGCCCTGGACGGGCTGCGGATCGTCCAGCTCAGCGACCTGCACGGGGTCGTCTTTGGCCGGGACAACCGGCGTCTGGCGGAGCTGGTGCGGCTCCAGCAGCCGGATCTCATCGCCCTGACCGGGGACCTGGCCAGCGACGAGAAGGAGCTGCCGGCGGTGGAGAGCCTGCTGGAGGGCCTGTCCGGCCTGGCGCCGGTCTATTACGTCCACGGCAATCACGAGTGGGCCGGGCACATCATCCCCCAGATCGACGCCCTCATGGACCGCTATGGGGTGATCCGCCTGTCCAACGAGTACCGGTCCTTTGAGGAAAACGGGGCCTCTCTCACCGTGGCCGGGGCGGAGGATCCCAACGGCCCGGCGGATATGATCCCCCCGGCAGCTCTGGCGGCGGCTCTGCGCCGGGCGCAGCCGGAGGACTTCATCCTCTGGCTGGGGCACCGGAACTTCTGGGCGGAAAAATACCCGGAGCTGCCGGTGGACCTGGTGCTCAGCGGCCACGCCCACGGGGGCATCGTGCGCCTGCCGGGGATCGGCGGGCTGCTGAACGTCAAGCACAAATTCATCGCCGACCACGAGGCGGGCGTCTACGAAACGGGCAGTTACCGCATGGTGGTCTCCCGGGGCCTGGGCAACTCCGTCCCCGTCCCCCGGCTCTTCAACCGGCCGGAGGTCGTGACGGTGGTGCTGCACAGCAGCTGAAACTGTCATCTCTCCCCGGGTCCGGGCATAGAATGGTTATATTGCTCGACCAGGGAGGGATAAGAAATTGGAACACGATATAGATGATCTGATCTATGGCAGCTATGATCCAGGTCCAAGTGGCCGTTAAAAAAAGCTGTCCCGGGCGAAAACGCCCGGGACAGCTTTCAGCCTGTCAAAGAACCCGGCGTATGAGTTAAGCCATACACCGGGAATTGAAATATAAGGGGGCAAGAATGTGC